>CANKVS010000001.1 GCA_947487155.1 uncultured Flaviramulus sp.
TGTCTTTTTTCTCTTCAAAATATAAATGGATATCACTAGATTCTGTTTTATGGTTTATGATATCAAAGTGCGTAATTTATAATTCTGGTAATAATAACTTGAGTAGGTCTACAGATAAATGCAAGGTCTTGTCTTTTTTATGCAAAAATAGCATTCCTCATCAAATTTACACACAACTTTTGAGATTGATCCATTTTAGTTTTACTTTAATAAAAATAAAAGTCATACAACATTTTTAAGACTCACACTTGTTTTCATAGAACATCTTGCTGTTTGTAAACTGCTTATGTATAACACTGTCGCTATAAAATTTCACAAACTTTGTATATTTGTTTTAAATGAGATATAAAGAATATAATCCAAATAAAGTTTTAGAAAAAACAATTGAGTTATTTTGGAAAAATGGTGTTAATGGATGCTCAATTAATGATTTGGTTGAATATACTGGTGTTAACAGATTTTCATTATACAACGAATTTGATAACAAGCTAGGTATACTTTACGCTTCATTTGATTTGTATCGAGATCGATTTTGTAAAAGCAAGTTTTCGATACTAGACAGAGAAGGTGAATTAATTCAAGTCCTGTTTGAATTTTATCTATCTTTCTTGGACGATAGCAATCCTATTCCTGGGTGCTATATCATACATATAGGTACAGAATTAGCTGATAGCGATGTTTCTGTAAAAGAAAACCTTAAAAGTTACTTAAAAGAAATAGAAAATCTATTCTCAAAATTACTGGTAAGGCATGATTATTCAGAAATCAAATCTAATTTTTTATCAAAACACCTTATAGGATTGTATTGTACGGCTATGAGCTTCTGTCTTATTCATACCAGAGAAGAGCAGGAAAAGTATTTGTTAAACGGTATTCAATTAATTTTATCTAATCATGGCTAGAGTATTAAACGCATCATATAATGATTTAATAGAACGCGCCCAACAAATATTTTGGATTAAAGGGTATAAAGGACTTTCTGTACAAGAACTATCTAAATATCTAGAAGTAAGTCAATCTGTTTTGTATAATAAGTATTCTAAAGATATGCTGTTCACAGGATCTTTAGACTATTATACAAATACATATTCCGATCCGTTTTTAAGTCAACTAAGAGCATCAAACAAAGGTTTAGAATCTTTAAAACTATTTTTTTATGAGCTAATAGACGCTTTAAAGAATAAAACATTTCCTAAAAGTTGTTTAATGGTTAACACCATTGTTGAGTTAAGAAACGAAAACCAAGAAGTTGTTGATAGATATGATTCATATCTGGAAGTCTTAAAAGACAGTTATATAGTTGTTCTTAAAAAATCTTATGAATTAGGGCAATTTAAAAAAAAGGAATGTATTGATAATTATGCTGATTTTTTATTAGGTATCATTTTTAGCATGAGTATTCTATATAAGCTAAATGATGTTCCAGAATTGCGTAAATATATCGACGAACAACTTTCCTTTATAATATAGTTCAGAAAATAACTGAACGCCATTTTTTTATTCTGCTTAGTCAATGTTTAGATTTGATATATAAATTTAAAACATCAAGTTATGACTAAAGTAAGTGTAAGTAAACAAATTAATGTTCCAGCAAAAAAAGCTTGGGAAGCATTATCATCATTTAGAGGAATTGAAAATTATTCGCCGATAGCAAGCTCAACAACTTCTGGAGAGGGCAAGGGAGCAACCAGAACCTGTGTCATGCCAGATGGTGCAAAAATTAATGAAATATTAAATTTTGCTGATGATGATAAAATGGAAATGCAGTATATTATAACAGATGGACCTTTTCCCGTGACTAATTATGTTAGTGATGTGAAAGTAACCGCAGTAGATAATACAAATAGTAGCGTCACTTGGAAATGTGATTTTGATTCATCATCGGAAGTTCAAGAGGACATGAAGGGTTTATTTGGTGGTTTCTATAATGTAATCATTGACAATTTAGAAACTTATTTAAATGCTTAAATAATAAGCACAAAGTCTCTCAAATTGAGAGGCTTTGTATACGCCGTATTTAGTTATATATTAGTGCCACTAACTAATTTTAAAGATTTTAAACCATATGAAACCATCAAATGAATCCACTGCACAACCAACGCTTATTTTCATTCCTGATATAAGTGGTTTTACCAAGTTTGTTCATGAAACTGAAATATCTCATAGCGAACATATCATTAAAGAGTTGTTAGAGGCGCTCATAGATGCTAACGAAATGGAACTACAAGTTTCGGAAATTGAAGGTGATGCTGTTCTTTTTTACAGAACGGGTAGAAAACCCACTGCCGTTGAAACCCTTGCTCAAGTACAAAGAATGTATACTAAATTTCATGCAAGTTTACGTAAATATGATTCACAAAGAATATGTCAATGTGGTGCCTGTATAAAAGCTAATAGCTTAGCTCTAAAATTCATTATACATTATGGAAATATATCAATTAATCAAGTTAAATCCAGGTCAAAGTTATTTGGAAAAGATCTAATTGTGGCGCATCGACTCATGAAAAATGATATTTCCCTTAAAGAATATGTTTTAATTACACATCAACTTGTAAATGCATGCTCCACATGGATAGAAATAGATCATATTGCTTGGGAAAAACCAAATCAAGGAAATGGTAAATATGACTTTGGGGATATTAAATATTGTTATTTATCGCTAGCTCCTTTAGAATCACATATTCCTCAACCTACTATTGAAAATTATACATCTGACCCTGAAATGAGTAAGATACTTTCTGTAGAATCTGTAATAAATGCGCCTATCGAGTTAGTCTTTGATGTTGTTTCTGATACTCATGCAAAACACCTCTGGGTACTTCATGTAAAAGGAAGTGATAAAACAAATGGTAAAATCACAAAAAATGGTAGCACACACAGATGTGTTATGAATGGAGATGAAAATGATCCTTTTCTTACTTCTCGTAGTTTTGAAATCTCAAAAGACCTAATCACTTGGACAGATACAAATCATGCAGCAAAATCTGATTTATTGATAACTCTTAGACGTATTGGAAATCTTTTAACAAGAGTTAATTTAACTGTATTACAGAAGCAAAATCCTATTAAAAAAATATTTTATAGTCTATTTAAAAAGAAAGGTTTTGTTCAGTTTTACGACGGTTCATTAAAAAAACTCAACGAGTACTGTCAGAATTTAGAAAAAAAAGGAAGAAAACATTCTTCTGGTATTTTATTAGAGCCCGCCAGTAAAACCATTTCCGAACAATAATTATTAATTAAATAAACTAAAATGAGTACAATTAGATTAGGTGATGAAGCACCAAACTTTACAGCACAAACAACAGAAGGAACAATAAATTTTCATAATTGGTTAGGTGATGGTTGGGGAATATTATTTTCTCATCCAGCAGACTACACACCAGTTTGCACGACAGAACTAGGAACCGTAGCAAAATACAAAACAGAATTTGATAAAAGGAATGTAAAAGTAGCGGCACTAAGTGTAGATGGATTAGAGTCTCATAATGGTTGGGTTAATGATATTAACGAAACACAGAACACAACTGTTAATTTTCCTATTATTGCTGATGAAGACAAAAAAGTAGCAATGTTGTATGATATGATTCACCCTAATGCAGATAGTAAACTAACAGTTAGATCTGTATTTGTAATTGGATCGGATAAAAAAGTAAAACTAACCATTACATATCCTGCATCAACAGGTAGAAACTTTGATGAATTACTACGAGTAATTGATTCGTTACAGTTAACTGCTTACCATAAAGTTGCTACACCTGCTAACTGGAATAATGGCGATGATTGTGTTATTGTACCAGCAGTTTCAGACGAAGAAATACCTAATTTATTTCCAAAAGGACACACAGAAGTTAAACCCTATTTAAGGTTAACCCCACAGCCAAATCTTAATTAAGAATCTATATAGTTAAAGCACAGGGTTAAAAATAAATATTTTTAACCCTGTGCTTTGTTTTTTCTTTTTTTGTCGACAATGCCATTAAGCCTATAATAGGACCCACTGCTAAAATAATATAAATGCTATTGGAGTCTGTTAATGTTCTTACTCCATTAATCAATTGGATACTTAAAATGGTAATACTAAAACCTATACAGTTAACTATTGTAAGAGCAGTTCCTTTTATTTTAGGAGAAACATTTTGTGCAACTAATGTGGAGAATAAAGGTGAATCAGCTATTACAACCATCCCCCAAAAAAGAAGAAATGTAATGAATATAATTTCAGATTCCAGAGAAAATATTAATGGAGAAGCAAAGCAACATACGCATGACAAAAATAGAGCTATAAATGCCATTCGTTTGGTTCCTATTGCTTGAGATAAGTACCCACCAAACACACATCCTAATCCACCTATACCTATAATTAGAAATGATAATAACGGAATGTTAAATACTACTTCTGGGTGTTCCATACTATACGCCATTAGCATAATGGGTACAAACGCCCAAAAAGCGTACAATTCCCACATGTGACCAAAGTAACCAAAAGCTGCGGAACGAAATTTGCGATTCTGGAATACACTAAAAAAGGCAGACAGATCTAGTTGTTGACTGGATTTTCTATAAGGACCATCAGGAACTAAAATCACCATCAATAAACCACCTAATACAGCAAGGGTTGATGTTACAATCAGCACAGATTTCCATGTGAACACATTTGTAATCTCCTTTAATAAATGGGGGAATGCAGTTCCTATTACTAACGCACCAACTAAAAAGCTAAGTGATTTGCCGAGCCCTTTTTCATAATAATCTGCTGCTATTTTCATTCCCACTGGGTAAATACCTGCAAGAAAAAAACCAGTAAAAAAACGAAATAAGAGAATACTTTTTAGGCTACTGCCTTCCCATATTATGCCTGCATTAAACAAAGAGCCAAGTAAAGCGCAGATAAAAAAAACTTTTGAAGGAGAATAGCGATCAGCAATAGTCAGTATTGCAAATGTCAATGTGCCAATAATAAAACCGAATTGTACCGACGATGTTAAATGACCTAATGCACTAGCATCAAGTTGAAAATTAACAATCAAATCATCCATTACCCCATTACCTGCAAACCAGAGTGATGTACAACAAAACTGTGATATGATAATGATTGGTAGAATTAGTTTTGACTTTATCACCTAAAGTTATGTTTCATTGTTCCTGCATTTGAGTAAATATAGGTATTTATTAAATTAAAAAAGACTGCCTATTCAGATAGTCTCTTAAATTTATTGTATTATTATTTTGAGCGTTTATTTTAAAAAGCTGGCGGTGTATCGCCATCATCACAATCTGTTAAGTCTGCTTCAAAATACATCGCCCAACTATTACCTCCAAAACCTTCTCCTTCTCCCCAAGCAGTTTCTTCAGATGGACCATCAACTTCTGCATGTGCTGCAAAACACAATTCTCCTGTAATTTCGCCTATATCTATTGTATAAGTAACTTGAGTTGTTCCATCTTCATGCTCGCTTGCATAATCAAAATGACCAATTTTTGGATTATTTGATCCTGTAGTTGGGAAACCATCTTCTTCACAATTGGTAATATGTAAATGTGTGGCATCTAAAACCCAATCACCATTTGTTGTATATGTTACTATTAAATTATCTCCTTCAATATCTATGGTTACTGTTCCAATTTCATGATGTTGTCCAGCTATTAAATTAACTGTATGACAGTGTTCATCTGAAGTATCTCCTGTTGAACTATCACTTTCTACAACATCAAAACTCTTTTCTTTTTTGGATGATTTTTTCTCAGCTAAGACTTGATTGTCGGATTGTTCTATACTTTCCAGGTTACACCCAAAAAACAACAACCCTAGACTCAAAAGAGCCATTTGTGCTATACTTTTCATAACATTTCATTAAGTAGGTTAACAAATCAAATATAGCTTAAATTAGATTATCGGTGAAATATTTTCGTTGTACGACACAAAATTAAACCAAAAGAAAGTTTAATATTATAATAATTTAAAATACCCAACTAAAAAACCCACTCTAAAATTAGAATGGGTCTTGATCAATTACTATAATTAGGTTCTCTAATTTTATTCTAATTCCAGTGTTATAGTTCCTACTGACTCAATATTTCCTACTTCAACAGTTACTTCAGAAGATTCATATGGTAAATATGTCTCTTTACTAATCTTTAAAATATAATTTCCAGCTTCTAGACCTTGTAATACAAAATCGCCATTCTCATCCGTTAATGTATCTTTAATCAATGCATCATCAGTAGTATATACTTCTATAACCTGATTTGTAATTGCTGTTTCAACTTCTTCAATATTTTCAACTACTTTTCCACTTATAGAACCAGAACTAACTTCTGCATTAACTTTAATGACAGGTTTTAAAATATATTTCCCCGAATTACCTGCTTTAACAATAGACTTCTGAACATTCCAATCTAATATGAATGAATACACAAATCCAGCTTCTAACTCTTCATCTAAATTGAGTTTTAAACCTGATTGTTCTGCACTTGGAGTATCTAAGGAGACTAGCTCATCTTCCCCTTCTATTTTAAGCGTATTATTATCACTTAAAACCAATCTTACTTGTTTTAATATACCAACTGGTACTACTTCATCTGTTAATAACAAACTATTTCCAGCTATAAGCTCGGTAATATCAACATTTATTGGATATCCACCTTCAGGAGTAAAACTTTCCCAACTTTCTTCTTCATCAGAAGATTTGTATTGTATGTCTATAATTTCAATATTAACTTCTAAATAATCCCCTGGTTCATCAACTAATTTTAATTGAACTCTAGCCGTTTCTTTTTTACTGCTGTTATCACTATCACAATTAACGATTAATAATAGTGCCATAATGGTTACTACAGTTCCTAAAACACTTTTTAAACACCTCATACTCATAACTTCCTTTTTTATAGATATTTACAAAAATAAGACCTGCTTTAAAAAAAGTCTAATTCTTTACAATCTTTTCGTTGAAATGCACTATTTTTTTAAGTATTAAAAAGAAAAGGTTAACCAGTATTAGGTTAACCCTTTATAAAATCTACTTATAGTGCTATTAATTAGCTTCTAATTTTCTTAACTTTTTACCTTTTTTAACTTTCTTTTCCAATATATCAGCTTCTTTTTCAATAGCTTCTAACTTTTCCATTTTTTCGCTATAGTCTTCATCTGTTATTTTGCCTTGCTTCTTTTTAGCTTTAAGATTCTCCTTAGCAACTTTAACCCTTTCCCTTGCATCATTGGCTTTAGATTCACCTTTTTTCATCGTGTTTTCTAATTGTTTTGTTTTCTCTTCTTTCTGTAACTTAGCTTGTCTTGCACGTTCCTGTCCATAAGCTTTTCCTTCTAACCCATATTTTTCCTTTCCATAAGAATTACCCTTTTCTTCAAGCTCTTCAATTTTTTCTTTCTTCTCCTTTTTTAGCTTTTTTTCTACCTTATCCTTCTTTTGTTTATTTTCCTGAATTTCTTCTTGTACATTTTTTTTCTCTTTCTTAATTTTCTTTACTGTTTTTTCCTTTTTACCAGCATGCTCAGGTTTTTGAGCAAATCCAACAGCTACAAACCCAACTAGTAATATAACTGTAAATATAATTTTAAGTGATTTTTTCATAATATTTAGTCTTCTATTTCGTTTAACATAGTATCCAATTTTTTAATGGATGCTTCTATACTTTCTTCTGTATTTTTAAGCTCTTCAGTAACTGCTTCTATAGATTCTATTTCTTGTTCTAATACTGTATTCTCTGCTTGATTATTTTTTTCTTTTTTACCTCCACAACTTATAGCTAATAGTACCAATAAAATAATAATACTTTTTTTTAACATGATGTATAAAATTTTAGTTATCAATAATTTTAAGACACCTTATTTTAATTTTGGTCACTTTTTTTCATAAAAAAAGGAGGCTAAAATACCTCCTTATATATTCTCTTTAAAGAATAAGTCTAACATTAATTTGTTAGGGATATAGCTATTAATCCTATCTATTAAGAGAAACACCAAAAATGTTGGGCATATACAAGATACATACTATTTTGTATAATTAGCTAAACATATGTTAATTCCTTCTTTAATTAGATAAGTATATTTAATAAAAAAGGCGAACATACGTTCACCTTTTTTGCCCCAAATCTACCATGAACTTAACCTACTTATGTTATGGTGATTCAAACATAAAGAAGTTATATTGATTAAAATAAAAACTTCTACAAACATCCTATTTTAATTGTTTAAAAGAGTTTAACTTATTCAATTGTAGTTGTTTTCAACATATCAATACTCAGGCTGATAAAGCAAAAGTACATCATTAGTTTACTGATACTTTAATTATAACGTGCTTAACTTAATGTTTTAAACTACTCACTAATAGGAATATTATTTCCTTTTATTATCTTAGTAACAAATCATATATAGAATTAATAAAAACTCTATGTCTAAAATTTTACTAATCTGCATTTCTTTTACTTTTATAGGGTGTTCGCAAAACAGTTATAAAAAATTAGAAGAAAATACTATTGTCAATCTCTATGATGCATTTGGAGATGACCAAAAAGGCATGATAAAAGATTTTGGATTTTCATGCATTATCAAATACAAGGGTAAAACAATATTATTTGATAGTGGTACAAATGCAGATATTTTTAAAAATAATATAGAAGCATTGAATATAGATTTATCTCAAATTGATTTTGCTGTAGCTTCGCATGCACATTTTGATCACATTAACGGTTTTGATTACCTCCTAAAAATTAACCCTAATGTTAAAATCTATTTTCCGTTTGACTTATTTTGGGGAGCCAATATTCCTTTTGATATTTCTGGTACAGATTCCACGGCAACAGATACCCTAGATAAAAGAATGCAATATTTTGGAGGAGATTACAAAGATTATCATTTCAACCAAACAGGACGGTTTTGGAATGCTAATATTGAATTTATTAAAGAGAATACAGAAATTGAGCCAAGTATAAGGTTAATTACTACGTCTTCTGAATATATGGGATATTTTAACAAATACCCTAGTCTCGATGCATGTGAAAATTGTGAATCTCATAATGCTAAATTTAATGGTCTTAAAGAAATTTCTCTGTCTCTAAAGTCTGATGAGGGTGAAATATTGTTTGTAGGTTGCTCTCATAGTACCGTTGAAAAAATTATTTCTGAATCAAAAGAATTTACTAAAAACAATATTGAAATGGTTTATGGTGGTTACCACCTTCTTCCTTATGATAAAATTGCACTATTAGATTTAGCCAAAAGATTAAAAAATAATTTGAAAGTTAATAAGGTAGCTCCTACGCATTGTACAGGTCATTTAGCTTTTAAAATCTTACAAGATTATTTTGGAGAAGATTATGTATTTGCCGGATTAGGAGAAAATATAAAATTTTAGCATATGGATAAAAAAACTAAAGGTTCAATAATGCAGATTGTAAAAATTAAAACAAAGCTATCTGAAGATGACATGTTCAAAATTGCAAAAGAGCGTGAACCAGAGTTTAAAGCAATTCATGGCATCATACAGAAATATTATGTAAAAATGCACGAATCTGGCTATTATGGAGGTGTATATATTTGGGATTCTATGGAATCATTGAAAAAGTTTAAAGAATCTGATTTGGCAGCTACAATCCCAAAGGCTTATAAAGCTATCGAACCACCTTCAGTTGAAATAGTTGACATCATGTTTGAATTAAGAGAATAAAAATATCAAAACTTTCAAATAGCCAATTATCAGCATAAAAACAATGCTTAACTTGTAGTTGTATTTTTGGGTGGATATTGCACCCATTATTCGAACTTAAAAAAGATAACAGGAATTTGTTATATATATGAGACCTAAAGAATTTAATAGAAACAATGTTTTAGAAAAGTGCTTAACCCTCTTTTGGAAAGAAGGGTATAATGGAACTGGTATTCAAGAAATAGTTGACCGAACCAATGTGAATAGATATTCACTTTATGAAGAATTTGGAAACAAAGAAGGCATATTACTTGCTTCTCTAGAATTATATAAAAAGAGGCATATTGACTGGAAGTTATTGTCTCAACCTATATCAATTGAGCAGAGATTATTTCAATTTTACATGAGTTTTTTTAACCCATCCAAGAACAATAATCATCCCATAGGGTGCTATATTTCCTCTATGGCAATGGAACTCAGAGAAACTCATGAAATGCAAGCGTTTTTTAATACGTACTTGGATTTTCTAAAAGACAGATTCGAGCAACTGCTCAAAGAAAAATTAACACTAAGTATTGATACGTTAAAGATAACGCCACAGCAACTAACTACTTTTTATTGTACAAGTATGGGTATGTATGTGATTTTTTCACATAAAGAAGCAGAGAAGTATATTAAAAATAACTTAAAACTAATCACCAAATGTCTAAACAAATAAATCAGGAACAATTAATTAAAAAAGCCGTTCCAATATTTTGGGAGAATGGTTATAGAGCTGTTTCTTATCAAGACCTTGCTAAAGGTATGGGAATAAGTACCTCTTTCTTATACAATCAGTGGGGAAAAGAACAATTATTATTAGATAGTATAGATAGCTACTTGTCTGAAAGTATAGATCCTGTATTTCATTTTATTGAGCATAGTGAGAAAGGCGTTGAAGCCATTAGAGATGTTTATCATGAAGTAGCAAATTCAAATTTTAATGACGACCCTTGTACTTGTATGCTCATGAATATTGCATTGGAGCTAAAACAAGAGCTGAAGACCCTCAGTCCTGTGTATGACCAATTTCTTAAAAACATGAGAAACTCATATAGTGCTGCACTGCATAACACTTATAAAGCTGGAGGGATTAAAGACATCAACAAAATACCTGAGTTTGTAGAAATGTTAGTAGGATTGATGTTCGGATTAAACTTACTTCTACATTATAAACAGAGTAGTGAACTTATTGTCTACATTGATTCGTTCTTTGATCTTATTGAATAATGAAGACAAACATGTTTTGTTAAAAACATCAAAAAAAGCAGGCATTGTAGGACCCTGCTTTTCTATTGTTTTAACACTTCAGGGTTTAGTCCATCCAACCCAATTCACGTAATGCCCATGGTGCATTCCAGATTTTGGTCATACTCGATACTTTGCCTTTGTCATTCATTTTTATGGCATAAACATAATCAGTATTTGTAGTTTTTTGAGTTGGTGGAATAGGTCCTCCCTCACCAGTATGTGTTCCAATAAATGTTGAGAAAAAAATAGCAGTATTGGTTTCTTCATCAAAAGCAGAAGCATGAACCTCATATCTACTTCCAGGCATTGTCACATTACTCAAACCATATACCCAATCCACATAACTTTTAATGTCATTAACATTGGCTAGTGCTTGAGATTGACAATCAAATTTACCATTGCCATCTACATATGCTGCACAGGCTTCCCAACCTTTTGCAGATTCACAATTGTGAAAGAATTTTTGAGCATTTTCGAATAAAGTCATAATATTTTGTTTTTAATGGTTTATATATACAATACTATGGAGTATTGCTCATCATCTAAATAATTTCGTTCAGAAACTTCTCATTGAATTTAGCCAAACTTGTATTTACCAACTCTAAAAATGCAACAACAACATGCTTTATAAAAATCACTAATGAATTTCAGATAAAAAGAAAATAATCATCTAAAAATAATGTCAGTCTTAAATATGCTCTCGAATACTCAATTGTACATCAAGCCACACAAATACATTTACTAATTAAAAGAATACTAAAAAGGCACACATAGATACATACAGGTATACACGAATACATTATGGCAAGCTACTGGAGGTACCACAAAAAAATCTCGTAAACATTACTGTTTATGGGGTTTTTTGTTTCACTTAAATAATATTTAGCATATAAACTACACATTCTAAACCACTCCTTCTAAAAAAATAATGCTTATATAGTATTTAATGAATAGCTTTGTTTTCAAATTAAATAAACACTAATTCATGAAAAACAAAAGGTTACCTCTAGTAATACTAAAAATAATCATACTATCCTTTTTTGCTTGTAAACAAGAAAAACAAAGTGCAGTAAAAACAAATATTACTAAAACTCCTGAGGGTATGGTATGGATTCCTGCTGGCACATTTAAGCAAGGGGCTGTTGCTCAAGACAAAATTGCTATGGCTCATGAAAAACCACAACACGATGTAAGTGTAGATGGCTTTTTTATGGATATAACCGAAGTTACCAATACACAATTCTCAAAATTCGTTGATGAAACAGGATATATTACTGTTGCAGAACGCGATATTAATTGGGAAGAAATAAAAATACAATTACCCGAAGGCACACCAAAACCTCATGATTCTATTTTACAACCAGGATCCTTATTATTTAAGAAAACAAAAACATCTGTTCCTAATTTATACGATTTCTCACAATGGTGGCAATGGTCTATTGGTACCAATTGGAGGCATCCTATAGGTAAAAACAGTTCTATAGATAATAAAGGCGACTACCCTGTAGTGCATATATCTTACGAAGATGCAATGGCTTATTGCGATTGGGCAGGAAGACGATTACCTACAGAAGCAGAATGGGAACATGCTGCTCGTGCGAGCAAAAAAAACACAACATATTTATGGGGTGATGATATTACTAAACTTTCAGAAAAAGCAAATAGTTGGGAAGGCGAGTTTCCTGTATTTAACACTTTACAAGATGGATTTGAAAGAAGTGCCCCTGTAAAATCTTACCCTCCAAATGATTTTGGTCTTTTTGACATGGCAGGGAATGTTTGGGAGTGGACTAGCGATTGGTATAATATAAATTATTATTCGGAATTAGCCTCATCAGACACACCAACCGTAAACCCAAAAGGAGCAACAGAAGCTTACAACCCTAGCAACCCTTATTTAAAAGAAAAAATAATAAAAGGAGGTTCCTTTTTATGTAGCTACACGTATTGTGCTAGCTACAGAATTTCATCCAGAATGGGATCTAGCTTAGATTCATCTTCAGAACATGTTGGTTTTAGAACCGTTGTAACGCCAGATATGCTTTCAGAATAAAAATCTATTTTAAAATCAACTCATAAAAAAACCATCTAAGTTTAAAGTTTAGGTGGTTTCTCAATTATAAATTCATCATTTATCTCTTAAATAGTAAATGTTCTTTTTTTCTTGTGTTCGCTATTATCGTAACGCTCAACACATTTATAATATATATCTACGGCTTCTTCAGCATTACCCCAACCACCAACATCTACTTTCTTTTCTTCTAAATCTTTGTATACCTGAAAAAAGTGCTCTATTTCTTTTATTCTATGCGGGTTCAAATCTGAAATATCATTTCTCTTCCCCCAAACTGGGTCTGAAACAGGAACACATATAATCTTTTCATCTGGTCCTTTCTCATCAGCCATATGAAAAACACCAATTGGTCTCACCTCCATAACAACCATGGGGTATGTTGGTTCTGTTCCTAAAACTAAAACATCTAACGGATCTTGATCTAAAGCTAATGTTTCAGGAATAAACCCATAATCACCAGGATACATCATTGATGAAAACAAGGTACGATCAAAACGAATTTTATGCAATGTAAAATCGTACTCGTACTTATTTCTACTACCTTTTGGTATTTCAATTAACACATCAAATGTTAAGTCTTTTTTCTTAGTCATGTTTTCAATTTTATTTTGGGGTGCAAATATACTGAACACATCCACCTAAACCAACTAAAAAGCTTTCAATTTAAGCCTTTTATAAGAACTTGATTTTTAGCTAATTTCATAAGATTTCTAATCAACCTTTTTATTATCTTGTGCACGACTAATTCATTTAAATAATTAAAAATCATGCGATTTCTTCTTTTTGTATTCCTAACACTTTTCTCAGCATCAACAATTCAAGCTCAAACACAACCATGGCAAGGTAAGTTTGAACCTATAGATAATATGATTGCGCCACCAAACTCATACAGAACAGCAAGTGGCGCTCCAGGAAAAGCATATTGGCAACAACGTGCCGATTATAAAATAAAAGCCATTTTAAACGAAAAAAACAACACCATTTCTGGTGAAGAAACAATAACTTATTATAACAACTCTCCAGACGATTTAAGCTATTTATGGGTTCAGTTAGAGCAAAATGTAAACAAAAAAGGTAATGAAGATTTTGGGTCTATTAATAACAATGTAAAAGATGGTATGAATACGCGACAAATGCAATTTCTTACTAGAGCTATCGATTTTCCTGCTGGTTACACTATTAAATACATAAAAGATGCCCATGGTAACACCATAAAATCTTTAGTGAATAATACCATGATGAAAGTACTTCTTAACCAACCACTCAAATCTGGTGAGTCTATGAGTTTTTCTATTGGATGGTCTTACCACATTACAGATCGTAGTATGTATTTACTGTCTAGAGAAGGCTATGAGTATTTCCCAGAAGATGATAATACCGTTTACCTTATAGCACATTGGTTTCCTAGAATGGCGGTTTATAATGACACTGAAGGTTGGCAAAATCAGCAATTCCAGAAATTAGGTGAATTTGCTTTAGAGTTTGGTGATTATGATGTTGAAATATCGGTTCCTCAAGATCATGTTGTAGCTTCAACAGGAGAATTAATGAATAGTGATGATGTGCTTACAAAAACTCAACAAAAACGAATGAAGGTAGCCCGAAAATCGTTCGATAAACCTGTAATGATTATTACTCAAGAAGAAGCTATCGCTAATGAAAAAACAAAGACTACCAAATTAAAAACCTGGAAATTTAATGCTAAAAATGTGCGCGATTTTGCTTTTGCATCATCTCGTAAATTTATGTGGGATGCGCAGGCTGTAAAACTCCCTACTAATACAGTTATGGCTATGTCATTTTATCCAAAAGAAGGCTTACCTGTTTGGCAAGAAGAATCTACAAAAGCCATAATGCACGCTTTAGAAGTGTATTCTGAAGCAACATTCGATTACCCATATCCGGTGTGTATTTCTGTAAACACATCAAATATTGGCATGGAATTTCCAATGATTAGTTTTAATGGTGGTCGTCCTAAAAATGGTAAAATTAGAGACGGTGCAAAACAAGGCATGATAGGCACTATTATACATGAAGTAGGGCACAATTGGTTCCCTATGATTGTGAGTTCGGACGAACGCAAGTGGATGTGGATGGACGAAGGCTTAAACACCTTTTTACACCAACGTACAGTGGCAGAACGCTACCCTAATTTTAGGAACATAAAACCAAAGAACATTGCACCTTTTATGAGTGGCGATAAAAATATTTTACGACCAATAATGACGACTTCAGATAACGAATTATTCTCACAGTTTGGCGCTAATTTTTATTTAAAACCTACTGTAGGTTTGCAAATGCTACGACACTCTATTATTGGTAAAGAGCTTTTTGACCAAGCATTTAAAGAATATGCCAATCGTTGGAAATATAAACACCCCAATCCATCTGATTTATTTAGAACACTTGAAGATGCAACAGCAGTAGATTTAGATTGGTTTTTTAGAGGTTGGTTTTTTACTACCGATAATGTAGATATAGAATTAACCGATGTAAAATGGTTTAAGGTTTATGAAGAAAATTCGAATATTGAAGACCAGAACAAAACATTGAAAGTAAAAATTGAAGCCAATGGTAAAAATACAGAAGCAAAAGCTAAAGATTTTTCTAATGGTCCTGAAGTTATTAATATGGTAACGACCCCTGATACTGCTTACGGTCAGTTTTTATCCAGATTAGACGAACCAGAGATTCGTAAACAATTATCAGGTAAAAACATTTACGAAATACATATTAAAAACATTGGTGGCTTAGTTATGCCAGTAGCCATTGAATGGGTATATGCCGATGGCACTACCGAAATTGACAGAATACCAGCAGAAGTATGGCGAAAAAACGAATACAACATTAAAAGAACTTTTATAAAAAACAAAGAAGTTGTTAAGGTAAATCTTGATCCTAATTTTGAATTTGCCGATACTAATATGAAAAACAATAGTTTTCCTAAAATAGAAGAAGTTTCCGAGTTTGATACTTTTAAGGAACAAAAAGCGGGGAATTGATATTTAATCTTTAAAAAATGACTATCATTTTAAACTAATTGTGTTTTACAGTATTAAATTAGCACTTAAACGAAAAAAAACATTTCACTTCTAAAAAAAATCTATTTTTATCAAGCTATTAACTTAAAAATCAACTAAATGAAAACACGAAGCAACAACTTATTTAAAACCTTAAGCATACTAATAGCTATTTTGGCGTTTACTATTAACATAAATGCCCAACAAGGCGGTGGTAATGCAGATGGAAGTTACACTGGTGAAACAGGATTTAATATCACAGAAGGATCAGGTTCTGAAGGAGGTAATTGCGGCAATGGACCACATACGCATGCAGGTAATGCGACTTGCCCTAATAAAAAGAAAGACTCAATTCCATTAGGAGGTCTAAGCATTTTATTAGCTGGAGCTGCAATTTTTGGTATTAGAAAATTACGTAAACAATAAGAACATTATAAATAATAATTTAATTTGCATAAAAGACTATCTAATTAGATAGTCTTTTTTTGTTTATAAGATTAAGGTGAAAATATTTGCCATAAAAACTTAAACCAAAGTTTCATATGAAATTCTTACCTTATCGGAAACTTAAAAATTAAACCCAAACGTACCAGTAATTCCAAATTTACGGGCGTTAGGGTACTCAACATTATCTTTATAATTACCTCTAAAGTTAAAGTCTAATCTAAATATTTTGAAGATATTACCAATACCTAAACTGTATTCATAATAAGGCTTATTACTAGGTGCGACCAACGGAATACTATTTGGGTTATTAGTTGTATTTAAATCTATGTTTTCCTGAGAAATTTCACCCCAAACTCCGCGAACACTAATAATTTCACGCAAATTAAGTTTTCTAAGAAGTGGAATTCTTGAAAATAATCGGCCGTTAAAATTATGTTGTAAATGCAACGAAACGTAGGTGTCAGACACAAATTCATAAAAATCTAACTGTGAAAAGGTATTATATATTGAAAAATACGATTGATTCCCAGGTATAACACTTAGCAAACCTAATGGCACTTCTCCAAAAGTTTTACCTGCTTCAATAGTAGAAAACAATCTACCAAAACCACCTAATTGCCAAGGTTGTATATATGAAAACTGCAATTTAGTATAGTCAAAATCACTATCAAACATACTTTTATCTCCTCTACTTATTTGAGCAAAAATACGAGCAAAGTCATCATTTGCTGTTCGACGTTCAACACCAAAACCAGTCATTTTTCTCTTAGGAAAATAAGATACAGATAAAGAGGTTTCAAATTGTTTTATTTCAGATTCAATGCCAGTTGGAGAATCTGCATCAACATAATCTAAACTAAAGGTTGGTGATGCCGATTCTAAAGTACGGTAGTTTCCGCCTAATCTAAAAATAACATTCCGCCAAGGTTCTAATTCAACAGCTAAACTAGTTAAATTTATAGAAGTTAATTTATCGTTTGCTCCCGTTCCTACAACCGAAGACGATGCTAAACTACGCCCTAAAACATCTGTCGATGTGGTTAAACTTGCACCTATTTGCTCTACATCGCGCCTATTTCCACCAGAAATAATAAGTCGGCTTTTTTTATCTATCAGCCATTTACCAGAAATACCATATTTAAATTTATCATCTTTAAAACCATAGGCTATAAAACCTTCTAATCGCCAAAGGTCGTTTCTACCAAAATACGTTCTACCTCCTGTACGCAAACGTAAACCTTCAACTTCGTTAAAGCCAAAGGTTGAAAAAATAGGTCCGTAATCTAATGGCAATTTGTTAAATTCTATATAGCCAGATGATAAAATGCTTCCTAGGTTATAAAGACGTTTAAACTTCTTTACCGTTTTTAAGGTGTCTAACATTTTATAAACCCCTTGTTCATCTTTATTTAAATCTTCTAAACGGTTTTCTGCCCAAAACGCCTCATCTCTATCATAAACATCTTTATCGTAATTATAAACTTCACGGTCATAAAACTTTTCATCTATAACCTTATCAAATTCATAATTATTAAATAATGTAGTACGTTTACCATAAATACCTCGCGATTTTTCCTTTTTACTAAACGCAAAATCAGACATCATATAATCGCGCTTTACAAGGAATAAGGAATCGTTCAAAACCTCGAATTCTTGTTCGATATAAATATCTTTTACCCAGTTTATATTAGCACTTTTTGAGGCTTGAAGATTAATTTCTTTAATAGCATAGGTACTATCTGCCACCCAAAAATCGCCTTTAAAAGTTAGTTCGTTTTTACGTCGCGGATAATACACCACATTATAACACCATTTATTTTCTATAAAAGCACTATCGGACAAGACATAATTATAGGTGTTTATACCTGTTTTAGATAATGGACTAACAAAACTCTTATCGAAAAACTTTAAATAGTTATCGTATATATTATAATTGGAATATAAGTCGTCAACAAAATCTATAATGGTTTGATTGTCACTAAACCCAGAGTTTTTGTTTCCTTTTAAAACTTCTTTTTCTTTATTAATTACATTATCACCATAAATGGTAGATACCGCTTCGTTAATAAACATAGGTAAATAGGTTTTACCGGTAACTCTAGAGGTGTCGACTTCGTTAAAAACAAATTCCATACCTCTAAATAGTTTGCTTTTTATAAGTGCGCTATCTATAGTATTAATATCGAATTCTACTTTTTCGTATTTATCGTACTTAAATTGTTTATATAGATTTAAGCCATTTTTACGTTTATGTTCCCAAATTTTACGAAGCAAATCGATAGCTGGATTATTCTTTTTAGATTGCTTCCCAGATACGATTAAAACTTGCTCTAACTCTGATGTTTCTTCTTTAAGTATAAACTTTAAATTATAGTTAACTTTTTTAGTTAGTGATACATGTAAAGTTTGGTAACCAATAAATGAAACCGTTACAGCATCCCAAATATCAATAGATTCTAAATAAAACTTTCCGTTTTCATCGGTAATTGTGCCTTGGGTAGAACCTTTAAAAATAACGTTTGCAAATGATACAGGTTCGTTAAATTCGTCAAACACATAACCGCTAACTTTAGTTTGGGCAATGCCAGAAATAATTCCGAAGAAAAAAAATGTAATAAGTAGTCTTATATTCATAATACAAAAAACTTCATCAACAATCATGCTAATGAAGTTTATATAACGTAAAAATTTATATTTTATTTATACAACACTTTTTTAACTGCTTTTATAACATCATCGCTATTTGGCAACCATTCTGCCAATAATACTGGTGAGTATGGTGCTGGTGTATCTGCGGTATTAATTTTCACAATAGGTGCATCTAAATAATCGAAAGCTTCCGCTTGAATAAAATAAGTAATTTCAGTTGACACATTTCCAAAAGGCCACGCTTCTTCTAAAACAACTAATCTATTTGTTTTTTTAACCGACTTTAAAATAGCTTGTCTATCCATAGGTTTTACAGTGCGTAAATCTATAATTTCACAAGAAATCCCTTCTTTTTCTAATTCATCGGCAGCCTTATACGCTTCTTTAATAATTTTACCAAAAGATACAATGGTAACATCATTTCCTTCACGTTTTATCTCTGCAACACCTAAAGGAAGTACATATTCGCCTTCTGGCACCTCGCCTTTATCGCCATACATTTGCTCACTTTCCATAAAAATTACAGGATCGTCATCACGAATTGCAGCTTTTAATAAGCCTTTAGCATCATAGGGGTTTGATGGCACCACAACTTTTAAGCCTGGTGTATTAGCAAACCAGTTTTCAAAAGCCTGTGAGTGTGTTGCTCCTAACTGACCAGCAGACGCCGTTGGCCCACGAAATACAATAGGACATTTAAACTGCCCTCCAGACATTTGTCTAATTTTTGCCGCATTATTTATAATTTGGTCAATACCAACAAGAGAAAAGTTAAACGTCATATATTCTACAATTGGTCTGTTTCCCGTCATTGTAGACCCAATAGCTATACCAGCAAAACCAAGTTCTGCTATTGGTGTATCTATAACACGCTTTGCTCCAAACTCGTCTAACATCCCTTTTGAGGCCTTATATGCACCATTGTATTCTGCTACCTCTTCTCCCATTAAGTAAACGCTTTCATCTCTGCGCATTTCCTCACTCATTGCTTCACAAATAGCTTCTCTAAATTGAATTGTTTTCATTCCCATCTGCCGTCTTCCCAAAAGGAAAGAACTTTTTAAGTTAATTAAAATCGAGTTGCAAAAATAGCAATAAATGAAATAAATTCTTTAAAGAATTATTTAAATTTTACTATGCATGCATAGTAATTATTCAGAATAAAATAATTAACTTCGTAACCTTAAAAATAGATACTTTTTAAAGACTAAAATATTATGAAATGAACCCATGATTTTTTCGTTTAAAAACACTTAAAAATCAATAATGGTGAATGACATAAAACAATAATTTTAAATAATAAAACTTATGAAAATATTAGTGTGCATTAGCCATGTTCCTGATACAACATCAAAAATTAATTTCACTGAAGGCGATACAAAATTCGATACCAATGGTGTACAGTTTGTAATTAACCCCAATGATGAATTTGGGTTAACACGCGCCATGTGGTTTAAAGAAAAACAAGGTGCCAACATAACCGTGGTTAACGTTGGTGGTGTAGAAACCGAACCAACATTACGTAAAGCTTTAGCTATTGGTGCCGATGCCGCTATTCGTGTAAACACAGTAGCAACAGATGGTTTTTCGGTAGCTAAACAATTGGCAAATGTGGTAAATGATGGGGGTTACGATTTGGTAATTGCTGGACGTGAATCTATAGACTATAATGGCGGAATGGTTCCAGGAATGTTGGCTGCTTTAACAAATGCAAACTTTGTAAATAATTGCATTAATATAGAAATTGACGGCAATTCAGTTTCTGCTACTAGAGAAATTGACGGCGGAAAAGAAACTGTTTCTACCTCACTTCCATTAGTTATTGGGGGCCAAAAAGGGCTAGTTAACGAAAGTGACTTAAGAATCCCAAATATGAGAGGTATTATGATGGCTAGAAAAAAACCTTTAACAGTGGTTGAACCTGTAGCATCAAATACAGAAACAACTTCGGTTAAGTTTGAAAAACCAGCTCCAAAAGGTACTGTAACTTTAGTGTCTCCAGATAATTTAGACGAGTTAGTAAGCTTGCTTCATAATGAAGCTAAAGTGATTTAATAACCAAATCTCAAATACCAAATTCCAACAGTTTGAGTTTTGGAATTTAGAATTTGGATTTTATATTTTGAAAAAAAATTATGTCAGTTTTAGTATATACAGAATCAGAACAAGGTACTTTAAAAAAAGGAGCTTTTGAAGTAGCTTCGTACGCCAAAGCAGTAGCCTCTCAATTAGAAACTACGGTAACTGCTGTTGCCATAAATGCAAACAACACATCAGCATTAGGAAATTATGGTGTCGATAAAGTTTTAAATGTAACCAACACACAATTAGAGACTTTTAACGCTAAAGGCTATGCAAGTGTTATTAAACAAGTTGCCGAAAACGAAAGTGCAAATATTATAATTGTTAGTTCTAGTGCCGATAGCAAATATTTAGCACCGCTTTTAGCCGTTGGCTTACAAGCTGGTTACGCTTCAAATGTTATTGAAGCTCCCACAAATACTTCTCCGTTTACAATAAAACGTACAGCCTTTACAAATAAGGCTTTTGAAATGATTCAAATTAACACCGATACCAAAATTATTGGCGTATCTAATAATTCGTTCGGGTTGGTTGAAACTACTGGTAACGCTTCCGCGGAAGAATTTTCAGCTAACATTCCAGACTTAGGAGTGCAAGTAAAATCTACAGATAAAGTAACCGATAAAGTAACTATTGCAGATGCCGATATTGTAGTATCTGGTGGTCGTGGTTTAAAAGGCCCTGAAAATTGGGGCATGATTGAAGAATTAGCCAATGTTTTAGGAGCAGCAACAGCATGCTCTAAACCTGTTTCAGATTTAGGATGGCGCCCTCATGGTGAGCACGTTGGGCAAACTGGTAAACCTGTAGCTTCAAATTTATATATTGCCATTGGTATTTCTGGAGCTATTCAACATTTAGCAGGTATTAACGCTTCAAAAGTAAAAGTTGTTATAAATACCGATGCCGAAGCACCTTTCTTTAAAGCTGCAGATTATGGTGTAGTTGGCGATGCTTTTGAGGTTGTGCCACAGCTCATCGAAAAATTAAAAGCATTTAAAGCTCAACAATAAATTAATTTTTATAAATTGTATTGTTCTATAGAACTGATTAAATTAGCATTATATCTTAAATCTGTATTAAGCAGTTGGTAAAGTCCTAATTTAAACAGTTCTTTGTGCTTAATAAACTACCATGATAAATATTCTCTTGGTATTTTTAAAAGCATTTTATTAAGAGGTAACTCTCTAAATCTTTAAATCTCGATTATCGAGTAAATTATGAGTTTAGTAAGATTAAACATAAAAGGAATATCCTATAGCCAAACGCAAAATGGCGCTTACGCATTAATATTAAATGAAGTAGATGGAGATCGAAAATTACCAATTGTTATTGGAGCTTTTGAAGCACAATCTATTGCTATAGCATTAGAAAAAGAAATAAGACCACCAAGACCATTAACACACGATTTATTTAAAAATTTTGCCGACCGTTTCGATATTGTTGTAAAACAAGTTATCATTCATAAATTAGTTGACGGTGTGTTTTTCTCTAGTTTAATTTGCGAACGCGATAAAATTGAAGAAATTATTGATGCCAGAACCAGTGATGCTATTGCATTAGCACTGCGTTTTCAAGCACCAATTTTCACCTATAAAAACATTTTAGATAAGGCTGGTATTTACTTAAAAGTAAACCCTGAAAAAGAAGAAGATGAAGACCTTCAAGACAGCATTTTAGTTGATGATTTATTAGCCGATGAACTAGAACTTAACGAACCAAAAGAAAACTACAAAGGTAAAACTCTTGAAGAACTTCATAGTTTATTAGATGAAGCTGTAGCGAATGAAGATTACGAAGCAGCAGCTCATATTCGCGACGAAATCTCTAAACGTTAATAAACACTTACGGTTATGAAACAGTTATTCTTGCCTATTATCGCTGTTTTCTTTGGATTAAATATTATAATAGCGCAAGATGTAAATCAAACTAAAAGTTTAGATACTACCAATCATAATAGTATTGATCAAACATCAATTGTTACAGATCACTCGAACTCATTACAAATCAACTCAGAAGTTACTGAAACTAGTAAACCAGCAGTAACAGCATCAGTTGCATCAAACTCTATAATCCCAAGTCAAGGGTTCTCATTTAATAGTATTTGGCGAGGTATTTTAGGAATGTTATCCTTAGTTTTTATCGCATTTCTTTTTAGTAGTAACAGAAAAGCTATTGATTGGAAAATTGTTGGTATGGGTTTAGCTACTCAATTAATTTTAGCAATATTAATTCTAAAAGTTCCATTTGTAAAAGCTATTTTTAGATACTTAGGAAAAGCCTTTAATAAAGTTTTAACCTTTACCGAAGCAGGTTCTAAATTTCTTTTTGGTGCATTTTCTAGCGGAGAAATAGAAAGCCCTTTAGTTAATTTTGCTGTATCTATTTTACCTACAATAATATTTTTTTCTGCTTTAACTTCTGTTCTATTTTATTTTGGTATTATTCAAAAGGTAGTAAAAATTTTGGCATGGTTATTAACCAAAATACTAGGTATATCTGGTGCAGAAAGCTTAAGTGTCGCTGGTAATATTTTCTTAGGACAAACCGAAGCTCCTCTAATGATTAAGGCTTATTTAGAAAAAATGAATAAGTCTGAGATGCTATTAGTTATGATTGGTGGTATGGCAACCGTTGCCGGTGGCGTATTAGCTGTTTATATTCAATTTTTAGGTGGAGATGATATACTCTTAAGAGAATATTTTGCAAGTCATTTATTAGCAGCATCTGTAATGGCAGCCCCTGGGGCTATTATTATTTCAAAAATATTATATCCACAAACTGAAATTGTTAATACAGATGTTAGGGTTTCTCAGGAAAAAATAGGCTCTAATATATTAGATGCTATTGCTAACGGCACAACAGAAGGCTTAAAATTAGCAGTAAACGTAGCTGCAATGCTATTAGTTTTCATTGCCTTTATTGCCATGATTAATTATGGTTTATTAAAATTAGGCACTATCGGAAACATTAATGATTGGGTTGCCAATAATAGTCCATATAGTAATCTTTCCTTAGAATCAATTTTAGGATCTATTTTCGCACCACTTATGTGGCTAATTGGGGTCGCAAAAGAAGACACTATGATGATGGGACAATTAATTGGTATCAAGTTAGCTGCTAGTGAATTTATTGGTTACATGCAATTAAAAGAATTAAAGAATGTAGCTAACATTACGCATCTTAATTACGAAAAATCTATAATCATGGCAACTTATATGTTATGTGGGTTTGCGAATTTTGCATCTATTGGTATTCAAATTGGAGGTATTGGTTCGCTCGCACCAGGGCAACGCAAAACACTTTCTAAATTTGGGATGAAAGCTCTATTGGGAGGTACAATTGCTTCTTTAATATCTGCTACTATTGCAGGAATGATAATTGGCTAAGAATGATCTCAATCATCAAACATAAATCTTATATTTTACTATTATTTCTTCTAATCATCTCTTGTAAATCATATGAAATTCCAAGACATGATGAAAACCTTAAAACTTTTTTTGAAAATACTGAAATAGACAATTTAAATTATATAGTTTCCAGATTTGAGAATCAATTGCAGAAAGAGTTACATTCAAATATCAATTCAAATGATTTCTACAACAATTTTATTAATAATGATAATAACTCAATTATAGACAGCAAAAAACTTAGAAATAACATAATAATTTTTTGTTATGCTTTAAACGAGGATTCCAATTTAATCTGGGAAATTAAAAATATTTCTATCACCTCTTATCATACATATGAAAGAAAAAAATACAGAGAGTTTTCATTTAATATAGATTCTAAATATATCCATTTTCTTGAAAATTTTAGTAAGACAAATAAACATGTAGAAAACTATTTTCATTTCATTAAAAAAAACAATCGATTTCCATCTTCACCTCTTTTGATAAAAAACATAGTAGCTAATAAAGAAATTAACAGATATTCTGCTCTTGATTTTAAATCTAGACTTCTAATTGCAATTCACTACCTCTCTCAGAATTTAGATTAGTTAATAACTTTTCATATTATTAAAGAACAGAATCTATAAAATTCTACTCTTATTCTTTATTTTTATCACATAATTTTTTAATCTAAATATTAGTTTCTTCCCTTTGGGAAGACGGAAGATGGGATGAAACAATATCACGACCTTGTAAAACACGTTTTAGAAAACGGCAACGAAAAAGAAGATCGCACAGGAACAGGAACTAAAAGTGTTTTCGGGCATCAAATGCGTTTCGATTTAAGTGAAGGTTTCCCGATGGTTACCACAAAAAAACTACACTTAAAATCTATAGTTTACGAACTTCTTTGGTTTTTAAAAGGCGATACAAATATTAATTATTTAACCGAAAACGGTGTGCGTATTTGGAATGAATGGGCAGATAAAAATGGGGATTTAGGCCCTGTTTATGGTCACCAATGGCGTAATTGGAATAGTGATGAAATCGATCAGATTAAAGAAGTTATTGATACATTAAAAAACAATCCAAATAGTAGACGCATGCTGGTTTCTGCGTGGAATCCATCTGTGTTACCAGACACTTCAAAATCTTTTGATGAAAACGTGGCTAATGGCAAAGCAGCACTCCCGCCATGTCATGCGTTTTTCCAGTTTTATGTGGCTAATGGTAAATTATCTTGTCAGCTCTATCAACGTAGTGCCGACATCTTTCTAGGTGTACCTTTTAATATTGCGTCCTATGCTTTATTTACCATGATGATGGCTCAAGTTTGTGGTTATGAGGCTGGAGAATTTATCCACACTTTTGGAGATGCTCATATATATAGTAATCATTACGAGCAATTAGAGTTGCAATTATCTAGAGATTTAAAACCATTACCAAAAATGATTTTAAACCCAGATATTACAGATATTTTTGATTTCGATTTCGATGATTTCACTTTGGTTGATTACAACCCGCATCCACATATAAAAGGCGTTGTTGCTGTTTAGAATTTTATGAGGAAAATATTATTATTATTTATCATTATTTCAAATTTTTGTTTCTCTCAAAAAACGAAATATAATTTCAACATTCCAAGATTTAAAGACAGTCCTAAAAATATGTCTGTCAATTTAAAAAAGATTGATTTAAAAAGAAGAACACAAGAATATATTGCAAAAAATATTGATAAAGAATTTGTGAAAAAATACTTTAGAGTAAATGATTCTATTGAATTTAACATGGAGTTTTTAATTGAAGCAAATGGAGAAATAGCTACCAATAAAATATTTATTCACACTAAATCTGAAGTTTTTAACACAGAAATTAAATCTATTATTTTAACACTACCAAAATTCATCCCTCCTGTTGCCTTAATTAATAAAAAACCATTCTCTTATGTATTAAATTTTTCACCAGAATTTTATGTTAACTCTCAAAATGAATTTAATCCCATCTATAGAGAGGAATTACCTTCGGTTAGACTCAATTTATTTAAAGACGAACTTAAAAATAACATTGAATTTCAAAAGATAAAAATGGATATTATCCGCGTATAAATGCTTTAGCTTATTTTTCTACTTCAAATGATACTTTAATCAAAAAAATTAGAGTTTTTTCTGAATATAATTTTACAATAGACAAAATAACTAAATATCTTAAAGACCTATATCAAGATTCGACATTCAAGTACATTAATGATTTAAAAAAGAATAAAAATTATGCTCTACCCTTTAGAATAAACATAAATGAAAAATCTAAAAATGACGAAACATATCCTATTCCCCAAGAAGCTCCTATTTATCCAGGGTGTGAAAGTAAAAAGAATAATCAAACTAAAAGATTATGTATGTCAAAAAAGATTAACACGTTCTTAAACAAAAAATTTAACACTAAAGTCATTTCTAAATCTAATTTAATTGGTCGGCAAAGAATTAATATTATATTTAAGATTAATAAAAAAGGAGAAATAATTGACATACAATCCAGAGCTCCTCATCCAAGTCTTGAAAAAGAAACAGAACGCGTGATAGGTTTACTCCCAAAAATGATAAAACCTGGAATAACTAATGGGAAGCCTGTAACCTCAAATTATTCTTTACCAATAATATTTGATATTTCTGAAGGAAAAAAGCATAATCCGTTTAAAACAGCATTTCCAGAGAATTATATAATCCATCATAGAAATTAGAAATACAACTAAAAAAAGTGCCTTCAATTAATTATGAAAGCACTTTTTCGTTTTATATTCAGGTTAAACTATAGATTTAACACCCCATTTTCTGCAGATGCAAAATCATTCCATGCATAAGCATCAGCTTGATCGTCATTAACAAAGTTACCATCAACAACATATCTAAACTCATAAGAGTTATCTTTTTCTAAATCTAAAGTCCCTTTAAACGTTCCATTTTTCAGTTTCTTAAGTGCTGTAGTTTTTGTATTCCATTCATTAAAAGTTCCAGCAACAGTAACCTCTTTTGCGTTTTCGGCGGGTACAGAAAATGTTACTTTACATATAGGTTTACTTTTTAAATATTGTTTTTTAATAGCCATAATTCTAATTTTAAAGTGTTGTTTTACAGGGCAAATTTATAAAACAATACACGATACTATAGCATTAAACATACTTTAGGCTAAAGAATTATCAATTTAATACCTATAGCTTTACATTTATTTAAACTATACAAAATACACTTACAATATTTAATAGATTATCATTTCAAAAACACAGTTTTATAATTGATTTTCAACGACTTTCAAACGAAAACGTTTTCGTCTTTCAAGCTCACAATTAAGATTATAAATTCGCTAAAAAAGTTTTAACTTTACAGGAATTAATTAGTACTATGTTCGGAAGAAAAAAATCAATCCCGCAAATAGATAAAGATCAGTTAGAGCTTATTGAAAATGCTCAAAAACGCATTAAACAAAAGAAACGATTATATGTTCATTTCGTTATATTTTTAATTGGTGCTTTATTTTTAATAGTAGCAAATACCGTTCTTGGTATAGCTGAAGATTTTAAAATTTTTGAGATCGATTGGTTTGTATTTGCCATTCTTTTATGGCTATTCTTTTTTATTTATCATGCTTTCAATGTATTTATTACCCATAAATTTATGGGTAAAGCTTGGGAACAAAAACAATTAGATAAACTTGTCGCAGTTCAACAACATAGAATAGAGCAACTAAAAAACAATTTAAAAAAAGAGGCACCGCTTATTGCAGAAAGCTACCTTTATAACGACACTCTAAATAAAAAAGAAAAAACATCTAATCTCACTATAATAGTTGCGGCCGCACAAAATGATGCTATTGGAAAAGGCAATAAATTAATTTGGCATTTAAGCGACGATTTAAAACGTTTTAAAAACCTAACCAACGGGCATCATATTATTATGGGGCGTAAAACATTTGAAAGTTTTCCTAAACCATTGCCTAACAGAACACACATTGTTATTACGCGTCAAGCTAACTATAAAGTACCCGAAGGTGTTATTGTTGTTAATACTTTAGAAGCTGCTATTGATGCTACAAAAACAGATGAGCAACCATTTATTATTGGAGGTGGCGAAATATACAAGCAATCGCTGGCTATATCTGATAAAATTGAATTGACTCGTGTTCATGAAAATTTTGAAGCCGATACCTTTTTTCCAAAAATTGATTTATCTGTTTGGAAAGAAACGGCTAACACATTTCATACTAAAGATGATAAACACAAGCACGAGTTTTCATTTTTAACTTATGAAAGATTGTAATTAAAATTAGCTTTATAAAACACTGTTTAACACCAAAACGCAAACAGTGTTAATCCTTGTTACAGTTGAGAAAACAGTATTACAACCAATACACATACTTATGATTGCATTTCTCCATACATCTAAAATTCATATTGATAAATTTGAACGCTTAGTAAAAAAAAATAATCCTAAAATTTCTATTAAACATGTTGTAAACGAAGATTTGCTAAGCTATGCCATAAAAAAAGGAAGTACCGATAGTGTTAATTTTAAAAAAGAAGTTTCTACCATTAAAAACCTAAATCCAAAGTTAATTATCTGCACCTGTTCAACCTATGGCGAAGAGTGTGATAAAACAAATTTTATTGAAAGAATAGACCAACCAATTGCCAACTATTTAGTTTCAAACTTTAAAAAAATTGGTTTAGCATATACCGCAAGCTCAACTAAAGTGGTAAGTAAAAATTTAATATTAAAAATAGCAAAAGAAAAGAATAAGAACATAGAAATTGTAAACTGTGATTGTTCATCTTCATGGAAATACTATGAAACAAATAATTTTAACAGCTACGCAAAATCAATCGCTGATAAAATTAAAACTATTGAAAACGATGTTGAAGTTATATTTTTAGCTCAAGCATCTATGGAAGGCTGCAAGGAATTTTTAAATGATTTTTCAAATAAAATTTATTCAAGTCCAGAATTTGGAATAAAAGAATATCTAAAAAAATAGCCTATTCTATTTTCATTAATTTCGTAACATGGTAAAAGAGATTCAGCTTCGCATATCACTTAAAGAGGAAGCTTATAAAGATATTCTATTAATAAAATCGGCTCAAGCCTTAGCTATTGATAAAAGTGATATTACTGGTATAAAAACGCTTCGAAAATCTATTGATGCTAGAAAACCTAAAATTATATTCAATTATAAAGTTGCTGTTTATATTCGTGAAGCATTATCAAAAAAATCAGACTATCAATTTGATTATAAAGATGTTTCAAAAGAAAAACCAATCCACATTATCGGGTTTGGTCCTGCTGGTATGTATGCCGCTCTACGTTGTATTGAGTTAGGTTTTAAGCCTGTTGTTTTAGAGCGTGGTAAAAATGTAAAAGATAGACGTCGCGATTTAAAAGCCATTAATCAAGACCATTTTGTAAACGAAGATTCTAATTATTGCTTTGGTGAGGGGGGAGCTGGCACGTATAGCGATGGCAAACTGTATACCAGGAGTTTAAAACGTGGTGATGTTCGACGCATTTTTGAAAATCTGGTATTTCATGGTGCTACAGATCAAATTTTAGTAGATGCGCATCCGCATATAGGCACTAATAAATTACCCAAAGTTGTTAGGAATATTCGTGAAACTATTTTGAAATATGGTGGCGAAATTCATTTTGAAACTCGCGTTACAGATTTTACAATAAAAAACAACAAAATACAAGCCATTCAATTATTAAATGGTGAGGAATTAAACGTTGAAAACGTCATTTTAGCAACAGGACACTCTGCAAGAGATATTTACTATTTATTGCATAAAAAACAAATAGCTTTAGAAGCAAAATCGTTTGCTATGGGTGTTCGGGTGGAGCATCCACAGCATATTATCGATTCCACACAATACCATTGTACAGGCGAGCGCGATGCACTTTTACCAGCAGCATCGTATAGTTTAGTGCAACAAGTAAACGACAGAGGTGTGTACTCGTTTTGTATGTGCCCTGGCGGATTTATTGTTCCTGCTGCCACAGCTAATGGCGAGGTAGTAGTTAATGGTATGTCGCCCTCTAAAAGAAATAACTTATTCGCAAATTCGGGCATTGTTGTAGAAATTAATGCTCATAAAGATTTATATAAATACGAGCAATTTGGTGTTTTAAAAAGCTTAGAATACCAGAAAAATTTAGAGCGTTTAGCATTTACTGCTGGCGGGCGCAGTCAAGTTGCACCAGCTCAACGCTTAACCGATTTTGTTGAAGGCAAATTATCTACAGACTTAAATCCTACTTCTTACCAACCTGGTTTAAAATCGGCACCATTACATTCTTTATTACCTAAATTAATAGGCAGTAGATTACGCAAAGGTTTTGAAGCTTTCGGGCGAAAAATGAAGGGTTATTATACCGAAGAAGCAAATATTGTTGGTGTAGAATCCAGAACCTCATCACCAGTAAATATTCCCAGAAAAAATACTTTAGAGCACCCTCAAATTTCAAATTTATACCCTTGTGGCGAAGGCGGGGGTTATGCTGGTGGTATTATATCTGCTGCTATGGATGGCGAACGTTGTGCTGAAGCTGCTGTTAAAGGGTTTTAATAGTGTTGCTAAACATATAAATTGAAATATTTTTCATAAATTTCAACTTAATTTTTCATTATCAATTAATCAATACAATAACAGTCATATAAACACCTCGAAAACAATTATAATTATGGGTAAAAAATCAGAAAAAAAACAACTAAATACAAATAGCCCTCGTCGCGATTTTATAAAAAAAAGTGCATTAACATTTGGAGCTATAACAATTGTTCCTAGCCATGTGCTTTTTGCAAAATCTGAATTAAGAAACGCTAAAGGCGAACTTCTAAGAAGAGCATCTGTAGTTCCTAGCGATAAAGTAAATATGGCTTGTTGTGGTATTGGCAACAGGGGTGGACAAATTATGAATGATTTAAAAAACACGGGGCTTGTAAATTTCGTTGCACTTTGCGATACAGATATGGGGGCAGCACATACCTTAAAAAGTATAGAGGCTAACCCAAGAGCAAAACGATTTCAAGATTTTAGAGAATTATTTGACAAAATGGAAAATGAATTTGATGCGGTTAGTGTTGGCACTCCAGATTTTTCACACTTTCCAATTACCATGCTCGCAATGTCTAAAGGAAAACATGTTTATGTTGAAAAACCATTAGCTAGAACCTTTAATGAAGTTGAGCTTTTAATGAACGCTGCAAAAAAATACAAGGTAGCTACACAAATGGGAAACCAAGGACATTCTGAAGCTAATTATTTTCAATTTAAGGCTTGGACTGAAGCAGGAATTATTAAGGATGTCACCAATATTACAGCCCATATGAATGGAAGACGACGCTGGCATGGTTGGGACACGTCTATGACTAATTTCCCAAAAGGTGAAACAATTCCAGAAACACTAGATTGGGACACATGGTTAACAACTGCGCAACACCACAATTATAACAAAGACTTTATAAACGGGCAATGGCGTTGTTGGTACGATTTTGGAATGGGAGCTCTAGGCGATTGGGGAGCTCATATTATGGATAGCTTTCATGAGTTTTTAGATTTAGGCTTGCCTTACGAGGTTAATCCTGTTCACATAGAGGGACACAACCCAATATTTTTCCCTCAGGCATCTACCTTAGCTTTTAAGTTTCCTAAACGAGGTAAAATGCCTAAAGTTACTGTAACATGGTACGATGGTTTAAACAATATTCCAGAAATTCCTGAGGGTTATGGAACTTCAAAATTAGATTCAAATATCCCCGCTGCAAGTAACGGTAAAATACAACCTTCCGCATTAAATCCAGGTAAGATAATTTACAGTAAAGATCTTATTTTTAAAGGAGGTACGCATGGTAGCACACTATCAATAATTCCAGAAGATAAAGCAAAAGACATGCAATCTAAATTACCTGAAGTTCCAAAAAGTCCATCTAATCATTTCGCAAATTTCCTTTTGGCATGCAAAGGTGAAGAAGAATGCCGTTCGTCATTTGATGTTTCAGGACCTTTAAGTCAAGTATTCACCTTAGGTACGTTAGCACAACGCTTAAACACCAAATTAAAGTTTAATCGTAAGAAAAAGAAAATTACTAATAATAAATTGGCAAATCAACTACTTGTTGGTGCTCCACCAAGAAAAGGTTGGGAGGAATTCTATAAGCTTTAAAGAAAATACAAAACGAATAGCATAAAAAAGGAATCATTATAGATTTTAATATTATTCCTATTTTTGCATTTTTGCAGCACAAAAATTTGAATTAAAATGAACGCATATATATTTCCAGGTCAAGGTGCTCAATTCTCAGGAATGGGTTTAGACTTATACGAAAACTCACCATTAGCTCAAGAATTATTTGAAAATGCTAATAATATTCTTGGTTTTAACATAACAGATACTATGTTTGAAGGATCTGCTGAGGCCCTTAAAGAAACCAAAGTAACACAGCCTGCTATATTTTTACATTCTGTAATTTTAGCTAAAACTTTAGGCGATAGTTTTAAGCCAGATATGGTTGCAGGACATTCGCTTGGGGAATTTTCAGCATTGGTAGCAAACGGTACTTTAAACTTTGAAGACGGTTTAAAATTAGTATCTCAACGTGCTATGGCAATGCAAAAAGCTTGCGAATTACAACCAAGCACTATGGCAGCAGTATTAGGTTTAGATGATGATATTGTTGAAAAAATATGCACAACAACTCATGGTGTTGTTGTTGCTGCTAACTACAATTGCCCAGGACAATTAGTGATTTCTGGTGAAGTTGAGGCTATAAATAAAGCTTGCGAGTCTTTAAAAGAAGAAGGTGCTCGTCGCGCATTAGTACTACCAGTTGGTGGAGCTTTTCATTCTCCTTTAATGGAACCTGCACGAGAAGAATTAGCTGCTGCAATTGAAAACACAACGTTTAGTAAACCAAATTGTCCAATTTACCAGAATGTAACAGCAAATGCCGTTACTGATGAAAATGCTATTAAAGCAAACTTAATATCTCAATTAACTGCTCCTGTGCGTTGGACGCAGTCTGTACAACAAATGATAGCAGACGGCGCTTCTTTATTTACTGAAGTTGGTCCTGATAAAGTTTTACAAGGTTTAGTAAAAAAGATAAATAGAGAATCGCAAACAGCTTCAGCAACTTTTGAAAAGTAATATAGATGAAACTTACAAAACGTAATATTTATATTCTATTAGTTATTGTTATTACTATTGCTTTAGATCAAATTTCAAAAATTTGGGTACGAGCTAATATTGCTAAAGGCGATGTTAGCGACATTATTGGCAACTATTTTACCTTACATCATGTAGAAAACGAAGGAGCATTTTTAGGCATGGGAAGCGAATTAAACAACACGTTTAGAATATTACTTTTACTCATTTTACCTATTGTTGTATTGGGCTTTGTTTTGCGCCATATTATAAAAGACAAAACTCTAGATAAATTTTCTCTTTTTGCTTTCTCAAGTATTATTGGTGGTGGTATCGCTAATGTTTTTGACAGAATAGTATTTGGTAAAGTAACCGACTTTTGGCATCTAGATTTTGGTGGTATGTTTAGAACAGGTATTTTTAATATGGCAGATTTATCTGTAACTACAGGTATGATTATTTTGGTTATTGCCAGTTTTAGAAAGAAAAAAGAAGCTAAATCTTAATTCTTTAGAGTGTTTTTATAAAAGTCATTTAGACTTTTTGAATATGCAGTTAAACCTGTTTAGCCATCATTAAAAATTATTCGGGAAATTCTAAAACAAAAAGACTGCCTTTTACAGCAGCCTTTTCAAAAGTTAGTCAGTAGTCAATTTTAGTTAATTGAACGTTGGAATAAAATTATCGTCTGTTCTTTCTGGAACTGATGTTAAATCGTAATGAGGTACAACCCCTGTTGGATCTGCGTTAGTTCCTCCTAACGTATAAAGTGATTGACTTAACACTTCTAATTCTGATGATGGCACTGGTAAATGCCTAAATGTTCCAACTTGCAAATCATTGGTTCTTCTTCTATCAAAATAACCACTACCTACCGCAGTATTAAATAATTCTATATACCGCTCGTAAAAAATAGCATCTAGAATGTCTTGTTGAGATTCGGCTCCTGTCAATTCAGCAAGGTTTCCTCGTGTTATTCTAGAGCTAGCATTAATATCTGCAACTGCTCCAGATAAATCATTTAACCTCGCTTTTGCTTCAGCCAATATCAGCCTATTATCTTCAAACGTAAATGTTTTAATTTGTTTAGCATCAGCACCATCCGAAAACGTAGGATCATTTAAAAAACGTGTATGGATATAATGAGAGAAATGAAATCTTCCTCTTTCTGAACGGAATAGTATGTCTGGTCTAAATTCAAAATCTCTACCAACTCCTACTCTAGCATCGGCACTAGTCATTTCAGGATTATCTAAAGTAGACCCAGAAGTTCCTGGGAAAAACTCTGGTTGACTAGGATCTAAAAGCTTTACAAGCCTCATATCTAGCCTTGCTCCAAACGGTCCAAACCCATTTGGTGAATCCATTAAAACATTGGAGTTGTTCCACCAACTTATACCATCATCTCCCATAGGACCAAAATCTTCAGTTATGCCATTTTCGGTTAGCGTTTTTATTTGATTCCAATCAATAGCATTTGTTTCTGTCATATTTCTTGCTGATTGCACTATAAATCGTGCTTTAAAAGAATTACAAAGTCTAATTAACTTTGCATCAGATATGGTAACGCCATTTATAACCGTATTTGGTATTTCGAAAGTATTTGAATTAGCAAGCGAAATAGCACTATCTAAATCTGATAATGCCATAGTAATTAATTGTTGATATGTAACAAACTCTAAATTTTGGGTTAAATCGGTATTTTCATCAACCTCAAACCCTTTTTCAAACAACAATCCTAAATACCCATAAGAAAGTCCTCTTAATAAATAAGAAGCTGCAGAAACCATTGGCGTATTATCAACACCACCTGAAACCCAAGTAATGCCATTATTATTAATAGCACCTAAAACATCGTTTGCTGATGAAATAGCTCCATAATTACCTTGCCATGGTTGCTCTAAAACGCTTATATCTGCCCAAGATGATGCATTAATAATGGGATTTCTTGGTTCGCTAGATAACACTCTCATACCAAAATTACCCCAAGAACATGTTGCTATATCTCCAGCCACAGCCAAAGGTGGGTATAAATCTCTACCATTAGCTTGCCACCACGTAACAAACCCTCCACTTGTAACACCAATTAAATCGGAACCAGTTGCTAAAACTTGATTTCTATCTGGATTATTGGAGTTTACAACATTATGTATTTCATTGCTACACGAAAAAATGAGCAACATAAAACTAGCAAGCGCGTAATGTATTTTGTTAAAATTATATTTTTTCATTTTTATTTTTTTAAAATGTTAATTGAACAGAAAAACTATATGTTTTTGTAGATGGATAAGGAAAGTTATCTACTTTAAATACATTAGGGTCTCCACCTGGTGTATTTACATCACTACCAACACCATCTGTATCTCTTGATGTTAAATTTGCTCTATTAGATTCTGATTGATTTGTTATATCTGGATCGGACCCCGAATAATCTGTCCATGTAATTAAATTTCTACCTATAAAGCCAAACTTAACAGCATCAATAAAGTTTCCAATATTTCCTAATGTTTTAGAATCGAGCGTATAATAAAGGGATAGTTCTCGTAATTTTACAAAAGTGCCATCTTCAACAAAAGCAGAACTAGCTAAATTAGTATTATACAACCCTTGAAAGAAATTATATGGCAACCCGCTAGTAATATCTGTGTGCCTACCGTCTCGGTATAACCACTGTTTTGTTTTATTATAAATATCGCCACCTTGTTTCCAATCAAAAAGGGTATATAATGCTAGGTTTTTATATTTAAACGTTGTATTAAATGCCATTCTAAAATCTGGTGTAATATCTCCCATAATAAAGAACTCATTTCCGGAGCTATCAACCTTTTTTACAGGAGTACTGCCTGTTGCAGCATCTACTACATACCCAAATTGATTAATAGTAAAATCGCTAGCATTTAAGCCTGATGGTAAATCTGATAAACTTCTAATGTATATGTTACCATACAGTGCTCCAAAGTTTTGCCCTTCTTCAATTCTAAAAAGCGTTGTTTCTTGAGTTCCTGGACCAGTTAAATATGATGGTACATCTAAACGGCTAATTTTTTGTTCAGATTTATCCCAAACCACACCCATATTCCATAAAAAGTTTTCGTTATCAATTATATTATAATTTAATGATGCTTCATATGTTGTTGCATCAATTTCACCAGCATTTCTCCATTGCGCACCAAACCCTGTTGATGCAGATAATGGGACTCTTAATATTTGGTCTTCAGTTATCGCTTTTACATAATTAAACTCAAAGGAAAATTTATTTAAAAAGTCGATATTTACACCTAACTCTAGCTCTCCAGTTTTTGCTGGTTTTAATTGATTATTTCCTAAAGTAGCTTTTGTAGGTGATCCATTTTGAAGATTAAATGTTTCAAATCGCATTTCGTATGTTGGCCTAATACCTGCTGTACCATAAGACCCTCTTAACTTAAATTCTTGAATGCCTGGAATTTCAATATCTTCTGTTATACGATAAGCGACACTTGTTCTAAAATAATTGGCCCACCTTGTATCTGGACCAAAAAGAGACGATCCTTCTCTTCGTATTACCCCACTAAATATATATTTCTTTTTATAATCAAAATCGCCAACAGCAAAGTAACTATCAGTAAGAATTTCTTGGGTTGCAGATGATACCGTAGGGCCACCTGCAATATTATCTAATGACCTAATTCCTGACACCGCTAAGTTATAGCCTTCGGCATTATTAAATTCATTGGTATACCTTTCGTGTAGATAACTTAATCTTAAGTTTAAATTAAACGCATCCTCAGCACCAAACGATGTATATATTAAACTATTTAATCTAATGTTTTGTGCTCTACCATTAAAATTAGATCGTTGAATAAACCCTATATTTTGAGCTTGCCCATCAGGACTTGCAGACAAATATCCTTTTGGAATATAATCTTCAAACGTGTTATTTTCAAAATCAACTGAATAAGCACCATTTAATTTTAACCATGGTAATACCTTATAATCTAAAGATACATTACCCAAAAAACGGTTTCTTTTTTCTACTTTATCATCGTTTGCTAATTCGTAAAGTGGATTATAAATATTTGGGTCGAATGTGTTGCTGTCAAAATTATATGGTGAACCATCTTCTTCATTAACTGCATTCCAATCGTAAATAGGTTCTGTAAGTAAGGCTTCAAATAGTGGGTTAGCAGCCGCAGTTCCTCCGCTTAAATTGGCATCTCTATTAGAATTACTGTAAAAAAATGATGTTTTTAAACTTACTTTATCTGAAATATTATTATCTAAATTTAGCCTGAAATTATCTCTACGGTAATCGTCAACTAATGCAATTATTCCTTCATCTTGAAGTCTTTGATAAGAAAAAAGATACCTTGCCTTTTCTCCGCCTCCAGTAACAGAAGCATAGTGCGAATTAAATACGCCTGTATCAAATATTTCATCTTGATAATCAAATACAATATTTGACGGATACAAGTTATCACTTAAGCCATCGGTATCAACTTCTCTAGATCCACTTGTTAAATCGAAAGCAGAACCATCAGCAGTCATTTTAAAGCGATGGGTTGTTGCTAAATCATATTTATCTGAAATGTTTTTCCAACCTAATTCGGTTCTATAAGTTACACTAACCTTATCATTCCCTTTCCCTCTTTTTGTGAATATTTGAATTACCCCATTTGAAGCTCTAGACCCATATAATGATGCTCCTGCTGCTCCTTTAGCAACTTCAATACGAGCAACATCTTCTGTATTTATATCTGCTAAACCGCCTTCTAAAATTACACCATCAACAATAATAAGTGGTTGTTGTCCTGTTGCTAAAGAGTTTGCAGTTCTTAATTGAATAGAGACATCGCTACCTGGTTGCCCGCCTGTAGGCGAAACAGAAACACCAGATATTTTTCCTTGTAATGCCGCAGCTATATTAGTTGCAGGAACATTTTCAAGAAGTTCGTTTTTAACTTGCCCTATAGAAAAACTCAACTCCTTTGTCGACTTTCCTGATGCAGAACCTATAACAACAACCTCTTCTAAAGTATTATCGGTTTCTAAGGATACATTAATTGTATTTGATTCTCCAACTGTTACTAATTGCGATGCATAACCTACATAACCAAATACAAGAATATCGCCTGTATTTGCTGTGATTGAATAATTGCCATCGAAATCTGATGATGTACCATTTGTAGTTCCTTGAATTACAACTGTGGCTCCTGGGAGTGGTAAGTTGTTCGCATCTGAAATTTTTCCAGACACCTTTTTTTCTTGTGCAAGAGTTAATTGCACAACAAACGCTAGAATTAGCGTCAGCATTCTACTAAACGTTGTTTTCATATTTTATAGTTTGAATTAGTCAATGCAGATTGATAAAAGGCAGGTAGTCTTGATATTTTTTAAAGGACTAATTCAAAAAAATCACTTCACTAAGTCAAAGTCTAGTGGAACTTTTTAAGAATAACAGTAAAGCTTTTAAAACCACCTTACCTTTTACAATTGCAATAACAAAAGAAGACGTTTAACTCACTTTGATATATAAGTATGATTTGATATATCTTAAAAATGATTTGATTAACTTATTTTGTATATTGAATGTACAAAACAGTATTAGGAGTAAAAATGACAAATTCCCTCTATGTATAACATATCAATGATAACTACTGTTGCCACTAAAACGGTTACTTTTAATATGAATGTCGTTAAAACCGAATATTTATAATCAGGTTAGTATAAATTGATTTGAACGTCTTTTTTATTGAATTAAAATTAAATTTAGATGATTTAAAAACCCTTTTTAATGCAGTAAATGGCGTTTAACTAATACTATATGTCATTTTTTTATACTAGATTCGAAATATAATATTAATAATCCCTTATGAGTGCCCCCATAAAAGCTTTAATAATAGATGATGAATTCTTAGCAAGAAAAAGAGTTTCTAATTTATTAAATGACATAAATGATATTGAAGTTATTGAAGAATGTAGTTCTGGAAAAGAAGCAATAAATGCTATAACGGTGCACAAACCAGATCTTATTTTTCTTGACATTCAAATAACAGATATGACGGGGTTTGATATCCTTAAAGAAATAGACGAAGCCATAATGCCTCTAATTATTTTTATATCTGCATTTGACGAGTTTGCACTAAAGGCATTTGATTTTTTTGCTTTCGATTATTTATTAAAACCTTTTAAAGACGAGCGTTTCTTTCAATCAACAAACAAAGTCATCGAATTGTTTTCGTCTAACGAATCTAATAGCGGATTAAATAAAAAAATAAATAACTTACTAAAGTATATTGAAAACCCAAATGAAGAATTTTCAGAAATTAAACATTCCAAATTAGCTATTAAAGCTAATGGCAAAGTTTCATTTATTGAAAAAAATGATATTAAATATATTCAAGCTTCTGGTTACTATGCCGAAATTTTTACTGAACAAAAAAAATATCTTTTACGAGAATCTCTCAACTCATTATTAGATCAATTAAAATCATTTAATTTTATTCGAATTCATAGATCTACCATAATAAACACCTCATTAATTAAAGAAGTTTTATATTCAAATTATGGTGAAATAGATGTGAAAATGTTGGATGATAAATTATTTAGAATTAGTAAAACTCATAAAAAAGAGTTTCAAAAAATAATGGGGATTTAATTATTTGAAATCTTAATTTTATGATTAATACGCTAAAAAAATACATCGACTTTAAACTTTTAGGCATCTTATCTTTAGTCTATTTAGTGTTTGTAATTATTTATGCAGGCAAAAATGCTTATTTAAGAATGTATTCAAACAGACCTGTAGATTGGGGCGATTTTATACTTTGGAATATGCTAGATTGGGCACTCATTATGTTGTTTATGATATTTATTGCATTTACCACAAAAATGATGATGCAAAAAAAAACCAAGCTAATTTATATTGCTTTAATACACTTTTTCTTTTCTTTTTTTATTGGAGCGTTTACTCTTGGATTTTCTTGGATTATAGATAACTACGGTACTCCTATAAAAGATTTAAGCAACTCTTTTCATAGCGTTTTTTTATCTTATATTAGGCTAATCGATTTGCATTTTTTAATATACTTAGCCTTAGTAACCATTATTTATATGTATTATTATTTTGAAATGATTCAAGATAGTAAAGTACAAACAGCTAAACTTCAAGAGCAACTTTCTAAAACACATTTAAAGTTTTTACAATCTCAAATGCATCCGCACTTTCTTTTTAATTCGTTAAATAGCATTCACTCGTTAATGGATATTAGCATTGAAAAATCGAAGAGCATGGTTGTAGATTTAAGTGATCTTTTAAGAAATGTTTTAGAAAAAAAAGATCAGAATTTAATTGAATTTCAAGAAGAACTATTTATCTTAAAAAAATACATTCAAATTAAAGAAGCTCGTTTTTCCGATCAATTAAACATTCAACTTAATGTTGAAGAAGGTCTTGAAAATATTTTGGTTCCTAATATGATTATTCAACCTGTAATTGAAAACTCAACCAAACATGGTTATGGTAAAAAACATATATCGTTAAATATTCTAATAGATATTTATAAGAAAAACAACAATCTTGTTATAAAGGTTCAAAACAACGGAAAAGAATTAAAGGAAAAACTGTCTGCCTTATTAAAAAAAGGTACTGGTCTTAATAATATAAAAGAGAGATTAGACACCCTTTATGGCGAAAACTACACCCTTAGCATTTACAACAAATTAGGTAAAGTATTTACCAAAATAAGTATACCTATAAACTTATCGGTTTCTGAAATAGAAAAAGATTTTTAACCTTTTTTTCTAACCACTTGCTCCCATTTCCATGCAGAACGCATTGCATCTTCTAAATTAAGCTCTGTTTTCCAACCTAATTCTTCATTTGCTTTTGTAGTATTTGCATACGCCGAAATAATATCGCCTTCTCGTCTTCCAACAATTTTATAATTAAGCTTTTCGCCAGAAACTTTTTCAAATGCTTGCACAACTTCTAATACCGAACTTCCTGTTCCTGTTCCTAAATTAAATGTTTCGTAGTTTGATTTATTCTTATTTTGTAACAACCTATTAAGTGCTACAACATGGGCTTTTGCCAAATCTACCACATGAATATAATCGCGAATACAAGTCCCATCTGGAGTTGGATAATCATCTCCAAAAATCGAAAGTTCTTGACGAATACCTATTGCTGTTTGCGTAATAAAAGGTACTAAATTTTGTGGTACTCCTATAGGAAGTTCTCCAATTTTAGCTGTTTCGTGCGACCCAACAGGATTAAAATAACGCAACGCTATAGCTTTTAAATTTGGTGTTACTTTACAAGTATCACTAATTATCTCTTCGCCTATTTGTTTGGTATTTCCATAAGGAGATTCTGCCTGTTTTACTGTTGCATTTTCGGTAATTGGCAGCTCATCGGCTTGTCCATAAACAGTACAAGATGAACTGAAAATAAAACCTGCAGAAGGCAGTTTTTGTAATTCTTTAAGAATATAAACTAGAGTGCTAATATTATTTTCGTAATACAATAATGGCTCTTTTACACTTTCTCCAACCGCTTTACTAGCTGCAAAATGAATAACACCTTTTATGTCGTTATGGTTTTTAAAAAACGCTTCTACACCTGCCTTATCTTTTAAATCTAATTTTTCAAAAATTGGTGTTTTTCCAGTAATAGATATAATGCCATCTAAAACACTTTCAGATGAATTTGATAAATCATCAATAATAACAACTTCGTAACCTTCATTTTGTAATTCAACAACGGTATGCGATCCTATAAAACCCAATCCGCCAGTAACTAATATTTTATCCATTTATAAATTTTATAATTGTTGATGTAATATATTCTATTTGCTCATCATCTAATTCTGTGTGCATTGGTAACGAAATAACTTCTTGCACCAATTGGTTGGTAACCTTAAAATTAGCTTCATTATATCGAGCATCTAAATATGCTTTTTGTTTATGAAGCGGAATTGGATAGTACACACCACAAGGAATATTATTTTCATTTAAATGTTGCGCTAAGGCATCTCTGTCGACGCCTTTTATTTTCAATGTGTATTGATGAAACACATGACTATCGTCACCACCGTTTCTATAAGGTGTTTCTATATTATCAATAGCTTTAAACGCATTATCATATTTATTTGCCGCCTCTCGCCGCTTTCTATTATACGTATCTAAATGTGGTAATTTAGCATCTAATACAGCCGCTTGAATACTATCTAATCTAGAATTTACACCAACTACATCATGATGATACCTTACGTACATACCATGATTAACAATACCTCTAATGGTATGAGCCAAATCATCATTATTGGTAAAAATTGCACCACCATCGCCATAACACCCTAAGTTTTTAGACGGGAAAAAAGATGTCGCCGATACATGTCCTATAGCTCCAGCTTTTGTTTTTACACCATTTTTATCTGTGTACGTTGCTCCAATAGCTTGGGCATTATCTTCAATTACAAATAAATTATTTTCATTTGCAATTTCCATAATAGCATCCATATTGGCACACTGACCAAATAAATGAACTGGCACTATGGCTTTTGTTTTTGGGGTAATAGCGTTCTTTAAAGCATCAATATTAATATTAAAATCATCAGAATTAACATCTACCAAAACGGGGGTTAAGTTAAGCAAAGCAATAACTTCAACAGTTGCAGCAAAAGTAAAATCGGCAGTAATAACTTCATCACCTGGTTTTAATCCCAAGCCCATCATAGCTATTTGTAATGCATCCGTTCCGTTTGCACAAGGAATTACATGTTTTACACCCGAATATTGTTCTAAATTTTTCTGAAACTCATGAACTTTAGGACCATTTATAAATGCGGTAGTTTCAATAACTTCCTGAATGGCAGGATTTACAACATCTTTAATATTGTTATATTGACCTTTTAGGTCGACCATTTGAATTTTCTTCATCTAAAAAAATTAAGACTATTTTTAATGAATACCCATGTGGGTTTGTAGTCTACAAAATTACAAAATTCATACACGTAACCAATGGTTTTCTTTCAAAGAAATGTATTTTAGCAACAAAGAAAGAAATTGAGTTTTATATATAATATAGGTATTCGTCTTACACAGTTTGGTTTAAAACTTGTTGCGCCTTTTAGCACTAAAATTAAACTTGGTGTTGAAGGACGCCATAATACCTTTAATATTTTAAATAAATCCATCACAAAAAACGATAAAACACTATGGTTTCATTGCGCATCGTTAGGTGAATACGAACAAGGTCTACCCGTTTTTAAAGCCATTAGAGCCCATTACAAAAACCATAAAATAGTCCTTTCGTTTTTTTCCCCTTCTGGGTATCAAATTCGTAAAAATTCACCAGTAGCAGATGTTGTTATTTATTTGCCAATAGATACAAAGCAAAATGCCGAAACATTTTTCAACATTATAAATCCAGAACTTACTGTTTTTGTTAAATATGATATTTGGCCTAACTTTTTAAAGGAGCTGAAAAAACGGCGTTTACGCGCTATTTTAATTTCTGCTTCGTTTAGAAAAAACCAATCGTTTTTTAAGTCTTATGGACACGAATTAAGAGACGCATTATTTGCTTTTGAACATATTTTTACACAAAATAAAATTTCAAAAACACTGCTTCATAGTATACATTATAATAATGTTACTATATCTGGCGATACTAGGTTTGATCGTGTTTATAGCCAGTTGCAACAAAATAATCATCTTGATTTTATTGAAACTTTTAAAGATGATAAGTTATGTGTGGTTGCTGGTAGTACGTGGCCAGAAGGCGAAACTATGCTTTTAAACTATATTAATACGGAAGCACCAAAAGATGTTAAATTTATTATAGCCCCGCATAATATTAAAGTGTCGCAAATAAAAAGTTTTCAAGAAAAACTACAGGTTGAATCATTACTGTTTTCTGAAAAAGAAAATCATGAACTAACCTCGGCTAAAGTTTTTATTATTGACACTATAGGGTTACTTTCTAAAATATACACCTATGCAGATATTGCTTATGTTGGCGGTGCATTAGGAAACACAGGTTTACACAATACTTTAGAACCTGCTGTTTTTGGAATTCCAATAATTATTGGAAATAATCACTCTAAATTCCCCGAAGCTAAAGCCATGATATTAAACGAAGGTATGTTTGATATTTCTACACAAAAAGACTTTAATTCTATTCTTAATTCCTTAATTAAAGACGACGCAAAAAGAAGTCGTGCGGGACACCAAAATTTAGAGTTTATTGAAAAAAATAAAGGTGCCGTCATCCAAATACTTGATTATCTACGTATATAAATGACAAATGTTAAAATTTTAACATAATTAGGCAAGACAATCAATAATAAGTTATTATATTGATTATAAACTAAAACAATTAACACTAAAACAAAACCAAATGAAAAAATTATTATTAAGTACCGCGGTATTATTAGTACTAAGTCTGTCTTTTACATCGTGTAGAGATGCTAAAAAAGCGGAATCATCTGTAGAAGATGCCGTTGAAAATGTTACTGAAACAGCTACTGACGCTGTAAATGATGCTGTTGAGACAACTACTGATGTTGTTGAAGCAACCACTGATTCTATTAAAAAAACAGCAACCGATGTTGTTAAAGCTGCTGAAGATGCAGTTGAAGAAACTGTAGATAATGCTACTGAAACAGCTACCGAAGCAGTAAACGATGCTACTGATGCAGTAAACAAAAAAATTAAAGAAGTTAAAACAGGAAATTAATTTTTTAATTAGTTTCAATAAAAAAGGTTCCTTATTGGGAACCTTTTTTATTATTACTAGTTTTTTCTATCAAATTTTTATCAAAAACCATTTTGGCTTAACAACAACCTCCACCATCATAATGATATGTAGATTCGCTAAAATAAATATCGTCTCTATTTTGCTGTTTTAAAGCTTCTGCTGTTTTATCGCAAATGGCTAATGGCTGATTTTTTAATAATACATGACCTGCTTTGTCATCAAAATATTCCTCATCACCATAATAAATCGCTGCTTTTCCTGTAAAAATACAAGGACCATCTGCTGGCATAGGATCTTTAATTGCGGCAACCTCTATAGATTCTATATAAATTAACTCGTCTGTTGGATAATTTTTAGGGTCTAAAATCCTGTATGGTTTTCTAGCACGAATTTCAATAGTACCAAAACCAGCATCAGTAAGTGCCTTAACATATTCTGCAATTGGTAAACTACCACTTAAGCACAAGGCTCTTAATCGTTCATCATTTCTAAGTACATCATTCATGGGTTGCTCGCAAGTAGGGTCGCTCATTACTAACCTGCCATGAGGTTTTAAAACACGGTACATTTCGGCTATAGCCTTTTTTAAATCTTCAGCTTTAAAAATATTGAATAAGCAATTTTGAGCCGCAACATCAATACTATTATCTTCAACGGGAAGGTTCATAGCATCTCCTTTTTTAAGATCTACAAATTCACTTTTAAACCAAGGGTTTTGGGCTTCGGCTTCTATAAAGTTTTTTCGTGATGCTTCTAACATTTCATCAACCACATCAATACCTACAACGCCATTTTTTTGACGATTAAAATATGAGAATTGCAATAATTCCATACCGCCACCAACACCAACATATAATGTTTTAGGGTTATTGGTTAAATCGCGTGCATGCACGGTAGAACCACAGCCATAATTCATTTCTTGCATAATACGAGGAATTTTTAATCCTGGTAACTCCCAAATGGGGTTTGTGGTACAGCATAGTCCAACATCTGGTGTTAGTGCCGCTTCTTTATATACATCGTGGGTTGTTTCTAAATAACTCATCTGCTTATTTTATATTTAATTAACCTTGTTTGTCGCTTTAAAAGTAAACTCTTTACTAAAAATAGCATGTAACTAATATTACACGACTTTTTTATTGTTAAAGGGTTTTTATTAATTCTGTAAATAGCGTAATCATATCTGGTTCTGCTTTTCCAGCCATAGCAATAATTTCGCCAATATCTACAGGTTTTAAATTATCTGGATCGCACTCGTCTGTTAAAACCGAAATAGCTGCTACTTTTAAATTTAAATGATTGGCGACAATAATTTCTGGTACTGTACTCATTCCTACGGCATCTGCTCCAATAATTTTAAGCATTCTGTATTCTGCCTTAGTTTCTAACTGAGGTCCTACAACACTTGCGTACACCCCTTGATGTAGCTTAATATTGTTGTTCTTTGCTATGTCTTTAAATTTTGCGTTTATATCTAAACTGTAAGGTTCACTCATGTCTGTAAAGCGTTCCCCCAATTCTTCAATACCTTTAAATGCTAACGGAGAACCACCCTGAAGGTTGATATGATCGTTAATAACCATAAGTTCGCCTTTTTTAAAGTTTAAATTAATAGCACCTGCTGCGTTTGAAACTAATAAGGTTTTTATACCTAGCTTTTCCATAATACGCACTGGAAACGTAACATCCTGTAACGTGTACCCTTCGTATAAATGGAAACGCCCTTGCATAACTATAACCTTTTTACCTTCTATTTTTCCATATATAAGTTTGCCTTTATGGAATTCTACTGTCGCCGTTGGGAAATTAGGAATATGGTTATAACTAACCTCTTTTATAACATCTATATTATTTATAAGCTGCCCCAAACCAGTTCCTAAAATTATTCCTAGTTCTGGACTTTCAAATCCTTTATCTTGTAAATAGCTTACTGTTTCTTCAATGTATTTAAGCATGTTTAATTTTTTAAAATAAAATTTGTTAAAACAAATTAAGAACTTATATCACCACTTTGTTCTCTCATTTAAACAATTATTTAATCGTTTAATTGCTCTATTTTTTGTTTTAAATTTTTATTTGAATTATAGAAATCTGAGGCTTCCAAATCTTCAAATGTATCAATATCATTTAAAGGGCGCAATAGCGTATGAGTTATATTTTTTAGCTGCAGCTCTTTAAGAGTGTCTTCAAGTAAATTTGACTGACTCCAAGGTTTATTATCAAAAACAAACGGTTTTAATTCTGAAAGACCAATAAGATAATATCCTCCATCTATTGCTGGTCCAAAAACAACTTCATTATTTTGCAAAGCATTTAGTCCATTTTTAATATGCTCTGAGCTAATATCTGGCAAATCTGACCCTATTAAAACAATGCGCTCATAGCCATCATCAAACCCTTTTTTAAAAGCATGTTTCATTCTTTCACCTAAATTAACACCTTTTTGAACAGCTTTATAATTATTGCCCCAGATTGCTTCAACTATAGCATCAGAAAAGTATATGCGCTTATCTGTTTCTATATTTTTAATGGCATTTTCTGTTACTTTTACCAATTCGCTATAAACATCAAACGCTGCTTGATTGCCTATAGTTTTAGCTAATCGTGTTTTTACTTTTCCTAACTTAATGTTTTTAACAAACACTATAATAAGTTCTTTAGTCATAAACTTTTATTCCTTTTTTTAACCATTTACTCCATGCTTCATTAAATGTATGCACCTTTTCAGTTTCAACGTCATTAGAATCATATATTTTAAAATGGTTATTTTTCCATTCAAAAATACCACCATATAAATTATAGACATTCTTATATCCTGCTTTTTTAAGCTTTTCGGCAATATCTTCAGAACGAATACCCAAAGAGCAATACACCACTATGGTTTGTGTTTTATCTTTTAATTGCTTAGTTGTTTTTTTAATATTGAAATTATCATACCCCACATGAATAGCATTTTTTAAATGGCTTATTTTATATTCTTCTAACGCTCTTGAGTCTAAAAGAATGGTTTTGTTTTTTTGAGTGGACAGTTCTTCAACTGTTATATAAGGAATACTTTCATTATTAAATTCATTTAATAACTTAGAAAGTTTGTTCTGAGAAAAACCAAAAGTTGAAACTAAGACAAGTATATATATTGTAAACTTTTTCATTTTACGCAACTACACCCTGACAACTACTTCCTGCTCCAGCAGTACAACCATAGCAATGTTGAGAAATAACAATGTTTCGGCCTTCAAGTAATTCTTCGTTATAATCGGAAATGTGTTTCGCTTTACTATTTACAGGTAGTTCTAGCATTTGATTAAAATCGCAATCGAACAAATAACCATCCCAACTTACCGAAAGCGTATTGGTACACATTACATTAGCAACAGCCATAGGATTATAAGCTTCTACCAAGGCATACATATAATCTTCGTAATTCTCTGAAGCAATAAGATAATCTAAAAATCGACTTATTGGTAAATTGGTAATAGCGAATAAATTATGAAACTGAATATTAAAATCTTCTTTTAAAGCCTTTTTAAAATCCTTTTCCATAGCTACTTGATCTCCAGGCAAAAATGCGCCCGAAGGGTTATAAACCAAATCTAATTTAAGATTACTATCTGGCATACCATAGCCCACAGCATTTAATTCTTGTAAGGCTTTTATAGATTTATCAAAAACACCATCACCTCTTTGTTTATCAGTTTTTCCGCGTGTCCAGTGTGGCATCGAACTCACTACATGCACATTGTGTTTTTTAAAAAATTCTGGTAAATCGTAATACTTTTTATTTGCTCTAATAATGGTTAAATTAGAACGAACAATAAAATCTTTAATACCAGCTTTTGCAGCTTCTTCAACAAACCATCTAAAATTAGGATTCATTTCGGGTGCACCTCCTGTTAAATCTAAGGTGTGTGCCCCTGTATTTTTAATAACATCGAGACATTGTTGCATGGTTTCTCGTATCATAATTTCTTTTCTGTCGGGTCCCGCATCAACATGGCAATGTTCGCATACTTGATTGCACATGTAACCAACATTTATTTGAAGAATTTCTAATTTTTTCGCTTTAAGCGGAAATTGATTTGTTTCAGAAATTTTAGCTTTAAAAGTTGGCAATTCTCCATTTTGAAAAATGCCGTTAGATAAAATATCTAATTGCCTATTACTATTTGCTAAATCGCTTTCGCGTTTATGTAGAGACTTTATTGCCATTAATTGTTTTTTATTTTGATCCTTCGACTACACTCAGGATAAACGATTCACACAATTTTTGAAAATCAAAAATTGGTTCTCTGTTTACATTTCCAATTTATTTACTTTATTCATCATTTGAACACCATGTACTAAAGCTGCCCCACTTTTAATTGCTGCACCAACATGAACCGCTTCCATCATTTCTTCTTTAGTAATTCCACGTTGCAAACCATCTTTAGAATAGGCGTCAATGCAATACGGGCATTTTTCGGTATGCGAAACAGCCAAAGCAATCAATGATTTTTCACGCGCTGTTAAAGCACCTTCTTTAAAAACAGAACTATAATAATCGAAAAATTTAGTTCCTAATTCTTCACTCCATTCTGTAATGTTTCCAAATTTTCTTAAATCGGCAGGATCGTAATATGTTTTTTGCATTTTTAAATTTTTGTTTAGATTCCCTTTCCTGAGGAATGACAATTTTAAAATAGAAACTCAAAGCAAAAACTCTGAGAAATTTTTAACGATTAATATACAAGTTTATGTCGAACTTATATCTTAAATATTACATAAAAAAGCTAAAAAATAAAAAACTCAAGTATTGCTACTTGAGTTTTAAATAACGACTTAAAATAGTCGTCATTTTTGAATTAGTCAACCTGTTTTTATAATTTTATTATCTCATTTAAATACTTCACCTCTTATATACACCTTTTCTATTTGATTAACCCCAAAAGCATAAGGGATAAACCCATAAGAGTTTATTGGCTTTGTAAGTATTAAATTAGCGTCTTTTCCTTTTGTTATGGAACCCACTTTATGTTCTAATCCCATAGCATAAGCCCCATTAATGGTTGATGCATTTATAGCTTCTTCGGGTGTCATTTTCATTTTTATGCAGGCTGTAGATACCACAAAATTCATGTTTCCAGAAGGTGTTGATCCTGGATTGTAATCTGTTGCCAATGCCAATGGCAAACCAGCATCAATCATTTTGCGTGCTGGCGTATATGGAATATTTAAAAAGTACGAACACCCTGGTAAAGCCACTGGCATTGTTGTAGTATTTTGAAGCGCAGCAATGTCGTCATCTCTCATTTCCTCTAAATGATCTACCGATAACGCATTGTATTTTACTCCCGCCTGAACCCCTCCAATTGCTGTAAATTGATTGACATGAATTTTTGGAATCAACCCATACGCCTTTCCAGCTTCTAAAATCAACTCCGTATCAGCAGCCGAAAAGTATCCCGTCTCACAAAAAATGTCGATATATTCAGCTAATTTTTCTTCTGCAACTTTTGGTAAAACATCATCAATAAGTATTTTTAAATAGGCATCTTTATTGGATTTATATTCAGTTGGAACAGCATGTGCCCCTAAAAAAGTAGCTTTAATTTCTATAGGATAGTTCGCTTTCAGTTTTTTAATTACTCGAAGCATTTTTAATTCGGCGTCTTTAGTTAATCCATACCCCGATTTAATTTCTATAGCTCCTGTACCTAATTGCATTACCTCTTCTAAACGTACTTTACTTTGCTCATATAAATCTTCTTCTGAGGTTTGTTGTAGTTTCTTAGCCGAGTTTAAAATACCGCCACCATTATTTGCTATATCTTTATAAGACAACCCCTTAATTCTATCTACAAATTCATCTTCTCTATGTCCTGCATATACAATGTGTGTGTGCGAATCGCACCAAGACGGCAATATCATTTTTCCCGTTACATCAACAATCTCGCCTTCAATTTCAGGACAATCGTCCATAGACCCAAAATCAGAAATCAAACCGTTTTCTACTACTAAAAAAGCATTTTTAATGGTAGGTAATTTATTCATTTCTTTTCCTGAAACAAATGAAACTGGTTCGGTTCTTATTTGAATTAACTCTTTAATGTTTTTAAATATGGTCGTCATTAAAATAAATTAGTTAAAAGTTTATCTTCTACTAAGTTAGGTAAGGTTACTTTTAAATGTGGTGTTCGTTCCATTTCTCTTTTTATAGCAAAAATAGCCTCATTGTTCCTTGCCCAACTTCTACGGGCAATCCCGTTATTCACATCGTAAAACAACATACTTTTTAAACGTGATTCTGCCTCCTTAGTACCATCTAACAACATACCAAATCCGCCGTTTACCACTTCGCCCCAGCCAACACCACCACCATTGTGTATAGATACCCAAGTGGCTCCTCTAAAACTATCTCCAATTACATTGTGAATAGCCATATCTGCTGTAAACTTACTCCCATCATAAATGTTTGACGTTTCTCGAAATGGTGAGTCCGTTCCACTTACATCGTGATGGTCTCTACCTAATACAACAGGTCCTATTTTCCCCGATGCAATGGCATTGTTAAATGCTTCGGCAATTTTAGTGCGTCCTTCGGCATCAGCATATAATATACGTGCTTGAGAACCCACAACCATTTTATTCTTTTTTGCATCTTTAATCCATGTAATATTATCCTGCATCTGCAACTGAATTTCTTCTGGAGAATCTTCCATAATTTCCTGCAAAACTGTTGCCGCAATATCGTCCGTTGCCTCTAAATCTTCAGGCTTCCCAGATGTACAAACCCAACGAAACGGTCCAAACCCATAATCGAAACACATAGGTCCTAAAATATCTTGAACATACGACGGGTATGCCCATCTCTCGGTCTCTTCCCCAAGGGAAGACAGGTGTTTTTTGCTAACAAATTTTCCTTCCTCAGTTTTATAAATTGCCGCTCCAGCTCTTGAGGCTTCTAATAAAAATGCATTTCCGTAATCAAAAAAATAAGTACCTTTTTCTGTATGCTTATTAATTGCTGCGACGTGCCTTCTTAAAGACTCTTGTACTTTCTCTTTAAACACTTTAGGCTCTTCACAAATTAACCTATTCGATTCTTCATACGAAATACCAACAGGATAGTACCCCCCTGTCCAAGGAATATGCAATGAGGTTTGGTCTGAACCTACATGAATAAAAATATGTTCCTCATCAAAACATTCCCAAATGTCCACGACGTTTCCAATATAAGCGATAGATACAACTTCATCATGTTCTTGAGCTTGCCTAACTCTTTCAATCAGCTCATCCATAGTATCAATTAAAACATCAACCCAACCTTGCTCGTGTCTTTTGGTTGCTGCGTTCTTATTTACTTCTGCCGCAATGGTAATACATCCCGCAATATTTCCAGCCTTTGGTTGTGCACCACTCATACCACCTAAACCTGCAGTTAAAAATATTTTTCCTTTTGAATTTTCTCCTTTTGATAAAATTTTACGAAAGGCATTCATTAACGTAATGGTTGTGCCATGTACGATGCCTTGAGGTCCAATATACATAAAGGAACCCGCCGTCATTTGTCCATATTGTGTAACGCCTAAGGCATTGAATTTCTCCCAATCGTCTGGCTGAGAATAATTAGGAATCATCATTCCATTAGTAACAATAACTCTTGGCGCGTTTTTAGAAGACGGAAACAACCCCATTGGGTGACCTGAATATATATGTAAAGTTTGCTCGTTGGTCATGGTTGCTAAATATTGCATAACCAACAAGTATTGCGACCAATTTTGAAAAACAGCTCCATTACCACCGTAGGTAATTAATTCTTCGGGGTGTTGTGCTACATCAGGATCTAAGTTATTTTGAATCATTAACATAATGGCTGCTGCTTGCGAAGATTTTGCAGGATACTCTGAAATAGATCTGGCATAAATTTTATAATCTGGTTTAAATCTATACATATAAATTCTACCATAGGTCTTCAACTCTTCTGCAAATTCAATAGCCAATTCTTGATGCCATTCTTTTGGAAAATACCTTAAAGCATTTCTTATTGCCAATTGCTTGTCTTTAACAGACAAAATATCCTTTCTTTTTGGTGCTCTATTGGTATTTTTGGGGTATTCTTTTTTTATTGGTAATTGTATTGGAATACCTTGTAATATTTGATTTTGAAATGTCATCGTTAAATTTACTTTAAATTGAAAGCTTGATTTTTAACTAACTCAATCATATTATTAATATCATCTTTCAAAAGTCTATCGTCTTCCAACTTTGGAACTTTTTCTCTAATTATTTTAAAATTATCTTCAATAATATCTGAAAATGTATTTGGCCTTCTAAACTCTAAAGCTTGTGCGCCATACATTAATTCGATAGCTAATATTTTTTCGATATTTCCTAATATTTGATTGAATTTGCGCCCAGAAATACTCCCCATAGACACATGGTCTTCTTGCCCTAAAGATGTTGGAATACTATCTGCTGATGGTGGAAAACACAAGGTTTTATTCTCTGTAACCAATGCTGCCGTTGTGTATTGCGGAATCATAAAACCTGAGTTCAATCCGCCTCCTCTTGTTAATAATCTTGGTAATCCAAATTTACCTTCAAGTAATAAATAACAACGTCTATCTGAAATATTTCCTAATTCTGAAGCTGCAATAGCACCATAATCTAATGCCATTGCTAAAGGCTGACCGTGGAAGTTTCCACCAGAAATAGCTTCAGTTTCACTTAACACTATAGGGTTATCGGTAACAGAATTCATTTCTATTTCTGCCAGTTCTTTAATATGATAATACGCGTTTCTTGATGCCCCATGAACTTGAGGAATACAACGCATTGAATACGGGTCTTGCACACGCTCGCAGTTTTCATGAGAATCTATATTTTGCGATTTATAAAGCAGCATAAACATACGTTCTGCAACTTCTATATTTCCTTTAAAGGGGCGAATTCTATGTAATTCATCTCTAAATGGCGAGGAACTGCCTTGATAACCCTCAATACTCATAGCTCCGCAAACATCTGCCAAATCAAGTAGGTATTCCATTTTTTTTAAGCCAACAATAGCATGAGCCAAAATAAACTGTGTGCCATTTATTAAACCTAAACCTTCTTTTGCTTGTAAAATAATTGGTTTTAGATTGTGCTTTTTTAAAACAGCTTTTGCTGACTGAATTTTATTCTCTACCCAAAATTCGCCTTCTCCTAAAAGCGGCAAAAACAAATGTGATAATGGTGCCAAATCTCCAGAGGCACCAACAGATCCTTGTTCTGGAACTATTGGTAGTAAATCATGCTCAATAAAATAAATGATGCGCTCAATTAGCTCAAGCCTAACACCTGAAAACCCCTGACATAAAGCATGAACCTTGCAAATCATCATGATTTTTGATAACTGCTTATCAATAGGATTACCCACACCAACAGCGTGAGTAATTAACAAATTATGCTGTAACTTATTGGTTTCTTCGGGTGTAATTTGAACATCACATAACGAACCAAAACCGGTATTTATGCCATAAACTGCTTTATTGCCATTGGCCATGGTTTCAACTTTCTTTCTACATTTAATAATGGTTTTTTTAGCATCTTCTGTTAAAACAGCTTGTAAATTACCTTCCGCAATCGCAATTACTTTGTTTACTGTTAAACTATCTATACCGTACTTAAATGCCATTACTAATCAAAATTGGTGTTTCAACAAAGTTATTCTTATTTTTGATGCTTAATAAGATTAATTTTATCAACAATTGATGACTATGGGTAATCAAATAGAAATTCGTCATTTAAAATATTTCCTAGCTGTTGCTGAAGATTTGCATTTTAGAAAAGCTGCTGAACGCTTATTTATATCTCAACCTGGATTAAGTAGACAAATAAAAGAAATGGAAGCAACTTTAGGCATAACCTTGTTTGAGCGTCATAACAGAAAAGTGAAACTTACTACTGTTGGAGATTATTTAAAAACTGAGGTTTCTAGAAATCTAAAAAATCTCGATCATATTTTAAATCATGCCAAATTATTACACAATGGTATTGGCGGTGATTTAAAATTAGGCTATGTAGGGTCTGCAATGCAACAAATAATTCCTAGTTTACTTTTAAAGCTTAGAAAAGAGAACCCTAATGTATTGTTTAGTTTAAAAGAATTAGACAATCAAAAACAAATAGATGGCTTATTAAATAACGACCTCGACATGGGTTTTGTTAGGCTAGAGCGTGTACCGCGCGGGTTACATATTAAACCCATTTTAAATGAACCCTTTTGTTTGGTTTTACCAAAAAACCACAACATAACCAATGAAAATTTCGAGACGTTATCGCAATTAAAAGATGAATCTTTTATTTTGTTCGACTCAAAATATAGCACATCGTATTACGAAAAAGTGATGCAAATTTTTGATGACAGTCAGTTTTCACCAATTGTCTCGCACAACACCATTCACGCTAGTTCAATTTACAAATTGGTAGCACATAATTTTGGCGTTTCTATAGTTCCAAAATCATTACAAACAAAAAACAACAGAAGCATTAAATTTATTGAGCTCGATAACATACCACAACGCACAGTACTATCTGTGGTATGGCATAAAGGCAACAGAAACCCAACACTTAATAAAATTATTGAATTAATTTAAAAATAGGTAGTAAGCATCTACACTAATTATCGTCAAAAACATAGTAAAATAATTTTCTATGATTTTAATTCTTCTTTTTATTTCTGCTTGTTTTTTGGCTTACAGTAATGGTGCTAACGATAATTTTAAAGGTGTAGCTACGCTATTTGGCAGCGGTACAACTAATTATAAAAAAGCAATTAATTGGGCTACAGTTACAACGTTTACGGGTTCGGTTACTGCTATTTTTTTAGCTAACGAGTTGGTAAAGAATTTTTCTGGAAAAGGATTAGTACCTAACGATTTAATTACCATGCCTATTTTTGCAATTTCAATTGCTGCTGGTGCTGCATTAACCGTTTTTATTGCTACCAAAATTGGCATGCCAATATCTACAACTCATAGCCTTGTTGGTGCATTATTTGGAGCAGGTGTTATGGCTGTTGGTTCTCAATTTAATTTTGATAAACTAGGAAGCACTTTTTTAATGACACTAATAGTAAGTCCTTTAATGGCTGCCGTACTTAGTTTTGTTATATATCTTATTTTTAGATTTTTCAGAAAGCAATTAGGTGTAACCAAGAAAACAAGTTTAAATATTCACGAAAAGCAAACCCCTTCTATAGCTGCATTTAATATGGATAAAACGGCAACTTTAAAAACAAAAAAGACTATTGAAGCCACCATTGAAAATAAAACAGAAACATACGAAGGACATATTTTTGGTTTAAGCTCTCAAAAAGTTTTAGACAGTTTACACTATTTAAGTGCTGGCGTGGTAAGTTTTGCAAGAGGTTTAAATGATACACCTAAAATTGTTGGACTATTATTAATTATTAATGCTATTGATATTAAATGGAGTATGATTATTATCGCCATTATTATGGCATCTGGGGGATTAATTAATGCAAAAAAAGTAGGCGTTACTATGAGTAAAAAAATTACGCCTATGAATTCTGGACAAGGTTTTACCGCAAACTTAATTACTGGATTGCTAGTAACAACAGCAAGTATTCATGGGTTACCCGTTTCAACCACTCATGTTTCTGTAGGTTCAATTTTTGGTATTGGAACTGCTACTAAAAAAGCTAATTACAAAATGATTGGCAAAATATTATTATCCTGGTTACTTACCTTACCTTTAGCAGCTATGGTAAGCGCTATTATATTTAAATTATTAGAAAATTTATCGTAAAAAACGTATTTAACTACAAGCAGATGAAATACTTATCATTACTATTTTTCTTAATCATTTTATCATCCTGTTCGGGTACAAAACGAGTTTCTGAAAACTCGAAGGACGTTGTAAATGTTGTTAAAACCCAAGAAACAAAAGAAGACACTCCAGAACAAATTATTAAAGCGGCTCAAACCGTTAATGAAGCCCCAATTATTAAACATGAAACTGCTATGGGTGCTCCAGAAGGATTTAATCATAACGCTTGGGGTGCTTTACTTAAAAAACATGTTTCTAAAAATGGCAATGTAGATTACAATGCTTTTAAAAATAATAGAAAACTGCTTTTAAATTACATTTCTTCACTTAGCGAAGTTATGCCTACAAACTCGTGGACAAAACAAGAAAAATTAGCCTATTGGATTAATGCATATAATGCGATGACCATTGATTTAATTCTTCACCATTACCCCATAAAAAGCATAAAAGATATTGATAAACCATGGAATCAGCGCTTTTGGAAATTGGGTGAAAAATGGTATAATTTAAATGATATTGAGCATCAAATTTTACGTAAAATGAATGAACCACGAATTCATTTTGCTATTGTTTGCGCTTCATATTCTTGCCCTAAACTGCAAAATACAGCATTTACATCAGCAAATTTAGAGCAACAACTCACACAATCTACTAAAGAATTTTTAAGTGATCCTGAAAGGAATTTTATTTCTAAAAATGAAATACATATTTCTAAAATTTTTCAATGGTTTGCTAAAGATTTTAAAAGCAAGGGTTCGTTAATCGATTTTTTAAATCAATATTCTGATATTCAAATTTCAAATAGTGCTAAGAAAAAGTTTAAAGATTATAATTGGGATTTAAATGAATAGTTTTTTATTCAAAAAAACCATAATAAAAATGAATTCTTGGTTTCGTATGAATAGCAGCAAATAATGAAGCATCAAATTTCTATAATTATACCCATACTTAATGAAGCAGATAACATTTTAAATCTGCTAAATCATCTTATTAACAATACTTCAAAAAAAAATATTGCTGAATTAATTTTTGTTGATGGCGGAAGTACTGATGGTTCACAAAATGCAATTAAAAATTATGTATTAAAACGAACACTTTCTAAATCTAACAAAGACCTCTCAACGCCGTTAGAGGAGACCAAAATAATGTGTGTTAATTCTCAAAAAGGGCGTGCAAAGCAAATGAATTTGGGTACTAAACATGCTACGGGCAACATTCTCTATTTTTTACATGCCGATTCTTTCCCTCCTAAAAATTTTGATAAACTCATTATTAATGAAGTAAGTAAAGGAAACAATGCAGGCTGTTTTAGAATGAAATTTAGCAGCAACCATTTATGGTTAAAACTGGCAGGACAATTAACTCGTTTACCTTGGAAATCTTGTCGTGGTGGTGATCAAAGCCTATTTATCGCTAAATCACTTTTTAGTAAAATTGGCGGTTTTGACGAGCGCTTTAAAATATATGAGGACAATGACTTAATTAGTAAACTTTACGCTATCAAAGCGTTTGTTGTTATACCACAATGGTTAACAACCTCAGCAAGATGTTATAACACCAATGGGGTTTGGCGTTTACAATTTCATTATTGGACTATTCATTTAAAAAAGTGGTTTGGTGCCTCAGCAGAAAATTTAAACCAATATTACTTAAAATACGTTAATGTTAAAAAATGATAAATTTCACTTAACAAAAGTTTAAATGTGAGTAACAACCGAATATTTGAACACTTTAAAAAAATTAGATAAAACTATCTAATTTTTATTTCTACCCTTTTCGTTCGGATATAAAACAGGTAAATTATCACTCTGAAAAACGTCTTTGGTATTTAAGTTAATTGCAGAAAGTTTACCAGTAAAAGCAGCACCTGTGTCTATATTCCAAACGTTAATGGCATTCATAGGTATCTCAGATTCAAAGTTAATAGTTGGTGTATGTCCTATATAAATTTCTTTGTACTGCTTTAATCTATTGGGGTATAATTTTGAATTTTCTTTAATACGTTTATCCATAGTTAATGCCATTTCCCAAAGTGTTCTATCAAAATACAAACTTGTTTTAAAAACTTCTTTTTCTATACCATGCATTGATGTAAATCCAGCATGTACAAATAATCGATTTTCATTATCAATATAATACAAAGGCATATTTTGAAAAAATTCTAAATGTTCCTTTTTTTGCTCATCAGAAAAACCTTCATAACTCTCCATAGTTTCTTTACCCCCATGCATATACCATGTTGGGTTAACGTCATTGTCTCTTAACCAATCTTCGCACCAAACGTCATGATTGCCTTTTATAAAAACACAATTTATTTTTTGAGATAATTCGATTAAAAACTGAATGACTTGTGCAGACTCGCTCCAACCATCAACATAATCGCCCACAAAAACAAGTGTGTCTTCATCTTTAACTTCCATTTTATTTAATAGCTGTATTAAAGCTTTTAAACCACCATGAATATCGCCTACCGCAAATGTTCGCATATCTAAATTCTTTTAAAAAAACTAATTGATTAGATTAAAACCCTGAAAAGGAAAATTAAAAATACTGTCCAATACCAAACACCAAACCTTTTGTTTTATCTGATGTAATACCATGACCATAATCGATCCTAAATGTAGCATTGTATATTTTTTTATGAATAAAACGAAGTCCTATTCCTGGATGTATTCTAACATTATTCATTTTACCAAAATCACCAAAACTACCACCAGGGTTTCGCCATGTCCCTGCATCTATAAAAGCATTAGTTTGCAAAATAAACCAGTTTTTTTCATATAATGTATAGCGGTATTCGGTATTAAGTACTATAACTCCAGTACCTCTATCAATGGTGTTTCCAACACCTCTAATATTTAAATTATTATCAACAGAAAAAGGCGCAAATGGTGTGTTATCATTAGTTGATAAACCCAGCCTTAACCTATTAGCCCAATTACCGCGTTTACCCAAACGTTTAAAATAGAAAAAATCATTCCATGCAATAAGAAAATCAGGTAAGGTTTCATTCGTTGATGTTACATATTGAAAATTTAGCTGACTTCTAAAACCTGATATGTATTGATAATAATAATCTAAATTATTATACTCATAAATACCTTTTAACAACCATTTATGCACATTTAATTCTGGTCTGTTATTTACATTTTCACCTTTAAATCTATAATCTTCCGTAAAATAATTTACTCCTAAATCTACTTTGTGTTTAAAATTGATTTCATACAATCCTAAAACTTCAAAAGATTTGTTATTGTACTTATAATTAGCTGTTTCGCCATCAAAAAAAACAGGCTCTTGGGTTGTTAAATTTTGATGGTTTATAGCCAATCCTAACTTATTAGAAAACAAATACGGTGCTCTAAAATTAATCGCATAAGAACTATAAATATCATGCTGATAAAACCCTCCAAAAGTGATGTTTCTACCTAGCGCATTAAACTCATATAATCCCGCTCTATATGCAAACTCATCATCGTTTGTGGTGTAGATACTTAATGATGGAATGAGAGTGAAATTTTCTTCAATATTATAAAATACGTTGTATTTATTATCTTGAGAATGGAATACTTGAAAATAGGCATGCGATACAGAAGGTAACCGCTTTAAGCGCAATATATCTTGTTGAATAAGCGCAGAGTCTAAAACATGCCCTGGCTTAGTAACAGATATATTTTTTATAAATGATTCTTTTATTCTTTTATTTCCTTGAATTTTTAAATCATCAACAACGTACTCTTGCCCAAGCGCATATAAACTTGATATAAAACATAAAAATACAATTGTTTTTCTTAACATTTACAAGGTTAATTATATAGCAAAAATAAAGCTTTTAAAATCAAAAATATTGACCAATCCCAAAAACAATTCCGTTAGTAGCTTCCTCTCCTATGCCGTAACCATAATCTAATCTAAAAACAGCATTAAATATTCTTTTATGTATAAACCTAATACCTAATCCTGGGTAAAATTTAACCGAGGTTCCATCAAAAAGTTGTCCTAAATTACCTCCTGGATCTCTCCATGAACCAGTATCAATAAAAGCATTACTTTGTAAAACAAACCATCCTTTTTCGTATAGTGTATGTCTATATTCTGTATTAATTACAATAGCTGCTGTACCCCTATCTATGGTATTTCCAGCACCTCTAATATTTAATTGATTGTCTACTGCAAAGGGCGCAAAAGGTGTATCGTCGTTTGATGCATAAGCTAACCGCAATCGGTTTGCCCAATTACCTTTGACTCCTACTCTTTTAAAATATTCAAAATCGTTTCGCCCTATAAAGAAGTTTTTTAAAAGATTATTCTCACCACTACTTCCTGTAACTAATCTATAGGTAAGTAAGCTTCTAAACCCATTTTTATATTGATAAAATATATTGATGTTATTGTATTCATATTCGCCAATTATAGACACTTTATTCGCATTAAGTTGGGTAGGTATTCCTGTTGGCAAATTACCTTCTAAAAAGCTATAATCTTCAGACCCAATATTTAACCCTAATTCTAATCGGTTATGAAAATTTGGTTCATATTGAAGTTTAATTTCAAATGCTTTGTTTTCAAACTTATAATTTACATCATTATCATTGTCAAAAAAAACAGGTTCTTGAGACACTAAATTTTGATAATTTACACTTAGCCCTAATTTACGTGTAAACAAATTTGGTGCTTCCCAAAAGGCGCCATACGAATCGAACACATCTCTACTATAAAAACCGCCTATTAATTGGTTTCTTCCTAAAAAGTTAAAATCGAATACCGAGGTTCTAAAAGCAAATTCTCCATTGTTATCTGTTGAAATATTTAACCCTGGAATTATAGCAAAATTCTCTTCTACAATATAAGTTAAATGATGATTACCATTACTTACAGATTCTAATTTATATTCAATATTAGCAATTGAAGGCAACAGTTTAAGACGTCTTATATCTGAAGTTATTTTAGTTGTATCTAAAACAGAGCCTTCTTTTACAAAAGCTAGTTTTTTTAAAAAGGCTGTTCGGGTTCTTTTATTCCCTTCTATATTAATTTTAGAAATGGTATTGTTTTGAGCGTACGAAAACGTTAAAAACAGCATTAAAACTAGTAATATTATTCTTTTCACTTTGCTATGAAATTTTTGTTATTAATAACCCAATTCACCCAATTATCTTCACTTACATCCATTAAAGTGAAATTATAACTAGCGTTTAAGATTAAAGCGGGAGGTGCTTGTGTAGTTATATTTAATACAACATTACTGGTATTATAGTATTGAAAATGATTCTCGAAAGTATAAGTACCAGATAATAGGTTATTTTGCATATCTGATATTACCTGAAAGTAAATAGCATTATCTCCAAAAGCATTATCAACCCAAGAAAATTTAGGCATTAAAGATTCATCTTGATTAATATTTACTAGATCATTCCAAACTGTGGGTTTAGATATTTGCTTTGTTTTAATTGGGTTTGAAATTTTTATTTCGCCATCCAATTCAAACGTTACAATAATCCATTTTTCATTAGAAGCAGATTGAGTAAATTTCTCTAAATAACCATTAAAAAAAGGTTCGCTATTTAATACAACTTGAGTGTAGTTTAAAAAATCGTTATTATCTACATCGGCTCGTTCTGTTTGATAAAATCGCGCATTTTTAGCACCTGCTTCTGGGTAGTAAAAGGTTAAAACATCACCACTATTTTCATCGCTAGCCGCACATGCTATAACAGCACCTGTTTCAATTGTTTTATTTTTAATGTAAGATGCTAAAGTTTCAGGAGCATCATCATTATCTTCTGAACAGGAAAATAGTATTAATAAACTAACAAATATGCATGCTATTTTATTCATTTTAAACGGTATTGTTTTTTTATTAGTACTTCTACGGGTTTATTTTGAGGTGTAAATTTCGAATTGTTTTCACCTCCAGATGTACTATAGTTATGAAACCATTTCCAAATAAATCCGCCTGCAAACCAATCTTCGTTCCAAAAGGTTTCAAAAAGTGCTTGGGTTGTATTTGTTTGTGCTTCAAGGTTTACCTGATCCATACTTCTATCGCTTTTCCAAGGTTCTTTTCCCGAATAATCAACGCTTCTATAACCAAATTCAGTAAATAAAACGGGTTTATTATTCTTATTAGAAACGTTCATTATAGTTTGTTTATGCTGTTCCCAACCCTCTAAACATTCTATAACCGTTGGTGTTTTACTATTACTAACTGGAAAATAAGCATCAACGCCTATGTAATCTATATCACTCCAAAAAGGTGTGCGTTTAAATTCATCCCAATTTGCAGCATAAGTTAATTTTCCTTTATATAACGCTTTAATTTTAGTTATTAAATTAGCCCAATACTTGGGTCTTGTTTCAATAAACTTTTCAAGCTCTGTACCAATACAAAATATATCGACCTTTGCCTCTTGAGCTAATTGCGCATATTCTAAAATAAATTTTGAATACGACTTTTCAAATAATTTCCAGTCGTCCTCATTTTGCATATTTATATAGCCTGTAAACTCACCACGCGAAACCCAAATTTGTGGCTTCAGCATCACTTTTATATTCGACTTATATAGCATTTCTATATACTGTTTTGCGCCTGCTCTAGTTTCTCCAAACCATTGCCTGTTTGTATTAAAAATAATGTTTGGATTATTTAAACCTCTAACAAACCCAAAAGGCATTACTGCGGCATAATTTGCATTTATATTAATTATGGGCTTAATATGGCTTTGGTTAATTATTTCGCGAGAAGCTACAAAGCTAACACCGTTAATTTTTGAGTGTTGACCAGTGCAAGACTGAATAATTAAAAACGATAAAACAATTAGAGGTTTAATACTATTCATAAAACATGTTATAAACCTCTAATTTAATACTAACTACTAAAACAATGCTCTTAAACCAATGTTAAATGTTTTTCCTAAGCCTGTATCATTACCTCTTACAAAACTTGTATAAAGTGTCTCTATGTTTAATACATCTGTTAATTGATATTTCACACCACCTCCAAGTGCTGTAAAATCTTGAGAAAAATTATTTCCTGCATCAATTAATTGTGAATGCTGTATTAACCCTAAAATTGTAAATTTCGAGCTTGGAAAATAACTTAAAAACACACCTGGAGTTAAACGTAAACTGTTATTTGCAAAACTATCTTCTTTCTTTCCAAAATTATATTCTGTATTCAACTCAGAAAATAACTGCCAATCACCTCCTGCAAAACTATAATCGTAGAAAAAACGATTTTGGAACGTAAATCCTTTTTGATCTAAAAACACGCCATTATTATTATTTATAGGTAAAAAATCCTCAGATTCATTATCTACTAACGGAATATGAATTGCTGTTTGAATAGTAAAGTTACTAATACTTTTAATAGGGTTAAACTTAATAGCTGGAGCAAAAGATGTAAAACCAGAACGCGCAGTTCCTCTTTCACCATCAAACTTAAAAACATCTAAAGCATCTCTTCCTGCAATAGCATTAGATCTAAACTCTAACAATAATCCTATATTGAAATTATTGTTTTCTGATACACCTGTAAAAACATCAACAGTTGAAGTAAAAAAGGAATTTCTTGGGATATTCTGCTTAGTTCCATTAGGTCCAAATAAATCTTTAGTTTCTGTATATAAATTATTAAACCATTTAATATCCCACTGTCCTTTTTTTAATAATTTTGAAGGTGTATATGTTTGGATAACACTTCCTTGAGCATCGTCATTATCTTGTTCTTCTTGTGAAAACCCTGTAAACGATAAGGCTGTAAAAACGAATATTGCTATTATTTTTTTCATTATATTATTTTTTTAATCTGTTTATTGTTTGTTATTTAATTATTGTTTATTAACCTTCCAATCGTAAGGAAAGTAGCTTATTTTAAAATTATTTGGTATTTTTTCTTCTCTATACTTATTTATAAAATCTATTTCTTTTGTTCCTTTCATGGTAAAATCACTTTTATACCATTCCATTATTTGTGATGCTTGTACACGTTTCTTTTTAGTGTTTACTCTTAAAAATGTACCATTTAAAGCTATTTTTGTTTGCGTATCCATTTGCGCATCTAATGTATTAGGCAAATAGGCTTTATTAATTAAAGGCGGGCAACCCAAAGCACCACAAACTAATACAAAATGAAATCTTGCATCATTAAATTGTGCTCTTAACAGTTTGTGTTCAATATCATTTAAAACAATTTTTTCACCTCCTAAGCTATGTTTTGTTTTATCAAAAAACCCTGCATTATCTAATGGTGAATTTGTTGGATATTTATCTATGATTCCTTTTATAACAGATAAATTATAAGCGTTAATCCAAAATGCTTGATATGTTTTAGCATCATCTTTTGAAACCGAAATACCTTCAGCTAATTTCAATACTTCATTTAGCGCATTTTGGTTTGAATGTATCTTATCGTATGCTACCTTTCCGTTAGAAACATTTGTTTTAAAAAACGCATCTGCTTTACTAAAAAAAGTATTTACATCTTGCGAAAATCCGTTAATCGCTATTAAGGTTATTACTAATATTATTAATTGTTTTTTCATTTTTTTAATTGTTTTTTATTCAAAAGTAACTACACCTAGGTCGAAGTAACTTTCAACTAATTACAAAGGTTTTCAAAAGATTTTCAGCGTCTTATGAAGCATTAAATACTTACACCAAAACTCAATTTAAACTAATTCTAAATTAATACATGGCATATAAGTTATTATCTTTAGCTTCGACCTAATACCACATAATCATCAAATTTATGGAACACATCGTTATTATAGGAAACGGAATTTCTGGAGTTACAGCCGCTAGACATATTAGAAAACTTTCTGATAAAAAAATTACTATTGTATCTGCAGAAACTGATTACTTTTTTTCTCGTACAGCACTCATGTATGTATACATGGGGCATATGAAATTCGAAAACACACAACCTTATGAAAATTGGTTTTGGAAAAAGAACAACATAGAATTAAAAAAAGGGTTTGTAAAAACTGTTGAAACAAAAAGTAAAACATTGCATTTTGCCAACGGTGACACATTAGGATACGACAAACTTATTATCGCCACAGGTAGTAAACCCAACAAGTTTGGATGGCCAGGGCAAGATTTAGATGGTGTTATGGGCATGTACCATAAACAAGATTTAGAGAACCTTGAAAAATACGCACCAAATAATAAGGTTTGTAAAAGAGCTGTAATTGTTGGTGGTGGCTTAATTGGTATTGAACTTGCCGAAATGCTACATTCTCGCCATATTCCTGTAACTTTTTTAGTAAGAGAAAACAGTTTTTGGAATGGTGTTTTACCAGAAGGGGAAAGCGCTATGATAAATAGAGAGATTATAGATAATGGTATTGATTTGCGTTTAGGTGTAAATTTAAAAGAAATAAAAGCAGATGAAAACGGAAAAGTAAAATCTGTAATTATTCCAGAAACAGGCGAAGAGATAGCATGCGATGTTGTTGGATTAACCGCTGGTGTATCGCCTAATATCGATTTTATAAAAGATTCTGAAATTGAAACAGGACGTGGTGTAAAAGTAAATCGGTTTTTAGAAACTAACATCCCCGATGTTTATGCTATTGGCGATTGTGCCGAACAACATGAAGGCATAGACCAACGCAGACCTATTGAGGCTGTTTGGTATACCGGACGTATGATGGGAGAAACCGTTGCGCAAACTATTTGTGGAAATCGAATTCAATACAAACCAGGGCATTGGTTTAATTCTGCAAAATTTGTAGATATAGAATACCAAACCTATGGTTGGGTTTGGGCACAAACAAAAGAAAACGAATCGCGTTTTTATTGGGAGCATGAAAGCGGTAAAAAATGTATTCATTTAAATTACGATAAAAACACACGAGAATTTATTGGTATTAACACCTTCGGAATTAGGATGCGTCATGAGTTTTTTAATAAAATATTGACCAAGAAACGTACCGTCGATTATGTTTTAGAACATTTAGCCGATGCTAATTTCGACCCTGAGTTTTACAAACTTCACGAAAGCGACATTGTTTCAAAGTTTAATAAAGAAAATAACACCAACATTCAATTAAAAAAGAAAAGTTGGAAACGCATTTTCGCTTAAACCAAATAAATTTAAGATACTAACTAAAAATAAATTTCCATTTTAATTTATTTTAAAATAATAAAAAGGAAATAAATAAAGACAATATAAATGAAAGCAATAAAACAAATAGGACTAGTTATTTTCCTTATAGGGTTAACCATTTTTACGGGAACTCTTTTTACAGGGTCGTTTAGTCTAACCGAATCAGAATTAGATTCGTTTGTCGATTCTAAAGGCTATAAAAGTGAAATTATAAAAGAGGAATTAAGAAATGCTATTGTTACCACAGAAGATTTAAATATTTTCCAATTTTCAAGTCGTGTACGTAACGCATATCAAGCATCAAATAACTACTATGATGGACTTATAGCAAAATACGATGCAGAAAAAAACTGGGACAAAAAAGGAGAACAATATCAATATAGAATTAGTGGAAAGTTACATACAGTTAGCTATGAAATAGCTAAAAAAGCAGGCTCTGGTTTTGTAAAAGAAAATGCAGGACTTATATGGTGGCTTACTTTTGGTTTGGCAATATTAGGCGCTTTACTCTTCATTCTTCCAAATTTCATTTTACTTGGTAACAAAGGCATAAAAAATAATGGTATTTATCTAGAAGCGAGCACTAATCGTGGTTGGATCGCTTGGTTAGTTTTAGTATATTTAGTGGCATTTTATTTACTACTGTATTTCGCTGCAGATTATGTTGTTAACTGGACATATATCCTTGACCCTATAAGTGAGTTTTTAAACGGCGGACCTGCAAGTCAATGGTTTGTTTATGGCTTTTTGTATTGTGTTATTATGCTTGTTATGGCAACTCGCATGTATATTAAATACAGGCATAATAAGTATCAAGTAATACGTACAACGTCTGTATTATTCTTTCAAATTGTATTCGCTTTTTTAATTCCAGAAATAATGACTAGCTTAAATATGCCTGGTTATGATTTTAAAAATGCGTTTCCGTTAGATTATGATTTCTTTTTTGATTGGAACTTAGATAACCTAAGAGATAATGGAGCTATTGGACTTTTTATTCTCGTTTGGGGCATCGTATTAACACTAGTTATTGTTCCTGTTATGGTCTATTTCTTCGGAAAACGTTGGTATTGTAGTTGGGTTTGTGGTTGTGGTGGTTTAGCTGAAACTTTGGGAGATCCATACAGACAACACTCTAATAAAAGCTTGAATGCCTGGAAATTAGAGCGCTGGTTAATTCATTCCGTTTTGATTTTTTCATTAGTAATGACATTAGTAACTTTATATTGTTATTTCTCAGGAGCAGAAGCGTTTTTAGGCATAAAATCACATTGGATTAAAGACACCTACAGCTTTTTAATTGGCTCATGGTTTGCTGGCGTTATTGGCACAGGGTTCTATCCTATTTTTGGTAATCGTGTTTGGTGTCGTTTTGGGTGTCCGTTAGCTGCTTATTTAGGACTTGTGCAACGTTTTAAATCTCGATTTAGAATTACAACAAACGGCGGACAATGTATTTCTTGTGGCAACTGTTCTACCTATTGCGAGCAAGGTATTGATGTTCGAGCTTACGCACAAAAAGGAGAAAACATTGTACGAGCTAGTTGTGTAGGTTGTGGTATTTGTTCTGCTGTTTGTCCTCGCGGTGTTTTAAAACTTGAAAATGGACCAGAAGATGGGCGTATTAACCCAACAGAAATATTATTAGGTAATGATGTTGATTTAATGGATTTAGTAAATCAGAAATAAATGAAACTATTTGTCTCTTTACTCTTTTTATTTATAACTTTTAATGCTTCAGCAGAAAAAAAGTATCAAAAAAATTATTATGATAATGGTACTATTGAATCTGAAGGTTGGTTAATAGATAATCAAAAAAACGGCTATTGGAAATTCTATTACAACAATGGTGTTATAAAAAAAGAAGGCCGTTTTTTAAATAATAAACCTACAAAGTATTGGTATTTTTACACTTCAAACGGCAACAAAAAAAGTGAAGGTCACTACCTAAATGGCGAAAAAGCTAACTGGTGGTTGTTTTATGATGATATGGAGAAAATTAATCATAAATGCCAATTACAATTTAATCAAAAAAATGGATATTGTTTAATGTATAAAAATGAAAAATTAATTTCTGCTGCTAAATTTAAAGCTGGAAAAAAAATTAAAGAATGGACTAATTTTAAATCCTTCAAAAAAGAAAATAATTTATCAGATTTGCAATGACAAACATTAAAGTCATCATACCTGCTTACAACGAAGCAGATTCTATTACCCATGTTATTAACGATATTCCTGATACAGTAAATGAAATTATTGTTGTTAGTAATAATTCAACAGATAACACAGAGGTTAATGCTAAAAAAGCTGGGGCAACCGTTTTAGTTGAAACAAGAAAAGGTTACGGTTATGCTTGCTTAAAAGGCATGGAATATATTGCTGCTACAGCACTTAACAATCCAAATAAGAAACCAGATATTGTTGTATTTTTAGATGGCGATTATAGTGACTATCCCGAAGAATTAACCAAAATAGTTACGCCTATTATTAATGACAACATCGATTTTGTAATTGGTGCCCGAGTAAAACGACTTAGAGAGCAAGGTTCTATGACATATCCTCAAATTTTTGGGAATTGGTTAGCAACAACGTTAATGACACTCTTTTTTAGGGCAAAGTTTTCTGACCTTGGTCCTTTTAGAGCCATAAAATACAAGACGTTATTAGGTCTTAAAATGGAGGATAAAACTTATGGTTGGACTGTAGAAATGCAATTAAAAGTACTAAAACAAAAACTAACATATACTGAAATTCCTGTTAATTACAGAAATAGAATTGGAGTTTCTAAAGTGTCTGGTACGTTAAAAGGTGCTATATTTGCAGGTCTAAAAATATTAGGTTGGATTTTTAAATACAGTATTAAAAAATGATAATTGAAGCAATCATCGTAGTTATTTATTCATTAGCATTATTGCTTATATTTTTATATGCATTAGCGCAGTTAAATTTGCTATTTAATTATTTGTCATCTAAAAAGAATACGGAAACAACCAATTCTTATGATTTTTCAAATCCAGATGAAATTCCTTTTGTTACCATACAACTTCCCGTTTATAACGAAATGTATGTTATGGAGCGTTTACTCAATAATATTGCTTTAATAGATTACCCTAAAGATAAGCTAGAAATTCAAGTATTAGATGATTCTACCGATGAGACTGTAGACACAACTCGTAACCATATCGCAGAACTTAAAGCCAAAGGCATAGATATACAACACATTACTAGAACTAATCGAAGTGGTTTTAAAGCGGGAGCACTTAAAGAAGGTTTAAAAATTGCAAAAGGTGAGTTTATTGCTATTTTCGATGCCGATTTTCTACCTAAAAAGGATTGGTTAAAACGAACTGTTCTTTTTTTTAAAGATGAAAATATTGGTGTAGTACAAACTCGCTGGGGACATATTAATCGTAATTATTCTGTATTAACAAAAATTCAAGCATTTGCTCTCGATGCTCATTTTACTTTAGAACAAGTTGGCAGAAACAGTAAAGGACATTTTATAAATTTTAATGGAACCGCTGGTGTTTGGAGAAAAGCATGCATTATAGATGCTGGTAATTGGGAAGGCGACACCCTCACAGAAGATTTAGATTTAAGCTACCGTGCTCAATTAAAAAACTGGAAATTTAAATATTTAGAAGATGTTGAAACACCAGCAGAACTTCCTGTAGTAATTAGTGCTGCACGTACACAACAGTTTAGATGGAATAAAGGAGGTGCAGAAAACTTTAGGAAAATGATGTGGAAAGTTTTAAAAAATAAAAATATTTCTGCTAAAACAAAAGTTCATGGACTGCTTCATTTATTAAATAGCACCATGTTTTTAAACATACTTATAGTAGCCGTATTAAGTATTCCCATGCTTTACATAAAAAACGAATACGCGCATTTAAAACCTTATTTTTTTGTAATGAGCTTTTTTGTAATAAGTACTGTAATTTTCTTTGGTTGCTATTGGGTTATGTACCGACGCATGTATGGCGGTGGTTTTAAAAACTTTATAAATTACATTGGTATGTTTTTTGTATTTTTCTCAATAGCCATGGGCTTTTCGCTACACAATTCAATAGCTGTACTAGAAGGTCATTTAGGAAAGAAAAGCGAATTTGTTCGTACCCCAAAGTTTAATATAAATACCATAACAGATAGCTGGAAGAAAAACAAATACTTAAAAAAAACAGTCTCAATTCATATCGTTTTTGAAGGTATTTTAATGCTCTATTTCGCTTTTGGAATGTATAGTGCTTTTGTTGTTGGTGATCAAGGTGGCGATTTCGGTCTTTTCCCTTTTCACCTGATGTTATTTATTGGTTTTGGTTATGTATTTATTAAATCACTTACTTCTAAAGCTTAATATTAATTTGGGTTAACTTTTATTTTAGGTCGGTTTTTTGTTATATCATTTATCGTATCCAAAAAGAATGCTACTTCAGTCAATCAATTTTTAACTATCATTGAACGAAAGGTTATACCATTTCTTATTTGAAATTACTCTAAAAAATTAAACCTCTTGTTTTTAACTTACACAAAATTCGTTGCAGTGTCTTTCTATAACAAATTCAAGTAAGTGTTCCAACACTAAAACCGACAAACAAATAGCTTATATTTGATACATGTTTTTAAACCCTGCTTTTTTAAAACTTAATAAAACATCTTTACTCATAGTACTGTCGAGCATATTATTTTATGCTTCTTTTGCTTACGATTTGGTGCGAACAGATTACACCAAACTTATTATGCTGTACGTAGCTTTGTTTTTTTTGTTTTACAAACTGGTACAACTTTTAAAAAACAACATTAGGTTTTTAACATGGATAGCTTTTGGTTTTAGAGCCATTTTTATTTTAGCAATTCCTAATTTATCGCAAGATTTTTATCGTTTTATTTGGGATGGCAGGATGATTTTAGAAGGGTTTAACCCTTATTTATTTACTGTAGAATCTTTTATAAGCAAAGGTGAGTTTCCTGTGACTCAAGCACAAGAATTATACAATGGCATGGGGGCTTTAAATGCTAGTCATTTTACTAACTACCCTCCAATTAATCAACTCTGTTTTGTTATTTCTAGCTTATTTACAGGAAAAAGTATTTTAGGTTCTGTAATTATAATGCGCTTATTAATTATTGCTGCCGATTTTGGAACGCTATACTTTGGCAAAAAACTACTCACAAAACTTAATATTCCAACACATAATATCTTTTGGTATATTTTAAATCCGTTTATAATTATTGAATTAACGGGCAATCTTCATTTTGAAGGGGTAATGATTTTCTTTTTAGTTTGGAGTTTATATCTATTGCATATTGGTAAATGGCAATTTGCTGCTATTATTTTGGCTTTATCGGTTTCAGTTAAATTAATTCCTTTAATATTTTTGCCTTTATTTTATCAGTGGTTTATTTCGACTACGCTCAGTAACCAAAAGAGACGTAATGTCATTGCTAATAAAATGAAGCAATCTGTTTCAAAGGATGAGATTGTTACGTCGCTTACTTCTCGCAATGACGAAGACTGTGTCATTTCGAGAGCTAGTGAGAAATCTCATAATCAAATTCAAAACAAAGACAATGAGATGTTGAAACAAGTTCAGCATGACGAAACAAATAAAAAACGGATTCCAACCGCTTCAAGAATAAAAAAATTAATCTCTTTTTATACAATTACAGGTTTTGTAACCTTACTGCTTTTTGCCCCATTCTACTCATCAGAATTTATAAATAATTACACCAAAACGGTTGCTTTATGGTTTCAAAATTTTGAGTTTAATGCAAGTGTTTATTATATAGCTAGAGAAATTGGTTACTCATTTAGAGGTTATAACGAAATTGGTATTATTGGAAAAGTAACACCAATAGTAGTAGTCTTTTTTATTTTAATAATAACCTTTTTTAGAAGAAATAAAACAACAATTCAATTAATAACAGCAATGTTATTGGTTTTGTCTTTTTATTATTTTACAACCACAACGGTTCATCCTTGGTATGTGGCGACACTTTTAATTTTATCAGTATTTACAAAGTATAAATTCCCATTGGTATGGAGCTTTGTAATTATATTAAGCTATTTGGCGTATGTTAATATTGATAAAGCCGATAAATCTGAAAACTTATGGGTTATCACTTTAGAATATTTAGTAGTTTATAGCGTTTTTATTTGGGAAGTGTTTTTAAAGAAATATATAAAAAGGTAAATGAATAATATTAATGACTTACACATTGAAAAAGAAGTATTGCCCTTATTTGATTTTACACTTACTATACTTTCAAAAAAAATAGTTTTAGAAACCCTAAAAAAGCCTCTAAAATCTAAAAAAGAAATTCGCTCTCGACAAAACATTTTTAAAGGATTTATAGAGAATAAAAAAGTATTAAAAAAGTATTCTTATTCTCTCTCATATCTTTTGGAGGTACATCATTTTTTGAATGATTCAAAAATAGAAGATTATTCAACTAAAAAAATGAGATATAAATTTCTCATTTCAAACAAAGAAAAAGCTAAATATAAAAGTAAATTCACACAATTAATATTACTATTTCACAGATTAGAATTTAATTATTTCACAAGGTTAAATTTAGATGTTTTCCCTAAATTCTATGGAGATAAAATAAGAGAAATCATAACATTTCTGTCATCGTTAAATCTGAATTATTTATCTGAATTACACCGTGAATACAAACTTAAAAACTCTCATTTTTTCAAACTAGCAAGTAAAATTTTAGATGCAAAATCTAAAGGTGAAATTATTGACTTTTGGGATAATTTGTTTCTTTTTGAAGCCTATCTTTCTATTAGCAATGGTATTGAAAAGCATAACTTTTCTTTTCCTGAACTAACAGACAAAAACATAAATCTTGTTGAATTTTATCACCCTTTAATAAATAACCCTGTAACCAATAATTTTAAATCAAGTAATAGTGTTATTCTATTAAACGGACCTAACATGTCTGGAAAATCTACATTCTTAAAAGCAGTTAGTCTTTGTACATATTTAGGGCATTTAGGTATTGGTATTCCTGCTAAAAAAGGAGAAATTCCTTTATTTACCAATTTTTCAATAGCAATTAATAGGCAAGACGATATTTTAAATGGGTATAGCCACTTTATGACTGAAATTGTGAATTTAAAAAACGTTGTAAAAAATGCTTCAAATGGAAACAAATGCTTTGCTGTTTTTGATGAATTATTTAGCGGAACTAACGTTGAAGATGCCTTTGAAATATGTAAAACCACAATTAACGGTCTTTGTAAATTTAATAATTCGTTATTTTTTATTTCAACACATATTCAAGAGTTAAAACAAATTGAAAATAACGATGTTAATACTTATTATATTGAATGCGATTTAATCAACGATATTCCAAGTTTTACTTATAAGCTAAAAAAAGGTTGGTCTAAAATTAAAGTAGGAAGAATCCTTTTTGAAAAGGAAGGTCTAAATGATATGTTGAATTAAATATATCGTTTGCTTTTAAAGCATCTTAAGCGTATTCAACTCCTGTTCTGTTAAATGTTTCCAGCTACCACGCGGAATATCTTTTTTGGTAAGATGCCCAATAGCAACACAATCTAAACTTTCTATTTCATACTTAAAATAATCAAAAATAGTACGGATGATGGTATTTCCTGTATTTTTAATTTTTAAACCTATTTCTTTTTTTGAAGCACCATCAATATAACTAATCTCCTCAACAGCAATTAATTTGCCTTGAATTTTAAAACCTTCCTGAATTTTTTTTAAATCTTCAAGCTTTAAATTTTTATCTAATTCTACATGAAATAAACGCGCCACACCATTTTTAGAATTGGTAAATTTATCTACAATAGCATCATCATTGGTAAATAACAATAAGCCTTTTGAGTTTCTACCTAAACGTCCAATAGGTTTAATACGCGAAGCTGTTGCATTAGCAACCAAATCCATTACTGTTCTGCCTTTACCCTCGCTAGTTGTTGTTGCAAACCCTTTAGGTTTGTTAAGCAAAACATAAGCTTTTTTTTCAGGATTTATACGTGCGCCATCATAACGAACTTCATCACCAACTTTAACCTTAAAACCCATTTCTGTTACTATTTTTCCGTTAACAGATACTAATCCGGTAGCAATATGCACATCGGCTTCACGACGCGAACACATACCAGAATTAGCAACATATTTGTTTAAACGAATCTCATTCGGATTCGATGGCTTTTTGGGTTTGGGATCAGTTTTTTTAAAAGGTGTATTCCCTTTCGTAAAACTTTTTTTGAAGCCTTTTTTTGAATCTTCAACCGAAGTTTTTCCTTTTCTTTGTCCGCCTTTTTGTTTACTCATCACTCAAATTTTGCTGCAAAGATATATTTAAAATTACGATTAGTTATTTAAGAAAGCTAATTTGTTTTTAATCCTTAAATTCAACGGTAGATTGGCGTTCTCTATTAACCGATAATTTTGTAACATCTGGACGAGAATAATGCCCAACAGGATCAAAATTTTGGCGTTCTTCATAAACTCTTTTAAAATCAATAGATTGAATAATTAACCCTTCTTTGTGCAAAACAGGTTCAACAATCCATTCGCCATCTGGTCCAGCAATACAACTCCCACCATTTGCTAAAATACTTGGTGCTTTTTCTAAAATTTCATTTAAGTGCGGTGTATCTTGAGGAAAATCATTTTTAGACATTACACTTGATACCGAAATAACAAACGAGCGCGATTCTCTAGCAATAAACCGTGTAATATCTTTAGTATTATGGTCGCTCCCTGGCCATACAGCAATGTGTAAATTTTCACCTAAACCATATAGCGCTGCTCTTGGTAAGGGCATCCAATTTTCCCAACAATTAAGTCCGCCAACAGTAAATTCTTTAAGCGGATGCACTTGCAACCCATTACCATCTCCTGGAGACCACGTTAAACGCTCGTCGTAAGTTGGTTGTAATTTCCTGTGAACTGATTGAATTTCGCCTGCTTCATTAATATATACCAATGACGCATAAACACTATGCCCACCTCTATCTATAGGTCGTTCTATTATACCTAAATACACTGCCATTTTATACTGCTTCGCTAATTTACAAACAGCATTTAAATCGCCTTTTTCTATTGTAATAGCATTTGATACATAATGTGCATGCAAATTTTTATTTACAGCTTTATTCCATTCTGCCCCCCTTGTTAATGCCAACCAAAACGGATAACCAGGAACTAACCCTTCTCCAAAAACAATTAATTCTACTTGTTTTTTTGAAGCTTCAATAATAGAATTCTCAACTTTTTTTAAAGTTTCGGTTTTGTTTAACCAAACTGGTGAAATTTGAGCTAAAGCTACTGTTAATAGATTATTCATAATTAAATACGGTTTAATATAACACCAACATCGATTAACAAAATACTAAATACACCTGTTAGGATTATAAATTTAAGAATATTATGAAGGATTAAATAATGTGTTTTTGTCTTAGATTTCCAAAGTAATATTAGAAAAATAAATAGCAACAATACACTTAAATAAAAATAGATATACATATAACCTACTTCAAAATGATTTATCAATAAATATATAGGAATTAGTGTTAAACCTGATAAGCCTGTTAACATAACTTTAGAGGCTTTTTCGCCATAAGCAATTGGTATGGTTTTATAGTTTAAAAGCAAGTCGCCTTTTATGTTCTCTAAATCTTTAGTAAGCTCACGCATAGCAATTATTAAAAACAAGAAAAGGGCATGTACAAAAATGACCGTTTCAAAATTTTTATAATACATAAAAATGGCAAAAAATGGGGTAATTGTTAAAATTGCTGATGTTAAATTACCAACAAATGGCAGTTTTTTTAATTTATGTGAATAAAACCAAATACCAAATATGTAAATTGAAAAGAAAATAACGGGTTTAAACGACACATAACTTGCCATGACAACTGCCATAAAATTAAGCACAAAATAAAATGATAATTTAGTGTTTTGACTTACTAATCGATCTAGTTTTGATTTTTGTGGGCGATTAATTAAATCTTTTTCAGAATCGTAAAAATTATTAATAATATAACCCCCAGCAATAGTTGCTGCTGCTGCTAATACAAGCATAAATAAATTAACATCAAAAAGCACAATTTTTAAAGGCTTATCGTGTGCAAGTATATAAATAGCAGCTAAATATTGAGCAATTACAATTACTAAAATATTGTAACCACGAACTACAGAAAACATACTGAAAAATTTTAATAGTATATGTTTCTGTCTTCGGTTGAACATAAAAAAGATTTTGATGAGATCCTGAATCTAGTTCAGAATTACAGAAGGCTAGAAGTTATAAACCACTTCTAATTTGTAATCTTTTAAAGATTGTTTTGCTACATCAATATTTTCGGTAAATCCTAAAATATAACCGCCACCACCAGAGCCACAAAGTTTTAAATAATACTCGTTAGTTTCAATACCTTTTTTCCAAAGTTCATGAAACTGTTTAGGAATCATAGGTTTAAAATGATTTAAAACTACCTTTGATAATTGCTTTGTATTACTGAATAATGATTTAATATCGCCTTTTAAAAAGTCATCAACACAAGCATCGGTATGCTTAATAAACTGGTCTTTAAGCATTTTTCTAAACCCCTCTTGCTTCATGTTTTCCATAAAAATACTAACCATTGGTGCTGTTTCTCCAATAATTCCAGAATCTAATAAAAACACTGCATTTTTCCCTTCACTCTTTTGAGATGGAATACCTGTAGCTTCAATATTATCTTTTGAATTGATTAAAATGGGGATACTTAAATAACTGTTTAAAGGGTCTAAACCTGAAGATTTTCCATGGAAAAACGATTCCATTTCAGAAAAAATTGATTTTAGTTTAAGAAGCTTCTTTCTGGTTAAATTCTCTAAAACTGTTATCTTATCTTGAGCATATTTATCGTAAATAGCAGCTACTAAAGCGCCACTACTTCCTACACCATACCCTTGCGGAATAGATGAATCGAAATACATGCCATTATCAACATGTTTTTGAAGTGTTTTAACATCAAAAGTGACTAAATCTGCATCTATATTACTTAAATAATCAACAAACTCTTTTAAACTTTGGTTTGAAATTTTAGAACTTTCTGAAGAATTACCATCCATCTTTAATGCGCCATTATAAAAGTTATAAGGAATTGATAAACCCTTAGAATCTTTAATAATTCCGTACTCTCCAAAGAGTAATATTTTTGAGTAAAAAAGTGGTCCTTTCATATTTATAAATTGATAATTGACAATTAATAATTAGCAATTATTTTTGTTTTGAGGCTTTAATGATACTTATCAATAGTTTTCTTCATTATCAATTTTCCATTGTTAATTGCTTAGCTCCAAAACCAATTCTATCGCAAATATAGTGACCATTTTGGCAATACGCAACTAACTCGCTCTTAATGAATTCATTCACCAATTCAGTTTCATTTTCAGGATATAACACATGTACGTTAGCGCCAGCATCTAAAGTGAAACAAACATTAGAATGTGTTTCTTTTCTAAACGTCCAAATTTTATTAATTATTTCTAATGTGTTTGGTTTCATTAAAATAAAATAAGGCATACTTGTCATCATCATCGCATGCAAAGTCAATGCTTCGCTTTCTACAATACTAATGAACGCTTTTAGGTCACCTATTTTAAATACGTTAATAAGATCAGAAAGGTTTTTATGTGCTTGTTTAAAACGCTCTTTTGCAAATGGGTGGTTATGCATTAAATTATGTCCAACTGTGCTACTTACTTGCTTTTCGCCTTTATCGACTAATAAAATAGTATCGTTATAGTTTTTAAAATTTTGATGAACTTCAAAAGGGTATTTTACTCCAAATAAATCTGAACTGCCATCTATTTTATCATGTTTTCCCCAAACTACCAAATCGCCTTCTAAACTTCTGCAAGCACTACCCGAACCTAATCGTGCTAAAAATGATGCTTTTTGGGTAACATAATTGTCTGTCACTTCTACTTCACTCAGTGACCGTTCAATACTCATTAAACACATTGCCAAAGCACTCATTCCTGAGGCTGATGATGCAATACCCGAACTATGCGGAAACGTATTTGAGGTCTCAATTTTAAAATGATATGCTTTTAAAAACGGTAAATAGCTTTCAATTCGCTTAAAAAAAGTTTCAATTTTTGGTTTAAAATCGTCTTTCTTTTCATCATCTAAATACACTTCAAAAGAAAACTCATTATCATTTTCTTTTTTAGAAAAACTAAGTTTTGTTATGGTTTTACAAGTATTTAAAGTAAAACTCACCGAAGGGTTTTCTGGAATTTGATGCTCCTTTTTACCCCAATATTTTACCAAAGCTATGTTACTTGGAGACGACCATGTAAAGCTCCCGTTTTCTAGTGTTTTTGAGTATGACTTAAGAATAAATTGCTTTTCTATCATTCTTTTTTAATCTGTCGACAAAGATAATAACTTTACCATTGTATTGTAGTTTCTAGCTGTTCCTATTGTTTTCAATTCTTTTTCGAAAAAGTTGATATTAAATTTAGCTCGCCCATAGCCCTTTTCACAATAAAAATAAATACAATCATTAATAATTTTGTATTCTTCGCCTTCATATACTTTTTTTGAAGCTATTTTAACCAAATCCTTATCTGGAATATCTTGTAAAATCGTAAAATAACTATTTATCTTTTTTTCTTCTGAAAAGGGACAATCATTAAAAATACGTTGCAAATCAACACCTCTTCTTATTAAAACAGATACGTTAAACCCAAAATGCAATGCTATAATGTTTCGGATTTCTTCTTCTATTTTTTTAATATTTTCTTCTAAAGATTGTACTATTACATTACCACTTTGAATATACGTTTTAACATTGTAAAAGCCAGATTTAGTTAACAATTTGCGTAACTCTGCCATGGGTACTTTTTTGTGCCCTCCTACATTAATTCCTTTTAATAGAGCGATGTATGTTATCATTTATTCTGAAATTGCTTTTGCCGCTAGATAAGCTCCTGTCCATGCATTTTGAAAATTAAAACCTCCAGTAACTGCATCTATATTTAACACTTCTCCAGCAAAATATAAGTTCTTATGATGCTTGCTTTCAAAGGTTTTAAAATTAATTTCTTTTAAATTAATACCTCCAGCGGTTACAAATTCTTCTTTAAACGTGCTTTTTCCATCCACTTTAAAAACAGCTTTAGTTAATTGTAACGCTAAAGCTTCTAATTGCTGCTTATTTAAATCTGACCAAGTTATAGTTTCAGAAATATTTGATGCTAAAACCAATTGTTGCCACAAACGTTTTGGTAAATCGAATGGCGAAAATTTAAAGATGGTTTTTTTGTTTAAATCTTGTTTAAACAGCTTTAAGCCCTCCAAACAATCATTAAACGATTGCTTTATAAAATTAACTTCAATTAAAAAGTTATAATCGCGTTTGGCAAGTGCTATGGCTCCAAAAGCAGAAAGTTTTAAAATTGCTGGCGCACTCATACCAACATGTGTAATAAGTAAAGGGCCTTCAGATTCTAAATGTGTACCAACTACTTTTACAGTTACATTTTGCGCCACAACTCCAGGAATAGTTTTAATGCGTTTATCGTTTATATTAAAAGTAAATAAGGATGGAACGGGTTGTGAAACCGTATGATATAAATCTTCAAGAAGGTTCCAGATTTTTGGGTTGCTTCCTGTGGTGATTAACAGTTTTTCTGAAGTAAAATAACCTTGATTAGTTTCAATAATCCAACTTTCATCCTTATTATTAATTGTTTTTACAGAATGGTTATACAGCACCTCAACACGATGCTTTTCTGCTTCATTTAAAAAGCAATCGATAATAGTTTGGGAAGAATTTGATACTGGAAACATTCTACCATCATCTTCAATTTTTAATTCAACGCCTCGTTTTTCAAACCATTCAATAGTATCGCCTGTCATAAATTGATGAAAAGGCCCTAACAATTCTTTTTCGCCTCTGGGGTAATTTTGCACTAATTCGCTTGGAATAAATTCTGCATGCGTTACATTGCAACGTCCGCCACCAGAAACCTTAACTTTTTGCAAACCTTCTTTTCCGCGTTCTAAAATAGCGACTCTTAGATTTGGGTTTTGTTCAGCAATATTTATAGCTGCAAAAAAACCTGCCGCTCCTCCTCCAACAATAATAACGTCGTATTGTGTCATATTAAAAATTACTGTGTAAATTTAGCATTATAAATTATTTCTAACTAAATGAATAAGTTTCTTTTATCTTTTATATTACTTTCATCGTCTTGCAACACAGGAAACTTAAAAGTTATTGCCGATTTACCCAAAACTTTAAATGAAGCTTCTGGAATTGAAACTAATCATCATTCCAATTTAATATGGATGATAAATGACAGTGGAAATGCTTCTAAATTATTTGGACTTTCTAGTGATGGGAAAATAAAAAAAGAACTAAAAATACACGCGAAAAATAACGATTGGGAAGACTTAGCATCTGACAAGGAAGGGAATATGTACATTGGCGATTTTGGAAATAACACTAACAAACGGAAAAATTTAGCCATTTTAAAAGTTAGTGCCGATTCTTTAAATAATAAAGGTAAGGTTGATATAGAGCGTATTTCGTTTAATTACCCGAACCAAAATAAATTTCCACCTAAAAAGAAGTACTTGTATTTTGATTGCGAAGCGTTCTTTCATTTTAATGATAGCTTATATATATTTACTAAAAGCCGTGTAAAAGATGATTTTGGCAAAACTAATTTATATAGCATTCCTGCTAAACAAGGAAACCATACTGCCAAATATGTGTCTTCTTTTAATTCTTGCTCAAAATTAGATTGTTGGATTACCTCTGCCGATATTAGCGATGATGGTAAAAAAGTAGTCCTCTTAAACTCAAAATCGGTTTGGGTGTTTACTAATTTTAAAGGAACCAATTTCTTTAGTGGAACCACTACAGAATTCCCCTTAAACCACAATTCACAAAAGGAAAGTGTTTGTTTTAAAAATAATAACACGCTATACATTACAGATGAAAAAGCGCATGGAGTTGATGGTAATATGTACGAGTTTAAATTAAACTATTAGACACATTAAACTTTCTTAAATTATAGAAATTAAGTTATAGCTTTCTATCTTTTAAATACGTCTATAAAAAACATATGTAGCAAACTATTTATAATTTAAAAAAAACGGCACATTTTTTGATAGATAAAATGTCAGAAATATATTTCTTTTAAGACAATTAATATAATCCTAACTAACAACCATGAAAAACACTTTTGCATACTACTTAACCCTTTTCTTTTTAATTATAGTTGTACCTACAAATATATTTGCTCAAAACAACCATACGGAGCAAACTTCTAACAAACACGTTTCTTCCATTTCAGATGATGTTTTTATTGAAAAAATAACAGAAAGTTTAAGGTTATATACTGAAGACTACCCCATAGAAAAAGTTTACTTGCATACCGATAAAGAATTAGTTTTTTCTGGTGAAAAACTTTGGTATAGTGCTTATATAATACAAGGTCACGACCACAACAAATTACTAACTAGTAAGATATTATACATTGACCTTGTAGATACCAAGGGGAATAGCATTATATCTCAAAGAAAAAAAGTAGATAAAGGAAAAAGTAGTGGTAACATAACAATTCCAAAAAATATACCTCTTGGAGATTATCAATTAAGAGCTTATACCAAATGGATGTTAAATATGGAGCATAATTTCCTTTTTACAAAGCGTATTAAAGTAATAGGAGTAAAAACACCCATTCAATCTCATGACGTTATAGCTAAAAACGAAGTTGATCTTCAGTTTTTCCCTGAAAGTGGAAATGCCGTAGAGGGAATACCTGGAATAATAGCATTTAAAGCTATTAATAAAAACGGATTAGGTATAGATGTAAATGGAACTATAGTAGATTCAAAAGGTAATTTAACAGCCTCTTTTAAAACACAGCACCGAGGAGCTGGGTATTTTTACAATATGCCAAAACCTGGTGAAGAATATACTGCAATTACTCAAGATGGTAAACATTATAAACTTCCTAAAGCCATTTCTAATGGCTATACAATGTCCGTAAACGCAAGTCGTCAACCAGATGTTATTAAAGTAAAAATCCAAGCTAGTTTATCATTACGTAATAAACTCTTTTATATTATTGGACATATCCGTAATAAAAAATATTATCATGTTAAATTTGAATTCAAAGGAAAGGATGTTATAAACTTTGAAATTCCTAAAAACAAAATTCCAAATGGCATCTTAACGCTTACCCTCTTTGATGAAAATAAAACACCTTGGTGTGAACGTTTGATATTTGTAAAAAACACTGAAAATTTAATCATTAAATCTCATACCAATACTCCCGTTTTTGGCAAAAGAGATAAGATTAAACTTAACATTGAAACCACTAATGCGGAAGGATTCCCTATTCTCACAGACCTTTCAGTATCTGTAACTCATACCTCGCAAATACAACGAGATAAATTAGCCAGCAATATTTGGACTTACCTTTTAATGGAATCCGATCTTAAAGGGCATATTGAATATCCTGGCGAATTGTTTAAAGACAATAAAGCACAAACATTATCTAAACTAGATCTTGTAATGCTTACACATGGGTGGCGCAAGTTAAAATGGCAAGAAATATTGAATAAAAAACCTTTTAAGAAACCATTTCATTTTGAAAACAATTACACTCTTTCGGGTACAGTCAAAAAGTATAATAATAAACCTTTAGTAGATAAAAAAATAAAAGCTATAGTTAAGGCTAACGGAGAGCTATCCTTTTATGAAACAAAAACTAATAAAATCGGGCAATTTCAAATTTCAAATTTTGATCTTAATGACTCTATAGATATATCTTTCAATATATTTAATAAAAAACAGAAACTCAATGATTTTAAAATAGAATTAGATAACCAAAAGCCTACCCTACATTTTACCCCACCATTATCTAATCATATGGTAATAAAAACTGCTTATAAACAGCTAACATTATTGCAATGGGAAACAGACTCCATTTACAATACTAAAATCAATAAATTAGATGAGGTTATAATTAGAGCTAGAAATAAAAAAGAAAAAGAAGAAAAAGAAAAGAAAAGGCTAAGAGGTGGCCCTCCATCTACCTATGGGATACATGTCAGTGAAGCCCATATAGCTTTCTCTGAAGATTTTGGAGATTACCCTAATTCTATTTCTTTTATGTTAAATTCTATAGCTGGTGTAAATGCAAGAGGCTCTTCTTTGGGTAATCTTAAAGTAAGTATTAGAGGTAGTAATATAGATATCGATGGAAAATTTTTTGCAGGATATAATCCTAATCCTTTATGGGTAGTAGATGGTATCCCTCAACAAGAACAACCTAGTTACTTAGATCAAACAGAAATACAAAGAATTGAAGTATTAAAAGGTGCAGATGCCTCTGTATTTGGTGTTAGAGGTGCTAATGGTGTTATTTTAATCTACACTAAACAGGGAGGTGAAGAAAAATATTCCAAAAACAAACGTAAAAGCTCTAACTCATTTTTCACTATAGAAGGTTATACAAGTGAAAAAGAGTTTTACACCCCAAAGTATGATTCCCCAATAGACGAACACATTAAACCAGACCACAGGGCTGTTCTTTACTGGAACCCCCGTATTATTACTGATAAAAATGGAAATGCGACAGTAACATTTTATAATTCAGATGAAACAGGCCCAATACAAGTAGTTATAGAAGGCATTTCGGAAGATGGTACACCAGGAGTATTTATTCAAAATTTTGGAGGTAAATAATATACAATTTAAAATACAATCTTGTCAAAAAGAATTTACTGATTCATTTTTGAATTATAATATCAACGAGAAAACACATTTCAGTGTACGATTTTAAGGTAAAAACATGCTATATATTACAGATGAAAAAGCGCATGGAATTGATGGTAATTTGTATAAATTTAAATTAAGATAATTTAATTTTTGGTATTATGCTGAATGTATTTACCAACAACTATAGCAGTAACAATAACTAAATAAAATTGTCCCATTAGCCCTGTTATAATTGACGCTTTTTGAGCTAATGGTGTTGCAGGAACAATATCTCCATAACCAATGGTCATTAAAGTAATGTACGAATAGTACATAATAGTGTCTAAACCTAAAGCAACTTTACTGCTTTCTAGCATTATGCCATTAAAAGAGTTTGGTTCTAACAATTCAATAGTTGTAAAAAGAAAAAAAGCAATAAATCCTAAAGAAATATAACCACACATTAAGCCAATAACCACAGTATTATTAACCCGTTTTGCTTTCCATATTTGCATTATAATTTGATGTGCTACGATGATGTAAAAAATAAAATAAACACTTAATCTTATTAAAAAATTGTCTTGAAATTCGGTATGTCGATTCATCATACTACTTCCAAAAACACCCAACGAAACAGCAAAAAGTATAATTAAAAACCACATGAGTTTTTTCTTTTTGGAAATAAGTAAAATTCCAGCCATGGTATTGACTAAAAACAAGATAGGTGTTAGAATATTTTCAAAAAACTCGCTAGGAAATAATAAAGAACCAAACAATATAAAAAGTTGGGTAGTAAAGAAAATTTCATATCTATGATTATATAAATATTTAATCATCAATCTTCTAATAATTTCTCATTAAACTCATAGTTTTTATAATTTACTTTAAACAAAGCACTGTATAAAGACGGAATAAATAATAATGTAATTATGGTACCAAATAGCAGTCCTACCATTATACCAATAGCCATTCCTTCCCACATTTCTCCTCCAGAAATATATAATGGTATTAATCCTAAAACTGTGGTAAATGTAGCTAGAAGTATTGGACGAAAACGCTGTAAACAAGCAACAATAACAGCATCCTGTTCTGTTCTGCCAAAGTCTCGTTCTTCTATTTCCATACGGTCAATTAGCACAATAGCATTATTGATGACAATTCCTGCTAAAGAAATGACACCTAAAAATGGCATAAAGCCGAAAGCTTCTCCAAATACTAATAAACCAATAACAACACCAATAATACCTAATGGAATTGTTAGCACGACCATGGTCATTTTTCTAAAAGAATTAAACTGAATAATTAAAAGTAATACAATAATAAAGCCCGAAACTGGTAAATAACCAATTACAGAACCCATACTTTCTGCTGTTTGTTTAGCATCACCTCCAAACTCATAACGGTAACCTTGAGGCCAGTTTTGTTGTTGCTCCTCCAACCAGGGTGTTATAACTTGTGTAATTTCAGACGCATTCCCGCTTGCTCTTAATTCACTAGTTACATTTATAGTTCTACGCAAATCGAAGCGTTTAATTTTTGAATATTGCCATTGCGGAACTATAGACGCCACTTGTAATAATGGCACACTAGCTCCTGAGCTTTGCGAATATATATTTAAAGTTTCTAATGAGGCTAAAGATTGTTGTTGATTATCGTCACTACGCATTAATATTGGAATTGATTTATCGTCTTCACGATATTCACCTGTTTGAAAACCATTTAAAACTGTTTTCAAAGATGTTGCAATATCCTCACTAGTTACTCCTGCTATTTGAGCTCTATTTTGATCTATTTCTATTAAGAGTTTTTTACTCTTCGGTCCCCAATTATCTTTAACGTTTTTTGTTCCTGTTATATTTGATAACTTAAGCTTAACTGTTTCAGCAATTTGAGATAATTCATCTGGATTATTTCCCGAAATTTTAATTTCAACAGGGGTTCCACTACCTCCAGAACCTAAGGCTGCTACCTTTATATCTGCATTTGGAAAATTATTAAAAGTAAAATTATCTATGTTGGTAATCATGTTATTATTTTCATTAAACGACGAAGTATTTACTAAAATATGAGCATAATTTGAATTAGCTTCATCGGGTGAATAGCCCAAATCGTAAGATTCTGGACCTTCTCCTATATACGAAGACCAACTTAAAATTCCTTTACTTCTATTCTCATTCACTTGTAAAGAATCTACCATGAATTGCTCAATACGTTTTACCACCTCAGTAGTACGTTCAATCTTATTTCCTTCTGGCAAGTTTATATCTATAGTAATCATATTACGATCACTATCAGGAAAGAAAATAAATGGAATTTTAGTAAACCCATACAAAGAGGCAAAGAAAATAAGGAAAATACCAATAATCACCTTCCATTTGTTTAACAAAGCCATCAAAATAAGGTCTTTATAATACACTTTAAGCTTATTAATAATTTTATCAATAAAACTTGGTTTTTTTTCTCCTTTAGGGGCTACTTTTAAAAACAGATAACAAAATAATGTAATTACTGTTAAAGCAATTATCCAAGATGAGAGCAATGCAATGGTTATAACAACAAAAATAGGCCCTACAATATCTCCCATTGTTGTGGGCGATAAATAGAATGCTAAAAAGGCAGCCGATGTTGTTAAAGTAGAAATAAGTAATGGCATCCATAATTCAGAAAAAGCTTCTAAGGCTGCTTGTTTTTTCTCCACGCCTTGCTCCATTTTTACCATAATAGTTTCAGCTACCACAATAGCATTATCCACTAACATTCCCAAAGCCATAATCAAGGCAGCTAATGTAACTTGATTCAACCCTACATTTATAACGCCCATAATCATTAAAGTCATTATGGTTACAATAGGAATTAAACTCGCAATAATAAAGCCTGTTCTAAAACCCAGAAAAATTAACATAACCAATAATACAATGCCTACAGATTGCATTAGGTTTACAATAAAGTCGCCTACTTTAAAATCGATATATGTATCTAATGAGGATACTCTAGTTATTTCTAAACCTATGGGTAATTTTTGTTGCCACTCGTTTACCACCTTATTAACTTCTTCTCCTAGCGTAATTATATTAGCATTTTCTTTTAGGTTAACGTGGAGTGATATGGCATCTTTTCCATTAATGCGTATTTTTTGCGTTGGAGGATCAATATAACTTTTAATAATTGTTGTAATATCTCCTAATTTCACCAATTGTGTTCCATTACTATTACCAACAGAAATAAGCATATTTCTAATATCATCTAGAGAATTAAAATTTCCTGTTGGTTCTAATATAATACGCTCATCTCCTAAATTAATTTGACCTCCTGAACTTAATATATTTGTAGAAGCTATAGATTGCTGTAATTTGGAAGCAGAAAGCCCATATTCTTTTAATCTTGTATTATCAAATTCCACAAAAATACGTTCTGCTTGTTCTCCTCCTATTTCAACTTTGGCAGCATCTGGTATTTTAATAAGTGCATCTTTAATATCATCAACATAGGCTTTCATTTCGGCATAGGAATACCCATCTGAAGTTAAACCTACTACAATACCATACACATCGCCTACACCATCATCATTTAACGAAGGTGTTACGTTTTGGGGTAATCCATTTAACGCACTTAATTTTCTACGAAGTCTATCCCAAACGGCTTGCAGGTTTTCTGATGTGACTTCATCTTTTAATGTTACCGTTACCACAGATAAACTTGTTCTAGAGGTACTAGAAACTTCTTTTAATTCTGGAAGTTCTTGAGCTACTTTTTCTATTTTATCGGTTACCAATTGCTCAACACGCTCTGGTCCTGCACCAGGAAACTGAGAAACTATTGTAGCAGCCCTTACTGTATACGGTGGCATACTATCTCGAGATAAACCAGAATACATAGTTAAGCCCATAAGTATTATGGTACCTAGCACCATAAATGTGATTCTGTTTTTATCTATTGAAAATTGTGCTAAATTCATTGGTTAATTGTTTGTAATTACTAAAGACTTACTTCTTGCCCATCTAATAATGTTTGTAAACCTGCGGTGGCTATTTTTTGTCCAGCTTTTAACCCTGATGTTATCTCAAATCCTTCTGCTGTTAAATCACCAATAGTAATTTGTTGTTTCTTAACTTTCGTAATTTCTCCTGCTTCTTCAACAAGAAATACAAAACGCCCATTACTGTCTTCTCCAACAGCATTCGCTGGTACAACTAAAATGGTCTCATTATTTCTATTATCTCCAAAATCGAAAGTCACATTTGCAGCCATACCACTTTTAATTTCATCACTAGGATTTACTATTACAAGGCTTACAGGATAAGTAGATGTGTTTGTATCTACTGAAGGTGCTATTTCGGTTACCTTTGCCTTAAACTTTTTATTAGGTAAAGACGAAAAATCTACATCTACGTCCATGTTTTGTTTTACGCCATTAATAACACTTTCTGGAATTCCTAAAATAATCTCCATATCTCTTCCTGCATTGAGTGTTGCTACAGGTTCACCAGAGCTAACATTTTCATCAACTTCAGAATTTACAGCAGCAATAACACCATCTTCGGGTGCGTAGAGGTATCCAAAGCGAATTTGTTCTTGCTGAATTGACACGCCTCGTTTTGCAGATTCATGACTTTGTTGCGCCGTTTTATATGCATTTTTAGCTGCTTCAAAATCACTTAATGACGAACTTCCCTTTTCATATAATGAACGTACTCGATTTAAACTCAACTTAGCGGTGTTCATTTGAGAAGCTGCACTATTTAAATCCGTTATGGATTGTTCATAAGACAAGCGAGCCTGAACATTATCTAATTTAGACAGCAACTGTCCTTTTTTTACTTTCTGCCCTAATTTAATATCATATTGAGTTATGATTCCTGTGTTTCGGAAACTTAATTTAATAATTTTATCGGTTTGGGCTGTCCCACTAAATGTTCTTACTTTTCCTCCTCCTAAATAATTAACTTCTTGATATTTAACTGGACGAACAAACTTTTCTACAGTCTTTTTCTCCTCAGCACAAGAAAATACTACTAAAAGGATTATAATACAGAGGTTGGTTATATTTTTCATAATTATATTTTTAATTTCTATTATTTAAAAATTCTATAAATCGTTCGTTAAACTTCTCGTTATCTGCTTCACTATTTAACAAGAAATAATACCCCAAATAACGTTCTAACTGCAATGCATTAATCATATAATTATACACAGCATTTACACTTGTTATCTGCGCATTTAGGTAATTGTTTTGAGCATCAATTAACTGAACAATATTTACTGCACCATTAGAATAGGATGCTTGAGTTAATTCAAGAGCTTCATTGGCAGTATCTTCTGAAACTTTAGATAATTCAATATTGGATATTTGATTAATAACATCTAAAACAATGTTTCTAATGTTTACTGCAATATTTAATTCGGTATTCTCCTTATTAATATTTAGTTGATCTTTTTGAATTAATGCCGTTTGACGATTTATATTAGTTTGGTTGCTATTAAGTATGGGAATGGACACATTGAGCCCAAAATTATAATTACTATCTAAAAAAGAAGAACCTGCTGGTGCTATACTACCAACACCGCTTCTATCAAAAACTCTGTTGTATTGTCCTTGTAATGCAACTGTAGGTAAAAAACGTCCAGAACCATTTAATTTGATACTACGATTTGTAGCCTCTAAGTTATAACCTAAAGCTTTTAACTCTGGCGCATTTGTTGTAGACTCTTTAATCAAAAATTCTATGAATGGTTCTCGTAAAATAGGATCATCTAATACGTCAATAAAATTATCATAATTGTAATGTGTTAATAACTCGTCTGTTAATTGAACATCTTCAATATCAATCTCAGTATTTATAGGGTTGTTTAACAACTGATTTATAGCTATAAGACTTTGCTCAAATTGATTAATGGCTTCGACTAAAGACTGTGTATTTTGTGCCATTTGACTGCGAAAACGAAGCAAGTCTGATTTTCCAGATTCTCCCGCTTTAAAATTTTGTTCAGCAATTTGTAAATTACGTTTTGTAAGGTCTAAATTCCTTGCCTGTATTTGTAAATTAGCCTTAAGTATAAGCACATTAAAATAGGCATTTGAAGCATTAAAAATAGTGTTAAGCTGTTCTATATTAAAGCTTTCTTGTTGGGCTTTTTGTAAGCTTTTCTTAATAGCGATATTAGCATTTGCTGACTCTGAAAATACGGTTTGCTGTAAGGTTATATTTCCTGCCGCTTGAAATTCTGGATATTCGCCACTGCTAATTTCTGCTAAATTAGGATCTGTATATGTTCCAGTAGTAGCTAAAGTTACACTTGGCAAATAATTACTTTTTGCCAACTTTACATCTTGCTCGCTTAACACGACATCCTTTTGTACAGATTGCAAAGATAAATTCTGATTTAATACTGTATTAATGACTTCTACTAAACTATATTGCTTCTCTGAGATTGCGTTTTTAAAGTCTCCTACAAAATCTGTATCATTGATTAAGCTATATTTTATAGGAACACCAACCAATTCGGCTGTATTAAAATTCATGGTTAAACGACTACTATAGTCAATAAAAACTGGCATATCTGATAACAACTCTCCGTTTATATACCCTTCTACAGAAAGCGATACACGACGTATAAACTGGTCGAAATTATCCTGCGGCTGATTAGTTGCCATAATGCCTAATTTCACTTGTTTAATACTATTATTAGTAAACGATGGTAACTGCTTATTAATAAAAGCTTTTGCTAGTATATTTACCTCGTTATCCTTTAAGAAAAAACCACTCGCTAAATATACTGCATCAACATCATCGAGGTTTGAAGTAATGTCTGACACTGTCTCAAAAGGAATGAGTTTGTACTCTGCATCTATAGCTTCAAATTCTTTATCAAAAGTTTCTCTTATAGGTAATAGGTCGATAATATGATTTTCAATTATTATACCTAGTTTTTTATAATTAGTAAGCTCTTTAAATTTGATAAAGTCTTCTTGATAAGACTCAGATTCTACTAAATAAGTAAAGTTATTTATACCAGATGTTGCTTTAGTAAAATCAATTGTGCTAAAATCTCGATTAACAGCTCCAAACAAAATAGTTGGTTTTTTATAAACTGTTTGCTTACTAACTATTTCGTTGTTTACTATCCCAAATGCAAGAATTATGTCTGTTTCATTATTAATAAGCTTATTATAATCTTCTTCAGCTTTTTTAAGGTTATAATTGTTTACCAGAATATTACTTTCAGAAAAACTAATCGTAGCATCTTCTCCTACTACTGCAATAATTTGGTCTTGCATTGTTTTAAGAAGCGGATTAACTTCTTCTGTTCTATTATCCAGAAGAATCCCTATGCTATAATTTTTTTTACTTTGTGAAAAACCTACTAAAGAACAAATTAACAGTAGTACTAAAATATATTTTTTCATTGATTAGTTATTTTTTTTCTTAAAAATCATAGTATTAAAATTTCAATTTAGGGCTAATTGTTTGTCAAGCATATAAATATAATTGATTATTTGCTCATCTCACAACTTTAAAAAATTACACCATTATAATTTTTTATAAATTCATTTAACATTGCTAAATTGAAATTATCTAAACTTATTGTTTCTTAATGAAATAAATTTACTATTTGATTCTAATAATGAGAACTAAAATCCAAACCCAATTTTAAAGGCTAAACGCAAACCATCATCACTATTGAATGCAGAAATATTAGCAGTAAACATGTCTGCCGCATTGGCAAATATACCGCCACCAATAGAGGTATTCCATGAATTGGAGTTAAATACACTACCACCTGCAACCAAGGCATCGTCAACCCAAATACGTCCATAATCAAAGCCTCCATAAATTCCTATGTTTAATGGAAGAAGCCCTGTTTTTATTTTTCGTAAATTTAAGCGTAAATCGGTACTTTGATAAAACGCATTTTTTCCTGAAAATCGTTCGTTTCTATACCCTCGTAAACCATTATTTGCCCCCAAATTTGCCGATTGGTAAAACTCAAAATCATCGCCAAAAATAAAATGTGCTTTGGCATGCGTTGCAAAAACTAATTGCCCGCTAGACACTAATTTGTAATCGAAACCAAGTTCTGGAATAAAATAAGCAAACCCTTTAGATGCTTCTAAATTAGACTTATACCCAAATTGTAAACTGGTTTGCATACCTAAAGTAGGAAATGCTTCATTGTCTTTATTTTTGTAACTATAGGTTGCTTCTGCTCCTACAAAATCTTTTTGATTCTCAGTTCCATTGGTTACATAAAAGGTGTTTATAAATCTATTGGTTGTTTTTTCAACTTCAATAGATTCGTAACTTAACCCCAATTTAAAATGCGCACCTAATTCGCCTCTCCAGTTTAATGACGGTGCAAATTTTAAGGTGCTTAATTTTACACGATTGTAATCTAAATTAAAATTAGCTTCATCATCAACATTTAAATTGCGTGTTGCATTTCCATAACCAAAAAAATTAATAGCATAATTAGGGCTTGTATATTTAACATTTAAACCTAAATTCCAAGTACCAATTACGTTAGCAAATTCACCATTATATTCAAAATCAAATCCGCTTGTAGCAAAATAATAAGACCCAGAAATGGTGTGTTGCGAACTAAATGGGTTACGCTCAAAACCATAATTAGTTAGCGTGTTTAAAAACCCTATTTTAAAACCATCATCAGGATTTGCACCTATTAGTGGCATAAATTGATTGGCACTGTTTTTAGGTTTTGCATAATCATATATATTCGTCTCGTAATCATCCGTTAGGTTTTTACTGCCTTTATTGGTAGTAAATGTATTTTTCTTAGACTTGTAATCGTATATTTTAACTTTCTTACCATTTTCTATAGTGTACACATCGTTATTTTGTCCGCCAACTAATCGTACTTTAATCAAGTTATCGCCTTCTCCAGTAACTTTAAAAACATCTTCATCGTCTAAACCATAAATCCAAAGTTCTTTGGTTTCATTTCTATTATACACTTTTTCATGCAAAACAGTCCCTTTTTTTCCATTTTTAATACGATACGCTATTAGTTTTGTGTTGCCATTTGGCATACGCTCTATTTCAAACAAATCGTCTTTATCTGTGCCTCTTATAAGCGGTGTTTTATTAAGTGCTTGATAATATCTATTGGCTATGTTTGGAAGGTTTTTAAGTCTAGCTTTTAATACGCGCTTTATTTCTGTAATGGTTTCGGTTTGTACTTCTTCTGGAAATCTTTTAAACGCATTATTAATAACTTCATCTGTAAGATTCTTTTGAATAAATGCAACCTGTTCTTGCCATTGTTTATTTGTGGTTTCGTTAAGCAACATCATATCTAACGAAAACGGACTAAAATTAAAACCTTTTACATTTCTAATATCTTCATTAAAGCCTTCCATTAGTTTTAACGGTGGCACAACACGAGTTGCGAAATTCATTAATGCGCCATCTCCCATTATAGAAAACGCTTGGTCTCTATCTCTAGGAATTGGTCTGTACATCATTTTACCGCCTTCTTTAAATTCTGCCCAACGCCACTGGTCTGTATGCCTATCCCAATCGCCAATTGCCATATCAAATAACCGCGCTCTTAAAAACATATGGGCATCAACCATGTATTTTTCGTCTTTACGGAGCTTCTTCATCAAATCGTCTGTACTCTCTATTTTATTGGCATACCCAAAACTTTTAAGGTTTCCATGACCATCGGAAACATGTTCTTCAATCATATACAGTTCATCTCCAAAATCTACATTAAAATCAGCCAAAGTTTTTTGTTTTGGCACATAATACAAAACTGGATTGGTATGATATAGATTAATTGCATCTGATAATTTACCTGTTACAAAAGGCGCATAGGGGTGTGATCCTGTGTAAAAATCTTGTACTAAACTTTCTGTGGCTGTATCATCAAATTGTCCTTCAATATATTGATCTTTAAAAGCCATGGCTTGTAGGTAAACCGTTGCGCTTTTTCTAATAGCACGCATCACGTAACGTTTGCCTTGTTTATTCATGAGTTGAAGTGATTTAGACTGATGCCCACCTCCCTTTCTATAAGGTGTTAAGCCTCCAAATAAGGTATCTAAACTAACAGTTGGCACGTTTACTTTTGTGCCATAATACGCTCTATAGCGTTCGCCCCACACATAATTATGAAAGCCACTTTTTGTAACTTCTTCATCAGAATACACAGCTGCAACTTTCTGGTTTGGAAATGATGTTTTATGAATTGTTGTATTTTCTTTTTTATCTTCTGAAAATACATTGGTTTGAAAAATAACAGCATTGTTTTTAGCTGAATAAAATCTAACTATTGATGAGCCATCGGTAAACACATCTAATCTTGAAAACCCTGAATCGCTTGAAGAAAACTGACCATTTACATTACGTGTTGCGGTTGATTTTGATCCTGCACCACTAATAATTTGAGGTAAATTATCTTGAACAATGTATTGCAAACTATGCTCATGACCCGACACAAAAACCACCTTATCGTTTTCTTGCGCCAAAGTAACTACACGCTTTTTAAACGTATTATATTTTTGATTTTGTAAATCGGCAGGCGATACGCCACTCGTTTTTCTTAAAATATTTTTTAAAGTTCCTAAAACAGGAATAGGTTTTAAATGCGACCCAAAAGAATATTGCCCGCCATGTGGCCCATTAGTAAACATAGGGTGATGCATCGCTATAACAGTTGTTTTTCCTCGTGCTTTTTTTATTAAGCTTTCTAATTCTTCAAAAAACTTAAAACGGGTTTTAATTTCGCAATCATCATTAATAGTTGGGTGTTTATCCCAATTTGTTAAATACCATTCCGAATCAATAACAATCATTACAATATCATCTGAAACATCTACTTTTTCTATAGGACATCCATTTTCAGGTAAAAACGTATGCTTTCCTAAAATGTTTTCAACAAAATCTTCTTGTCGTTTTAGTCCTTTTAACCCATCACTATACCAATCGTGGTTTCCTGGAATAAAAACAGCCTTACCTTTAAAACCTTTTACAGCATTGGTTTGAACTTTTAATTGGTGTTCGGCAAAAGCTCTACTTTCATCACTTTTTTTAGGCATTCCTTTTGGGTAAATATTATCGCCTAAAAACAACACGGTACTTTGTTTTGACGCTTTACCCAGTTCTTTCTTAAAATATTGTATGGCTTCAGACTGAGACCCTAACGGTGAATTGCCACCGTCTCCAATTAAATAAAACGAATGTGCAATTTTTTTATTAGGAAACTCGCCATCTGTATTTGCGTCTTTATATTGCGTGTTATAAGTCGCACAGGCATTTAAGATTAAAATGGCTAAAAATGCTATACTTATTTTAAATTGAAATTTCATAGGGTTGGATTAATTCTTTAATAAAGATAAGTATTCTACTTAACCTTCTAAAATTTGGGTTTCAAAAACAACTTTACTTGCAATGGTTTTATGCACAGGACAACGTGACGCTATCTCTTTTAAACGCTGTTTTTGGGAAGCATCTAAGTTACCTACAAATTTTAGTTTTTTACTAATATGGTCTAAATACCCTGGTTTTTCAACATCTAATTCTAATGCATCTCTATGTTTTTTAGAATGCGATATATATACAAAAACCTCATGTAAATCCCACTGTTTGCGTTGTGCATACATTTTTAAAGTCATTACTGTACAAGCTGCTAATGCTGCATTTAAATATTCATAAGGCGATGGCCCAAAATCGTCACCACCAATTGATGCAGGTTCATCAGCTATCATACTATGGTTTTTGGTTTGAATAGCTGTTGTAAAGTTATTTTCAACTACATTTAAATGCCCAACCAGTTGTTCGCCCTGCGTTTCAAGCATGGTATTTTCTTCTTGCTTAAAATAACGTTGTACCCAAGTACCAATAACGTTTCCGGCATAGTTACTATCGCTGGGGTTAGTTAATAAATGGTCTGCATTATCAAGTGTTACAAAACTTTTTGGATGATGTGCTTGATGATATAATTGTTCTGCATTTTTAATGCCAACTATAGTATCAGTTGGCGAATGTAAAATTAATAAAGGTTTACGTAAGCTTTTTACAATTGAGGGTAAGTCCGTTTTATCGAAATCTGCAACAAACTCTGGGTTTATTTTAAATGGTCTACCACCAATATTTACTTCCACTTCTCCATGATTTCTAATCTCATCTACATTATGAGAAAACAAATGTTTCACATGACTAACTGTGGCAGGTGCTCCAATCGTGGCGATTGCTTTCACATTTTCTAATTGCGAAGCAGCAGAAATTACAGCGGCACCACCAAGCGAATGCCCCACTAATAATGAAGGTGCATGATAATTAAATTTCATATAATTACTTACAGCAATAAGATCGCCAACATTAGCTGAAAAATGACTCTCAGAAAACTCACCTTCACTTTTACCTAAACCCGTAAAATCAAAACGAACAACCCCAAAGCCATAATTGGTTAATGCCCGACTAATATTTTTTACGGCACTTAATGAACTTGTACACGTAAAACAATGTGCAAAAATGGCATATTGATTCGGTTTTTGATTAGCAGGTAATTCTAAGTAAGCTTGTAACAACAAACCTTTGTTATTTTGAATATTTAGTTTTGTACTTTTCATGTGTTAATATTTATTGTTTTTTATTGGTCACATGTAACATCCATATCATCATCCCTCTGTGTGACAAAATTTTTAGTCATGGATGTTTCATTATACTAAATGATTTAATTTTTCTGAATTAATATGTTTTGAAAATTGTTTTAATAGTAACTTTAACTTCGGATTAATAAATGTTTCACAAAAGGGTTTATTTGGGTTTTTATGATAATAATTTTGAATAGATTCGCGAGAGGCTTTAAATGATTGAAATGGAAATACTTTGGTAATAATTTCTCCATTAAAATCTTTTTGAAAACTTTCTATTATAACTTTAGAATCGTTTTCTTGTTCTTTTGAAAATGTATATACAGCCGAACGATACTTACCTCTCATAGAATGATTACTCGTACTTTTATGTGTGTACAAATGAATTTCTATTAAAACCCTCAACTCAATCTCTTCAGGGTTAAAATGAACAATAACAGCTTCTGAAAACGTCTTGTTTTCACCTATTGAAGCCACATACCCTTGCTCCACTTTTTCAACGCCTTTTAAGGATTGAAAAACCGCTTCTGTACACCAATGGCAACCGCCTCCTAACGCTATTTTTGTTAGTTTCAACATATTTACAACTATAGCGAATGTTGATTTTGGTTGTTTGCAAATTGATCTTTTCTAATTTTTACCGCTTTAAAAGCATAAGTAATAAGCAAAGTAATCGCCATAAACACAAAAACAGTTCCTATATATAACGTAATACTTGGTATACTTACAATAGATTCACTTTCAAAAATAACACCCAAAATCCCTGACAAGACGTAGCTTCCTGTTGCTAAATACAACAAGGCATTAGCTCTAGTTAATAAACCTAATTGTTTTATTTTACGTTCTGAAATTTCATGTTGAAATACAGAACACTTTTGAGTAATTAACCCATTAATTTCTGAACTCAAGTTTAACATTTGAGTTACGGTTGACAAGATTAACATGCCTAATCCTGGAATAATTGTTATGGGTAAATACCAGTTCATAAACTAATGTATTAGGTTATTTAAAAAATGAATAACTTTTTTCTTTGACATTTCACATGGTTTAAGCAAGTTTTCTTTATCTGTTATATAGTAATTAAAACTTATAAAATCTTTACCTCCCAATTCTTCTGCATAAAGCTTTATACTTTTTCCTTGATTAAAATCTGTTCTTGTAACACCATATTTTTTGCCTTGATAAAAGGCTTCTGAATATCCTATTGGTAATACTCGAATTTTCTTTATAATCATTTTAAACACTTAATTTGTTAATCCATTTTGTTAAATCTTTATCCGATGGATTTCTTAATTTCTTATCATCAATGGTTATCGTAGGGAAATTAAGCTTTCTGTTTTCGTAAAGATTACGCAATGCTTCGGCGTGATCTTTATTTTTTTCTACATCTAGAAATTTATATGGTAATTTTGTGTTTTCTAAAAACGTCTTATAGTAATTTGTTTTATGACACCTATCTGCGCCATATAACTTTATAGTTGGATTACCATTCATTTTTAAAGTGCTTTTAAAAATTTTATAGCAGCATCTGGGTTTAAATAAAAATCGCTAAACACAACATTGTCATTTTTATCTATAAATAAAAACCATGGTGTGCCTCCTGTTTTATAATTAAACATGATATTAGAGCCTGATCTTCCATAGCTCCCAGGATCGTGTCCAAACGGTATTTTTAAATCGTACTGCTTTTGGGTTTCTACCATTTTTTCATACGTATTAGAATCATGACCTTCAAAAACAGTCTGTACTGCTAGAAAAACAATTTTATTATTCTCTTTTAAAGCGTCTACCATTGTCTTTAAATCCGGTAAGCCTTTACTATGACATCCTGGGCACCAACTTTGAAAACAATACACCACTTTAAACTTGCCTTTAAAATCTGAAAGTTTAATAGCTTCTGTTGTATTTCCCTCAGCATCAATCCATTGATTTACATCAAACTCTGGAGCTTTAAATACGTTGTCTTGTTTTATTTGATTTGACATGTTATTGTTCTTTCTTTTCAAGAATTTATTTTAAATAATTTCTAATGCCGTAACTAGCCAAAACCCCTTCTCCTGTTGCTGCAGCTACTTGTGCAATAGCACCTTCTCTACAATCTCCTGCGGCGAATATGCCATTTACAGACGTTTGTGCTAAACCTGTTGTTTGGATAAACCCACTTTTATCAAGAGCAATAACTCCTTTAAAAGATGTCGTATTTGGAATTAACCCAATAAAAATAAACACCCCATCTGCTTCTAAAACAGATGCTTCATTAGTGTTGTTATCTTTTACTTTTAACCCTTTAAATAGTCCTTTTTCGTCTGAAATAAATTCGAGAGATGTTTTATTCATGTAAGTTGACATATTCTCTATGGTTTTCAATTTTTCCACATAGGTTTCTGATGCCGAAAAATTTTCAGATCGGTGTACAATTTTAACGCTTCTACAAAATCCTGCTAAAAAGATACCTTCTTCTAGTGCTGAATTTCCTCCTCCAATAACAATAATATCTTTATCTCTATAAAAGGCACCATCACAAGTGGCACAAAAATGAATTCCTGAACCTATTAATTCTTCTTCATTAGGAATACCCAATTTTCGGTAGGTAGAACCCGTAGATAATACAACCGTTTTTCCTAAAAACGTTGTCCCTTTTGTCTGTATCGAGAATAGGCCATCTTGTTTTTCAATAGCAACAACTTCTTCGCCTGTTTTAATAACAGCTCCATAGGTTTTAGCTTGTTCCTCCATTTTTTCCATTAATTTTGGACCAGAAATGGATTGAAACCCTGGATAGTTTTCTATTTTTTCAGTTAAAAATGCGTTGCCTCCAATGGTAGATTTCTCTAATATTAAGGTATCAAAACGGTCTCTCTGTGCATAAATAGATGTTGTTAATCCTGCTGCACCTCCTCCAATAATAATGGTATCGAAAATTTTATGCTCCTTCTCAACGTTTATTGAAAGAAGCTCTATTAATTCAACATTATCGGGATTTGTATATGAAACATCATTAATTAAAATGGTGGGAATAATTCGCTTTCCATTATTAATGGCTTCTACTTTTTGAGTTGCCCAATCGTGTATATCGACATCAATAAATTCAAAATTAATACTATTATCTCTTAAAAAGCTTTTTGCTCTTCTACAATCTGGACACCAATCGGCTCCAAATAATTGTACTCTACCTACTTCATTTATTCCTAAAACAGATGCAAGTTCAATATTATCGGGATTTCTGTACGATTTATTTTTAATAATAAGTGTTGGAATAATTCGTTTTCCATTATTAATGGTCTCCACTTTAGCTATTGCTTCCTTGTCTAAGTCGACATCTATAAAGGTGTATGCTATGTTATTTTCTTGTAAATAGGCTTTGACTCTTCTGCAATCTGGACACCAATCGGCACCATAAAGTAATATATCATTCATTTAGTTTAGTGTTTAAGAATAGATGAGATTATCTAAAAAAGTAATTGTTAAACATCGTTACTAGACATTTTAATTTGTCCAGAATGACGAATCGACTTTTTTAGACAGTCTCATCTATTTTGTTTCTATTTTAATTTATCTGAGTGAAGTTTACGCAATTTTGCCAATTTAGGCGTAATAACAAAACTACAATAGCCTTGTGTTTGATTGTTTCTGTAATAATCTTGATGTTCTTTTTCTGCTTCATAGAATACATCAAGAGGGCTTATTTCTGTCACAATAGGCTTTTCGTAATACGGCGTAATTTCTTTTACAACCACTTCGGCAATTTCCTTTTGCGTTTCATTGTGGTAGTAAATTACCGAACGATATTGTGTCCCTCGATCTGCACCTTGTCTATTTAAGGTTGTAGGGTCGTGAGTTGTCATAAAAATAACTAAAATGGCTTCATACGAAATGACATTTGAATCAAAAGTTACTTGTATTACTTCGGCATGACCAGTTAACCCAGAACATATTTCGCGATACGTTGGATGCCCAGGGGCATTGCCTCCAGAATACCCAGACACGACTTTTTCTACACCTTTTACTTCTTGAAATACAGCCTCTGTACACCAAAAACAACCACCACCAAATGTGGCTACTTGTAAGTTTTTAGTTTTCATTTATAACCCCTTTCTCTAATTGCATCGATTCTGAATTAATGCAATAACGTAGTCCACTTGGCTCTGGTCCATCTGGAAATACATGTCCTAAATGGCCATCGCAAGTATTACACATAACCTCAACGCGTACCATACCAAAAGCGGTATCTCTTTCGTATTTAATCGCATTTTCTGTAATGGGTTGTGTAAAACTAGGCCATCCAGTACCTGAACTAAATTTAATAGTAGAATCAAACAAAGGTGTGTTGCAACATACACAATTGTATTGACCTTCGTCGTAAATACTACAAAGTGCTCCACTGTGTGGTCGTTCGGTACCTTTTTGTCTTGTAATTCTAAATTGCTCTGGAGTTAAGAGCGCTTGCCATTCGGCTTCTGATTTTTCAACTCGCTTATTAGGAGTTGGATTTCCTTTTACGGAAAAGTTGATTACTTCTTTCCAAGTTAGCATACTAAATGTTCCTTTCTTTGTTAAATTAATAAATATGCTTTTTCAACATGAATATAGTCGAAATAAAGTATAAACCTTTACAATTTGAATAAGAACTCATCTTGACTTTTTCTGTTTAACCGAAGATAAGTTCTAAATCTAGAATATTAGGCTTAATACCATTTCTCATATGAAATGGTATAATATCATTTTTTTAACAAAATATATCGCATAAAAAAACATGTTAATGAATGTAAAAGCTCATTAACATGTTTACAATAATTTAAATTTTTATAGCGAAGTTGCTAATTCTGGTTTATGCAAACTTACCACAATAAAAACAGCAACACCATTAATCCAGTAATAATAAGCGTCTATACCTTCAAAAGCAAGTACAAAAGGCGCAGCAATAAATACAATTGCTACTAAAAAGTCGACAATTAAATGTATTCGATAAGAAATCACTGGAAATACTCCAAGATGATGATCTGTTAATAGCGTTAAAATAAATGCAGCAATTCCTGTAACTACCGATATTTGTAAAGCCAGTGGGTTAGAGTGTCCTAATCCTAATAAAAAAGGAAGTGCTATTAACGCAACAGCAACAGGATAATCTAAATACGCGTGTATTCTTTTTGTTATAAATTTCATGATTTTAATATTTTATGGTTAAAAATTTCGGTACAAAGGTGTAAACTAACACGCATTAAAAGCCTACAAAAAACACGCTTTAAATTGTACTTTTTATTTTTTATATCTCAAAATGAAAAAGCACACTAATGAGTATACTCAAAAGCATGCTTTTCCAAAATTCAAAAAAAACAATTAACCTAATTATGCGTTTTACTTAACGCTTTCCAATTTTTGTTTGCTACAGCAACCAATTTATTATGATTTTTTTCTGCTAACCATAATTGCTGCGCATCTAATTCTATATTATACAGGTATAAAAAGTATTTACCATCTTTGACTATAAATTTATTTGGATCTGATCTAAATTTGGCACCTGCATAAGCTCCAAAAGCACAGAACCCACCATATTGTGGCTTATATTTTGCTGGATTTTTATCGAATATTGCTTTTTGCTCTGCTGATGTAAAATAATACACGACTTTCTCATATTCTGATTTGTGTGCTTTTACACCTTTTTGAGCAATTCCTAAGTCTAAATACGAAACGGGACTATACCCTTGTAAAGCAATATTACTATTATCTATGTTGTTCGCTTTATTATCTTGTGCTATTGCAGTTACACCTATAAAAAGTGCAAATACTAATCCTATTGATTTTATTATATTTTTCATGTGTTTATTTCTTTTATAAAACATCTATACATTATTTTTTTATAGCTGTTTTTATTAATTATTGTGCGTTAAAATATTCTTCTTGTACTACTTTACCATCGCTATTCCAAATACGACGAATAACTTCGTGCCAGTAAATTTTAGTGTTATCCTTCATATTAAAATTGAATGTAAACTCTGATGCAGACACATTTCCATCAACAATAGTATGATGGTGCGTAATACCATTTACAGCGGCAATTGCTCCTGCAAAACCTTCCATTTTTTCAACCATTTGTATTTTATTGGTTGTTGCTAAGCCATTATAATCTGATGTGGTGGCGTTATCTGCAAAAAACTGTTTAACAGCGTCTACTATTGAGCCTTGTGCTACAACGCTGTCCATTTTTGTGGCTTGTTCTTTAATATCCATTTTTTATTTTTTAGTGATTAAACAAATTGTGTGTTGTAATTACACCGCAAATATGTAAATGAATTTAGCTTAAGAACATATATAAAATACCCTAAAAATTGTACTTTTTACTTTTTGTAGACTGAAGGTGAAACACCAACATAATTTGTGAAGAATTTAGAAAAATGATTAGCTTCTTCAAAACCTAAACTATAGGCAACATCTTTAATATTATCGTTTTCTAACAACATGGTTTTGGAAGATTGAATGATTTGATAGCGTATTAATTGCCCCAAAGAATTATTCATTTTTTGCTTTACCTTTTTTGATAATGTTTTTACACTAACATTCATTTTATCTGCATAAAACCCTAATGCGTGTTCTTCTTTATGAAACATTTGAATGAGTTCTAAAATATTTTGAGAAAACACATCTCTGTTCTCATAATCAAACGTATTTCTAAATTGATTAGGGGTTTGTCCTACGGTGTTTTTAAACACACGATTAAAATACGCGGGATCTTTATAGCCCTGTTCGAAAGCAATTTCTTGAATACTTTTATCTGTAAAGGCAATATCTTTTTTACTTTCTAAAAGTTGTTTTTTATGAATGAGTTTGTTTATTGTAATCCCCAATTTATCTTTAACCAGATGCTGAACATCATAATTATTATGCATGTGGTGCATAACAGATTTTACATTAATTTTATTAGTAAACTCTTTGTCAATAACATCTTTTACATCAAAAATAATTTGATATTCTTCCTTATTTGCTTGAAACGGATTTTGCCAATACCATTGTTTTGTAGAAACATCGATAAGATTACGCATTCCATCATTAAAAACAGTTTTACTTAAAAACGTTTGGCAATCTTCGCATTCATTAAAGTTTATATAACCTAAAGAAATAAGGTGTTTAAATAAAATACGAACATCTTTAGATTCAAATAATATTTTATCTGGAAATTCAATAAAACGAACCACAAAATCATCAGACATAAACTTTATGTACTGACCTTTATCTAAAAAAATGGCTCTGTCTTCCCAATCGTTATAGTTATTAAAATCTACTTGAATATTCCCCGTACCTTCAAGTATATGCACTAAAGTATATTTATTAATAAAATATACTTTATTAATTTCGGCTTTAATTTTACTTACCATTGGTTTAAATAGTTGTAGTTACTTAGACGTATGTGTTTACCAAAAACTACAAACAAAAAAATAGCTTAAAACTAGCCACCTATACTGCTTCGTTTTTTTGAACAAACTCACTTGAAAGTAGTTGTAAAATTTACGACAAACCTTTACGTTATATATACTTAATTTTTATATTCACAAAGTTTAGTATTTTTACTAAATAAACTATGGACTGCTATGAATACGTTAACGGATGCTGCTGAAAAATTTGTTGTTAATTTTCTTAATGAGAATTTAGATACGTCATTTATTTATCACAATCTTACGCATACACAACGCGTTGTTAAAAAAGTAAATGAATTAGCAGATCTTTCTAAATTAGACGATTCCCAAAAAAGCCAACTTACTTTAGCCGCTTGGTTTCATGATACGGGTTACACCAAATCTATTGAAAACCACGAAGAAGAAAGTGTTGTTATAGCCACAGCTTTTTTAAAAGAACATAACTATACAGCAACCGATATTGAATCTATTTGCAATTTAATTCTGGCTACAAAAATGGAGCACGAACCAAAAAACCAATTAGAGAAAATAATTAAAGATGCAGATTGCTCCCATATTGGGAGTAAAAATTATTTTGAAGTTTCTGAATTGCTTAGAAAAGAATGGGAACTTAACTGTAATAAAACGTTAACTGAAAGTGAATGGTTAAACGAAAACATTAACTTTCTATCCACTAAGCATCGTTTTCATACCAGCGAAGCAGCTACAAATTGGGATAAACGAAAAGGAAAAAATCTTTCAGAGTTACTTAAAGCAAAGAAAAAACTAGATTTAGATAATTCTAAATTAAAGCAAAAAAAAGCAGAGTTAAGTTTAAAGAAAAACAAAATAGATTTACCAGAACGCGGTATTGAAACCATGTTTCGTGTTACGCTAAAAAACCATATTACATTAAGTAATATTGCAGATACAAAAGCTAATATCCTGCTTTCTGTAAATGCTATTATTGTATCGTTAGTATTATCAAATTTAGTTTCTAAACTAGATAACCCATCAAATAGTTATTTAATAATTCCTACGGTTATTTTCGTTTTATTTACAGTAGCTTCAATCATCCTATCTATTTTAGCCACTCGCCCAAATGTAACCAGTGGAAAATTTACAAAAGACGATGTAGCTAATAAAAAAGTAAATTTATTATTCTTTGGAAACTTTCATAAAATGAGCCTTAACGATTTTGAATGGGCTATGGGAGAAATGATGCAAGACAAAAATTACCTTTACTCTTCAATGAAAAAAGATTTGTATTTTTTAGGTTTAGTTTTAAATAAAAAATATAAGATTCTTAGGCTAACTTATGCTGTATTTATGGTTGGTATTATAGTTAGTGTTATTGCTTTCGCTATTGCATTTCAATACTCTTGAGTTTGAAATTTTATACGTTTTAATTATTTAAGAATTGCTTTGTATTCTTCAAAACGATGTTCACGAATTGGTCGTATATAAGGTTCTGTATTAAAATACAATAATAAACACGGCGATATGTTTTTGTATTTTTCTACATATTCATACGAAATTAATTCACCATTATTTATTCTGGATTTAATTTTATTGTGATACGGATACACTAAAACAACATATTTAAGCTTTAATTTCCTTCATTAAGTCATCATAAGTATAAAACTCTTTATCATCTTCATTTTTATGATAAAGTACACTTACGCGTATTGCTTTTAAACCTGTTACAGCTTGTAAATCTTGTAATTCAACAATTTCTACATCGGTATCTAAATAGTGCTTCGATTGCAAAAATTTAATGTATCTTAAATACTCGCGTTCGTCTTGTTTTTGAGAATACACAATAGTTATTTTACCTTTATCTGTAATACGCTTTTTGGTACCTTTTATATAGGCTTTATCAACACGTTTTTTTACAATTTCGTAGCGTGCATTGTAGGTACCATCAACATCAAATTGTTTTTCATCCATTCTAAAACTAATAGATAAAGGTTGATTAAACACCAAAATCATAGAAGCAACATCTAAAGCTATAGGAAAATCTGATTGCATTTGATAATAGGCATTTTCCATTTCGCACATCACTTGCAATTGCCATAATCTTAAATTATACAAGTAAATTGGGTTAAAGCTATCTTCTTTTGTAATCGACTCGCCAATGTACATGTTATGCTCTACCCCATCGGTTTTAAAACGCTCAAAAAAGTGAGGATACATGTGTTGCGCTTCAACTTGTTTCTTGTCTAAAAGCGACGCCATTTCTTTATTAATTAAAGCAATTGTATCGTCATATTCTTTTCTATGATTGTATAGTGCATTTACATCGACATGAATACTATCAAAATAAGCATCAATCTGTTCTTTCAACGCATCTAAAGTATAAAGATGCTTAAGTACAGGCTCTACATCAGTTTTAAAAAATTCTGAAATTTGCTGTTCACTATCAACTTGAAAATGGGTATTTAACCCGTTTAAATAATCTTTAATTTGATAAATTAATTGCTCGTAAATAGGTAAGCTTTCAATTTCTGAAGCATTTTTAAATATATTTTTTACAGCAGTTAATTGAAGTGTTAAATCTTGTTTTGTTGCTTTATTTCTGGCTTCAGAAGACCCTTTAATATCAATTTGACCATAAAGCGGATAAATATTTTCGAATGCTATTTTATTGAATATGGCTTCTTTTCCATTAAACTCATCTTTAATAAAGTTTTTTGCTTCTTTTTCAAATCGCCAATGCACACTAGGATGTATAGATGTGCATTCTTTTTGAATAATGGCCTCTATCAAATTTTCTTCTTCGTTTATAGAACGTTCGACTGCCGCTACAATATATGGCATGACATCTATTAACTTATTAGCATTAATACTATTAAGCGCTTGCGGTTTATGCGATACAATTTCCAGTATCCCCATTAAACCTTTTTCGTTTGCAATAGGCGCAAAAACAGCACTTTTAATACCTTGTTCGTGTAAAATTTTTATATGAGGGGCTTGCCCTTTCGATTTTTCAAACATCTTATCGACATCTGAAATTGAAAAATATTTATTTTCGTTTAACAATCTATTATACGACCAACTGCACAAGGCATTTCCGCAATTTTCACTTTCTAATTTACCTAATAAAAAGCTATTCATTCCAGCACCATAAACACGTTCGAACGTATTTTCTTCTTCGTTATATATTGAAAAACCAACTCTTATATCTTTAAGTCCGAAAAGCGATCTGAATGTTTCGTAAAATCCTTCAATAAAGTTTTCGTCTTTTCTTTTATCTTCTCCTATTAAGTTCGATTTAATGTTAGAAATAGATTGATCGTCAGTAACATTAAAAATATTTGAAATAACAAAACCTTTAAATATGTAACTATTGGGTGGGAATTTTTCTTTCCAAAGATTAATATTTTCAAAATTATCTAGTAATTCATCATAATCTTCTTGAGTGATTTTTTTAGCGTTTTCTGTTGGAATTATTTCACAAAAATCGGCATTGTATAATATCTTATAATATTGAAGTATGCCATTTGCATCTGGAATTTCGTAATAAAATGGTCTTTTAAAATTTAAATTATAGCCATAGCAAAAGTTTAAAATAATGGTACATGCAATAATGTATGTATCATCCTCTGGCATATTTTTTATTTGAAGTTCAAAATCATCACCAGCAGTTTTAATTATATTTTTAAATCGTTCGGAAGAGTTAAAAATTAAATTATGAAAAGGTACCGATGCGGTTTTAATTTCGTTATTTGTTAAAACAGGACTAAAAGAATCTTCAAGAATTATAGCAATCTCTTTTTCTCTTTTTGCTATTAGTGAAAAATCGCTAAACCCTTCTTGTAACTCTGGATAAACACTAGCCGTTTTTAAAATACGCTTAGCCTTGGTAGCAATAAATTCATCATCGTTTTTAGACAACGTTTTATAATGCTCCAACAGTTTATTGAAACTCACTTTTAAATTTAAAGGCGATTCGATATTGTCGTTAATATCCATGGTATTAGCTTTCGTATATAACAAAGTTACAAATTATAGAATTAGTCGTTATAAAATAGACTATCTAACAGAGGTTTTGTTACAACATTTGTTGTTAAAACAGTATATGCTTCTACTCTTTTATCTAAAACAATCATTAATGTTCGACAAAAGAATACAGATCGCTTCGCTTATAGAATAAAGACCAAAGACTTGATTGTAACTAATTGAAAAGCAACATAAAATTCATGTTCTTTTTTAAACCTTGACATTATTAAGCTTTATATAAAGTAAGTGCATTGTTTAAAGTGTCTTGAAGATTAATGCTTTTAACTAGCCCTAGTATTTTAATAGAACACTAGTATAAAACAATTCATATATTACATCTGCTAACTACACAATTTAGGTAACTTTTTAGTTTTATTAAAGATTCTCCAACAATACCATATTATATTCAGAATCAATAATTGCCATTCTATTTTTTACCACAACCATTTTATTTGAATATGCATCGTGTAACTCAATACCATCAGCAAAGATTCTTGAAACATCTAATTGTTTTTCCCCTTTTGGTAAACCGAGTCCTATAACTACCAAATCTTTATAATTTCCATTGGAATAACTTCTATAAAACACGTATGGTTCTTGAGTTATCATTTGATGAATCCCTGCTCCCACCGCTGGATGAGTTGCTCTAAATTGCCCTAATTTTTGCCAATGTTTTAAAATAGCTTGTGTTTTTTCATCATTTTGAATGGCATCCCAATTCATATTAGAACGCAATGTAGCATCACCAACTGCACCTTCAATAATTAAAGATCTTGCAGACTCATCTCCGTAATATACTTGAGATGTTCCTGGAGTTAATAATAATTTAGTCGCTGTTTCAAAAGGTTTTTTTCGAGCAGCATCAAAAGGTTTCCCATCATCATGAGAGCTTAAATAATTAAGAATTCCGTAACCTTTTAAATCTGAATTTAAAATATGTGAATGCCTTTTAAAAACCGCTTCAATAGGCTTTTGTCCCACATTCCATTTTAACTCAAAATTTATAAGACTTTGAAAAGCATTATCAAAGTAATTAACTTGTTTATCTCCAAAATCGAAGGCTTTACCATGAGAAATAGAATAATTATAAACTTCGCCTACCAAATAGAAGTTATTATTATCTAAAATTTTATTAGGGTTATTCTTTTTAAATTCGGTAAAAGCATAATCGCATACTATTTTAAATTCTTTCCACACATAGGCTTCGGTATGTTTTACCGTATCTACTCTATACCCATCAATTCCAAATTCAGTAATATAATCTGCTAACCATTTCATAATATAAAAACGTGGCGCACGAGGATATCCCGTTCTTTCAAAAAATGCATCAAGTTCTGCTAGTTCTTGTTCATATCTACCTTCCGCTTTCCATTTTTTAACTAGCTGAGGAGGCAATTCTACATCTTCATTACTTTCTGTTTTAATATCTGGTAGGTTTTCAACCAAAGTGCAGGTTACTGTATTTTCGTAATTACTATAATTACATTGTGGGCCTGTACGCACCCAATCTTCTGACCATACAGGATCTTTTTTGGTAACTGGTCCTGTATGATTTATAACAGCATCTAATAAAATTCTAATACCCTTTTTATGGGCTGCATCAACAAGGGTTTTTAAATCTTCTTTTGTTCCATAATTAGGATCAATAGCTGTCCAATCACTTGCCCAATAGCCATGAAAGCCATACGTTACGCCTGTACCTTCGTTTGTTCCGCCATGAATTTGTTCCACAATTGGTGTCATCCAAATGGCATTAATCCCTAAATCTGTAAAATAACCTGCTTCTATTTTTTGGGTAATGCCTTTTAAATCGCCTCCTTCAAAGCCTCGTAATTTTCCTGTTTTTAGTGTTCTATCAAAATTAATATCATTTGAAACGTCGCCGTTATTAAATCTATCGGTTAATAAAAAATACATATTAGCAGCTTCCCATACAAAAGGTGTTTTAGCTTTTTCTTCTATTGGTTTTGCTTTGTTTTCTTTACAATTTAAAAGAAATAATGTTAGTATAAGAAGGGGCACGAGTTGTTTCATTTGTTTATATATTGCTTTAATTGCTCTGTTAACATTTTAATAACCAATATGCTTTGCAATTAAATTCTAGTTATGGTTATTTTATTGAATTTTTAAGATGACAGATTCTAATGGGTTTAATTTAACATTGATTGTACCTATATTATTATCAACAATTAATTTTGATGAAAATTGTTTGTATAACACATCTTGAACTTTGTAACTTCCTGCCTTTAAATCCCATGTTTTAATAATATTTTCAGGAATTTGAAGATTGAATTGATAATTGTTTGAATCATCAAAATTAGATATAATAATAAGCTTTTCATTTGCACTCCAACGAACAAAAGATAGTACTTTATCGTTATAACCTTCTGTATTTTTTCTGTTATACAAATGAATGTCTTGATACGCCTCAGCAAGTGCAGAGCTTTTAATTGTGAAATTCAATAATCGCTTATAAAAATCTCTTAACGCTTGTTCTTCATTAGTTAATTGCTTGCCATCAAACTGCTTATTATTCATCCATCTTTGATGCGCAGGAACGCCTATGTAATCAAAAATAGATGTTCTGGTTGGGTCTCCAAATCCAGGTTTTTCTGAACCGTCTTCCCCCAATTCTTGTGCAAAATATATCATAGTTGGCGACGTACTAAGCGTTGCAGAAACAACCATTGCAGGTTTGCCTTTTTGAGCATTTCCTGCAAATCCTGGACTTGCAATACGTTGTTCGTCATGGTTTTCTAAAAAATGAAGCATATGATGTTCAATATCCTTTAAATCATCTTGAATGGGCGGAATATTGTCTGTCTTACCATATCCTTGCATTACATGTTTAATGGTATCGTACAATTGCACTTTATCATACAGATAATCCATTTTCCCTTTCTTTATATAATCTCTATATAGATTGGGGTTGTATACTTCGGCTAATAGAAAGGCTTCGGGATTTTTCATTTTTATTGATGAATTCATGAAACTCCAAAACTCCACAGGTACCATTTCTGCCATATCGTAGCGAAAACCGTCTACCCCTAAATCTATCCAATACAAAGCAATATCTTTAAATTTTGTCCATGAACTGGGAACTGTTTTCCCTTGCCAAAATTGAAAATGCTTTTTATAATTTTCATTTTCAAATCCTTCTGGTAGTTCATCAAAATCTTTTTTACCATCAGGATTTACCCCATAATTAATTTTTACCGTTTCATACCAATCTCCCATATTAGGCTGTGATAATCGAGAACCATTACCTGTCCATTTTGCAGGAATTTCTTCAAATTCTCCATCTGCTAAAGGATGTTTTTCACCACCTAAAGGCGAGTAATTATGTTCCCAAAATGGTACTTTAAATGTTTTATTGGGGTTATAATAAAAATTATTGTTAACATTATAAGCCACTGTTTTATCATCGGTAGCTCCAAAATCTTCAACACCTTTTGGATTAGTTAATCCTTGATAATTTCTAGCTATATGATTGGGAACAATATCAATTATCACTTTCAAACCTGCTTTATGCGAACGATTAATTAATGCTTTAAATTCTTCTAATCTGTTTTCAACATTAACAGCTAAATCGGGATTTACATTATAATAATCTTTTACCGCATAAGGTGAACCAGCGCGCCCTTTAACCACATCGGGGTCATCATTAGAAATTCCATATTTTGTATAATCTGTAATAACATCATGATGCGGTACGCCTGTATACCAAATATGTGTAACCCCTAAATCTTTAATTTCTTTTAATGCTTTAGGGGTAAAATCGTTAAACTTACCAACGCCATTTTCTTTAATGGTTCCCCAAGGTTTATTGGTTGTATTTGTATTTCCGAACAACCGTGTAAATACCTGATAAACCACTTGCTTTTTAGGCTGCTTTGAGTTTATTAATTTTGGCAATGATGCTTTTTCTTTATTGCACCCAAACATTAACATAACTACTATAATTGCCAAATATTTTAATCGATTTTGCATGGAATTAATTTTTGATAACCACATGATTTAGAAATCTACAATTTCTATAGTCAACAGCCATGAATAGTGTTTTTACTTAATTTCTTTAAGACTTATGGCATAGCCTCCTGCAGGAACCGACAGTAAAGATAACTTTGATTTACTTGTTACTTTTTTTGTTTTAATTGTATAAGCTTGCGGGTTGGTTTTATAATTTGCATCTTTTGCATCGGCATAAATAGTTGCTGTATATTTTTTTCCTTTTTCAAGGAAATCTAACTTAATACTTGATGTTCGTGCAGTGTTCCCGTTTACATTTCCTACAAACCAATTGCTACTCTCTTTTTCTTTACGAGCTACGGTAATATAATGTCCTGGTTCTGCTTCTAAATATACACTTTCATCCCAATCTATAGCGACATCTTTAATAAACTGAAATGCATCCATAAATTGCTCGTAATGCTCTGGTAAATCTGCTGCCATTTGCAATGGGCTGTACATAGTAATATATAATGCTAACTGATTTGCAATTGTACTATTTACATGCGAATTATTGTTTGGATTAAGTTTACTAATATCCATTTCAAAAATACCTGGTGTATAATCCATAGGCCCTCCAATTAATCGTGTAAATGGTAATATGGTAACATGGTTAGGTTTAGAGCCTCCAAACGCCTGATACTCGGTGCCTCGCGCAGATTCGTTTCCTATTAAATTTGGATAGGTTCTGCAAATTCCCGTAGGACGAACCGCTTCATGAGCATTAATCATAATATGATAATCGGCCGCTTTTTCAAGAGCGTATTGGTAATGATTTACAATCCATTGGTTATAATGATTTTCACCACGCGGTAAAATATTACCAACATACCCACTTTTTACAGCATTATACCCATGGTCTTTCATAAACTGATAAGCTTTATCCATATGGCGTTCGTAATTTCTAACAGAACCTGAACTTTCATGATGCATCATCATTTTAACGCCCTTAGCTTTTGCATAAGCTTGAATCGCTTCAACATCAAAATCTGGATATGGCGTTACAAAATCGAATACAAAATCTTTTGAATGTCCAAACCAATCTTCCCAACCTTCGTTCCAACCTTCAACTAAAACTGCATCAAAACCGTGTTCTGAAGCAAAATCAATATATCGTTTTACTTTGGTGTTATTTGCTCCATGTGTTTTGTTAGGTTTTACTTTTGTAAAATCGGTAACACCTAATTGTACTGCAAGTAAATCATCAGTATATGCCCAAGAGCTTTTTCCTGTTATCATTTCCCACCAAACACCTACATATTTTACGGGTTTAATCCATGATGTATCTTCTATAGCGCAAGGGTCATTTAAATTTAAGGTCATTTTAGAAGCCAAAATATCACGTGCATCATCACTTACCATAATTGTTCTCCAAGGCGAACTAGACGGTGTTTGAATGTACCCTTTATCACCATTGGCGTCTGGGGTTAACCAAGACTCAAAAATCATGTTTTTATCATCAAAATCAAGATGCATACAAGAGTAATTAATTAATGCAGCTTCATGTAAATTAATATACAAACCATCTTTAGTTTTCATCATTAATGAGGTTTGAACCCCTGTTGAAGAAAACCCTTGTTGTGAGACATTATCCGTCATGGATTTTTCTGATAAACCTCTAATTTCTGACAACTTAGATTCGGTATAATCATACTCTTGAGTATCGTAATCTCCAGGAATCCAAAATGCTGTATGATCGCCAGTCATAGCAAACTGTGTTTTCTCTTCCTTAATGGTAAAATACACTAAGTTTTTTTGTGAAGGAAACTCGTAACGGAAGCCTAAACCTTCATTAAACATTCGAAAACGCAGGACAATAATTCTATCTGTATCATTCTGTGTTAAGGTCACTGCCAATTCGTTATAATGATTACGAATTTCGTTCACTTCACCCCAAACAGGTTGCCAAGTTTCATTAAATGTTGATCTTTCGGTTTTTGAAATTTTAAAATCATTAATTAATGACTTTTCATCATTTTTTAATTCTAAACCTAAACGACTTGTTTTTATAACTACATCTTCTTTATAAGATAATTGATAGGTTGGTGCGCCATCACTATCTAACGAAAATCCCATTTTTAATTCACCATTAGGCGACTTTAACTCTTGAGCATTTGCAAAATTGCTTGTTGAAAATAAAACAATTAAACTAACTATAAACGACTTCATCTTTTTACTTTTAATTTTTTAATACTGTATTCTAGAAACGGTGTAACTATTATAATCTTATTCCTTTTTTGTGGTTAACAAAATACTACCTTTGGTTTTAATATTAAGTGTATTATTCCAAATAATTGATTCTCCCGAAATAATATTTCTTAGCGTTTTCCCTTTTAAATCAACTTCATTAAACCTAAGTAAATCTAATTCAACAGGTTCTGTGTTTTTATTTAAAATATGCACTACAGTTTCATTTTCTAAAACTCTAAACAAGGCATAAACACCTTTGTTTGGAGCAAAATGAATGGTTTTTCCTTCGTGAATAGCTTTACTGGTTTTACGGTAATTAAGCACTTTTTTTAAGTACTGTTGCATATCTTTTTGTGTTTCTGTTAAGCCTTCTCCTGTAAATGCATTAACAGAATCGCCATCCCAACCTCCAGGAAAATCTGTACGTATTAATCCATGATCTCCAGGCTTATCAAAATCATGCATTAAAATTTCGGTACCGTAATATATTTGAGGGATTCGAGGTAATGTTAATAGATAACTTAAAGCCATTTTGGTATTAATAACATCGCCATTTAATTGCGTAAAAACACGACTCATATCGTGATTGTCTGGGAAAATCATAATATCTTTTGGGCTAGCATAATGAAAATCGTTTGCTAAACCTTCGTACATTTTCACCAATCCGGTATCCCAGCTTTCTTCTTCATTTAGTGCATCAATGCTATTTTTTTGCATTGCAAAATCCATTGATGATTTTAAATTGGAATTGTACCCATCTTTATTATTTGCACCATCTTGCCAATACCCAATTAACAATGGGTTATAACTCCATTCTTCGCCAACAATACTAAAATTAGGGTATTCATTCATAATTGAACCTGCCCAATTACTCATAAATGCTTTATCTGGATATGGATAGGTATCTTGACGAATGCCTCCCAACCCAATAGTTTCAATCCACCAAATACTATTTTGAATAATGTATTTAGCCATAAAAGGATTGCGTTGATTTAAGTCTGGCATTTCTGAAACAAACCAACCATCGGTCATTCCTTTTTTATCATATGTAGAGGCATAGATATCTTGATTGCTGGTACGCCTGTGGTTTGAATAGGTGGCTTTGGCTTTCTTTTCGAAACATTCTTGGAAATTCAACCAGTCTTTAAATGGTAAATCTTTCATCCACCAATGTTCACTTCCGCAATGGTTTGCAACTTGATCCATAACAAGCTTCATTCCTTTTTCGACCATTTTTGTTGATAATTCTACGTAATCATTTATAGTACCAAAACGAGGATCTATTTCATAAAAATCAGTCATCGCATACCCATGATACGAGCCTTTATACATATTGTTTGTTAATAACGGGCAGGACCAAATAGCGGTAAAACCCATGTCTTGAATATAGTCTAGATGCTTAATAATGCCCTTAATATCCCCGCCATGTCTTGCATAATCATCTTTTCTATTAATAGTTGCTTCTTTTAGCATACTCATTTTTTGGCCAACTTCATTTATGCCTGATGTCTTTAAAAAAACATCGTTTGATGTATCGCCATTTGCAAAACGATCTGGAGTAATTAAATATAAAACATCCGAACTATTAAACCCTTTATAATCTTCAGCAGGTTTGTTTCGTGATTTGAGCTGGTATGTTTGAATGACATCTTCGCCATTTTTAAATTTAAATGTGATATTAAATTTGCCTGCTTTTGTGTTTTTAGCAATTTTTAAATCGATAAATAAATAGTTAGGGCTATCTGCCAAATGGACTTTTGTTATCGACACACCACTATAATTAATTTCGGGCGTAGCCTTAGAAATATTAGTGTGTTTTATTAATAATTGTAATTCTTGATTCTTAAATCCAACCCACCAATTTAATGGTTCTATACGTTCTATGTCATTTCTTTCTTCAATTGAAACATGGGTTTCCTTTTTATTAAAAGTTGAATTGGTTTGCTCTTTGCACGATATAGTAAAAGCAAATACGTATAGTATTAATAAACTTATTAAAGGTTTCATTATTATTAAGTTTTTTGGTTAAATCGTTACTAAATTATTAGGTTCAATACTTACCAATTCATCATTAACCAACAGTTGCAATGCTGTTTCACTTTCTAACTCAAAATTCGTTTCGTTTTGACTAACATTAACTTTTAATATTTTATTTCTAAAATTCACTTTAAACGAATATGCTTCCCATTCCTTAGGTATTTTTGGTGTAAAAGACAGCGTGTTATCTTTAATTCGCATGCCGCCAAAACCTTCAACAATACTCATCCACGTTCCAGCCATGGATGTAATATGAAGACCTTCGTGAACCTCATGATTATAATCATCTAAATCTAATCTAGAAGTCTGTAAATAAAACTGGTACGCCTGATCCATTCTACCTAATTTTGCAGCCTGAATGCTATGAACGCATGGCGACAATGAGCTTTCGTGCACTGTAAAAGGTTCGTAAAAATCGAAATGTTTTTCTAATGCTTCAGTAGAAAAATTATCTTCAAAAAAGTAGAATCCTTGTAACACATCGGCTTGTTTTATATATGGGGAACGTAAAATTCTATCCCAAGACCATTTTTGATTTATAGGACGTTGGTTTTTAGGTAAATTGGAAACCGAAATGAGAGCTTTATCTAAAAACCCATCTTGCTGTAGGTAAACCTCATCGTTTTCTGAATACGGAAAATATATATTATCTGCCACATCTTTCCATATGGTTAATTCAGTATCTGAAAGCTTAACTTTATTAATAACCTTTATATAGTCTTCTGGAAAATCAACAAGTATTTTATTAATATTTTCAATAGTATAATTAATACACCACTGCGCTAAATAGTTAGTATACCAATTGTTGTTTACATTATTTTCGTATTCATTTGGGCCTGTAACTCCAAGTATTACATATTTGTTTTTATTTGTTGAAAACGTGGAGCGTTGCTGCCAAAAACGAGAAATTCCTATAAGCACTTCTAGTCCTTTTTCTAAAATATAACTATAATCTCCTGTGTAACGATGGTAGTTATAAATAGCGAAAGCTATAGCCCCATTTCTGTGGATTTCTTCAAAGGTAATTTCCCATTCGTTATGGCATTCTTCACCATTCATGGTTACCATAGGGTACAATGCTGCCCCGTTTTTAAAACCTAATTTTTGAGCATTTTCAATGGCTTTTTCTAAATGATTATAACGGTATTCTAGAAGTGTTCTAGCTACTTTTTGGTCTTTAGTTGCCATATAAAAAGGAATGCAATACGCTTCGGTATCCCAGTATGTGCTTCCACCATATTTTTCTCCTGTAAATCCTTTGGGACCTATATTTAATCTTGAATCTTTTCCTAAATAGGTTTGATTTAATTGAAAAATATTAAATCGAATACCTTGTTGTGCTTTTACATCGCCTTTAATAGTAATGTCTGCCATTTCCCAAATATTATACCATGCTTGTTTTTGATCGTCTAATAATTGATTAAATCCTTTTTTTGATGCTGTTTTTAAAACATGTTTTGCTGCTGAAATTAATTGGGATTTATCATGATTTCTGTCTACCGTATAGCCTCCAAATTTTTGTATGGTATAGGTGTTTCCTTTTTTAACTGAATAGGCATAACTAAATGATGCATAAGTAGAATCTGCCTTTATATTTGGTTCTATTAAAACAGATTTTCCATTAATAAACACTTTAGATTCCATGAATGTACAGGTATGGAAATCTGTTTTCATAGTTTTTGCTTGAATAAAAGCTTGATGGTTTTCGTGACTTACGTTTAAAGTATCCCAAAACTTATCATCCCAATTGGTGTCTTCGTTTGTAATTCCGCTATCCAGATAGGGTTGAAAAACAATATTGGCATCGCTATTTATTGGTGTAACCTGATATTCTATAGCACCAAGTTCATCTATATCTAAGCTTAAAAAGCGTTTTACACCCACTTCTATTTTTATATTGTTTTTAAGTGTTGCCAAAAAACTTCTAGACAACCAACCTTCTTGCATATTAAGTTCTCGCTTAAAATTTTCGACACTTTTACAAGTAAATAAATCGAGCTGTTCGCCATTTATAGATACATTTATTCCTATCCAATTAGGCGCATTTAATACTTTTGCAAAATATTCTGGATAACCATTTTTCCACCAACCAACTCGTGTTTTATCTGGATAATAAACACCTGCAATATAACTCCCTTGAAATGATGCTCCAGAATATTGCTCTTCAAAATTGGCGCGCTGCCCCATAGCACCGTTACCTATACTAAATAAACTTTCGGAAGATTTAATGCATCCTGCTTCAAAACCTTCTTCTATGATTGACCAGCTATCTGGCTTTATATAATCTTGATTCATTACTTTTTAATCTTTATTCTGAAATAATCTCATCGAAAAAATGAGTTGGTATTTCAGTTAAATTGTTAAAATTGAAATTGGCTTCGCTAAGTGTTTCTTCATCTCCCACACCCACCGACATCATATTTGCTGCATTTGCTGCTTCAATGCCTGCTATAGCATCTTCAAAAACAATACAGCATTCTGGTTTTAGGTTTAGCTTTTCTGCTCCAATTAAAAAAACCTCTGGATCTGGTTTCGCTTTAGAAACACTATTACCATCAACTATAGCTTTAAACCTATGTAAAAGCCCTACTTGTTTTAAAATAAGTGGCGCATTTTTACTAGCTGAACCCAATACGTATTCAATATTTTTATTATCTAATTCATTAAGAAGCTTATTAACACCTGGAAGAATTTCATCGGCATTCATTTCCTTTATATATTCCAGATAATCTTCGTTCTTTTTTATTAAAATGTCTTGTTTTGTGTCTTCTGGCAATGTTACATTACCAATATTTAATAATATTTCTAATGAACGCACACGACTAACGCCTTTAAGTAATTCGTTATGCGCTTCTGTAAACTCAATATTCAAAGTATTAGCTAAGTTTTTCCAGACTAAAAAATGGTATTTAGCGGTATCTACAATGACGCCATCTAAATCGAATACGACTCCTATTTTATTCATTTAATTATGATTGTATTATGTCATCAACATCTTTTACTTTAAAGACTAATGATGCTGCTATTAAAAAACTGATACCACTCATTACCAAAGCAAAAATGGCATGATTACCATAAGCGTATTTTACTAATGGCCCTCCAATTAGAGCATTAATTATTTGTGGTATTACAATGAAGAAATTAAAAATACCCATATAGACTCCCATCTTTTTTGGAGAAATTGAACCAGCTAATATCGCATAAGGCATTGCCAAAATACTAGCCCAAGCTATACCTACGCCAATCATAGAAATTATTAGCCAATTTTTATCTGGCATAACATAAATAGAAAGCAACCCTAATCCACCAATAATAAGAGATAAAGAATGTGTTTTCTTCCTACCAATTTTCTTTGCTATGTAAGGTAAAGTAAAAGCATAAAGTGCAGAAACTAAATTATAGACTCCGAAAAGAATACCAACCCAGTCTCCAGCATCTTGATATAAGCTGCTGCTACTATCAGTATGCGATAATCCATATACATGTTGCGCAATTGCTGGTGTTGCAAATACCCACATTCCAAAAAGTCCAAACCAAGAAAAGAATTGCACCCAACTAAGCTGACGCATAGTTTCGGGCATTTTTTTGAAGTCCTCAAAAATATCTAGCAAGTTAGATTTTTCTGCTTCACCGTCCTTTTCTAAGGCTTCGGAATGCACTTTTTCATCTTCGAAATTTGCTAATTCTTCTGGCGAATATTCTTTTGTGGTAGTAACCGTAACTAAAATTGAAAGTATTAGAATAACCGCCCCAATAACAAAAGAAAGTATTAGATTTAAAGGAATTGCTCCTTCAACAGTTTCATTAGACACACCAAACCAATTGGTTAAAGCATAAGGTAACCAAGATCCGATAACTGCTCCAAAACCAATGAGTGCTGTTTGCACACTAAACCCTAATGTGCGTTGATCGGTTCTAAGATTATCACCAACTAAAGCTCGAAAAGGTTCCATGGCAACATTAAAAGATGCGTCCATAATCATAAGCATCCCTGCACCAACCCATAGTGCTGGCAAAAAGGCTATGAAAAGGTCAGCTTGTGGCATAAGCACTAAACCAATTGAAGCCAAAATCGCTCCAACTAAAAAATAAGGTTTGCGTCTACCAAATCTCCCCCATGTTTTATCGCTATAATATCCAATTATTGGTTGAACAATTAAACCCATTAAAGGCGCAATTATCCAAAACCATGATAGTTCATGAACATCAGCTCCGAAAATTTGAAGTATTCTACTTGCGTTGGCATTTTGAAGGGCGAAACCCATTTGAATTCCCAAAAAACCGAAACTCATGTTCCAAATTTCCCAGAAACTTAATCTACGCTTTTCCATGAAATAGTATATTTTAAATTAATACTATTTGATAAGCGATTTATACCAATTAAACTACAAAACTATGTGTTTTAAACTCGTTCGTTTTAATTCTATTCCTTGTTTATAATTTACGTAGTAATGTTATACAAATTTATCACAACGTTACTAAACAAAAAACAGTTTGGTTTTTTGAACGCCATTTGATAATTACATTGGTATGCTTATCAAAACTTATTGTGAGAAGTGAAAATATAAGTTTTGATTTCGAGGTCAAAGATATAAAAGATTTTAATCTTTCCTAATAAAAATTTTTATTTAGTTGATTCTCTTTCAATTATTTCGGTTTCAATAACCACTTTTATAAAGTCCGTTTTGCGGTCGTTATCTATAATATATTCATCATACTCAGTATCTTCAGAACCCAATCTATCTATTAATAAATTAGCTGCTTGTTCACCTATTTTTTGTCCGTGTTGGCTAACGGTAGTTAAGCTTGGGGTAGCATGTTTTGAAAGTACGCCATCTGTAAAACCAATAACTTGAACATCGTCTGGAATGCTTCTCCCTAACTTTCTAGCAACTTTCATTGCGGTTACCGCATAAAGCTCGTTAACTGCAAAAACGCCATCAATATCACTATTAATTTTTAAAAATTGTTCAATTTCTAGTTCTAAATCTTCTAAATGATTTTCATCTAAACTATCATCAATTTTCAATATTAAATTAGAATCTGCAATCATTTTATTAACCTTTAGCGCTTCTATATAACCTTGAGTTCTTAATCTACCAACGCTAACATAATCCATTGTGGTAATTAGGGCAATATGTTTACAGTTTTTTTCAACAAGTTTATTTACTGCTTTTACAGCACCATTAAAGTCATCAACTATTACCTTATCGCAGTCTACTTCATTAACCACCCTATCAAACATAACAATTGGCATACCTTGACTTATTGTTGCGTTAAAATGATGATAATCTTGTTTAAGCAACGTTTCCTTAGAAATTGATAAAATAAACCCATCAATACTACCATTGGCAAGCATTTCCATATTGATGATTTCTTTTGTAAAAGATTCGTTTGATAACCCAACAATAACATTATATCCGCGCCTATTGGCTATTAATTCTATACCACGAATTACAGTTGAAAAAAAATGATGTACAATTTCTGGAATTAATATGCCTATAGTTTTTGTTTTTCTATTCTTTAAACTAAGCGCAATATTATTAGGTTTATAATTATATAATTTAGCAAATGCCTGAATTTTTTGTGTGGTATCTTCACTAATTTCTTTACTATTACTTAAAGCTTTAGAAACTGTTGAAATTGAGACATCTAATTCTCTAGCAATTTGCTTAAGTGTTATCTTTCTCTTCATTATATAAAATTTACTTCAAATATCATCATAAATCTTTTTATATCTATAAAGATATTACATTATTTATTAGTGCAAACAATTTGAACTTTCTACGCCACAAATGTTAAACATTAAAAAGTTGTTAACACGAAAACGTTTTCGCTGAGAATTTCGTAATTTATAATTATTTCCTGACTCTAAATTTACATAGTTTTAACCCGAGAAGTGAAAATATATTTACCCAAATTACACTAATTAATACATTAAAATTTTAAAAATATTGTATGAAAACAACAATGAATACGTTACTATTTTTCCTGTTTTTTGCACCAATATGTCTTTTTGGTCAAACAACACTTATAGGAACAGTAACAGAGCAATCAACCTCTATTCCACTCCCTGGAGTAAATGTTGTTATAAAAGGTACTTCAACGGGAACATCGACAGACTTTGATGGAAATTATAAAATTGAAGCTAAAAATGGCGATATTATTGTATTTTCTTATTTAGGCTATCAACAACAAGAAATAACTTATGCTGGTCAAGCAAAACTAGATGTTTCATTAAGTGAAGATGCTGCCTTATTAGATGAAATTGTTATTATTGGTTATGGAAGCGTTAAAAAAGAGGATTTAACTGGTGCCGTTGATGTTATTTCGTCTAAAGAATTTAACCAAGGTGCTGTTGTATCACCAGATCAATTACTACAAGGTAAAGCTGCAGGTGTTAGAATTACAAGTGCTGGTGGACAACCAGATGCTGCACCAAATATTAGAATTAGAGGTGGCTCTTCCCTTTCAGGGAATAACTCCCCTTTAATAGTCATTGATGGTGTGCCATTAGATAATGGTGGAATAGCTGGTGTTGGTAACCCGTTAAGCTTAATTAACCCTAATGATATTGAAAGTTTTAGCATTCTTAAAGATGCATCTGCAACGGCTATTTATGGGTCGCGAGCTTCTAACGGTGTGCTTATTATTACAACTAAAAAAGGAACTTCTGGTGAAGCAAAATTTAATTTTTCTGCGAGAACATCTTTAAGTAGTATTAGTTCTAACGATCAAATTCAAGTTATGGATGGCAACACATTTGTACGGTTTGCACAAACATACTTCCCTGATAATTTGGATGCCTTAGGCGTGCCTGTTGGTAGTGTTAATACAAATGAGCCAAGTACTATTGTTAATTTAACCGATATGGATGGTAACCCTATTCAGCGACAAATTTTCAATACAGATTGGCAAGATGCTATTTACAGAACAGCAGTTACAAAAGATTATAACTTTGGTGTAAGAGCCAATTTATTTAAGAAAATACCATTTAGAGCTTCTATTGGTTACAATGAAACCGAAGGCGTTGTAAAAACTAACGACTACGAAAGAATTACTGCTTCACTTAGATTATCACCTAAGTTTTTTGACGATCATTTAAAAATTGATATAAACGCTAAAGCAACTGTAGTAGATAAAAATTCTGTAGATGAAGGTGGTGCTCTAGGTGGTGCCGTTTCTATGGATCCAACAAAACCAATTTATGATAGCAATTCTACTTTTGGTGGTTTTTACCAACAACTACAAGCATCAGATAATCCTAATGCTCCAAATGCTAAAATTGGAGCTAGCAACCCTCTTGGTGTGTTATTACAAAGAACGCGTCCAGAAAAAGTGGATCGTTTATTAGGTAATATAGAATTAGATTATAAATTTCACTTTTTACCAGAATTGCGTGCTATAGTAAACTTAGGCTTAGAAGCCTCTAGAGCAGAAATAGAAGAGGTCTTTTCTAACAATGCTATTAACTCTTATACTCTAGTTCCAGATACAAATGTACCTGCGGGCACATACGTATTTAATCCAGGGAAAAGTTTTGGTGAGCGACAACATATTACAAACGTTACTATGGAATCTTACCTAGCTTACAGAAAAGAATTTGACAGTTTCTTTATTAATAACTTCGATGTACAAGCAGGGTATTCTTATCAGAATTTTAAAAATGATGGTAATAAAGATGAATTTGAAAACGACCCTATTACTGGTTTAAGAATTCCTAATATAGATCCTTTAAATGCTAACAACAGGTACTTTAATGAGTTGAATTTGCAATCCTTTTTTGGTAGAGCAAATATTAATTTAGGAAACAAATATTTATTAACAGCTTCATTTAGAGCAGATGCATCTTCATTTTTTACTGAAGAAAACCGCTGGGGTTACTTCCCATCAGCTGCATTAGCTTGGAAAGTTAAACAAGAAAGCTTCTTAAAAAATGTCAATTTTGTTAACGATTTTAAATTTAGAATTGGTTGGGGAGAAACTGGACAACAAGACATTTCTGGACAGGTTGGTTTCTATCCGTCTATTCCGTTATTCGAAATTGGTTCTCCAGAAAGTCAGTATATAACGGGTGTAAATCTTTATAATGCCAAAGAATTCAATCCAGAATTAACTTGGGAAAAAACTACAACTTACAATGCTGGGGTTGATTTCGATTTTTTTGCAAACAGTTTTATTTCTGGTTCTTTTGATATCTTTAAAAGAGAAACAACCGATTTACTTGTACTAACCAATGTGCCTCCAGGACAAGCATTAAGTGATCAAGTTATACAAAATGTTGGTTCAACAGAAAGTAAAGGTTTTGAATTGAATTTAAATTTAAACCCTATACAAAATGATAACTTTAATTTATCATTTAATGGAAATCTGTCTTATAATATAACTGAAGTAACCGATTTAGAAGGGGCAACACAAATAAATGCTCCAGACGGCGGTATTCCAATAGGAACAGGTAATATTCTATTAAGACACGCTTTAGGTGAACAAGCTGGATCTGCTTGGGTACACAAACAAGTTTATGATGTAGATGGTAACCCTATTTTAGGCGCATTTGTTGACTTAAATGACGATGGAAGAATTACAGAAGCCGATAGATATTATAGAGCAATACAACCCAATTGGACTTTTGGTTTTGGTTTTAATATGGATTATAAAAACTGGAACTTAAGTGCAAGCTTTAGAGGGCAATTAGATGGCGAGATATACAACTCTAGAAGATTAACACATGGAGCTATAGAAAATGCATTGTCTTTAGATGGCAATTCGTTTAATAACTCATTAAACTTTTTTACGGGAGAGGCTAGCACCACATTTTCAGATATATTAGACCCTATTCAATACTCTGATTATTTTATTGAAGGCGCATCATTTTTAAGATGCGAAAACATTGTACTTGGTCATACACTACATAATGTTATAAAAAAGGCAACATTAAAAATATACGGCGCAGTAAATAATCCTTTTTTAATTACAAATTACTCAGGGCAAGACCCAGAGAATTTTACTGGAATAGATAACGACTTCTATCCTAGAGCTACAGTATATAATTTAGGTGTAAATATTGATTTTTAAACTATGAAAATTATGAAAAATAAAATTTTAAAATTACTATTTGGTTTAGTAGTAGTCTTCACTGTTAGCATTAGTTGTACTGATGACTTAAATACAGAACCATTAGTAGAATTATCATTAGAAGAGCTTCTTGCTCAAGACCCACAAGCTGTAGAAGGTATTTTATCAAGACTGTATGGTTCGTTTGCACTATCTGGTGCCGATGGCCCTGGTAGCTCAGATATTAGTGATGATGCAGGAGAATCACCTTTTTTAAGAGGTATTGTAAACCTTCAAGATTTTGCAGCCGATGCCATGAAAAACCGTTGGGGAGATAATGGTTTAGACCAATTAACAACAACATCCGATTGGACTCCTGAAAATAAATTCTTTAGATATTTATACAATAGAATTTTCTTCACCATACCACAGTGTAACAACTTGCTTTCGATATTACCCAACGTAGAAGTTGCCGATAAAGATGCTATAATTTCTGAAGTCCGATTTATTAGAGCTTTAGCAAATTACTATCTAGTTGATGTATTTGGTAAAGGCGTACTTGCTACCGAAGATACTTTTGGGCAAACAGAATCTTTACCAGAAGCTTCACGTCAAGAATTATTTGATTTTGTTGAATCTGAACTATTAGAAATAGAAGCGTCATTACCTACAAGTAATACGTATGGAAGAGCTACAAAAGGAGCTGCTCAAATACTTTTAGCCAAACTATACCTTAATGCAGAAGTTTATACTGGTACAGCAAGATATAATGATGCTGCCACTTATGCTAATAAAGTTATAACCGAAGGACCTTATGCACTTGCATCAGATTTTATAAGTATTTTTTCAGCTGATAATAATACATCAACCGAAATCATTTTTCCGCTAATTGCAGATGCGCAAGTAAGTCAGAGTTTTGGTAACACCACCTATATTGTTAATGGGAGTTTAAATGCAGACACTACACCATTAGCCCAATTTGGAGCAACCGAAGGCTGGGGAGGTCATAGATCTTCAAAAGCTTGGTATGGTTTATTTGGCGATTTAAGCACCTCAACCGATGTTAGAGCAAGCTTATTTTGGACAGAGGGACACAACTACGAAATGGAAGATTATAAAGAATGGACAGATGGTTATCCTTCTGTAAAATTTAGAAATACTAATACTACAGGGTCTTCTTTACCTTCTAGTTTCTCAAGTACAGATTTTCCTCTTTTTAGGCTAGCAGATGCCTACCTAATGTATGCAGAATGTGCTATAAGAGGTGCTTCTGGAGCAGATATGAATACCGCAGTTCAATATGTTAATGCTGTGAGATCACGATCTAATGCAAGTGATATTACCCAAAGCGATTTAACACTTCAATTTATGATTGATGAACGTGGAAGAGAATTAAACCTTGAAGGCCATAGACGAACCGACTTAATACGGTTTGGAATGTTTACAGGAAGTTCATATTTATGGCCATGGAAAGGTGGTGTAAAAGATGGTGTTTCAATACCAGATACCTATAATTTATTCCCAATACCTTCATCAGCTATACAAGCTAACTCGAATTTAACTCAAAACCCAGGATTTTAAAATTAAATATAGACTATTATGAAAAACATAAAACTTTTATCACTTTTATTTTTAGCGTTTGTAGGCTTTATGGCTTGCGACCAAGAAGACGATTTAGTCTTCACAGCGCAAGAACCAGTAGAAGGTATCATCTTTTCTAACACGTTCTTAGAAGAATATGTATTAACAGCAGCAGCCTCTAGCAATTTAGGAGAACGCTTTACTTGGCAAGATGCAGATTTTGGTGTGCCAACAAATGTAAGTTATGACTTAGAGAATTCTGTTTTAGGTGACTTTTCAGATGCCACTGTTGTAGGAACAACAGACGGTAATGAACTTGCAGTTACTATTGGCCAAATGCTTGATTTTGCTGAAGCAGCAGGATTAGATAACGACCCCAATACCGAAGCACTTAATACTGGAAAACTTTACTTTAGAGTAAAAGCCATTGTGGGTACTGAAGGTTTGCCAACATATTCTGCAATTCAAGAACTAAACATAATTATACCTGAAGATGTAGTTGATAATGGCGGTCCAAACTGCCCTTCTATTTGGGTTGTAGGTGCTGGTGCGGTTGATGCTGGCTGGAATTGGGACAGCCCTATTGAATTTTTATGTACTGATGATGTATATAAAGCCAATATAAACTTAATAAACGATGCATTTCGTTTCTTTACTACTGAAGGCGACTGGGGAACTGGACAAAATCATCCTTTTTATTTAAATGATGGATACACCATAGATTCTAGACTAGAAGATGCTATGGATGGCGATAATAATTTCCGTTTCAATGGTACACCTGGTGAATATTCTTTAACCATTGACACTGTAAATAAAACGATTACTTTAGGAGGCGTAGAATTAGGTGCTGGAAATTGCGATTCTGTTTGGGTTGTAGGTGCTGGTGCGGTTGATGCTGGTTGGAATTGGGATAGCCCTATAGAATTCACTTGTACAGATAACGTATATAGAGCTAACATAAACCTTATTAATGATGCATTCCGTTTCTTTACTGTTGAAGGCGATTGGGGAACTGGACAAAATCACCCATTCTATGCAAATGATGGTTATACCATAGATTCTAGGTTAGAAGACGCTATGGATGGCGATAATAATTTCCGTTTTAATGGAACTCTAGGTTATTATTTATTGACTGTTAACACTGTTAACAAAACTATTACTTTAGGATCTCCTGGTCAAGAAGCAGCAAATTGCGATTCTGTTTGGGTTGTAGGTGCTGGTGCAGTTGATGCTGGTTGGAATTGGGATAGCCCTATAGAATTCACTTGTACAGATGGCGCATTTAGTGCCTATATTAATCTAACAAATGATGCATTCCGTTTCTTTACTGTTGAAGGCGACTGGGGGACTGGACAAAATCACCCATTCTATGCAAATGATGGTTACACCATAGATTCTAGATTAGAAGACGCTATGGATGGTGATAACAATTTCAATTTTAACGGAACACCTGGTCTTTATTATTTAAGAATAGATACAGTTAATAAAACCATCACTTTACAATAATGATTAGTAGAATATAAACATAAAAAGGGTTATGGCTTGTTCATAACCCTTTTTGTATTATAATAATATAAGCTATGAAAAAAACATTACTTTCTTTATTTACTCTTATTACTGGTGTTTTAACCGCTCAAGTAACAGTAAGCCCTACTGCATTTAACGTTAATGAATCAATCACCATTACCGTTGATTTGAATAGTACAGATACAGATTGCAATGGCCTTAATAACCCCTCTAAAGTTTATATGCATTCAGGCATTGGAGACAATAGTAATGCTTTTGGGTTTAACGTAGTGGGCAATTGGGGGCAAGACGATGGTGTTGGAGAAATGTCAAATAACGGTGATGGCACTTGGAGTATTACCATTACACCAGAAACCTATTATGGATTAAATACAACTCAAGTCGAAAACGCAACCCAAATAGGTGCCGTTTTTAGAAACGCAAATGGATCAGAAGAATTAAAAGCCACTGGTTGTAATGATTTTTTTATTCCTGTTGGCGTTGTCAATATTAATATTATTGAACCTTGGACAGATTCTGCAATTGTACTTTCTGGAGAAGATCTAACAATAAAAACGAACTTAACTTTTCAAGGTAGTGCAACCCCTGGGAGTTTCCAAATTTACTTTAACAATGTTCTTCAAACCTCTGGTAATGGCTTTACAACTTATCAAGGAACTATTAATAATATTACTACAAATGGAACGGTAAAAATTGTTGGAGCACCATTATCATCTCCTTCTGACACAAAAGAAAAAACCTTTGAAGTTGTTGTTGTATCTCCAGCCGCACAACAAGCAATTCCTTCTGGTTTAGTTGAAGGAATAAACTACAATGATACTGATAATTCAAAAGCAACTCTTGTAATTAATGCTCCAGGAAAAGATTATATTGAAGTAGCAGCAAGCTGGAATAATTATACCCCAACATCATCTGACTTAATGAAAAAAGATACGTCTTCAGACTTATTTTGGCTGGAGGTTACTGGTTTAACAGGAGGGCAAATTGAAACCTATCAATATTGGGTTTACGATGCATCGCCAGTAGTAAACTCCCCTTATATAGTTAAAACCGCAGACCCCTATTCCACATTAGTGTTATCACCTTTTGATGACCCTACAATTCCTTCTTCAACATATCCCAACTTACCAACATACCCTGCTGGTCAAGAACGAGAAGTTACTGTATTACAAACCAATCAAACACCTTATAATTGGCAAGTCACAAATTTTTCAAAACCTAAAAAAGAAGACTTAATTATTTACGAGGTTTTAATTCGTGATTTTGATACTGATAGAAATTTTCAAGATATTATAGATAGAATCGACTATTTTAAAAATCTAAACATTAATGCCATAGAACTTATGCCCGTTATGGAATTTGAAGGCAATGAAAGTTGGGGATATAATACAGCCTACCACATGGCATTAGATAAATTTTATGGCACTGAAGACAAATTTAAAGAACTCATAGATGTATGTCATCAAAATGGTATTGCGGTTATTTTAGATATTGCTATAAATCATGCTTTTGGTAGAAACCCTATGGTACGTATGTGGATGAATGATGCCGATGGCGATGGCTGGGGAGAACCTAGTTCTGAAAACCCTTACTTTAATGAAACTGCTAAACATTCGTATAATGTGGGATCGGATTTTGATCATTCAAATTCGTTCACAAAAGCATATACTAAACGGGTTGTTAAACATTGGATTGAAGACTTTAAAATTGATGGCTTTCGTTGGGATTTAACCAAAGGCTTTACACAAAACTGTACTTCGGGTGACGAAGCGTGTACTAATAGTTATCAAGCAGATCGTGTGGCCGTTTTAAAAGAATATGCCGATTATTCATGGAGTTTAGATGAAACCCATTATGTGATTTTTGAACATTTAGGAGAAGATACTGAAGAACAAGAATGGGCTAATTATAGAATTGGAGATGCTATTCCTAAAGGGATTATGATGTGGAGCGAAATGTGGACAGCCTACAAAAACTTAGCTCAAGGACAATCAAATGATATTAATTTTGACCGCATAGGGCATACAGCGCATGGTTTTACAGAAAAACGATCCTTGGGTTATCCAGAGAGTCATGATAAAGATCGGATTATGTATGAAATGACCGAGTTTGGCATTAATACAAATCCTGCTCATAATATTAGAGATTTAAATACAGCTTTAACAAGAATGTCTGCATTAGGTGCTGTTACTATTCCTATTCCTGGGCCTAAAATGCTATGGCATTTTGCCGATTTAGGAATGGAAACATCTATATGGACATGTTCTAACGGCATTGTTAATTCTGATTACGATGGTAATAATGATGGTGATTGTAAATTAGACACCAAACCGCAACCACAATGGACTAATAATTGGCTGGCTAATAGTAATAGAAATAAAATATATAACGATTGGGCAAGACTTAATACTTTAAAAATTAACGAAGCTGTTTTTGAAGGCGACTACAATATAACTTCGGGTGTACAAACGCCTAGAATAAGTATTTATACTGGAGATGAAAATACACCAGGTACTACTCTTAAAAATGTTATTATTATTGCTAATTTCTCTGTTACTAGTCAAAGTGTAAACCCTAACTTTCCTTATACAGGTACTTGGTATGATTTAATGGATACATCGGGTAGTCCTGCTACTATAGACGGTGCTACTACAGCAATAAGTCTTCAACCTGGAGCATTTAAGGTTTATGGAAATAAAGAAGTAACATTATCTACCAAAAACTTTAATAATACATCAGTCTTAGCGGTTTATCCAAACCCCACGTCAACGGCTTTTAAAATAAATAGAACCGTAGCATCTGTAACCATTTTCGATTTAACAGGTAAGCTCGTTAAAACTTATAATGGAAATTTTGAAAAAGGATACGCTTTTAATATCTCAAGCTTACCTAAGAGCATATATTTAGTAAAAGCTATTAATGATTTGGGGGAGATTCAAACCACCAAACTTGTAAAACAATAAATTAACTTTAGTTTTTAGTACAAAGTTATAAGTATGATAATAATTACTAAAGTAGACTTGCAATAAAAAAGTAGACAAACTTTCTAAGACCTATACACATTTCTATTTGTTGAAATACACACTTTTGGGACCTGGTTTGCTATGCTCAATTTAAATAGGAATACATGGGTCAACTTCACAAGAATATGCACAGAAAAAGAAAAATACACAATGGGCTGATTATTAGGCTTCAAACTGCATTTAAATGATATAACATTGGCCGCTTTGCCAACCAAAAAAGTGATGACAATTCTAAAAAAAAGGACTCCTTTTTAGTTAAGGAGCCCTTTTATTTTAATATAAATTTTGTTTTAATATCTATCGTCTCAGTCCTATTCCTTCACAAATTTGATGGATATATCTTTATTTCTGCTATCTGTAATCTTAAGCACATAAAGGCCTTGGGATAGAGTGGATACATTGACCTCCATTCCATGGACATCATTGTCAATCTCGAAAGATTGCACGGCATGTCCAAGTAAAGAGAAAATGGTACCGCGTGTTCCTTTGGCAAGTTCTCCTGTGAGGATCAATACGTCACTAACTGGATTGGGATGCAATGAAATGCCTGATATCAAAGTATCTTCAGATAGGTCTTCTATAGGTAGGACAGCTGTCTTAAGCGACTTAGCGGAAGTTCCACTCGTGATACTGAGCACCTTGACCTCTGCCAGATTTAACGCTCCGTTAGTACCGCTAACCTGTACCCGTACGTACCTGCCCGAAAGACCTGGGGTCAGTATGATTTTTAAAGGGTTGGGCTGTACGGTCTGGTGGTACGTTGTCACCCCGCTCTCGGCCTGTAGCCCAGAAATGGTACTGGCGGTAAAAGGGGTGTCCTTGACAAAGACATAGTAATCCGACAATCTGTCACCACAGCAATCGGTACGGTTCCATACCTCTATCCTGTCAATATCAGTATAGATGCTTCCCATGTCGACCTGCCACCATTTTTCGCCAGTATTATTGGTATGACTTACAGAATTATTGGTATAATCACCATCGGTATTACCGTCCACAGCCAAAGATGCCCAAGCACCGCTATAAGTCGAAGACTGGGAGGCCGTCTTGTTGAGTGCGTGATTGGATGGCTCCAGGTACCCGAACACCTCCACCTCTGCCAGAGAAAGTGCCGTACCGTCGTTCTTCTGAATGCGTACGTACCGGCCTACTAGGCTCTTCAACTCCGTGTAAATGGTTGTGTTGGGATTCGGCTGAGTGGTCTCGTGCAGGTCCACTACTCCCGTCTCACTCTGCAGGGCAGAAATGGTACTCCCAGTAAAGGGCGTATCTTTGATAAAGATATGGTAATCGGACAGCCTGTCACCACAGCAATTGGTACGGTTCCATACATTGATCTGGTTGATCCTATAGCTAGCTCCCAGATCTACCTGCCACCAGGGCTCTTGTTCGCCTCCTGCCGTATGGGTAACATTAGTTGTACTTAAGGTTCCATCGGTATTGCCATTAACGGCAGCACTTGCGGAAGCTCCGTACTGGGAAGAGGTCGATGACTGCGTTGCTGTTTTGTTTAGGGCAACATTGCTCCCATCAGGAACAACATCAAACTTAACAAGAACAACATCATGATAATAGCTGCTGTTACCGGTAGCACTAACCTTTATTATTACCGTATCCATCTCGCCTGTAATGGTCAATGCGTTGCCCGAAAGTGTAGCAGGGCCACTAACCAGTTCATAGGTAAAGGTGGCACCGCTGTAGTCTGAGCTGGCACTTAAGGTTATCGGGTCGGTATTGAAATATGCTCTATCCGGAATCGATAAAGCGATGTTCTGTAAACTTTTTGCAGAACTAATAAGATTTCCTAAAAAGTCCTGGCGGTAGGTCTTGTACCATGTGGCACCGCCATCATCCGTATGTGCCAAAATGCGATATTTGTCCCAATTATTCTCATCGGCACCACAATTGGCCGTCCAGTTGGCATAGACCCGACTGTGTCCCGTACCGGTTTTCCTGTCACGGGTCACACTCCCATAATAGTTGCGATAGGTACCACTACAAACCATGTTGGCAAAAAGACTGCCATTGCTCCCATTTGCCCATCCGCCCGATGCTGTACCAGTCTGTAGGTACATCACATAGCCTCCGGGGCCGGAACCACGAAAAAAGTCAAACATCGTATCGTTGTTATCAATGGCCAAAGAAGCATAGGTACGGTATGAGCCAACTTCCTCCACAGTTTCAAAATCACCTGCGTCGATCATGCTTATGGTGGTTACGGGATCTGGTTTAGAAGTCTCATGGAAATCAATGACCCCGCTTTGTGCCTGAATGCCCGCTATGGTATTTGAAGTAAAGGCATTTTCCGACATAAATACATGGTAGTTAGACAACCTGTTGTCACAACAGTCCGTTCGGTTCCAGATTTCAATTTCTTGTATATCGTAAGAGGCCCCCAGGTCTATTTCCCACCATTTCTCACCAGAACCGCCCTGGGTATGCGTTATACTACCTCCGCTACAGTCCCCGTTGGTATTGCCATCCTTTGCCTTTTCGGCTCCTGTTCCGCTACAATAACCTGTCAAGGTTGAAGATTGGGTAGCGGTTGTACCAGAAAGTGTTGCCAAATTGGCCCATCCGCCACCATCATCTCCCAAAATTTTCACCTCGGCCAGAGCAAGTGGTGTATTATCATTCTTTTGTATCCGTACGTACCGGGCTTTTTTTGTAAAGCTGGGATTAGCAACCTTTGATTTGGTATAGTTAAATCCCGAACCGGCATGCGAGCCTCCCATGACATGGATCTTTCCACCGGAATCCCTGGCTATGGTAGGAGTTGAATGGAGATCGGCAAAATCCGGTAGGTTTTCATAAAGGAACACACGGTTGCTAATAAAAAAGGTTGATCTGTTCATTACTTTAATGTAAACGGCGTTATTACCATTTGTGTCCGTAGCGGGATCTGAATCGTGGCGCAGATAGGTCATATATGTTTTATTACCATAAGTCACCATGGACTGGTCCCCCGTGTGCCCCACCTTATCGTCTATAAGTACGGAGGCATGAACTGTTATATCGTTGTTAGGGGTTCGACTGGTTGGAATCACGTACATATTACCACGGGCTGAAGAAGCATAGCTTGGAGCATTTGTGTACGGCCAAGAGGCATCATTTATTAAGTACCTGATCATGGGAGGATAGTTACTATAACTACCATGCGAATCCCAGGTTTCCATCCTGATCAACCCGGCCGCGTCTGGAATAACATCGTAAAGGCTAAAATCACCATCAAATGTACTGCTCCTTACGTTCTTTCCATAAAGAAACACAACATAGCTTTTAACTTGTGTATCTCCCGGTTTCATGAGCCTGACTGAAGAAAGGATATAGATGTTGTCATTGTTGTCTATGGTGATGGTCCCGGGACCTCCTCCACCATCTTCAATAAGTTGGCTTCCAAAGTGGGTCTGCAGCTCATCTTTGTATGAAAATTTTTTCCATAGACCGGTCGTCTCATTAATCGTCCAGACCTCGTAATCACCCGGATTTCCGGGAACGAAAGGATTGTTGTTACTGTCATGGGCTAATGGGCCCACCCTGTAGTCAAGATCATCGACCAATGATAACGTGTTTCCTGCAGGAGCAGGATGATAAAAGGGAAGGGATTGTTGAGCAAACAGGACTAAGGGCACCAGTGCCATAAACAGTACAGACGTTAGTAAGAACATTGTACTTCCTTTTCCCCTTTTTGTGTTTCGGAACCGAATATCCTGTTCAGACGGATCACATAAAATAGTTTTTAAACATGTTTTCATTACTATTATTTTTAGAGTTAATAAATAAATTTTAAGGGTACTATCATTTTAAAACGATGGTACAAAATTGAGAGAAGTGTTTGGAGTCGAAAAAATGGGACTTTAGTGCATCGCGCTCCAAATCAAAACCAAATATCCTAAACTAATTAAGTATGGGAAATGTATAATTTGGTTTTTTTGTGTATTTTCTTATTTGAAATGTTGTTTTCCGATGTTTATATCTGTTAATCGGAAATAAAAACACTTTTTTTCAATGTTAGCTTCTCTATAAAATATCAATAAAGCGTGACACGGTTTTAAATCAGAATGGTATTATAGAAAAAATGTTGTCAATTTGTAGTCCCTCAACTAATAGAACCTGTTGAAAATAGATTCTACAATTCATTGTATGAATAACAGATCTCCTATTTATTTTTTCAATTACAAGCTATGTAACAGGTTTAAAGATACCCGTTATGCTTTCTAAAGGCAGCCGGGGTGATTTTCTTTTCCATAGTAAAGACTTTGGTCAGGTGGTAGCGGTCTGAAAAGCCACATTTTTCTGCAATCAAATCAATGGTAATATTGGTATTCAGTAAAAGAGAACAAGACTTTTCAATGCGTATCTTTCTTAAATAATGACTGGGATTCATGCCTGTGTACGTTTTAAATAATTTTGAAAAGGCCCCTGCTGATAAATCTATTTTTTTAGCCAACATCATATTTGTCATTTTAATATTGATGTTACGTTCCATAAAACCTTTTATGCATGCAATTTTATGATTGCTGTTTTTAAAGACAGGTAAATATGGTACGGCACTTTCCAAAGAAGACAATATAAGGTTATAGACATACAGGCTTTCAGCCTGTGTAAACCTTTTTTTTGAACCATTGATCAGCACATCCAGAATCTTGTTCAGGTTGTCTGCCATGTCTTCGTTTTTTTTCAGTGGATAGATGCCCGGAAGCACATTATCATAACTGGCACCTAAGGTGAAATGAGTGAAAAAATGCAGGATATTCCCTTTCTTAAGGTGGTAGCTCTCGTCTGCCTTTGAGTGAACCATATCGTATTTGAAAAAAAAATTGGAGGTCTCATTTATCCTTTTTTTATTTTCAATATCGGCAGAAAATGGTGTATGCGGAGGAATCAAATACAGATGGTCTGGCATAAGCTTGATTTTTTGATTGTACAACACATAGGCACCTTCATTTTTATTCCAATACAATCTCCAAAAAGGAAAAGACATACGTTCTCCCTTCCAGATTTCAAGCCACCAATATCTACAGCAAAGTACTTTTAGCTCTAAATGTTTAAATTCTTGTAAATCTGCGGAGGGGTCTCCGTTTTTCGCTAATTTATTCGTAATCAACATAGTTAAAAAATATTAATCTAGCAATGAAGTCGTTACAAGTAAACCAACCCTTACAAAATATTTACGATATATTAGAAAGTATAGTCATTTAATGCTGATTTGCATCCAGCTATTAGTTGCTGATTCAAATCTAACTTGTTGGTCTTGTTTTGTATAGTTAACACTGCCATTACGTGTACTAAAAAGAGAGGGATAATTATAGAAAGAGAGTTATAAAACTCATAAGTATTAAAGTATTGAATATTATGATTTAAAACTCCTGTGAGTTGATATAAATATATTGTGAAAGATATTAATAAAGCATATCGCCACCAATGTTTATAAGTGAAAAACCATATTGAAAATGAAGTCATCATCGTAATTCTTATCCAAACATGATAAAAAAACCTTTGAATAGACTTCCATTCACTGTTTATAATGGTGAAAAGTAATGTTTCACAAATTTTGAAACCATTTGATGCTAACTTATACAAATAAAACAAAAAAGGTGTAGCAACTAAAAATAAACTAATAACTACATTTCTATTAAACCCTTTGTCCCCATCCGTTTGACGGAACTTTTCCTTTGTATTTATCTGTAATATATTAAATTTGTATGTCTTCATCTTAATGATTGCTAAGAAACAAGCTATGAAGAACATCATGTATAACACAAATTAATGCGCATACCTGTAGGCGCGTTTTTGTATTCATAGTCTATAGATTTGGGTAGATTGCTTTAGTTCAATCTTAATTGCAATTTAAAACATATATTTCACTTCTAATTGCGGAAAAACCGTAACTAAGCTATGGTTAAAATGTAAAACTTATAATTTTCGGGATGTTTCAAAGGATTATTATTTTAATTATTCTGCAGAAACTAATTATATAATAAATTTATCTTGAAATTAAGTATTTGAATAGACCACGTATTCTACATAATTCTAGTTTTTTTATCCTCGATGATGAAGTCCATACAAAATCTAATGTACCATCTTTTCAGAGCCAGACCAAAACAGTACTTCTGCCTTGTATATGATAGGTTGATAAACTTTTTGAATTTCTTTGTAGGTATAATTGCTTTTTTCTACTGCTCCAACTAAAGCTAATTTAAAGCCTAAATGTAATCACGTTGAGTACGCTTTACTCTTTTGTTGTCTTTACTTTTCATAAATAAGTCTATTTTGGTGTCAACTTATTTTAGGACGGAACATATAAAACAAAAAAGCTTCTCAAAAATGGAGAAACTTTTCCTTTACAGTGCGGGCGGGGAGACTCGAACTCCCACACCTCTCGGCACTAGATCCTAAGTCTAGCGTACCTTTGACTAAAGAAACACAAAGCAATTCATTTTCAATTACTTATAGATTTTTCAATTTTATTTGAAATCAAACGAAATCAATCAAAATCAACATTTGTTGTACCTATGTTGTACCTAGAAAGCCTAATAAAACCGTATCTTTATGGTGGCTTTCTAACAAGAAAAGCATTCATTTTTGAATGTTGTACCTATGTTGTACCTGGTTTGACTTTCGTGAGAAAAACAGGTCAATTATGTCATCAAATGCAAGAATAATTTTAAGAAAGAAACCGAATAAGGATGGGTTATATCCTTTAGCTATTCGTATTACAAAAAATCGTCGTTCTACCTACCAATATGTGGGACACTATATTGAATTAGAGGAATGGGATGAAAAGAATATTCGTGTTAGAAAATCTCATCCAAATTCAAAAGGTTTAAATAGCTTACTATCACAAAAATTATCTGAAGCCAACAAAGCTTTAATCACATTACAATCTGACTATAAAGATGCTTCTGCTAATCAAATAAAAAAAGAAATATATGCTTCTAATAATAACTCAACATTTTTTGAATTAGCTCAAGAACATCTAGATGATCTCGAAAGGTCAAGTAAACTAAACAGGTTATCTACTGATAAAGCTTGGATTGGTTTTGTCTTAAAATTTCACAAATCAAAACAACTTTCTTTTCAAGAAATCAATGAACGGTTTTTGAAAAAACTAACTATAAACCTTAAAGCCAAACAATCCTTATCAGAAACTTCTATCATGAATATTCTTGTATTGATTAGGTTACTTTATAATAGAGCCATTAAACAAAAAATAGCAAATAAAGAGCTCTATCCTTTTGGTTCCGATAAAGTACGTATCAAATTTCCTGACACGACAAAAGTAGGTTTGAATATTTCCGAAATACGAAAAATTGAATCTTTAGAAAATCTTACTAACCGAGAAATACATGCCAGAAATATTTGGTTATATAGTTTCAACTTTGCTGGCATGAGAATTTCGGATGTATTAAGAACTCGCTGGTCAGATATCTACGATAATCGCTTCCACTACAGAATGGGAAAAAACTCCAAACTACTTTCATTAAAAATACCTAATAAGATAAACTCTATATTAAGCCAATATGAAAATGATAAAAGAAATGCGGATGACTTTGTTTTTCCAGAATTGAAATTGGCCGATTTAAATAATGCTAAGGATGTTTATAATAAAATCAAGACAGCGAATAGAAAATTCAATATGCGCTTAAAAGTTATTGCCACAAAAGCGGGGATTGACAAAAAACTCACTATGCATATAGCCCGACATAGTTTTGGAAATATCGCTGGCGACTCCATACACCCTTTAATGTTACAAAAATTATACAGGCATAGCGACTTAAAAACAACTCTTAATTATCAAGCTAACTTTATACATAAAGAAGCTGACGACGCTTTAGATAGTGTTGTTAATTTTTAGTCGTCAAAATTATTTTTCTACTCCCCTTCAACTCCTTCAATTCAATCTGCAATTTCTCATTATCTCCAAGAACAAACTTTGGAAGTACAAATACAAAACGCTTTTTCTCTCCAGATTTAACTTGATTAGGCATGTTGTATTGATGAACCACATTTTGCTCTAATCTTTGAAATGAGGCCTTACGTTTCTTGTTTCCGTTAGTTCTGTAAATATTCAGGTAATCAATCTCAAAATCGATTTCAGAACTATTTTTGATCTCTAAAACCAAATAAACTTCTGAGGCGTTGTAAACCATTTTTTGTAATTGCAATTTGACACCTTTCTTTCGTTTGGTAGCTATAACCTCATATTTTAATTTCAATAAATAGTCTCTAAATTTTTCAAAATAGGTGATTCTATCAGCGTAAGGATTTTGTGGTTTGGTAATTGATTCTTGCTCTAAAGCTTTAGGTTGTTCGCACCCAATACTTTCTTTTGGTGTAATGAAATAATTAAGTTTTGTAAGCTGCTTTTTATATTTCAAAATATAAGAATATACCTGACCGTTTTTAGTTACGGTTAATAAGTTGCTTTCCATTCCTGGAATAGCTTGTAGCAATCCAAAATATTGTTCTTTTTCTCTGTTGTATGTGAAGACAAAATTGGATGTCCCTGTAATCCCCTGTCGAATGGGTTCAGGAAAAAATAGAGCCACATTCTTTTTATCGTTGGCATAAATGGTATCTAAAGTTTGTTGTGCTGTTATATAGTTTGAGCATATTGCTAGTATGATTATGATAATTGTTTTCATAATGTTGGTTTTAGGATAAGTTGATAATTATCGGTCACGGTAACTTTTACCGTTCTGTTATTACGTTGAAATATCTTCTTGATGCCGCTTACTTGTGGAACACCAATGATATTGATATCATCTACAATATCTCCAACTACTTCCAGTCTGACTTCAGCTCTAAAGCTGTTTTCAATGTAGATGCCCTCGCTTCCGTCCTGAAGGTCAAAAGCATTTAATTTTACTGGTTTGTGATTGATACTTTCAATCTTTATAATGGTTCTATTCGGCTTAAAACTTACAAAACCATAAATGGGTGAGTTTTTGGGAACCATAACATCATTAATAATGGCATCTTTAGTCAGACGCATTTGTAGTCTGTAATTGTTTCTTACTGTTTGAGTACCATCCACCCGAACGTAAATAAAGGCATCTGTCTTTTGATTAACCAAAGCCTCATTTTCAATAGGGTGCGAAGCAAAAAACAGTTGATGTTCTAAGTCTAATTCCTTTGAAACTATATCCTTTTCTTTTGTGTCAATTTCAGATATGGAATCCTTTTGAGATACCATCGGTTTATATTCATCCTTTGATTTTCTATAGCTTCTGTCAGAATAACTAATACGTCCTTCATTGTAGATGCTATCTACAATCCGCATCTTTTCTTTATCCAATAAATCGGGATCATAAACTCCTGTGGAGTCCAGCAAACGCTCATCATAAATACTTGGAACATTGGCTTGTCTTACTTCTTTTAAGTCGTCCAGAGCTTCTAATTTGGAATCATATTCTTTTAGTTCATCCTCCAATTCAGGAACAGGAATTTGGTTGTTTTCAATGGTTGGCTCTTCATCATCCCCAAATGTCATTACCGAGTATGCTCCAATAAAAAGCACCACACCCAAAATAACCAGGGCAAAAACGATTTTATTCTTTTCAATTTTCATAATTTCTATTGTCCATTATGGACTTTTTTAAGTTTGTTTTCAAAGAAGTTGGTTATCAAAAAACCATGAGTATTCTTTGGAAAGTTTCGGTCTACATGGATTATATTTCCTGATGTGGTTAATTCGTAAGTATCGATTATAGACCCACGGTTGATTTCAAAAATGATAGTTGTTTCAAAGCGATAAGGTTCTTGTTGAATATCAATCTTCGATTCAATTTTTAATACTTTCTGAACCAATGAATATTGCAGTAATCGGTTATAGACCCCATCAGCCTTTTTCTGTCTGTACAGTGCATCTATGGAACTATTTCCAAGCCATAAGGCTTTCTCTAAATGCTTTTCATAGTTACTGGCATCGATATGATAGAAATAGGTATGAAACAGCTCTAAATGCGATAATATTTCTACTTCCAGATTTTCCTGCTGCTTTACCATTTTAAGCGGAATTACACTTCCATCGGTATTGACCACAAAGGCATTATTGACTGTTTCTTTGTGAAGTTTTACAACAAACAATACAGAAACAATGCAAGTAATTACAGCTCCGATAACTACAGCCAAAACGATAAATCGATTCAAGCGAAGTACTTTGTATATATTTTGATAAGGTGTTTTCATTCTATTGTTTTTGATTGGAATTATTTGGTGCGTCTTTCAATAGTGAATTATCCACCACTGAAAAGTTTAAAGACGAAAGATGTTGCTCTACGATAGAGCTTAAATTTTAGTAGCACTATAAAGCCTATAGAGCCAAACTGAAGTAAGGGTGCAAAAAAACTACTGCCCCAATCCGTTCCAAAAAGGCTATTCCAAAAATTGGTATTGATTTCTGTATAAAGATTATTCACAAATACATTCACCAGAAAAAAGGCAGGCACTAACATATAAACGCCTGCATATAGCTTAAAGAAATTATAAGCCAATGAGCGAAATTTTTCAAACACAGCAAGGCTAATAACCAAAGGAAAAAAAGCTTGCATAATCCCTAGTAAAAAATATCGTTCCGCTAAAAATAATGGGTATATAAACAAGTCCAATAACCATAGGAATATCCCAACAATAAAAGCCAATATTTTTAGTCCATACAACGGTGTTACCAATGCTTCGTATAACATTGCCATTGCTTTTTTGGCGGCTTCCAATGCGCCCACATCCTGTTCCAAATCGATGTCTTGCATTTGTAACGGGAGGAGCGCAGGAGCCGTGTCTCGGTATTGGGTTTCGATGGCCACCAAAATAGTGTCGAAAACGCTCAATACCTGTGTTGAAAAAATAACCAATATGACCACTGCAAAATTCTTTGCAAGCTCAGCAGGGGTCAATCCCCAGGTATAGCCTTCATTGTTGGCAACGCCTTCATTGTACTTTTTTAGGATATTGATAAGAAAGAACAGTATAGCCAATGTCTTCATTCCCGTAATGGTATACTGAGAAAAATCACTATTCTTGATGGTGGTAAAAACCGCATCAACGTATTCCAACCCTATACCCAAGAAATGAACTTTCATTAGTGTTGTGCTTCGCGATTATTGATTTTGTCCTGCATTTCGCGAAAAGCAATAATTTCGCGGTAACGTCTGGCTTTGGCTTCTATTTCTGCTACCATTTCCTTGGATTGTAGTTCCATTCCTTTAAGAACTTCAGCACGTTCGGCATCGGTCATTTTAAGGTTGTTGCTAGAAAGAATCTGGTCTATATAGTCCAAACCTTCTAATGAGTTTTCTATAATGGCATTGAAGGATTCTGAAATTCGATTGACTTCATCAGGTTTGATATAAGGTGAATTGAGAATTTCTCGTAGGTCGTCCTGAACGATATCAAATAGTTTTTGATTGTTCCTAGCCAATTCCCGAACTGCTTTTAGCTGCTGAATTACATTATTGACCTTCTCAATATTCTCTTTTTGGGTTTTTAAGAATTGAACGGTCTTCAGTAATTGTGAGGTCTGTTTTGCTGATTCTATCAAGGATTTGGCAAAACTGATAAAGTTCGTGTTATCATATACCGGCATCCCCTGAGCCACAATGTGGCCGGATGTTGAAAGGGTAATGGTCAGTACTAATACTAGGATTTTGATTTTGTTTTTCATGATTTTCGTTTTTAAGATTTATAGTTGTTTAATGAATGTTTTAATAGCTTCTTCCATATTATTCGTCCTCTCATAAACCTGCATTATGCGGTCGCTTTCTTTACCATCCGTGAGGTAAGCTGCGTAGACTTCTTTGGGTACTTCTAACCGGAAAATGTTGCTTTCTTTCCCGATTTTGATAAACATCTCGGTGTACTTTCTATCTCCAGTCAGATTGTTACGGATGGACTTTAATTGATTCAAGTCATGACTGGAAAGGTTCAATCGTTTTTGAAGTTCTTCATAGCCTTTTTCGTTCCGAAGACTGTAGATAACCTGTGTGTTTTCCAGAATACTTGCGGAAGTGGAATTATGAGGTAATTGATTGATGGATTGTAAAATGATACCTATAGCGCCGTTTTGTTTTCTAATAGCTTGATAATAGAATTCAACACTCTCCAGTACATTATCAAACTTGAGTTGTTTGGCAAACTCATCAAAAAGAATAATACCTCTCTCGGAACGGTTTCGCCATATGGTACGTTGGATGGCTGACTTGATAAGCTTTAGCATCACGGAAAGGATTTCCTTATTGTCCTTGACTTCATCCAGCTCAAAAACAATCATACGCTTATCCTCAATCTTATAGGTCTGGTCTTCACTAATACTAAACAGAAAGCTGTACAATCCGTCATCTACATACTCAGAAAGAATATGCAGGAAATTATAAACACTAAAATGTTCTTCCTGAATCTTCATCTCTTGAATAAGTGTATCTTTTTTATTGTCTACGAACTGATACAAGGAAGCTATTGAATGACTTGACCGAATGTGTTTGTAATAATACAGTAGCACTTTTTTAATTGCCACTTCTTTGGCTTTTGAGACTTTGCTCTCTGCTAAAAGCTCCAAAAGGAATATGGATAAATCTTCTAAGCGTTCAGGGGTTAAGTCGGCTTCATTGGAAATATAAAATGGATTAATTCCTAGATTTTTTCCTTGCTCGTACCTTAGTATGATATGGTCATCTGGATAAAGCTTGGCGAACTTAGAATACGAGCCTCCCAAGTCGATAATCACTAGCCGTACTTGCAACTCAAAATACTGTCTAAGTATATTATTCGCTAAAAAGGATTTCCCTTCACCTGTTGGTGCGAAAATGGCAAAGTTCCGAGCTTTTATGCGTTTCTTTTGTTCATCCCAAACATCTTTAAGCACTGGAATATTATACTGCCTGTCATTAAAGATGATACCTTGTTCATCTGACTTATAATTGCTGTTATTGATAAACAGACACAGTGCATGTTTTAAATCGGTAACATATAAATCGTCATTAGAGAAATTGGAAGTAAAACAGCAATAGGAATTTAAAAAATAGTGCTTACGTTCTTCACCTTTTGGATAATAAGGTACAATATCCAATTCCTTGAATTCAGTCTTAATCTTTGAAGCGATATGACTTAGTTGTTCGGCTTCCGACGACCAGAAAGTAACGTTGAGATGCCCACGTATAATTCTTGAACTATCGTCTTCATTAATTTTAGCAACAATAGCCTCAATTTTCTTTTGAATGACCTTGTTTTGGGTTCCGAAATTTGAGCTTTTGCTGAGTTCTTCAATTTTCTTATCCAGTAGTTTTCTCCATTTGTGTTTGTCATCTAGATAAATAATTTGATTGATAATATGGTTCTCATTTAGATTCAATCCTAATCCGTCAATAAACCCTTGATGAAATACAAAATCATCAGATGTGAATTTATCATTGGTCTTGCTGCTCTGTACCACATCACCAAAACAGAGCTCACTATTTACTGCCAGAACATCAAAATGATTATCTCCAATTTCTATAGCAGATTTCTTCAATTGAATGTCGGTATCAAAGCCTTCATTAAAGCCATTGAAGTAGGCACTGGTAAGCGCTAAAATTTCATTCTCTTTTAATGGTCTCAGGGACACTTTACGACTGTTATTGATAAAGGACACGGTATCATTTACAGAGGCTATAAATTCCTTTACATGATGATCCAATTGCTTATGGATGCCTTTTTCTACTTTTCGAAACGGATTAGTAAACTTGGATGCGTTCAGTGCCTTGTCTAACGGAAGAACAAAAAACAGATAGGATTCATGGGTTAAACATTCTCGTCCTTTAAAATGATGGTATGTGGCTTTTTCTAAAAAGCTTTCATTAGGAAGCTTGTCTGCTTTATAGTTGCTTTTCTTGTAAATATCCTGTTTATGGATTACGGTACTTATTGGTAGCGATTTAAAAACCTGAAACCAGGAACCATGTAAGTCTTCAAAGTCTTTTTCCGATAGGGAATAGATTTCGGGCAACTCAGTTTTATAGCACAGTACCACATTGCCATTATTAGCAAAAACAATGTGATTTTCTATGCTCAGAATGGGATGGTATGCAGAAAAGTTAATCTTGCTCATAGTATAATTGACTTTGTTTTTTGTTACTGATATTTATCGGAAATACTTTTTTGAAATGCAGTAAGGCAGGATATTTGGTCAGTTGTGTTAGTACCACGTATAGACATCCGTTGAATAGAAATACCGAAATGATGACCAAAAAACTGAAGGAAAAAATGATAAATAATAGCGACCCGATTACCGATGTCATTTGTAAAGCAAACAATGAAATGGGTAATCCTATAATCACTGCTCGCTTTCGGATATCCTTATAGATTTCGAATTTCTTCATAATCATAATCTTTATAAATGCCTCTTAGAGGCTTAGACTACGATTCCGATTAAGTAAGTAAAGATGCCTACCACAGCTCCTGCTATTAGTACAAAGACTAATACGCGAGTAATCCCTTTTTTAAGGTCTGCATTTTCACCAAAAAAATGACCTGCGTTGAACAGGAAACCTATTAAAAAGATGACTCCTAAAATGATTGGAAAAATGGCTCGAATAGTATCGGAAACATCATTTACAGAATCTTCAATACCTCCAATTTGTGCGAAAATGGTTTTGGAAATAAGTAATAAAATTGCGGTTAGATACAGTTGTTTTTTCATATCGAAATTGATTTAAAATTTATTGAATTTCGTTGTTTGAAAAATACACTATATTGAACTGCAAAATACTGATTACCAGTATTTTGTGGATAAAATATTATTTATATCCGATTGATTTTCAATGATATGAATTGGCATCAAATTGTATGAGAAAATGAAGTTCGTATGTTAATAATTCAAATATCTTTAAACCTAAGCACGCTCAAAAACGTCAGTTTTGTTATTTTACTGCTGCAAATGTGTCTAGTTTTTGGTCAAAAAAAAGTCATTGTAATTGACCCTGGGCATGGTGGAATTGATTCAGGTGCAATTGGTATAAATCATCTTCTGGAAAAAGATGTAGTTTTAGGTATTGCTAAAGAAATTTTAAGACTTAATAAAACCGTTTTTGAAGATAGTTTTGATATTTACTTGACCCGATATACCGATACGCTGATTTCACTATCCGATAGAAGCAGATTAGCTAAAAGTTTGAAAGCAGATGTGTTTGTATCGCTGTATTGTAATCACTCTAATAATCCAGATGTAAGGGGAATTGAAGTTTATGTGGCGAATAGCAAATCGGAATATTCAAAAGAATCAATCTGGCTATCTTTTCAATTTCAAGTTACGTTTAACGCAAACTTAGGCTTTGAGAGTAGAGGTTTGAAGTTTTCTAATTTTCAAGTATTGAGGCAAACAATTGATTCTTGTGCTTCCGTGCTTTTGGAATTAGGTTTTTTAAGTAATTTAGATGAAGCTGCTTATTTAAAAAAATCCTCTAATATCAATCGGATATCCTTTTCTATCTTAACTGTAATTCATACACTAATTCTCAAACAACAAATATGAAAATTTTTTATATGAATATTTTTAAATCACCCCTTCATTAGATATAGAGGTTGTATTTACTGTAAATTCGTTCTAAAAACAAGACTAAACTAAAACTTTATCCACCTACTTTTACTATTAATGGGATTGGACTAATAGTCTGTTCTTCGATCCATTTATTTTTCTCAATAAGCTCTTCTATTAATTCTATTTCTGTTTCTGTAAACGCATCTACATCCAACTTGGATAGCAATCCTTCTTTCCATTTACTGTCGTGCTTGCCAGACTTAATTGGCTTCAATAATGGATTAGATGGAATAATAAGCGTTATGCTCTTGTTCTTTTCAGTTAAAATCTTTCTTATACGAGAATAGATGTCCAACCCGTGGAAATCCCAATCGCAAACATAATACATAGGAAATCTAATTTTATCTACAGGTACATTATACAATTTCTTAGTATTATTACCGCCAAGATACCAGAGTTCTATACGATTTTTTCTAAATTCAAATGGGTCTTTTAAAAAGTCCATATTCTCACAAAGCAAAATATATTTTGGGTCTATACAATCTACCACCAGCCTATATTGTTGGTCTTTTGGGGATTCTCTAGGGAACTTCTCTACACCCAATATTGTTAGAATATCATCTTTTAATCTTGGTTTGCTATCAAGAAATTTAGAGTCTTTATCCTTAAAAAAGTTACTTGAAAATATATGAGGTGTTGATAGGTTTTTTCTAAGCGTTTTTCTGTTTTTATAAATAAGAATAAGAGTTTCTAAAATGTCTTGTGAATAGGTTCTTTTTGCTGAAATTTCGATACCCGCATTCTCAAAAAACTCAGCGTAGTAATTATATTGGTCGAGCAAATGTTCCTGAAAATATACATCAAAGCCATCATTCTTAACAATAATATTAAGATTACCATCTTTATGCTGAAGTATATTAAGCCTTTTATACAGAATGTTCTTTACAAAAACATTAGTCATAAGTTTTATAGTGGTTTGCTTACCCACATAAAGCTGGTGTAATCCTTTTAATTGCCGCCAAGTTATTTCTTTCCTCATAAGCTTAAAGTTCACAAAATATTACTGAAGGATGGTGGTTAATTCTTTCTAAATCTTTTCTTTTTGAAAGCCTATAGATGTACTGGTTTTTTCGATTTAACTTATTTGGATTGATACCAAGTGATATGACTTGATAATCAAATTCTTCTGCTAATTCTCTTAGCATATCAAAGTTTGAACCAATGCCTTCTGCTTCATCTATACTTAAGAAACGTAGCCCAGGATTTTTGTTTACTTTTCCATCTTTAATCAATGACAATTTTGCGATACACAATAGTGCTATAGAGGAATAGGTCTGCCCAGTACTTCCAGAATTTTTTTTACCACTTTTAGTTACAAGTTCATAATTGAGTGTGTAATATGAAAAAGGATTGAGCAGTTGTCTAATAGTTACGTTGGGTAATGGTGTTGTGCTATGTTCTTTGTAGGCCAGTAGAATTTTTTCTTCAATTGTTGGGGAATCCTGAAGCTTTGATGTTAAGCTATTATCTCTGTCAAACAAACCAAAATCAAGTTTACCAAGATTGATGAGAAATGTACTTATCCATTGTAAAGAAATATCTTTGCGTAACTCTGCTTTTAAAGATGCTGTATTGTCACCAGTAATTGCCATATAGTCTTTCTTAAAAAAGCTATTCATTTTTTTGCTATGCGATACTTGCTTGTTAATAGCTGCTTGAAGATCTTGCAATAGGTCTCTGATGCTTATGAGCTTATTTTGATTTAGTCTGGCGTTTGATTCGTTGATTTCATCAAGGCGTTCTATGATTTTTGGAATTACTGCCGCTTCGTCATAGGAGATTTCCTTGAATAGCTGGTGTGGTAATAATAGCCGAACCAATTCCATAAAATTCTTGTTAGCTTTGAATTGTTCCGATTTATCTGTGAGTTGGTACCCAATTAAAATACCGTCAAATTGTTTTGAATAGGCTTCAGAGTCATTCTGATATTTACGACTAGAATTCTCAAAATCTGTTTCTTCTATATTGATAATATTAAACTCAGACAGCCAATCTGAAAATGTAGTCTCAATTTCTAGAATTTTGTTTTCCGCACCTATTTTAGATTCTAAAAGAATATCTAGCTCAGCTATACTATCTAAAATTCCTTTTTGTTTAAGATATTCTTTCTGATATTCTACAACATAAATATCTTGTTTAAAAGTAAACTTTATATCTTTTCGCTTTCGCGAAATTTCCAAATCTTCAATTAATGTTTCAATTTCTTCACTTAAAGGTTCAAGTATCACAGATTCTATAGCGGGCAATTGTCGCCCTATCCCATCTAATACTAATAGTAAACTTTCTAGTTCATTTTTAGTTTTGTTGACTGTTGTATGCTGTTCTTTCAACTGCTCCTCATTTTCCAAATCCTTGAATATTTTTTCAAGGTCTTCTTGTGCAATTTCAGAGACAGCTAGTTCTACATCTTTAGAAAGACGTTCCTCATTTTTGGTCAGCCAGGCTGGTATTGCTCTAGGAATATTGGGAACTTCATTAAGCAAGAAGGATTGAAGTTTTTTAAGCTCAAGAATATCTTTTTCAATCAATTTGACGTCTGCCTCAAGCGCCTTCTTTGATTCGGATAATAGCTCTTTGATTTTTGAAGTGTCATTAGTATTAAAAACTTGCTGTTTTACATATTCTATATAAATATGGAGTCCAGATAGATCCAGCCAAAAACCATCATCATCTTTTGAGTATTGATTTTCTTTTAATGATAAGATCAAATTCTGTGGTTCAGGTATGTATTTGTTTCCCGCTTCTAAAAAATCAGGCACTATAGTTTTTAAACTATGGAAATGTCTCAATACACTTTCCTCGTCAGGGGAACAGGACTTGTTCCGTTTTAAAATCCAATGAGATAACGTGTCTGGATTTTCGAAGTCATTAAATTTTACTAATTCTCTTGATAAAGATAATTTACGCTCTAAGTCCCTGATTTCGTCATTCTGCTTATCAACAACGGCCTGAATACCTTTATCCACTTTTAATTTCTCAAACGCCGTGTACAATTCTGCCTTTTCTAATGCTGTATTTAGTTGCTGTAAAGCATTGTCTAGTTCTTGAGTGTTGAGATAATCGATAACTACATTTGATAGCTGCTTATTTGTTGTAATGCTTAACTTTTCCTTTACGGTCTGGCAGCTACTTATACGTTTCAAGCGTTCGTCAAGCTTATCACTTTCTTTTCTAGCAATATCTAGTTTTGGCTGTAGTTCAATACTTTTTAAATTTGTTTCGTTAAGTTTTTTATTTTTTAATTCATCAAGTGTTTCAATGGCTGTTCTTGCCGAAAGATAATCACTAATTAATTTTTTGATAGTCCTAATTTTTGTTTTAAGCACTAATTTCTGATAGTTCCAATCCACCTCTTTAAACTCTCTTAGGGCAGCGTCTTTCTTCTTTTTTAGCTCATAGAGCACTTTTATACTATCACTCTTGGAAGTAAGAATATCGATATCTTTTTTGTTGGTCCGGTGCATCTCTACAGAATCTTCAAACAGCTTTACCGTTTCTAAGTACTTATTATAAAAGGTTTGATTCCTCTCTTTTCCAAACAAAAACTCTTGTAGCTTCACATCACCCTTTACGGAAATCCCTTTCCGAGAAAAAGCCTGTAAGATTTTAGCGTAATCTTTTAAGGCACTTTTACTATTGGCAATATCTACTGGTAGAAGGTTATTATTTAGTAATGCTTCGTGATAGTCTCTAAAATATTGGTAAATATGACAGCCAAAATGGTCAGAGTGATTCAGTTTTGCATCAAAATCCACCAATGTTAAAAGTGTACCATCTTGTACAAAATCATCTACTGTAAATGGTTTTTGAAAAGGTTCAAAAATCTTCTGGTCAAAATCCAATCCTCCTTGAATAATAAATGCTTGGCTCTGTTTAGAATTTCTCTCGATGTAGCAACCAATGAGTAGATATTCCTCTTTTTCAACTTCTACATTAATGTAAGCATAACCATAATCACCCTTTTCACTTGTTTCTATGACTAAAGTGTTAAACGGTCTATCATCTTGACTGTTGGTAGACGATTCGTATTCCGTAGAACCAATGATTATTAATTGTAGAAGGTCAGTAAGTATACTTTTGCCAACACCACTATCACCTGTAAAATCAGTTCTAAACGGATGTAGTTCATAATCAAAATTTTGATGATGAATAATGTTTACAGTACCTATACTATGTATTCTTGGAAAATCTTTCATTGATAGCTTGCAATAATTTTATCTATATCCCTTATTTGTTTCTCATAGACTGAGTTTATGCGGTTAAATGACGTCCTTGGTTCAAAATAGTCTTTATCTAAATCCATCCAACCCAAGCGTTTGAAGTTTTTCAGGGCATTATAGACGACGGTATCTATGCGTTCGTCATCATCATCAATTTTAATATCACCTCTTGACTGCGCTAATAAACGAATAAGACCTTCTTTGTATTCTTCATAATCGTTACGAATCATTTCCTGTAGCTTGGATACACTGTTTAACTCTAGGTTTCCTTCGTGAAAAATTATCTTATATGTAATAATCCCAATAATGGCATATTCGTTTTTGAGGGTGTCTCTGTATGTCCACGGAATCTTGCCACGACTAGTAGTATTAAAGTCTAAAAAGAAATAGGAATCTGCTTCGAGATTTTCTTCCTTTAAATGAATACCATAGAAATACGAGTAATATTTCTCAAGATGTTGCTTATGTTTTTTTAAAAACCAGTAGTATGGTATCTGGTCTCCATATTGTTGTATATGTATCCCATCCTTTAGGTAATAATCAACCTCGCCAAAATAGAGTTGGGCGTCTGGGTCAATCTGAAATTTTAAAAAATCTAATGTTCCTTCACTATTGTGTTCCATAGTATTAGTCCTTCTTTTTTTACGAGATTGGTTTTATCAATCTCAATATCATAGTGTTCTTTTGAGTGACACAGATCTATTACATTAAAAAATGCCTTTGTTGCAATTGAGAAATCTGCTGATTCTTCAAGTATCCTAAAATAAATTTCTGATAAATTAATCTGTTTACTCTGTCTAAGTTCGGCTAGTATTAAATTTACCCAGTCTTCTATAGTTTCATAATCGTCAAAAGCCTTATCCAAAACTGCTTGATTTTCCTTTTCTGCTTCCAGGTCAGGTTCATACGTTTTTCTGGGTTTTGAACGTGTAGGAAACAAATCTTTATTTCTATCAAAGAGTATGTATTTAGGCCTTTTAAATTTCAAAAGAACTTCCGGAATCTCTTTAGGAAAGGCTATCTGTTTATCTTTTGAAACTCTCTCAAGCGTTGAATGTTTTAGCAAAAACCGAATAAATCTATCGGTCTGCGCACTATACTCGGGATTACGAAAAGCGGCAAATAATTGTTTTATTTTCGGTTGAATTTTATCAAGTCTTCTATCAGTACTTCGTAACCTACTCTGAACACCATCAAAAAATTGAACCTTAGATTCTATGAGGTTTAGAATTTCTCTGTTATCAGAATCAATTTGGGTCAACATTAAACTTATGGAATTGGTTTCGGTAAATGCGACCCTTAAATCTTCATTTTTCTTTTGAACCTCTTTTAAATCATCACTCACATTCCGAAGTAACTGCAAAGGTTTAAGATGTTGCGCGAGCGTGTCTCTTCTCAATTTGGTAACAGCTTCGTCTATCTGTCTGTCCAAAAAGTCAATATGCTTTTTTAGTGTAGGATGGTAATGTTCAAAATGTATTTCAAACCAGTTTTTTAAAGTTTCTTCTGAACCAAGGGCTACATCTAGTTGTGATTTTAGCGATGAGCATATAACCTTGATTTTTGTAGGTTTAAAACTGCCTTCCAAGGTTTCCTTAGCAATCTTACAGAAATTAAGTCCATACTCTTGAAAGGAGTAGGTTCGTGTTTCTTCATCATAACTTAGGAAAAACTTTTGAAGTTTTTTTATTCTGTCTTTGTTATATGATTTCACATAAGTGGTTTCTTTCTCATTAGCAGTCATCGTGACTTCAAAAAGTCTATGAATATCCTCGCCAGTAAACCTATTGTCCTCATATCGACCGTTAACAATACCCTCGTAAAGATGAATAATTACAATACCTTCTCGCTCATCAGGAAAGAGAGCTCGATAGGTCTGAGGTTTTGATGCTTCTTCCTCAAAATTGAATATTTTTTCTTCTTCTTGGTTCAATATTTTTTACGAGTTCTTTCTTTAAAAATTATATTTCTTTTTACGTTTATCAAATGCCTCTGGGCCACCTTCCAGAACATCACAAATATGCTCTTGTACACCTCTTTTATATAGTACTTCATTTATTTCATTATCTTCTGCTTTTGTAAATTCAATAGAACCAGAAATGTACTCAAATGGATGTGTTCTGTTTTTAGTACCTTCACCATCTTGATTGGCTACTATGATTAGTTCTGCATCTGCACCTAAAACTAGATTTGGATTATGTGTTACTATGATGATTTGCCTTGTTTTCTTTCGCTTGCGCAAAAATTTCACCACCTGATTATAGATAGAACGGTTATCTAAATCGTCTTCTGGCTGGTCGATGAGGATTGGGCATTGGCTATCATCCAGATCAATCAATAAACGTAACAGAACAAACGATTTTTTACCTGGAGACATGTTGGAAATATCATCATCTTGAAACGTTACCTTGTAATCGTGCATAAACCAATTGGTATATAAGGAAGTGATAGCTTCCTTATTCGATAGCCCTTTTCTTTTTGGTATTTCACCTTTGATGATTTTCAAAGCTTCATCCTTTAAAAACGTTTTATGTTCTTCCAATCCTGTAAACTCATATTGGGTCAAATAATCATAGTCCCTACTTGCTGTAGCACGACCATCGAAACTTTTTTGGACATAAGACTCTTGAAAATCTTCTTTTTTAAATTTGGTAAGAATATCGAACGATAGTTCATCGTCAAAATCAGATAAATCCACGCTATCTTTGGCACCGAGATACAGTGTATAATACTCTGCATTATAGTCTGCTAGAAATTGAATATTCTTTTTAATAAGGGCATTGGCATTAGTTATTTCCTTTTGATGCTCACCAATCTGTAGCTGCAGTTTTTCTTCTTTAGCCAAGTCTTTCATCAGTTCATTAAGTGCTTTTTGGTCTTTTAGCGCTTCCTTCATATCCCTTATGGAAGTTTCGAGTACTTCAATTTCTTTGGTCAGAGCCAGGATTTGGGTTTCTTGCTCTGTAATTCTTTTATCGACTGCCGCAGACCAGTCCGTTTTATAAACAGTAGCTTTTGTAGTTGACAGATTTTCTATATCCTTTTTAAGTTTAGGATTAATGATATTCTCTGTCAGATTTTCATTGATTTGAATACCAATATCTTTCAATGATTTTAACTTGACAATATCCTTATTAATGGTATCAATAGCAGTATTTTTTTCTTTTATCTGAACATTGGTCTGATTAAACGTATCGAGCTCTTCTTTGCTTATCTGGGTTTTTTCCTGAAGGCCTTTAATTTCTTCATTCAGCTTGTCAATCTGTTTTTTGATGCCACTTTCGTCACCTAATTCTTTTTTTAGTCGATTCTTTTCGATGCTAATTCCAATGTTTTCAAAGAGGTTTTTTATCGCAACGTCTACTTTGTTTTCGATTTCCTTTTTTTTGTCGTTTAAGGAATCATACCAAGCTTTAAATTCTTCTTTTTGAAGCAAAACATCTTGTATTATTTCGTCTATATCACCCGTATCTTCACCATCGTCAACTACTCTGTTTAAATAGGATTGTGGTATATAGATAATCTTCTTTGCTGGATTGTTTTCAGCGCCCAAACTAGAGGTCTGCCCATCTTTCCATTGAACCTCAAAACTACTAACGGGTCTTTTATCAAATATATTAGCAGACTCATTTCGTTTGTTGTACTCAGCAATATCAGCAGTTCTAGCAGTACTTTTTAATAATATAGATTTACCGGTAGATTTTCCACCAATGATGGCGGTCATATTTTCATTACACTCGATAGGTGTTGTTGTGAAAGCTGGATCAATAAATCTCACTTTATCTATAACCTCGTAAACTTTTTTCTCATCGGGTTTACGATCTCTTATGCTAACGCGTTCTTCTGGTTCATAGATGATTTGTTTTAAACCTTCAAAAGTTGGATCGGCTTTAATCCACAAATTAACCTTTTTATTATATTCTTTAATATTATGGTTGTCCGAACATATTATTATAGGTAGGGTTTTACCAATTTTATTGAATAGATATGGGTTTACCATTGTCTTATACCCTTCAATATCAGATACTTTACCTAATTCAAAAATGTCAATAATTTTTGCGATATCTTCTTTTTGCGCAGTTCCATGAGGTAGGGAATGAGTAATATTTTCTAAGCTATTACTTTTAGAACCAGCGTGAATTGATACGATTCCTCCTAATTCCTTTATTAATTTAACGGTGTCTGCAAGGTCGCAATAGACTTCATTGATTTTCTTATTTTCCCCTTCAATCCGTTTTATTGCTGTGTTATTTTTAATCTGTCCCCATATGTATTCTAAATTAGAATCTTCACTAAAAATTCCAATGAAATGTATAGGTTCATTACCACGGGCATCAGATAGAAATTCTATTCCTGGTAGAATTGTCAAATTCTTATCCCTGGCAAGTTCTTGAAGTGCATTAATTCTGTTTACATCAATTATATGATGGTCGGTAATTGCTATTACCGAAATATCGTTTGCCGCAAGCCCATTAACAATATCTTCATTTGAAATACTCCCATCCTCATAATCATAAGATGATGGTGTATGAAAATGCAAATCCCATTTACGCCATTCCGAACCTTTAGAGTATACTTTATCCATATGCATAATAATTTTAATAGAAACCAATTATAAACAACAAAAAAAGCCAATGAATATCCATTAGCTTTTATAAAAATCTATGTTTGGCGTAATCGTCTATAAATATATTAAAATTTTAACATAATTTCTTACGTATTTCCGTAATTAAATAACCACTTTTTAGATCATGTTCTTTTATCCCTACTCTTACTATCAAAAGCTACTAAATTAAAAAGTTGACGCATTCTAGAGCGAACACGATTACCATAAAGTTCTTCTAATTCTGCTGCATTTAAATTTGTAGTAGCATGAGTCTTCACTCTATGATTAATAAACAGTTCATATCTAGAAAGTATAACTTCCCCAATCACGTTACAATCCTTCCCGAAATGCCTCCCAATGGGTTCGACACCCAAATCATCAAAACAGAAATACTGACCATTACCATAATCTTCTATGGTTTTATAGCCTATATGATTAAAAGAGAAAACAATGTTACGTGTTGGTATAATCTTATACGGCTTTTGGTGAGGTACGATGTATCGAAATAATTTCATTAAACTTGTTTTACCACAACCAACTGGTCCACTAAGTAACAAGCCTTTATTTATATCAATGTTAAATTTTTTGCAGACCTCACGGTTGTGTATGAAATAATTACAAAGCTTGTATAATATCTCTCGATCATCTTTGTAAATCTTGAACTTTTTCCCGAACAATAATTTCCCTTTGGCATCCAAATAAATGAGCATTTTATCAAAATCATACTCAATGCAGTTACCCTTAAGTTTCCCTAACTGATACTGAACATTTCCTTCTATGATGATATGTGGCTTTGAAGAATTCATAGAGGCTCATTATAATCTTTATCAGTACTTGCCTTTAGGTTGTCCTGATATGGAACAGTTGCTTTTTGTTTTTCATCAGTTTTAGGATTCTTAAAATTTGATTTTTTAAAACTTTGCTGTTTGTTTATGTTTTTAGTGTTTTCCATAGTTTGTATATGTTTGTTTATAGGTACCAATGCTTGTCCATTGCTTGTCTTGATATTGGCACGACTTAAGTACAGAGCTTGTTCGGTACTTGTCCCAAAATCGAACATCTTGATTCTGCTGCCTTTAAATGGATTATGAGATGGCGTATATAACAAGTATTTCCAATGGCTCAGCTCCTTAATACATCTATGATAGGTAGATTTAGAACCTATCTTGGAAAAATCCATAACTTCTTCACGATTGATGTAAAATTCATCTTTAAAGAAGTTGGTATTCCACAATTGAAATAAGGCCACATACAAACTAATATGGGTTGGATTCAAACGGCTATCTTTTGAAAATTGAAGAAACACCCCATTGAGGTGTTTAATGTAGTTGATATCTTCCAAAACAGAATTAGAATTTATTGTGAATCCTGTTTTGCTCCAAAACTTTCATGATTTCCTCATAATCATAGTAAAGTACACCTCCTACTTTTGTATAAGGCAATGTTCCATTAATTCTAAGGTTTTGTAATGTCCCAGGTGAAATTCCTAAAAGCTCTCTTACCTCAGGAGATTTGAGCCATTTTTTTGAAGTATGACCCAATTGGTTGTTAAGTAATTTTTTGATGCCTTCTAGTAATTCTAATTTGAACTCCATAAGGTCTTCGGTAGTGATAATTGTTGCACTCATAATGTTGGAAGGTTTTAAATAACAAAGTCGCCAATAATCAAATAGATTTCATGACGACTTTGAACTGATTTGACTTTCGTTCAACAAATATGAGTAGGATTATTCTTGTTTTCTCACAGGACACTACCATCTTGGGAAACATTTTTCACTCATTTTCAATGATTTATAATACTTTAATTTTACAACAAGCAATTAAGTTTATAGTATCAAAACCTTATAAAAAAAATTGCAAATTAAAATTCCCAAGTTCTTCCCAATCTGGTATTTTTAGGCATCCATTAAATGTATTTTCTGAATCAATGCTTCCTTTAATTTATCAAGTAACTTGGTCTGATTTGTCTTTCTAGCTCTAATCTCCATAAAGGTTCGATAATAGTCGCCTAAATCAATATTGAATATCTTCTCAAATATGGATGCTAGCTCTTTAATATCTGACGCACCACTGTTTATTACATTACTACTAAGCAGCGCATAGATTAACTCTACCAAATCTGTTTTGCTACCTGTCCAAAACAACTTTGAAGGCAAAACCATATTAAGGCTATCTATAGTATCCATACCATTATTTTCCAATCTGTATATTTCCTTTTTTAAATGTACGATGAGCATATCATAAGCTAGAATAGTGGCCACTGTACTATCATGGCTTGTGGAAAATTGCTTGTCAGTAAAAAAATGGAATGTATCTGGATATAAGCGTATATCCGCATTATTACGAACAAAATATTGCTTATCCAATGAAGTTGCCCCTCTACGGTAATAATGATAAAACTCCAGATTATCATTAAAATAAACTTGAAGTTTGTCTATCTGATGGTTTAGATATTTTGCTTGGGATTTATTACTACTTCTAGGTCGTTTACTTTCAATATTAAATAACTTAACATAATAGATTAGCTTACTATAAATTCTTGGTTTGATTTTTTTAAAAAAATTGATTTCTGTTGTTTGTTCTGCAAACTCTTGGTCTATCACAGTATCACGCAATTGCTCCAAAGCAACCGTCGTCATTTTTATTCCTTGCTCAGCCTTTAGAAGTATTTCTTCTATTTCAGTTTCTACGAATTCTAAATCATGATCTAATTTTAGAAGTATTTTGTCATATAGCTCCATTAAAAATCTACTATCTATTTCATTTTATAACACTCAATAAGTAAGTAATACTACGAAAATATAAAAATTAGTACACTATGTAACTATATTTGATTACCTTTGTATTGAACTTTTTTTATTCCTATTTATTATGATTAAGGATTTAAACGAAACTACAGGATATAAAATACGTAATGTATCATTACTTTTAGTCAATAAAATAAACCACAATTTTATTAAGGAAGGTTTTGATATTACAGCTGAACAATTGAAGATGCTGGTTGTTTTATGGAATGAAGATGGAAAGACACAAAACGAACTTGGTGAAAGTGTTGGAAAATTCAAAACTAGTGTGACTAAGCTTGTAGATGGTCTTGAAAAAAGAAAATTAATACAGAGGGCTCCACATCCTACGGATAGGAGGTCAAATATGATATACTTGACCCAACTAGGAAAGAACATAAAAAAACAACTAATTCCTATTATAGAAAGAACATTGGAAGAAGCTCATAAAAATATTTCCAATGAAAAACTAATTGCTTTTCATGAAGTATTAAATCAAATAGAAGAAAATTTAATATAATTTTTTTATTTTAATAGTACACTATGCTACTAGACACTGTTAAACTAAATACACATACACAATAATGAAGTTAATTTTTAAAGAAAAAATATTGAAGAAAAACCTTGGATTCGTGTTCTTTCTCATATTACCTTTTGCATATGGACAAATGTCAGATTCCCTATCACTAAACAATGTTTTAGACTTGGTTATTGAAAACAACCCTGTACTAAAACAGTCCAGAGGAAAAATAGCCATCTCTGAATCAAAAATTGGAATTGCAAGGAGTAATAAATATCCAAAAGTAATATTTGAAGGATCTTTTGCATATGTTGACCCTATTTCAAAAGTGAGTTTACCATTAGGGCCAAATCCTACAGAGCTTCCACTTTTTCCCAATGAAAATTATAACGTTCATTCAGGTGTTCAATACACACTGTTTGACTTTGGTAGAACAAATGAAATAATAACCATATCAAAAATCGAGAAACTAATTGCCGAGGAAGGATTGGAAGCAGCTCAAAAGACTTTAACATACGCGGCAACAGAACTTTTTAACACAATCTTATTTACTAAAAAGGCACTTCAAGTTCAGGATAAATTCATCACTTCATTAAAAAGAACTCTTAAAAGAACAGATGGCTTTATTAAAAATGGCTTAGCCACAAATTTTGACAGAATTAACACCAACGTACGGATTACATCCGCACAGAATAAAAAAATAACTCTTCAAAATTCCTTAAAAAAATTGGAGTACAAGTTAAAAGAACTTATGGGAATGAATGTTTCCCAAAAGCTCGCTATAACAGGTGATTTGAGCATAGAAAAGAAGAACTTAAACCAAATGGATTTATATAAAGGGACACGCAATGAATTAACTATTGTAACCCATCTGGACTCCGTATTTAAAAGTGCTGAAAAACTAACCAATAAATCAAGCCTTCCTTTTATAACCGTTGGCGGTACAACTGGCTTTCATAATGGGTATATGCCCAATCTTAATGAGTTTAGGTTCAATATTGCTGTGTTCTCCAAGATTACAGTTCCCTTGTTTCAAGGTTTTAAAGTAAAGCACGAAAAGAATATCGCAAAAATAAAAAGAGACAACAATAATTGGCACCTTCAAGAAATTAAAACAAAGATAAGTACAGAACTGGCTTATGCTAAAGAATCCCTTGAGCATTCCCATCAGGAATACGAGAACAATAAAATTTTAATTCAACAGGCAGAAACTGCTGTGCAACAGGCTCGAAAAAAATATGACAATCAGCTAATTACCAATTTGGATTTGTTGGATACCGAAGTTGTATTAGCAAGGGCTCAACTAGCCTTATTACAATCTGAATACAAATACGTTGTCGCTTACTACAAATTACTTCAAGTCAAAGGCATTAAAATCTGGCAATAATCACAAAAGCAATACCGATGAAAAAAACTATGAACTCAAAAAAAACAAAAAAAGTTGCGCTATTAACCCTAATATTAAGTGTGCTGCTATATAGTAGTTACTTTGTTCTAAACCACTTTAGATATGAAACCACCGACAATGCTCAAATTGAAGGACATATTTACCAAGTAAACCCAAAAATAGGTGGACAGATACAAGAAATTTTGGTCGATGACAATGAATATGTTGAACAAGGACAGGTACTTTTACACATCGATAAAAGTGATATTGAATTGCTTTTGGCTCAAGCAAAGGCAGGACTAGCACAAATTGAAGCAGAAAAATCAGCAGCATTGGCGGTAATGCAGGCTTCAAAATCGGCTTCAAAAGCAGCTTTTAATAATATTACCGTAGCCAATGCTAAAAAAGAGCGTTTGAATACTGACCTCGTACGCTTTACCAACTTATTAGAAGAAGATATCGTGCCACAATCCAAAATTGATGATATACATACTCAATTGGAAGTAATCAGCTCACAGGTAGAAGCAGCCCGCCAGCAATATCTTGCATCAAACAGTAAATACCAGGCAGCTTTTTTGAAAATAAACAGTATTGATGCTGCTATAGAAGCTGCAAAAGTAAATGTGCGAAATGCAGAATTAAAACTCTCATATACAAATGTTAAAGCTCCTGCCTCGGGAAGAGTTTCCAGAAAAATGATTGAAGAAGGACAAGTGATTAGATCTGGACAACCTTTAATGGCCATTACGGACTTTACGAATTTATGGGTCGTAGCCAATTTCAAAGAAGGACAAGTTTCTAAAATGACCATAGGACAACAGGTGAACTTAAGCGTTGATGCTTTTCCTGATAAAGAGTTTAAAGGAAACATCGAATCTATTGCAGCAGCTACAGGTTCTAAATTTTCACTATTTCCTGCCGATAATGCTACTGGAAACTTTACAAAAATAACACAGCGAATTCCAGTTAAAATCACGCTTCAAAAAGAAGCCATAAAAGACGTTCCGCTTCGAGCTGGAATGAACACCGTAGTCAAGGTTATCAAGCAATAACTCAACTGCTATGAAGACCTTTGATAACACTATACAAAATGGCAGTACCATCACCTCAATAAGTTCAAAAAAGAAGTGGCTTATTTTATGTGGGGTGACTATCTGTGCAGCGTTGGATATTTTGGTAGCTACTTCATCATCTGTAGCAATTGATGAGATAGCAGGATTTTTACAAGCTACTTCAGATGAAATAGCATGGATGAACATAGCCTATTTTATGGCAAAATTACTATTTCTGATACTTTCCGTACAGCTAACCAAAATTTATGGAGCAAGAAGTGTAATTCAATACTCATCACTTGTTTTTATTACAGGCGCTTTTTTATGTGGCACGACTACTTCTTTACATCTTTTCTTAATCGGTAGAATTTTATTGGGTGCTGGAGGTGCTGCTTTTTACACTATTGCACAGATGATATTGTTTACCATATTCCCAATAAAAAAACAGGGAATGATTCAGGCTATTTTTAGTTTGGCCATTGTATTAGGTCCCAATGTAATTCCTGCTTTTAACGGATGGATTACCTATCATCATTCATGGCAATTACTATTTTTGACCACCGTAATTATTGGAACATTAACCATTCCACTACTAAATCTTATACCCAATACTATAGTTCAACAAAATACCGCCTTAAAAATTAATTGGTTAAGCATTATATGGTTAGGTATTGGACTTTGCGCTTTTCAATATGTTTTTGAAGAAGGTTCTAGATACGATTGGTTTGAGGAAAGAAAAATAGTAGTACTAACAATTGTTGGTGTTATTGCTATTGTATTATTTTTTATTAAAAACAAACAAGATAACAAAGAATCGAAGCTTATTGATTTTTCAGTATTGCAAAACCCCTCCTTTGCCTTTGCTTTTTTAATCAGTTTTATATCAGGTTTTGCTCTTTTTGGAAGTGGAACAATAGTGCCTGTCTTTGTACAAAACATACTCCGTTTAGATAGTGCCTCTGTAGGGTATACACTTTTTCCTAGTGGAATAGCTGTAACTATAGGACTCATTTTTAGTGCAATTATTGTCGATTCAAAAAAAATCAAACCTTTTGTAAGTGTAATACTTGGTGTTATCTGTGTTATTACATCCATGATTTGGGTTTCCGATGTAACTATTGGTTCTGGATTACCAGATATTAACCCACCAATGATGCTTCGTGGATTAGGTCTAGGTCTGTTATTCGTACCGATAACATTCATCGCCTTTAATGAATTAAAAGGAAACCAACTATTAACTGGAACTGGGTTGTTTAATTTTGGAAGACAATGTGGTGGGGCATTTGCAATCGCATTTCTGCCTACGTATCTAGCACATCAAGTTGCCTTTCACAAAAACATCCTATCCGAAAATCTTACTCCATACAATGGTTTTTTAACTGAAAGGATACAAGGAACAACACAAGCGCTTATGGCAAGAGGTTATAACCCTATAGAAGCAGAAAAGGCCGCATTGGGAACAATAGATATTACACTAAATGTTCAATCTGCTATACTGGCATTTCAAAACACTTTTTTTGCCATAGCAATGGTCTTCTTATGTGCTGCTCCAGTAATTATTACAACCAAAATATATCTAGCCAAAAAGAGTAAAAAATTAATAAAGGAGGCAATGGTATGAGTATTCTTTTCTTGCATAGATTCAAAGATGAAAGTTCCACTAAAATGTTGAGAGTTCTCAGCAAAGATTTAAATAGAAAAATGCACTAATAAAATTCACCAAAGAATAAATCTTATTGTAAATTTAATTCCATTAACCAACCAATATGAATAGTAATAAAGTCAGCATATTAGAATTCCCATCAAATTTAGGTTTAAAAAAAACCGAATATGAAAATGAACCAGGTGTTAAAAAACTTCCAGAATGGCTAAAAAGACATGGGTTTCATAAAAGAGTTAATCCCGAGTACGTTTTAAGGTTAACACCTCCCGAATATGCTATGGATTTTGACCTTGAATCAAACGTAAGAAATACGGATAAAATAATTGAGTACGCTATTAAGCAAAGTGAAATACTATCTAATGAATTAGATAAAAATACTTTTAAAATTATCATTGGTGGAGACTGTAGTATTCTAATTGGTAACGCAATTGCCTTGAAGCAGAAAGGCAACTATGGGCTTTTCTTTCTTGATGGACATACTGATTTTATGTTTCCAGAACTTTCTCAAACAAATGGAGCAGCTGGTATGGATTTGGCAATTGTTACAGGTTACGGACACAGTAAATTGACCAATATTCATAATCAAAAACCATACTTTAAGGAAAAGAATGTCTTTTGTGTAGGAAACAGAGAATACGACCAAGAATATGTTGCTCCGATTCTGGAATCTAAAATACAATATTTTGATTTGAAAAGGTTACGGAACAATGGTCTTGAAAAAACATCCAACCAATTTTTGGAATTGGTTCTAAAAAATAATTTGGATGGTTTTTTAATTCATCTTGATGTTGATGTTTTGAATGATAGAATCATGCCTGCCGTTGATAGTAGAGAAATTGATGGACTTACATACAAAGAGTTTAGGGAATTATTAATACCACTACTCACAAGTAAAAAGGTGATTGGAATTGAAATCACCATCCTAGATCCAAATTTAGACCCCGATGGAAAATATACTGTAGAGTTTATCAATAATTTTGTTGAGATATTGGAATGTAGTAAAACCAACACATAATAATAGTCATTGTATAAATTCATATGCCTGCTAAAGCATACTAGGTAAGAAGTTATTGCCTTACTGAGGTTTCAAATTATTACGCTATCTAAAATATATCCAGAATGTATTGACACCCAGCCATTAGTTATATTTTGTCGAAGCTTATTAACCTTCTGGTTTGTTTTATCGTAATACCATTCTTTGGCTATTTGAATGGTTTCAAACTCATAAATTACCATGAATGGAAAATCTGTATCTCCCTCTAATAAGTGCAATCGACTGGCTACTATAACTTTAGGATTGTGTAAAGAGTTTTTATCCTTTTCCTTGGAAATTTCAGATAATTCATCAATTCTTTCAGGATTGGTAATTTGATAATTAAAAACGATATATGCAGGCATGATTTTAATTTAAAGGCTATTGATTTTTTTAAAAGCAAGAGAAGGCATTATTCTTGACAATAAATATAATTGCTTAACCTTTCCTACCCTTATTTCAGTTTTACCCTTTTTCAACTTCAACAACATTTCTTTAATAGCTGCTTGGGGAGATATTGCTATACTTGGTGGGTTTCCCTTATGCCAAGGAGTCTCAACAGCAGGAAAAAACACCTCGATTATAACTACCTTACTGTCTTTCATTTGATGTCTTAAGGTTTGGGAAAAAGAATGTAGTCCCGCTTTTGTAGCATTGTATAAAGGGTAAACAGCTCTAGGAACGTAAGCCAGCCCTGAAGAGATGTTTATGAGTACAGGGTTCTTATTTTTTTGGATGAGATTGATAAAAAGTTTTGACAAAATAATGGGAGCAGTAAAATTTGTTTTTATCTCTTGGACGATGTCGGCATTAGAGTAGTTATTATCCGAAAAATCTATTTTGTTGACCATGGCCGCATTATTGATCAAAACATTGCAATCAGGATGGGACATTTTAACCCATTCATACAATTTATTGCAGCCTTCTACTTCCGATAGGTTACATTGGAAATACTCAATTTTAGAATATTGAGATTTAACTTTCTTAAGTTTATCCAATGAACGGCCACAGATAAGAACTTTATTGTCCTTTACAAATATTTTAGCCATTTCAAGCCCCAAACCTGAACTGCCTCCCGTTATTAATATCGTATAATTTTTTAGTTCCATACCATTCTATGTAATTAGTATTTTACAATCTTTTTTACAATAGATTTTTCACTATTCAGAATAAAAACTCGTAAGTAATACACTCCTGAAGATAGAAGCGAAAGATCTATATGTTCCTGTTCAGTACTCAATACTTTTTTACCAATACCATCATAGATTATAATTGTTTGAATATCTCCCTCTGGCACCATCAATCTAATAACCCCTTGACTGGGATTAGGAAATACAAAAATTTCTTCTACTTCTTCTTCAGGTATTGTCAATGCATAATTGTGGTATTCACATGCTCCAACATCACTAATATTGTTATAAGGTCTAGCATTAAGGTAAAAATCAGTATGAATATCATCTATTAAAATTCCAGAATCAATGGCAATGCTATTCCCCTGAAGCGAAAAATCTTTATTTTCAATTGAATTGAATAATGGATTTCCATAAATTGGATTGGAATCCTTCTCTGGGGTTGTTTCTCCAATTCCATACCACAAATTACGCTCCATTGATATATTAGGATCCTGAGCTGATGCACTATAATAAACATTGGAATTGACACTAGCGTAAATAATGTTGTTCTTTATTATTACCTGAGATTCATTAATTACTTTGTCATCATTATCAATCGCTCCGTAACTTTTTTTTGGAGGTTTTCTATTTACGTTATAAAAAGTATTATGATTAACATCAATGACATCAAAATCAGACCAAGTAAATCGTATTCCAGCGTAATCGGTATCAAATACTATATTATTATAGAATTTCAAATCGTCTGTTCCAGCTCCAACATTCATACCATATCTACTCCCTTCGTACATAAGGTTGTGATGTATAAAGATATTTTTTAAGGAATAGCCACCAATATTATCATGCAATTGCATAATATTTCCTCCTGAAATATCATGAACATGATTATAGGCAATTTCTCCATTATCTCCTCCTCCGTAATAGATACCATGGTTTTTTGTTCCTCCACCAATATGATGAATCCAGTTTCCAAAAATCTTAATATTAGGTGCTCCTGCAAAGGATATACCTCCACTCCTTGCCTCCCAAATCAATTGGTTTCCATTCTCGTCAAAAACATCTTCAGATGCTGCTTCCCAATGGAATAATTCATTATTTACTAGCCTCCAATTTGTGGCATTATTTTGTGGATTAATTGGACCATCTTTTACTGTTTCATTACCGCCTTCAATTTTCATATTTGCAATAACCACAAAATTGCCATAATCTCTAAAAGCACTACTTGGACCATGGAATCCACCATACGTATTGGGTTGCGGTACTATACGTACTTCTTCTCCGGGATACCCTATAAAAGTGTAATACCCATTTTCTGGTTCACCATTTGGTTGTGTTCCTGTTAACATATTGGAAATTCGAAAAAAGCGATTGGCATACCCAACATCATTCCATACACCTCCTCTTAAAACTATAAAATCACCTGGTGATGCAGCTCCAAATGCTCCCGAATATAAACTGGATGCTGTTTGTACATATCTCCATGGTTTTGTAATATCATTTGCTACAGCAGTTTGGTCGTTTCCATTTACTGGGTCAACATACAGAATATTTCCAGGTTGAATGATAAAAGTATGGTCTGTATTCGAAGATTTATTTTTAACCTCTAGTCGAATAGGTAACTCTACTCCATAGGGAGCATTTGCAAGTTGACCAATTTGCACAGTAATTTGTTTTAGCTTTTTATATGGTAGAAAGGGCTGTGAAACGGCATCTCCAATAAATTTATAATCAGCAATTTCAATTTCATTGATATAAACTTTGGTCGATATTCCTAGTTCATTTAAACTTCCAAAGTTCAATCCAAATAAGGATAGATACGCTCCATTGTTATTCTCTCCACCATTATTGGGGCCAGAAATCACGTCCGTAAACAAAATCTCTGGTGGTCTATGGTCTTGTTGAGCCAAGACTTTGCCCCAAACAAGGGGCAATATTACAAACCAAATAACGCTTTTAAATAAAAACAATGGTTTGTATGACACCTCTGAATTGAATTCTAATAGCTTTTCTTTCATTTTACAAGGCTCCGTTTTTCGATAAAAAATAATTCATCAAAATAGCTGATAGATATAACCCAATTCCATAAATCAGATGCGCCATAAAGCTTTTCAGTCTAAGTGTGTCCGGTTCGGGTACGTTAGCTCCTGCCACACCCAACCCAAAAGCAGGTTGCATTAGGAAAAATGGTGCTACTATCGTAATAAGACCTATCAGTATTGCAGGAAAAAGAGTAGGCTTTTCGAACCAGGATTTTCCATAAATCAATAGAAACAAAAATGCAAAAGCAATACCAATAAAATAATGTGATGCCCAACCTAAGGCTAATTCATTTTTTATAGGGGCGGCATCCGTAATTTTATTATGGAAAAATTTTCCATTGGAAAAATTCCCTACCCATCTACCAACAAACCGATAATCCAACGAACTTACTCTAAAAAGACTAAGAATATAACTCCATACATCCATAGCAAATGTCGCTCCTATACCGACTAGAAGTGTTTTGATTACAATATTCATAATATTTAGTTTTATTTATTCTCAACAGTATTCATCAAGTACTTTTTTGTACTGTAGAGATTAATATGAATTTGTAAAATTACTAGGAAAGAGTCCCTTGAAATTAGGACAAAAATGTAATAAGATTGGACTTATTTAAATTTTTGGCGATATGCCTTTGGCGAATGCCCTGTTTGTTTTTTAAATAGTCTCGCGAAATAAGAAATATCATCATACCCAAGATAAAAAGCTATTTGATTGATTTGAAATGAGGTTGCTAATAGATAGCGTTTGGCCTCTAGTATCACCCTATCCTTTATGACTTGTGAGCAGGTTCTACCTAAAGTAGTTTTTACAATGGTATTAAGCTGAAATTTTGACAATTTCATTAACTCCGCATATTGGGATACTTGTTTTTTATTTGATATATGCTCATCTAAGAGTAACATAAGTTCTTCAATGCGTTCTTGTTCATATTTAACCTCTTTTGGATATTCGATCTGATCTAAACTCCGACTGAGTAAATTAAATACTATACTTAGATTAGCCCTGATAACTTCTTCGTATCCTTTTTCTTTGTTCGCACATTCTCTAAATATTGTTTTTAATGGCTGATATATCCTTTTAAACTCTTTCTTTTCAAATTGATATAAATCCGGAGCACTGACCTCACGGAGCAACCGAGTCAATGATTTTCTATTCTCATGATAAGCATCGTCACTAAAAAGTAATAAATATCCAACACTTATAGCATCCAAAGTTATTTGATGAACCTGTCCTGGTTTAATAAAATACACGGAGTAATCGGCAATCTTATACTCTACAAAATCTATTTTATGCGTTCCTTTACCTTTTTTCAATACGAGTATAAAAAAGAAATCATGTCGATGCAAAGGTTCAACCATTGCCTTTCCATCTAACTTTCTACGAATATCCTGTATGCTAAACCGCTCATGGAACGCATAGACTTTATTTACATTTATTTTTCTAACAGGAATATTACGATTCATTCAATAACTTAAATAGATTCAAATAATACTAATAATTGTCGGTTTTACATCTAAAAACTTATATTCATTTTAAGAATTGGGCATTTCCGTATTGATTTCCTTAACGCCATATTCTTCGGATAAAATAGGGCATTGCGCACTATAATCGTTCTTCATGTTTGTAACATTATAGTTTTCATCTATAATTGTTCCATTCTTCAACGTCATTTCTTCAATTCCTGCCGAACTATAGAACAAGAGCATTCGTGAAACTTTATTAGTATTATTTCTAAAACCTCTTATTTCATGTGGAGCACAAGAAACAAAATCTTCCTTTTTGGCATTTATCTTTTCATCTTTTAAATAAAAAGTGACTTCGCCTTCTAAAATAAAAAAAGCCTCATCTTCTCGTGTGTGAATATGATACGGTGCACCTTGTCCTGGCTCCAATATAGCTTCCATTAATGAATATCGATTATCTGTTTTTTCACCTCCTGCAATAATCCTGTATTTGTTGCCGGTCGACAATACATATGTACCATCACTTGCTCGACACGTAAAAGTTTCTTTGTCTTTTTTCATTAGATAATATCATATTTTAATACAAAATTACTGAACAATCCCTCCAAAAAATAGGATTATTATATAGTTTCATGGGACTTATGAAAGGTACTATATTTCGATAAAACTACTTAGCCAAATTGATGCTAACGCTACTTAAAAAGTCCTTAAACAAAATTCAAATCCTCTTTATTTCTAACCTCTACATTTAAAATAATAATGCTGGAACCTGTCTTGTTCTTTTATTCATTTTTAAAAATAGATTTCACTTCCCTATAAACTCGTTCAAAGTTAGCTTCTAAAGCTATTTTAGTGTATTCTCTATTTTGTTTTGGAAGTTGCATTTCAATCTTAGGGAGTTTAAACCGTACTTTACGATCCTTACCATCAGCAAAAGTGATAAACTCTCCTTGTTTTAACCTAAAAAAGATATCTGCCCTACGTTTTGGCACTTCCTTTTCACCCTTCGTAATTCTAGCATCCCAAGAAAGCCCTGTTCCCTTACTCACACTTTTGGTCGGGTTTTTTACTAATTCAAAAAAGCGTTCATAGTATTTTGCTGTATCTGGGTCATTCACTTTACCAAAAAATTGATATGATAGATTGCTTAATATGGCCTTACTGGCCTTATCTCCATACATCATATCATTTTGAATTTTGTCTTGCATTACATAAATCGTCGCAATATTATAGCTGCGCAAAGTGGCAGGAATACGATGCATGTTTAATAATCGAATCGTTGGAGCTTCTTCCATCATCAGAAATGATGGATTAGCATTTCTAACACTCATTTGTTTGGTTATGGTATGAACAACGGTTGCAATAATAGGGGAATAGGCGGTTTCATATTTAGGATTATTTATGACCGATATCACACCAGGGGTTTCTTGACTATTAATATCCAACGGAACTTCATCTTTCGACAAAGCCATAAAAATACGTTGTGAACTAATCTTTTTAAAAGCATTAGCCAAGGTGCTTTTAACGCCAGCGGTTTGCCTATCGGAATCTTTGCCACTAATAAAGGCATCTGCCATAGCTCTAGAAGTAGTGTTACTCTCTAAAAATGCAATCAGGCTATCGGTGTCTAAAAATTGATAAATAGCAATTAAGTGTGGTAATGTACAGTATTGAGGATACGCCGTTTTTAATTTCCATATCAAGCCACTTACCAAGCCTTCAGCAGCATCGGTAAAAAATTTGGTTGTTCCAGAACTACCTGATTCCTTTTGTTCCAACAGATTTTCAATCAATACCCTTGATACTTCATTGACACTTTCTTCATTTTCCATATAACGTGGCGCAATAGGATTTACGCAATTATAAATCTTATCAAACGAAATAATATAGAAAGGAGTATCTTGAGCATTAAATAACGGATAAGCGATTTCTGTGAGTTCAAAATTTTTATAATCATGGATTACACCACAAAAGGAATGCTTACTGAAATGCTCTAAAAAATTAAAAACGACACTTTCTGTTTTTCCGCTACCTGCTGAACCAATTACTGAAGCCCCTCTTTTTATATTATCGATTTTAAACTTCCCTGATTTGATTTTAAACTTAACTTGATATCTAGAATTAATAGCTTTGTTTGTCTCTTCATGTAGAAAAACATAAAGCACAATTCCTATCATCAATAAAGGGATAACAAGGTAAAGAATGATATGTGGTATAGACCCATTCATATGCCTATTGAACCTGAATTTATAGCTACATCTACGCCCTTTTTAAGTTTTTTTATGGCTTTGATTGCTAGCTGAACCTTATTGGTTGGAATATTCATCATCGGTACTCCAGATTTTCCTAAGATTTTAAAAGCTGCTGCTTTTTCACTCGCTGGCAAACCAGAAAGAATAGAAAAATAGAGTTTTGGATTTTTTATAAAATCCTTCTTGGCTTTGTAGGTTTCGGCATAGTTTCTTTTGTAACCAAATGTCTTGTCAAATGTCTTTTCTGCTTTTTCAAAAAAAGCATCACGATTAAAACCACGTTTTATGTTTTTCCCATTCATCATGACATCCGAAGCTTTGTATTTACTTCCAGGAGACAAACTCACCGAGTTAGATGCATCCTTTCGACTAACTATAATATGAATATGGCTTTGGTTTCCTTCTTTCTGCATTCCTTGTACGATGCGTTTTCCATTTTGTTGATGTGGTGCTTCTCCTTCTAATTGGGTTATTTTTTCTTTTAAGCTCTTTATATCACCCATTAATTCACCTCGCTCAATTTTCCGAATGACTTGTTTATGCTGCAGTATTTTTGTGGCAAAAGGTTGGTTTTCTTTAACCTGAAAATCCGTTCCCTTGAACTTTCGTTGGTGCTCTATTTTTGCAAAATATTTTATGTCGTCAACTGTTACAGTTCTGCCATTGATTTCTCTATTGAAAGATGAAGCGTAATTTTTCATCAGTTCACGTGTATATACTTTTAGGTCTTGACTACTATTCTGTAATCGTTTTAATTCGTACTTACTTGGATTTATGGTAATAGAGTAAAACTTGGGTTCGGTCTTTTTTAATTTCGCCTTGTTTCCATCAATCTCTTTAACCACATCTTTTGCACTAATTTCATCTCCATATTGATTAAAAAAATGTTCCATGTATTCTTGTTCCAAACCTTGATTTTCTTTTTCAAGATAGTCCACAAAATCACCTGAACTCTGAGAATAAGAGCTGCCTAATTTTTGTGGTGTGATAGTTATGTACATTTTAATAGTATTACAATTGGTTATCCTCTCTTAGCTTTTCTTGAAATCGAACTTTAGTTATCGTTTCGAAATTCTTCTTCTCAATTAGCTTCGGTTTTTTGTTTTCTGGTTCAGCTTCTTCAAAAAGGGATTGCATCATGGCAACTGTGGGTTTGGTTTGACTTTTCTCCATATCTCTTAAAATGGCAATGACCGCACTTACTCTTTTTTTAATGAGGTTTTCTAAGGTGTGTATTTTTGGACCTATTGATTCTTTTGGAGAAATGCTATTGGATTCGAAAAAGTCTAACATCATTAATAATGTCATGGAATTGGATGCCCCCATTTTCTTGCTGAAAACTCGAAACTTTTTGACTATCGAGCTTTTAAAACTGATGGTGGTAAATTGTTCTTTTTCGTATCCGTTATCCATTTTTACTTTAAAAATTGATTGATTTTATTGGGCTGAATTCCTTTTTACTCTAAAAACCAGCCCATTAAATATTGTTTTAATTAAATTTATTTTCTTAATAACTGTTTTTCAGTAACTTAAAAACAAGAGGCTTATCGAAACATCGCGTAGCGTGTTACCCTCTTGCTTTTCCTTTTCGTTCGCCAAAAGCGAACAAAAATCCAAACAACCTGACTAAAAAGTCAGTTGCTTTTTTCTAAATACCTAGCCTTATAAATGTATTCAATTACATGGCAAAACTGAAACGCAGAATGATGTCAAATGCCTTGTTTTTATAGGGTTCTGTATGAATTGAAGATGAATCAAAAAATTGAATGTTAGATTTTGAAATACTAACTTATATTTTGGGGGAAAATGAAGACCCTCGAAGATTCAAGGGTCAATAACATTTTGATTAAATATTGAAAACATATTGGTAGTTGTATAAATTTTTAACCGCTTCCTCATAAAGTATAATATCATACTCTATATTGTTATGTTTTGCATAGGCTTTCAAATCTTCCCCAAACTTACTTTCCACATCGTCTTTTGAAGTGGATAACAAGCGTTGTTGAGTTTCTTCATCGAGGTTGGTATAATTCAAATAGACCATGACTTAAAGCATTAAGTTATCAGCGAAACTGTAATAATCCCCATTTGGCGCAATAATTAAATGGTCAAGTACCGTTACATCGAAAAGAGCTGCTGCCTCTTTTATTTTTTCGGTTATCTTCTTGTCAGCATCACTAGGTTGTAGTTTTCCTGACGGATGATTATGAGTTAAAATTATGCCTACGGATAAGGTTTTTAGAACTACAGCAAATAATATGCGTAAATCAACTAATGTTCCCGTAATTCCACCCTGAGATAATTGATAAATCCCTTTCACTTTGTTGCTATTATTTAGCAATAAGACTTTAAAGGATTCCTGTAATTCTATGGTGTTTTTGTTCCAATGCTGATACAGTAATTTACTAGCATCCTCAGAAGATTTTATTTTTTTCCAAAAAGGTGCAGGAACACGCTCTTTATAACTAATCTGTATTTCGTTAACTTTGTCTTTCATTGTTCTTTTCTTTAGAGATCAATAATGAAAAAGAGGGCAGAACTTTAGCGAGCGAAGCCCTCTTTCATTTTTTTGATTTACTTACTACCCATTAATAGAATTTCATTGGCTTCTACTTCGGTAACATAGCGTTGGTTTCCGTCATTGGCGGTGTAGGTTTTTGTTTTTAATTTCCCTACTACACCAACTTCTTTTCCTTTACCTACAAACTTTTCAATAATTTCTGCGGTTTTGCCCCAAGCAACAACAGTGTGCCAGTTGGTATCTGTTTGTTTTTCACCTTGGGCATCTTTGTAATACTCATTTGTGGCTATAGAAAAGCGAGCTACTTTTTTTCCGCTTTCTAGGTTCGTGATGGTTGGTTCTTGTCCAACGTTTCCAATTAATTGTACGTGATTTTTAATGCTACTCATAATTATAGATTTAAAGATTAATATTCATTTATTTTAAAAGTGATTTACTTATTATATCCAGAGTGTTTTCCTTTTTTTGATTTTTTTAGTTCCACTTCCTTTTTGGATATTTTGAGATGATTTCATAGTTCGATATTTTGATTTACTTCCCATAGAGCCTTCGTTGTTACCTTTTTTTGATGCCCTGTGTGATTCAATATTCAGATTTGATAAGACGTATAAAAAAGAGCGAGGTACGAGCCTGGTTTATGCCGTAGTTCAAAACTGAATGTTGTTGTTTTGCTGACAAAAAAAGGTGATGATGGAGGCTCGGTAAGTGAATTAAAAAACTATGTGAAGTATAAAATGGAAGGAAGTGAAACTAAATGAATTAATGAAATTCCTATCAAGTGGGCTTGATTTATTATTTAGGCTTGATTAAGAAAGGTTTCTTCCCAGAGCATCGGGAAGAGTAGTGAAATGAAAACTCTAGATATTTATTTGGGTTCGAGATTTTTGTATTAAAACTCTTTCCCTAAAATGTTTCTTTTAGTGTTAAGAAAACACAAGAATATTGGGATTTTATATAAAATAGTTCACATTCAACATTATATGGTAAATTTCAGTTCCGCTTTTATGAGCAGTTCTACAAACTTTGATTGCTGAGTTTTTTACCTTAAAATATTCAGTCGCATCCCAAATAGAATTTGCATCTATCTCAAAACCTTCAGGATAATCAATAGATTTTAGAGTCTTTGATTTATAATATTTCCATCGATTTCTAAATGTGCTCGATGGTTTTAAATCATACGCTAGAATAAAGAAAACATTCCTCATATGGCTATAATTGAAAATCTTAGTAATATGCTTTTGTACCACTGTTTTGGTAGAATGTTTAAATGCTTCAATTACTGAGATATCGCCAGAATCATCACAAATAACCAAATCACGCTCACCAGCTTTTTTACCGCTTGCAGAACTTCCGCCTTTAGATTGGTCTTCAATATGAAAACCGAATGAGGATAACTTGTTTTCCAATATTTCTTTTATAAAACTATTATAATCATCCTCATCAGCATTAGGCCTGTAAAGCTTTGTGTTTTTCAAGAATCGTTTTGAAGCAACAATAATTTCGTATGCCATTTGTTTACCAAAATCATCTTCATATTTCAATGGTTTCAACGAACTCATTGAATTTTTAGAACTTGTTTTTAAACTCTGAAATTCTTTCTTAATATATTCAAGTGGATTGGATTCTGAAATCTTACTTTCCAAATCTGTTAAAAATTTGAATGTACTTTGGTCTAATATGCTATGGAAAGATAGCGCTTCATTGACTAATAATCTTGCTTCGTTAATCAAGTCATATTTAACTAACATCTGCACTCTTAGTTTTATCATATCAGGTGCAAGTCTATCAACTTTACTCAGTCTTTCATATAATTCATTAAAAGCATTGGTGTCATCTATGCTTAAATAAACGCTAAGTTTATTATAGTTTGTCTTTTCAGTAATAGTTTTTAGAACTGATGGCGAACAAGTTTTTTCATAAGTAAACCATTCTTTCAACGCTTCTTTAAATTGTTCTTTACTTTCATTTTTTAGCGCAACTTCTACTTTTGCCCCAAAGCGATTAAGTGCAAATGTGGCATATTTGGGATACTGCTTTGTTAGACTGTCAAAAATTTCATACGCCTCATCTGGTTTATCATTGTAGCGTATTAAACCAATAAAAAAACGTTTATGGTCTGAGGATTTAAACTCATTACGAATTACATAATCAGATTCTGGTTCTGCAATTGCTTGAATTTTTGATTCATTTCCTTCATAATAGGCTTGTATTAATTGTGCTTCAAAAATATCTTTTACAGTTTCTCTTTCAATCTTTCTATTACTAGTAATTATTTTCCAAGTATTAAAAGCAATAGCAGCTTGCTTTTGTAATTCTGGTATTTTTGATAACTCCGTTACAACAAAAGTAATTTCTGGAAGCCAATGTTGTTTGTCCATAAATTTAGAAATATTAATTTTTCTAACTTGATGGATTACAGATTCCTTAACTCCCTCTGTTTGAGAATTCGAGAAAACATATAAGAGTTGGACAAGGTTTTGTGAATCGATTAATTGGTTATATAGAGCAGTTTTGTTTTTAAACAAATCGCCTATTTCAATAATAAATGGCAACAATTCACTTTCAGCACTTCTAAAATGTTGTCGGTCAAATCGCTGGTCTAGAATATTTATTTGGTGTAGTGATTTTTCCTGTCCGTACTTTTTCAATATGGTGACAATAGAAGCTTCAACGGTATTTTTAATCTCTATTGAAAAATCGCTTGCTAAAAATCGCTCTTGATTTTGAATAGCCTTCAAAATAGATAACAAAACAAAAAGATGTGTTCTTATTTTGTCTGCCTGAAAATTATTCCCTTTATCATATAACTCTTTGGTCTTTTTAAGTTTAATTCGCGGGCTTAAAAATTCATCTAAATCACCTGTTTCAAAAACTATTAAAATAAGTGATAACCAATCAATTCTTGCCAATTGCTCATTTTGGTCTGGCCAACTTGGTAGTGACTCAATTAATTTGGCAGTATCAATTTTTTTTTTCTTAACCTTTTTTTGTTCTATCGTACTCAGGTATGTGGCTACGAAAGTTTCGGCTATTCTAGCCTTGAGTTTCGAGATTTGTTCTGCCTGAAACTTAAAATCACTATAGTGTAAGAATTTAGAAAGCCAGCTTAATGCATCTATCTTAATAAATGGTAATTCAATAATACCATTCAGGTGTTTTGATTTAGTTTTATACCTCTCAATAAGCGTTATTAATTCATCAATAATATAAAAAAGTAATGACTGATTTGAACTGCCTCCAGCAAAACCACCGTTAAGTTCACAATCTTCAATAATTTGCAATAAATTTTGCTCTGTATCTTGTCGTTCTTCAAGTAATAAGAGTCGCTCCTCTGCCAAAGGTACCCGGCTTACCGAATTGCTTTTTTCTTTGGTGATTTCTAGAAACAGTTGAAAAATTAATTGAGATCTTTTAAACTTGTCAATATTCGGATTTCGTAAATACGAATTTAGTAATAAGGATAATCCATCTTCTAATAGTTGGTTTCTCAATATGTGTTTAGCAGTTCTATTTGAGAATTCCATTTTGGTGAGATTCAACATATAGAAACCAAGAGCGCAGAGATCTGTTTCAATTAATAAATGTGGAATAATCTCTGGTCTATTTTGTTGAATAAAATGTACTGTTTCCCAAATTAAATATGGTTTTTCTAGACCAGAACGAAGTAGTTTTTTGATATTGTGATAGTGTACCTGACGTGATTTGCCATCAATATTGATAGTATGATACTCTTTGTCCATTAGAACCACAAGTCTTACCAAAAAAGCCAATTCTTTTCTGGACTCTTGTACATAAAAGATATTGCTTTGATATTTGCTAGAAATATGTTGTAGCTGTTTGTGTCTTTCAAAAACATCGTCAGTAGCATCCAAAGAATCATTGGGCATAGGTCTGTTTGACTGAAAACCATAATGAGACCCTAACTGTTGGTCTAAATAACATTTCACAAACTCATTTTCAATATCATTAATATCTGGTTCGTGCTGTATAAGACTTACACATGCTTCCAATAAGCGTACTTTTGACGTATCTAAAATGTAGTCCTCAACGTTAGGCCATTGAGAACCTTTTAGCATTACATCAATAAACTTTAAAAGTCTATTTTCGTCAGATAAAAAACTAGTATCTTGTATTAGAGTTTCCCAATAATGACCACTTATTTCATCTCTTAAATCGTACCAATAATTGATTTCATTTTGGGTAGTTTGGAATACATATTCCTTCTTAAGATTGAGAAGAGTATTATTCTGTTCAAAATCCAATAAAGATGGTGTTAAAGGGAAATAAGCTCTATGATTGTCTAACAATTCAATTAACTTAATTGTGCTAATCTTAAAACTTTGTTCTTGTCGCTGATAGGTTTGCAATTTAAAAGTATAGAGAAATCTAAAATCATCCCAATTATTCAATAAAGTTAACAAGTAATCAACGTTACCTATTTTGAGGTTGGCTTTATCCTTTGATAGCTTTATCCAAGGTGTTTCAGCTATCCACTTTCTTGAAATTTTTATATGATGCTTTTCCTCAAATTCTAATATATGACCTCTGAGGTCACTCTCTTCCATAGTTTGGTTTGGATAGATTTCATACAAGTATTTCAGGAAGAATACTTCATTTTTGCAGTTCTTATATTTTTCATAATCATTTGTAACTACCCTAACTGCATCAGGAATATAGATAAACCCTAATACCTGTCGTAACCAGAATTTGTCGAATAAAGAATTCGTTTCAATCCTAGTTGAATTTTGCTCATTAAATTGAACTGTGAATTGCTCAAAATCTTCTCTGCTAAAAAATCGTGCAGTTGATTTGGCTTCTAAAACAATTTTGCAGAATAACAATGATGCATTCCAAAGCTTATTTGCATCTTCTGCTTTTTTTGACCGTTTTAGATTGGGTATCTTACATTGATTTATTGTTTTTAGTAGGTTTTTAATGCCTTCGCTTTCTTGGTGATCCATCTTTAGAGTTCAGTTTTAAAAGCAGATTCCATTAATAGCTGTTCCTTATTAAGAATACCAATTTGTTTAGCAACAGATTTCCAATTGCTTACTACATTCAAAACCTCCTTAATGATAGCCTCCATTTCACTTTCACTTAAACGAAAATATTCACCAACACTTTTTGCCAGTCCAAAATCTAAAGCATTATCATCCATATCTATATTTAGAGATAAACCATCTTTTTCTATTGAGGGGTTTAAATCATAAGCTGGCGATAAAATCCAACCTTTTTCAGTTAATATAAATCCATGATTTCGTAAATGGTCATCTGTATTAGAAATTGCAATATTAAACACAATACGCCGCCAAAGTTGATGTAAATTAGCCTCGACATCCGCACCATAATTTTCTATGAACTCTACAATTTCAAGATAACTTGGCATAGATTCCTTTATAATATCCTCTGTATTTCCAGTCATAGTCATAGCTGAAGCAAAGTGAATGCGTTTTCCACTCTCTCTATCAAATCGTTTAGTTAGGAAAGTGTGATACTGACCACTAATCTTTTCAATTTTAGAATCTGCCATATCTATTCCTGCTGCAGTAGCTAATTTGTAGGCTAAAAATTCCCAAGCAGCTTTATCAATAGTATCTGTCTTTGATGGGAATTTTGCAATCCAAAGATTCTTTTTTTGGTCAAAAATATTTGCCTTAGGTCTCGCTCCTCCTAAAGAAGAACCTGGTGCTATCAGTACAGCAATCCATTTTCTTACGGCTTCACTTTGATCATCACCTTCAAGTTGTTTAGCAGCTTCTTGTAAATCTCCTAGTGAAGACCACGGTGGTGTTGGCGTATGTTCATCATTATCTAAAAAGGGACCTTCAAATTCAGTTTTAAAACGCAAAGCACCCATTCTGCTTTCGTCAAAAACCCCAAGCAAATAATCTATTTCATAGAGTGTACGCGTCTTTTCATTCTTTGTTCTAGCATCTTGAGCAGCTCTACGCTTCATTAAAGTCTTACCCCAAGTGTCAGGCATACTATCTAAAAAGATACCGAAATTCTCTTTATTAGCTGGATATTGTGGACCTGAATAAAATTCTATATCTGGGTCTAACAATCGTTGTGCATCAGTCTTCAACCAGTCTTTGTTATACTCAAAACTGAATGCCTTTTTACCCTTAGCAAAGTGAGCAGAAAGTACACCAATCAAAGTTGACTTCTCTAAAGTTTCCCAATCTGCAAATACGTATATGTCAAATTTTCCTCCAGCCATCTTTTTTATAATAAATCAAGGTCTTGTAATTTTCTACCAAATTCATCATCTACCGCTAACTTTTTAAAATCTTCTTCAAGATTCAAAACCCTGAACACGTTAAAATAAGAACCTATAGCAACTGCTGCGTCTCCCTTTTCTATTCTGTATAATGTAGTCCGGTTAATACCTGCTCGTTCGGAAACCTGCTCTGTCGTGAGCTTTCTTCGCTTTCGAGCAAGCTTTATATTCTCTCCTAAATGCTCAAAAATCTTTTGATATTTTGGTAAAAGAACTGCTTTCTTAGAATTCATTTTGTTGCATATTTACCACAAATTTACTATTTTTGTTGTTAATATACAACATTTTATGAATTATCCAAAGATTGAAACAGATATATTAATTCACACAGACAGGGAAGGGTTTAAACTTTATACAGATAAAGTTTTAATTAAAAACCTGGAAACAATAGAATCTCCTGTTGAAGTTTCTGTCAACGTAGTTTTATCAGACAATACAGAGATTGAAGATAGAGACTGGATTTACAATTCTTCGATTTTTGACATCTACACTTCTTTGCCGTTTTTAGAAAATCACGTTATTCCGACATCAAAAGCATACACAGATTTCATTGAGAAATTTGATTCTTTTTTAGGAATTTTTAAAAGTATGTCAGAAATAGATGATATAGAAATAGCGCCATTTTCACTTTACTTTGAACTTGAAAACGAATACGTCTTAAAATTTCTATTTCACCCCAAACCTAAAGAAACTGACTATTTAACCATGTTATCATCTGCTTTAGATACAATTACCTACCTCCATAAGCAAAAAGAAAGTAAACTGAAAAGCGCAATTCAGAATTCATATTCAAGAAAAAGTAATAAGAAGTATTTTACCTTTTCTGAAGATGGTTGGAAAGTACTAAATCCTTTGTTGGAAGTTGGAAAGGACATTACCCAAAATTATCGAAAGGACAGGGATTGGCGCGTTAAAAAACCGCACATAATGCTCAACCAGGACAACTTTACCCAGCGCTTTATCTTTGATTCTAATTGGGTACTTGTTTTTGACCATTTAGAAACGATGTTGATTCAGCCAAATGACGTGGCTTTGTATTCCAATATTGCGGATAGATGTCTGAAGCAGGCTATGGAATTTTATGAGAAAGTTATTTTACCACGTCATAAACAATGGCACGGCAGTTTTCCTTCATTGGAAAAACAAAAAGAGTACTATAATTATTTTGAGATAATTATTCAGGCCGTCATTTTTGCGTACACAGCCTTAGAAGCTTTTGCCAATATCTGTATTCCAAATGGATGGGAATATTTCACAGAAAGCAATGGTGTAAAAACTATTTATTCCAAAGAAGCTATCGAACGAAAATTTCCGCTTCGTGAAAAGTTTAAGAAAATAATACGGACTATTTTAAATACTCCCGACCCAAGTCGTGAAAATTGGTGGATGTCTTTTACAGAACTTGAAAACATTAGAAATGAAATTATTCATACAAAACAATCCAAGTCAGAAGAACGTTACGCAAAATTACTCTCCAAATCTATTTTTGACATCGTTAAAAATCATCAAAATATTATTCAGTTTTACGGTAAACATATTACCAGATACAAAACAGAGCTCCTTGAAGAGTACCCGTATGAATTTGGTTATGACGACGTCATTCCTGGGTTAATGACTGACAAAAATTATTGGGAATCATACAAATCTATTCACAATATTAATTTCGATAAGTTAGAAGAAGAATAAATGAAAAAATCAAGTTCATAAATTTAAAAACAAGAAAACAATCTTTTATTCAAGTTCTTTACTCTCTCCATAGTTCATTTTAAATACAAATGTGAATATTTGATATCAATTAGAATTATCTCTTAAAAAAAGTAAAATGTTGTACCTATGTTGTACCTGTACAAAAAAAGCCTCTCATTTCTGAGAGGCTTTTGACTACATTTAAGTAGTTGAAAAAGTGCGGGCGGGGAGACTCGAACTCCCACACCTCGCGGCACCAGATCCTAAGTCTGGCGTGTCTACCAATTCCACCACGCCCGCTTTTTCAAAATTTTAATGCCTTTTATTAGGATAAATCCTAAGTCTAGCGTGTCTACCAATTCCACCACGCCCGCTATTAGTCCCACTAAATATTGGGATGCAAATATAAGCAAGATTTTTAAATTGCAAACTTCTTTATCATTAAAAACATTCTTTTTTTATACTTTTGGTTGCAACAATAAAATTCTTTTATGAATAGCATTCAATCTTATGTAACGCAACACAAAGACCGTTTTATAAACGAACTCATCGAACTTCTTAAAATACCATCAATAAGTGCAGATTCAGCTTATAAAACTGACGTTTTAAATACTGCCAAAGCCGTAAAAATTAGTTTAAAAAATGCGGGATGCGATACTGTAGAAGTATGCGAAACAGAGGGCTACCCAATTGTTTATGGCGAAAAAATAATTGATAAAAATTTACCTACTGTTTTGGTATATGGGCATTACGATGTACAACCACCAGACCCTTTAAATTTATGGACATCACCACCATTTGAACCCGTAATTAAAAAAACAGACACACACCCCGAAGGTGCTATTTATGCGCGTGGTGCTTGCGACGACAAAGGACAAATGTACATGCACGTTAAAGCTTTGGAGTTTATGACATCTACCAACCAACTACCATGTAATGTCAAGTTTATGGTTGAAGGCGAAGAAGAAATTGGGAGTTCTAATCTAGCCATTTTTGTAAAAAACAACCAAGAGAAATTAAAAAACGATGTTATTTTAATATCAGATACAGGTATGATTGCTAACGACATTCCATCAATTACAACGGGGCTTCGCGGGTTAAGTTATGTTGAGGTCGAGGTTACTGGTCCTAACCGCGATTTACATTCTGGCTTATATGGTGGGGCCGTTGCAAATCCTATAAACGTATTAACCAAAATGATTGCTTCTTTACATGATGAAAACAATCATATTACCATTCCTGAGTTTTACGATAAGATTGAAAACCTATCAAACGAGGAACGCGCAGAAATGGCAAAAGCACCGTTTTCTTTAACCGATTATAAAGACGCATTAAACATAGAAGCTGTTTATGGTGAAACAGGGTATACAACAAACGAGCGAAACTCAATACGACCAACTTTAGATGTTAATGGTATTTGGGGAGGTTACATTGGCGAAGGTGCAAAAACGGTTATTGCAAGTAAAGCTTATGCCAAAATATCTATGCGTTTAGTACCAAATCAAGATTGGGAAGAGATTACAGAATTATTCAAAACTCATTTTGAAAGTATTGCACCAAAAGGAGTTACTATTAAAGTAAACCCTCACCATGGTGGACAAGGCTATGTTACCCCTATAAATAGTATTGGCTATCAAGCGGCAAGTAAAGCTTATCAAGAAACTTTTGGTAAAACTCCAATTCCACAACGTAGTGGAGGTAGCATTCCTATTGTTTCATTGTTCGAAGAAGAACTTAAAAGTAAAACCATTTTAATGGGCTTTGGTTTAGATAGCGATGCCATACATTCACCAAACGAACATTTCGGAATTTTCAATTATTTAAAAGGCATAGAAACCATACCTTATTTTTATAAATATTTTACAGAACTATCAAAGTAATTTGGGTGTTACCTCCATTTGCTTTTTGGCAGCAAACGGTGGTCGCGCTTTCACTACTCAATCTTTTTACTAAAAAAAGTAAAAAGGATTTCAAACAAACCGTTCAATCGCTAACACGTTAGCAACTCATGCAAAACAACCATACAAACCACCTTCTGCTACTTATACTAGCAACACTTTTTATTAGTACTTCTGGAGCCTTAGGCAAATTTATAGACATGCCAACACCTGTTATAATTTGGTGGCGTTCCATTTTAGCTATGGTTTTATTGTATGGGTTTTGCAGATATAAAAAAATTAGTTTAAAAATAAAATCCAAAAAACATACAGTAACTATTATAGCAAGTGCCTTATTTATGGCAGCCCATTGGATTACTTATTTTTATGCATTAAAGCTATCCAATGTAGCTATAGGTATGCTATCGCTATTCACCTACCCTATAATTACAGCATTACTCGAACCATTATTTATAAAGACTAAATTTGACCCTATATATATAATTCTTAGTATTATAGTATTATTGGGCATGTACATTCTTGTTCCAGAATTTAATTTAGAAAATACCCATGTAAAAGGTATCTTATTCGGGTTACTATCGGCATTGTTTTATGCATTACGTAACATATTGTCGAAAAAACTGGTATCTCAGTATAATGCTACTTCAATAATGCTCTATCAAGTTGTTATTATTACAATTGTATTAGCTCCTGTCCTATTTTTAATGGAAACTTCTGGAATTAAAACACAGTATCCGTATGTTATCCTTTTAGCGATTCTTACTACTGCAATAGGACACACTATGCTAGTAAATAGTTTAAAATATTTTACTGTAAGTACCGCTAGTATTATAAGTAGTACACAACCTATTTTAGGAATTATTATAGCCTTTATTTTTTTAAGCGAAATACCTACTTGGAATACTTTTTTTGGCGGACTCATAATTCTATCAACCGTTGTTATAGAAAGTATACGCTCTAGAAAAGCCTGATTTTAGAATTATCCTCTTGAGGGGATTATAGGGGTGTATAAATCATGAATTCATAACACTTCCCTAACCATCCTCAAGGAGGGAATCAACCACTTAAACACATATAATACTATTTCTAAATTAAAACATTTTTCAACTCTACACTTGTAGAATATAAATATTTATTCTACATTTGTAGAGTTAATTCTAATACTGTAGAGCATGCAACTATCGAAAACCGAAGAAGATTTAATGAATCATTTATGGAAACTTGAAAAAGCCTTCATGAAAGATTTACTAGAAGCTTACCCAAAACCAAAACCAGCAACCACAACTGTAGCCACCCTTTTAAAGCGTATGACAGATAAAGGGTTTATTGCTTATAATTTATACGGTAAGTCTCGTGAATACTATCCGCTTGTAAAAAAGAAAGATTATTTCTCAAAACATGTAAACGGGTTGATTAAAAATTTTTTTAACGATTCCGCCAGCCAGTTCGCCTCATTTTTCACCAAAGAAACCAACCTTACTAAAGAGGAGTTAGAGCATTTAAAAACACTTATTGATAGTGAAATTAAAAAAAAGTAAGCTATGTTGTTACTCGTATTAAAATCTAGTGCCTGTTTAGCAGTATTTATGGTGTTTTATAAGTTGTTTCTTGAAAAAGAAAGCATCCATCAATTTAAACGCTTTTATCTATTAGGTGCTTTATTGGTTTCATTAGGTATTCCGTTTATAACCTTTACACAATACATTGAGATTAACCCTATTCAAAATGGAGTTTCTTTTCAATCTTTAGAATTTTCAAATACAGAAACATTCACTCCAGAAGTTATCACAACAACATGGCAAGATTATATTCCTAATGTTTTATGGAGCATTTATTTTTTAGGTGTAGCCCTTTTTAGTTTTAGATTTATATTAAATTTAAAAGCAATATTCCATAGAATAAAAACAAACCCAAAACACCAATACCACGAATTTACCAATGTATTAATACAAGATTTAATACATCCGCACACCTTTTTTAAATACATCTTTTTAAACAAAACCAAATACGAGCATAACCTCATCCCCAACGAAGTTATGCTACACGAACAAACCCACGCGAAACAAAAACACGCCTTAGATATTTTATGTATTGAAGTGTTACAAATTATATTTTGGTTTAATCCGTTACTGTATTTTATAAAAAAGGATATTAAACTTAATCATGAGTTTTTAGCAGACCAAGCCGTTTTACAAAACGGGTTCGATGCTACACAATACAAACAAACGTTATTAGCATTTTCATCAGATGCTAACGAACTTACATTATCAAATGCCATCAATTATTCATTAATCAAAAAACGATTTACAGTTATGAAAACACAAACATCAAAACAGGCCTTTTGGGTTAGAAGTTTAGTATTGCTTCCCATTCTAGCTATTTTAATTTATAGTTTTAGTGAAAAAGAAATTGTTGAAAAAGAAGTTGCAGTAGTAGAATTTGAAACACAACAACAAAATCGAAATTTAACTATTAAAACAAATCAAGGTGCTACCGAAGCGATGATGAAAGAATATAAAGAGTTCATCAATAATACTGAAAAACATAATATAGTAGTCTATCCAAAACTTCAAAGAGCCATCTCTATTTATGATATGATGACAGAAACACAACGAACAACGGTTAAAAAATACCCTAAAACACCACTTGTTAATCTTTCTACAGTAAAACCAAAAACACCTACAACAATTCAATTTAATTCATGGAAAAACAAAGAACAGTTTGCCATTTGGATTGATGGTAAAAATGTACCAAATAAAACTTTAAATAATTATAACCCATCAGATATTAAATATTTCACGGTTAGTAAAGTTTATAATAATGCTAGAACGGAAAAACACCCCCAACCTTTTCAAAATAATTTATACACAAAAAAAGGCTTTGAGGAGTCTTATTTAAAAAGTAATGTAAAAAAATATAACACTTTAAAAAACAACTATTTAAGGACACAAAAAACTTTAAAGCAAGACAATTCTGAACTTCTTATTTTAAAAGCACAATTAGATAGAGCTTATAATATATTAACAAAAGAAGATATTGAGAAATATGATGTTAAACAACTTACTTCTAATTTATCTAATGATATAAATATTAAAAAAGAGTCAAAAGGTAAAGGATCACAGGTAGATGATGAAATTACAACAAATACAAATCAACAAAACACTAAAGGCAAGATTCAAATATTAATAAACAATAAAGGGCAACTTTTAGTAAATAACAATGTCTGTAAAATTGAAAATCTTAAAAACCATTTGGGAAAATTAAGAATAGTTCAAAACAAAATTACAGTAATAGAAATAAGACCAGAAGCAGATACTCCTAAAGAAATTATCACTAAAATTAAAACTATTTTAAAAGAGCTTGATATCTCAAAAGAAAATCTTGTTATAATAGAAGTTGTAAATCCAAATTCAAGAACACCTATAAGAAGTAAAGTTATTGAAACACCACTTCAACAAAAAGCAACACCAGAAGAAATAGAAGAATATAATGCGATTTCTAAGCGCTATAACTCAAAACCAGTAGAGAAAAGAATCTATAAGTTAAAAGATATAAAACGTCTCAAATTCTTATACAACCTAATGGGAGATCAGCAAAAAAAGAACGTAGAACCATTTCCAAAGATAGCTCCTCCACCTCCTCCAAAAATGGATACTATTTCTACCTATAACAGTCTAGCTAAAAGAACCAAATTCATTCCTAGTAATAGGAAGAATAACATACAGCACTTAAAAGTATTATTTGATAAAATGTCTAGTTCACAAAAAGAAAAAGTTGAAAGCCCAAATAGTGTAAGTAAGTATATTGCACAACTAGACCATTTATCAGCAAAACAAATTAAAAAAGTAAACGAAATTTATAATAAAATAAAAACTAGAGCGCAATCTAAAGGTAGAAAATTTTATTCTGCAGCAGAATACAAAGAACTAGAAAAACTTTATTCTAGTATGTTAAGAAACATAAAAGAAGCTCAATAATCTCACCATTTTACAACAAAAAAGCCAATACAAACTTAGAGTATTGGCTTTAACTTGCTTTATTTCAATAAGCTATATAGACTAATCATCATCAGGAGTAACTATACTAATAATTTTATAAAGACCAACACGTCGCGGGCCATTTTCATTATCCTCTACATCAAAGAAAAAGTCTTTTTCAATTTCCATTTCTTCACTAAAAAGCGGGGAAAGTGCATCACTTAAAGACGCAAACAAATCATGCGACTCTGTTTTATACGGAAACGAGCTAGAGGCGGGGTGTAATATTCTAGCATTTCCCCAGCCTGTCATCGTAGTTTGCCCTTTATCCATAGCTTCTTTAATCATGGGCTTCCATTTATTTCTTTCAAAATCTAACAATTTACCAGGAATTTTAGGGTTATGGTATACAATTTTAACGTATTTAAAATCTTCGCTAGGAATAGCCATGTTTCCTTGGGTATGATTGCCTTCGCTTTGAAGAAATACAGTTGCCATTTGTGTACTTAAATTAAACGTTTGTATATCTTCCATTTTTACCTTTGGAAACAGATTGTTAATCCCTGCCCAATTTATATTTTTATCAATATCGTTAAACGTATTTATTATTAATATATTCGGGGTGTTTTCTTGGTTAATACCACCCACTTTTTGGAAAATTCCCCAAAACGTTAAATTTCCTTTTTTAACTTCCTGTTCTGCAAATTTTTTCCAATATGTTGTTTCTCTTTTTAAGTACTCTTGCATATTTTCTGGTGCAACTTTCCTATATGAGTGTGTTGTTATACCTTGAGCATTAATAAAAATTATACTCATAATAAATACTAATAAAATACTGCTTACCTGTTTCATAATAACAAATGCTTTAGTTAATGAATATATTAATAGCTTAATCAGGTATCAACTAAAGGCTAACAACAAGAGACTTTTGCAAACGCACTATTAGTTGAATGAATCTGGGACAGAAAATAAAAATCACATTTATTTCATCTTAAATATAGCGAAAAATATTATAACTATTAATTACCAGCTACTTTAAGTTTATAAAAATTCTATAAAATAAAAAATTTAGAATAACAATTTAAAATAGTATTTCCTTCTTTTTTGTAACAATTCATCAACTTTAACGTTCTAATAAACAATCTGTGCTGAGCGCAGTCGAAGTATCAATCAAAATCAATCACATCATGTTAAAGCAATTTTTTATTATCTGCTCGGGTTCAGACACCGATATTTTAGAGCACTGCTCTAAAGGCGAACAAAACAAATATGCAGGTATAGGGGCTACCGTTTTTTTTACTGCTATAATGGCATTTATCGCTGCTAGTTATGCCTTATATACTGTTTTTGATAATTTATATGCTGCTATTTTCTTTGGTTTAATTTGGGGGTTACTCATTTTTAATTTAGATCGCTATATCGTTTCAACCATTAAAAAGAGTGATAATTTTATTGATGAAGTTATACAGGCATCACCCAGAATTCTACTTGCAATAATTATTGCTATTGTCATCTCAAAGCCTTTAGAGCTAAAGATTTTTGAAAAAGAAATTAATCAGGTGTTATTAGAGCAAAAAAACGAATTAACCTTAGCTAATAAAAATCAAATTGCAGAACAATTCTCTCCAGCTATTAACGATTTAAACAACAACATAACAGCGTTACAACAACAAATTGAAGTTAAAGAAGCCGAAGTAAATGCCTTATACAACACATATATTGCTGAAGCCGAAGGAACTGCAGGTACAAAGTTATTGGGCAAAGGTCCTGTTTATAAAGAAAAAAGAGATAAACATGATGCGCTATTAGCAGAATTACAACAACTAAAAGCCCAAAACAAAGCTAAAATTAGCGATACTGAAAACCAAATAGCCACATTAAAAGGAGATTACGAAAACCAAATAGTTAGCACACAACCAATTATTAATAATTTTGATGGTTTAATGGCTCGTGTAAATGCTTTAAGTGCGTTACCTTGGTTGCCTTCATTTTTTATATTCTTATTATTTCTAACCATAGAAACCTCTCCCATTTTTGCAAAGTTATTATCTCCCAAAGGGGCTTACGATTTTAAATTGCAAGATCAAGAAGCTGCGGTAAAATCTAACATACTTCAAAATAAAAATCAAAGAGACACATTATTAAAAACAGATTATGCCATTAACGATCGTGTGTTTAACGATATTGAAAATGAAGATGAATTATACAAATACAAAAAGAAAGTTACCGAAGAACTTATGAGAAAGCAACAGGAAGCTTTTTATAATAAGCAAGCAAAAATATTGTAAAATATAATAGTGTTTAGGCTGCTTTTTTAGTTTTAAAATGATCGTATAAGTCTTTACATCCTAGGCCTATAATAGATAACTTTTTGTTTTTTAGTACAGCTTCGTCGTGTAGTTTTACAAATGCTTCAACGCCATAACGATCCATCCATTCAATATTTTCTATACTAATAGTTACACTGCTTAGTGCATCAAAAACACAATTAAACTTTTCTTTAAATACATCGATGTTTCTTTTATTAAGAATGCCTTTAATCTTAAAAAAATTATTGTAGCGGGTAATTTCTAATTCCATGATAAGCAATTTTGAATATGGTTAAACAATAAATCCGGGCTATTAATTAATTGATTATCAAATAAATATATAACACAAAACACGATTCACATACTTTTTTCGATGAATTGATTTTTACTTTAGTTAAAACAATAAAATATGTTAAATTAATCGATGAGTAACTCTTTTTAAAATGAGTTCAATAAGTTTTGGTTATTTTTACTTTTCTTAAAATGGAAAATATTTTTATATGAAGAAGCTTTTAATACTATTTTGTATCGCATCAACTTTTTATTGCGGTGCTCAATCAAATGAAAAAAAAGATAAAGAAGCCATTCAAAAAGTTTTAAAAAAACAAAGAATTGCTTGGTCTGATAATAATATTGAAAAATTTATGGAAAGCTACTGGAAAAGTGACTCTCTTAAATTTTACGGAAGCCATGGTATTACATATGGTTGGGAAAACACTTTAGAACGTTATAAAAAAGCATATCCTACAAAAGACCATACAGGGAAATTAAGTTTCAAAATTAATGACATTTCTAAAATTAGTGAAGGGGCTTATTATGTAATGGGTGAATACCATTTAAAGCGAGAAGTTGGAAATGCCGATGGTTTTTTTATGATTATTTTCAAGAAAATTAATGGCGATTGGAAAATTATTGCCGATACGTCTAGTTAATGTTTTTAATTTTACTTTTTAGGATTCAACTATAAATGAGTTGCAATACTGTGTTAAAGTTGAAAAAAAATATTTAACATCACCCAAAAAGATGATACACTATAATTTTTTAACGAAATCTGTAATTATAACAGTAAGTGTTGGCCCTACTTTGCCTTCAATATATTTTTCGTTTTCACGATCTAATCGAATATTTCTAACTGCAGTTCCTTGTTTAGCAACCATACTAGAACCTTTTACTTTTAAGTCTTTAATAAGCACTACTGAATCTCCTGCTTGTAAAACTACGCCATTAACATCTCTATGAATTAATTTTTCGGGATCTGCTTCTCCTTCTCCTGTTGCTTTAGCAAATTCTAAAACATCGTCTTCCATATACATCATGTCTAATAAATCTTGCGGCCATCCTTCATGTCGCAAACGCGATAACATTCTCCAAGCAGCTATTTGAACCGCTTGATGTTCGCTCCACATACTATCGTTTAAACAACGCCAGTGATTAGCATCTGTAGTTTCTGGATCTTCTATTTGATCTACGCAAGTTTTACACGCCACTAAAGATTTATTTAAGTTTTGATCTTTATGTGGTGCCAAGGTATAAACTTGTAATTGCTCTTCAGATGAACACAATTCGCATGTATTATTTGCTCTTTTATATAATTCTCTTTCTAAACTCATTGTAATGTAGATTAATGCCGCAATAATACAGCTTAATAAAAGCTTGTACAAGTATTCATTTTTATCACAAAAAAAAGGGAGCCAATTAGACTCCCTAGTATATAAAGTTTGTGAATTTATAATTTTACAGCTGTATAGACATAATCTCCGTGTCCTTTAAAATATTTACCCAATGTTTTCCCTTCTTCTTCACTTAATGCCTCTTTCATAAGCTCAGTATTTCTATCAAACATCTTCCCTAATTCGTTTAAAGAATCTAATAATACTGCTTCATTAAGATCTCTTTTATCTGCTCCCCATGCATGGATACTAGGATAATACCCTTTAATATATTCGTTTTTATGAATTACATTTTGTACAATTTTTTTACGTAATTCAACAAACTCTTCTCTGGTTCCATCTTCTGGAAAAGCTAATTTGTTTTGTCGTAAATATAAAACCATATCTCCTTCTGGTGCAGCAGGTAAAACTTTAGCTCCAGGTAAAGTAGCATAAATTTCGTCTGAGTGATCATTGGAAAATGCAGAGTTCATCTTCTTTAAAAAGGCCTTTCTAGCCTCTTCTTCTGGCCATGCCTCTTTTTCTAACTCAGTATTTCTAGCTGCTGCTTTATCAAGAGCCTCCCAATTAGGATAAGATTGCACATAGAGCACTTCGTTACTATTCTCAGTTAATAAATGTGTATAATAATAGGCGCCCGCAATGAATTCATTTTTACTAGTAACCTTGTCCATATATTCTTTCTCAACAGCTTTCCATTCGTCCATGGTACTGTTGTTTTTACTATTCCAATACATTTTGGTTACTGAAATGTATTCTGGTCTTTTAGGAGCATCCTCTTGAGCAAAAATAGACATAGGCATAAGCAACAAAAGTATGACTAATGTTACTGCAAAAAATCGGTTGATTGTTTTCATAATCTTTTAATGTTTAAATTAGTTATATAGTTTAAAATTAAACTCCATTTAAAATGATTATGGGACAATAAACAAGGTTTAGGACAACCTTTTTTCGCTATAAATGAATTATTTAGGGGAATAAGAGAATATAAATATACAATAAAAAACTTTTAGGCTTAAAACATAAGCTATTTTAAATCAAACTGTTTCTCATTTTTTTGGTCATGCCTTTAACTACCATATCATAAGAATGGTCTATAAGTTTAACTACAAGTTTATGTTTTAACTCCCCCGTGTATAAGGAAATTGTATTCCAATGTTTATTGCTTACATAAGGTCCAGCATAAACACTTTTATAAGTTTCTCTAAGCTCTAAAGTGTATTCTGGATCACATTTTAATGTAATGGTAGCCTCTCCGCTTTCCCATTTATTTAATGGCGCTATAGCAAACATTTTATTTAATACTTTAAAGACAAGCGTATTTTCATCAAAAGGAAAACTATCTGATGTTGCTTTTTTACTTAAACAGTAATTTCGAAGTTCTTCTATGTTCATAAATTAGCTGTCCAATTTCTTAATATTACCTTCTTCTAATTTTAACAACGAATAATCTAGCTTCCACCCTATAGTTTCAACAATGGTTTCCATAAGTAAAATGGTTTCTAAAGCTTCTTTTTGCGCCACTTGTATTAAACCACTTTCGGGTATTTTATCTGTAATATGCTGTTTTGCTTCGGTATGCAAATCGGTTAAATCTGTGGCTTCAAATTTATTGAATAATCCATCAGACTTATCATAATAATTTAAATTGGTTTCTATAGATAACACTTCGGGTTGTGGAAAATGCTTTAATACAATTTTCTTTTTTTCATTATCAGCTTCCAAATTAATTTTAGATAAATCGTACCCAACATAAGCTTTAGCATTTATAACAACTAAGGCTTTCTTCTTACTAGAAATGAGTTTTAAAAACTTTTCCTTAACATCTTCGTAATGATAAATTTCAGCAAAATCACCTTCTACAGTTATAAACTTACAAACGGTTTTTATTTTATCTAAAAGTAACACCGATTGCGAATTAACCAATTGCTTTTTCTTAATAGATTTTAGGTAAGTAACAATCCCTAAACTAGCTAAAACTCCGATAACAATTCCTAAAAAAGCTTCCATTTGTTACATAATTTTATATAAAATAGGTTTACTTGGTGAGGCATCATTCTCGAAAGGTGCAATTTGCAGGTTTAAAAAATAACAGCCATCATCTACCGTGTTTGGCACATAAATAAGCTCCGTTATGGTTGCATCCATTCTTATTTTTCCTTTGGTATTCCAAAAGGCATGGTGTGCTAATAATTGGCAATCATCCTTTTCTTTATCTACACTAGGCAAATCTATTAGTAAATGCTTTACACCTTTTTCGCGTAAATAAATGGCAGCATCTTCTAACAAATATGGCGGGTTGGTATTAGAATATTGCATCGACATTTTTTCATTAGTATTTGGAATAGTTCTAATAACTATAGCATCTCTTTTCTTATTTCCTATAGCAAATTGCAATTGTTTTTTAGAAATTACAAAATCGCCATTAAGCTTTTCTGGAGCAACGGTAACCACTTCTGCTAAAAAGAAAAATTGTTTTAAATTTTTATTTATTGAATGCACCTGCTTTGTTATATGACCAACACATTCGGTATGTGTGCCGTGTGCATGCGGATTAAAAGAAATATTATTAAAATTTACACAAGCACCTTCTACAACACTGGTAATCCACTCTCCATCTTTTACAGGTTTTATTTTAGGTTTTTTAACACCCCATACATTAACGTTATCTTTTGAGGCTCTTAATGGCATTGAAATATCTATGGGTTTAGATAAGTCTATTTGAAGTTTTTTTGAATTGAATTGAATTGTAGCTAGCATATTCAAATATAATTAAATCATGAACAATTCAGATGCGATTCCGTCAACTAAAAATTTACCTTTTTGCGTTGTTTTTAAAACATTGTCGTTACGAGGAGTTAGCAACGAAGTAATCTTTTCAAACGGAACAGATTGACACACGTCGTTGGCAATAACCAATAATCCTTGGTTTATAAAATTCTTTGAACCCTTTTTTAGATGATTAAGGTACTCTACGCCAAAATCGTTTTCAATTTTATACAAAGAGACGCCCCAAATGGTTCTGAGCCCTGTCATTATATATTCGTTAAATTGATCTTTAATAGATAAAGTTTCAACAGTATTTGGTAATTGATTATTTTGAATAGATTGTATGTATTTTGAATTATTTGCAACATTCCAACTGCGCTGAGTGTTATTAAATGAATGTGCCGAAGGACCAATACCCATATAGGGTTTACCTTGCCAATATGATGTATTATGCTTCGAAAAATAATTAGGTTTCCCAAAATTAGAAATCTCGTAATGCACAAACCCTTCTTCTTTTGTTTTTTCAACTAAATGATTAAAATGTTGTAAGGCTAAATCTTCATCAATTGGTGGGTACGTTCCTTTTTTTATAAAGGTGTCTAACGCCGTTTTAGGCTCAACAGTTAAAGCATAACTAGACATATGGTTCACGTTAAAACTAAAAGCTATTTCTAGGTTTTTGTTCCATTTTTCCAAACTCATATTTGGAATTCCGTAAATTAAATCGATGGTAATATTATTGAAATGACGTGTTGCTTCTTCTAAACAAACTTTTGCTTCATTGGCATTATGCGCACGATTCATGCTTTTTAAATCGTCCTCAAAAAAAGATTGAACACCTATGCTTAATCTATTTATTCCTATACTTTTTAATCCCTTATAAAACTGTTGACTTCTACTACGCTCTGTCAACAAATCATCAGGATTTGCTTCGAGTGTTATTTCAGGGTTGTCAATAACATTATAATTTTTATAAACTTCAGCAATCAATAATCGTAATTCGTTAATCGTCAATATAGATGGTGTGCCACCACCAAAATAAATGGTTTCAATAGGCTGATTTTGGAGTTCTTTTTTTCGTAATTCTAACTCTTTAATAAGTGCTTGAATTAATTCATCTTTCTTTTTTAAAGATGTTGAAAAATGAAAGTCACAGTAGTAACATGCTTGCTTGCAAAATGGGATATGGATGTAGATTCCGCTCATTTAGTTTACAGTATTCAGTCGCAGTTTGCAGTCAGTTAAAAATTCCATATTATTATTTAGTCATTTATATTAAAAACTGAAAAGTGGATTCCTGTCTTCGCAGGAATGACAAATAAACGACTAATCGAAAAACAAATACCCTATTTCTTAACCCTACCTTCATTCTGCTTCACAAAAGCACTCCATCCTGAATAACTTTTACCAACAGTAACTCTTCCTGAATTATAAAAATGACAAACAGCAGCTGCTAAACCATCGGTGGCATCTAAATTTTTAGGCAAGGTTTTTAGTCCCAATAAACTTTGAAGCATTTTTGCCACCTGCTCTTTACTTGCATTCCCATTACCCGTAATTGCCATTTTTATTTTCTTAGGAAGGTATTCTGTAATAGGTATCTCTCTACTTAAACCTGCTGCCATGGCAACACCCTGTGCACGCCCTAATTTAAGCATACTCTGTACATTCTTACCAAAAAACGGTGCTTCAATAGCCATTTCATCTGGGTTATGCGTATCAATAAGCTCGATAGTACGCTCAAAAATAAGTTTCAGTTTTAAATAATGATCGCTATACTTTTTTAAATCTAACTCGTTAAGCTGTAAAAACTCCATCTTTTTCCCCACTACTTTTATGAGCCCAAAACCCATAATAGTTGTCCCAGGATCTATGCCTAATATAATTCTTTCTTTATTCATGTGCAGAAATTAATCTTATTTTAAAGGTCACATGTAACATCTTAATCATCATATTTTTTATAGTATTTTTTCTAAGGTTTCTATTAATCGCAATATTGACATCCACTTAGTGAAATAGAAGCGCCTATGGTTATGGTTAAAACATTTCCGTTAAACGATCCAAAGCCATTAGCCTCTGGGTTAAACGCTTTACCCAATCCTAATATATATGAAGCATCTAAGTATACCGAGAGTTTATCTGAAACGCCATAATGAAATTCCATGCCAGCCATAACATTTAAAAACGAGTTATCATTTTGAGTATAATTCCCTAAAGGTTTAATAGTTGAAAATCCAGGGCCACCATGAACAAATGTACCTACACGCTGTGGTAAAAAACTAAATATTTTTGATGCGTCGTAAACCAATTGCGCATTAAGTCTGGTATAATTAACTTTAAAATCTGGTGTGTTATTTAAATTAGAAAAACGATTATATCCAAAATCCAATTTTGCACCAAATTGGGGTTTAAACATATATTGAATGCCTAAATTAATACTTGGAAAGTTAATTGATTTTGCTTCAAAATTACTAACAAAACCATTTGCAGACGGACTATTAACACCCAAAGCAAATTGCGTTTTAACAGTACTGGTGTTACTTTGTGAAAACCCTAAAAAACTAAAACTCAAAAAAATTATTGAAAAGAATATGCGTTTATAAATTTTAAAATTGGAAGTCATACCAGATTATTGGTTTAATTTGCAGGTATTATTTTTATGATAAGTAATACGTTACCATACAAAACTAAACAATTCTTTTTTGTACTTATTAAATTAAGTATAGTAGTTGCTGCATTTTATTTTATTTTCAAAAAACTAACAAATAACGAGGCATTACAATTTTCCGTTTTTGTTAATTTTTTAATCAAAAAGAGTCTTTTTTCATTAAAAAACATCACTTTTTTACTTTTTTTAAGCCTTTTTAATTGGTTTTTCGAAATTTTAAAATGGCAAACTTTAGTGTCTTCCATAAAAAAAATCACGTTTAAAAATGCTCTTGAACAAAGTTTAGGCGCCTTAACAGCGTCTTTGTTTACGCCAAATAGAGTTGGAGAGTATGGGGCTAAAACAATCTATTTCGGCACACCATATAGAAAGCGTATCGTGCTAATAAATCTATTAAGCAACATGCTTCAAATGGCAGTTACTACTACTTTAGGGGCTATTGGTCTGTGTTTTCTAATTATAAAATATAATATTGTTATAAACTATTATAAACTAATAGGTGGTACTGCTGTTGGTTTAATACTTGTTCTTTTAATTGGTTTTGGAATTAAAAATAGTAAGCTTACTATTAAAAGTTTTTCATTAGAAAAAGTAAAAGAATTTATCATATTTTTTCCTCGAAATAAACTTATTTTAGGGTTTTTACTTTCACTAATTCGGTATGCTATTTTTTCGTTTCAATTCTATTTTTTATTGCAGATTTTTGGTGTAGACATTAGCTATTTAAACGCGATGATTATTATAACGTCCATGTATGTATTAAGCTCTATAATACCTTCTATATTTATTTTTGATGTTGTTATTAAAGGAAGTGTTGCATTATATGTATTCTCATTTATAGGCGTTAACGAACTCACTATATTAAGTGTTGTTACCCTAATGTGGTTGTTTAATTTTGTGCTTCCAAGTATATTTGGCAGTTATTATGTACTCAACTTTAGTTTCCAAAAAAACGAAGATTAACTATGGTTTTAATTAGCATCGTTATAACATTACTATACTTACTTCTAATAGGAAGTTTTGTTTATGGGTTTAATACAGTTGAAGTTTTTAAGCTGAAAAATATTAAATGTAAAACCAAATTTTCAGTAATTATTCCTTTTAGAAATGAAGCTGAAAATTTACCAGAATTACTAAAGTCTATAGATTATTTAAAATACCCAACAGGCTTGTTTGAAATTATTTTTGTTGATGATGATTCTGATGATGATTCCGTTAACATTATTAAAAAAATACTCGATACAATTGCGATAAAAACAGGAGTCACTCAAACCAATATATCGATTATTAAAAATGAAAGAGTTTCTAATTCCCCAAAAAAAGATGCAATAACAACGGCTATTAAACATGCAAAAAATGAATGGATAATAACAACAGATGCCGATTGTGTATTACCAAAATATTGGCTAGATAGTTTTGATGAATTTATTCAAACAAAGCAGTGTAAATGTATTGTTGCCCCTGTAATTTATACTCCAGAAAACAGTTTTTTAAATCGCTTTCAATTACTAGATATATTAAGTTTACAAGGCGCTACTATTGGCGGTTTTGGTATTAAAAAACCTTTCTTATGCAACGGTGCAAATTTCGCTTATCAAAGAGAAATATTTGAGAAATTAAATGGCTTTGAAGGTAACGCAAATATTGCTAGTGGCGACGACATTTTTCTATTAGAAAAAGTTATAAATAAATACCCCAATGCCGTTAATTATTTAAAATGCGAGCATAGTATTGTTACTACTAAAGCACAACTATCATGGACAAGCTTAAAAACACAACGCATTAGGTGGGCAGCAAAAACAAGTGCTTATAATAATTGGTTTGGTAAATTAACAGGCGTAATAGTTACATTAATGAATGCGCTGGTTATTATTCTAACGTTGTTGGTTATTCTTAGTGCTTTCAATCTAAAAATTCTTATTTATATTTTAATTATTAAGCTTAATATAGATTTTTATTTAATCTATAAATCGGCTTTATTTTTCAATCAAAAAGCAGTTTTAAAAACGTTTATATTAGGTTTTTTAATCTATCCGGTTTTCAGCATTTATATTGCTTTTTTGTCTATGTTTAAAGGCTATAAATGGAAAGGTAGGCGTTTTAAAAAATAATTATTCTACGTTAATAATAATGGGCAATTTAAACGTTGTAGTAACTTGTTTGCCTCTTTTACTTGCTGCAAAAATTTCTGGTAGCGAGTCTAAACTTTTAATAAGTAAGGTTTTTATATTAGGAATTTGGGCTATAGTAAGCGCATCTACTTTAGCATCTAAAAGCGTTAACACTCCTTTTTCAGATAACTGAAACTGTAAATCTATAGTATCATTAATATCTTGTGTTACAATAATGGCTTCCTTTTGTAAATACGTTGCAATATGTGTGTTTAAAACGCTTCCAAAACATTGTTGTTTTTCTTGTTTAGCAGTTAAAGAATCACATATTGAAAATGAAGGATACTCATCAACATCATTCCAATTAAAAGTTTGTAATTCTTCTTTTAAAATGGCTTCAGATGATGTTTTTTTCACATTAAAGTATTCGCAAGACGAAAGGGTTATAAATAAAAGAAAAACACAAATTTGCCTCATAGATTAAAACTGAAACCGAAAAGTACAATTTTTTTGGTTTTTAAGTCAAGTTTAGCTTTTATATTATTCAAATCAAGACTATTAAAATCTTATAAAATATTTCAATTTTCCTTATTGTCTGCTTTAAGAAACTTTTCTTCTTTTAATGCTTCTAATCGATAGTTAACAAATTTTATAAAAGGGCTTTTTGGATATTTTATTTTAAAATCTTCATAAAGTTTAATTTTAGAATCTAAATCTTTGTAATATTCATCTTTGGTTCTTACCAAAAAGAATGGGGTACTTGGGTCTTCTGGGTTTTCTTTTAAAGATTTTTTTAATGCAACAATTGCTTCACTATACTTTTTTTGTTGATTCAATACTGTTCCTAATGTTCTATATTCTACATCCAATGGCTGATCTAATAGCAATAAGGCTTTTGAAATATGTTTTTCGGCATTTTTAAAATCCTGTAATCGTTCATAATACGTTCCAATAACATACATAGCTGTAGCATCATACGGGTTCAATTTTAGCACTAACTTTCGTTGCTCAATAGCTTTTTCATATTCATATAATTGATAATAGCATAAACTCAATTTTTCGTGAATAAATTCTGAAGATTCTCCTAATTCAATCAGTTTTTCAAACCAAACAACTGCATCTTCATATTGATGCCTTACATAATAATTTTGATCTTTTAAACTTATTAATTCTTTGTTATTGGTATAAGTTTCTAACCCCATATCAACATAATAATCAACCTGTTTATTACGCCCTTTCTTAAGGTGATGCTTAGCTATTTTATAAATGGCTTTTTGATGTGTTCTATCTAATTGAAATGCACTAAAAAATCTGTTTTGCGCTGTAGAATCTTTTAACTGCTCTAAAACCAATCCCAATTCGTAATGAAAATTTGGATTTTTATTATCGATATAAACTAGTTTATTAAAGACCTCTGAAGCTTTTTTAAAATGTTTGGTTCTATGTAAAAACTTTCCATAATCATACTTTAACAAAGTATTTTCTAGATTAGTCTCAACTCCCTTTTCGTAGTTAATTAATGCTTCGTCGTAATTACCAATAGCAATATACGCCTTTGCTATTTTATGATACACTTCTGGTTTATTATTATGTTTCTCGTATTCTGCAATAGCTTTACTATAATTGCCGTGGCTAAACAAACTGTCTGCAATGTTTAAAACCGAAGTTTGAGCTTCGGTTTTAAATGCAATTAATAAAAATAAAAGAATTAGTCTAATCATATTTATTTTTGAACTTGAAATATAATAGGTAGTGAATAAGGAACTGCTACTTTTTTACCGCGTTGCTCACCTGGAATCATTTTTGGCAATTTTTTTATAACCCGAACTGCTTCTTTTACCAATTCTGGATGTGAAGCTCTGGAACGCACATCAATTATACCGCCTTCTTTATCAATTTTGAAAATAACATTGATACGTGTTGCCCTGACAATTTTAATTTCTTAGCTAATTTGGTGTTGAATTTTTTATTTACAAATTCATTAATACCGTTAGATGTACATTTTTTTTGCTCTTCTCTATCTAAACCTTCACAACCAAGAAATATAGGAACTTGGTCTACAACAGAAAATGGAACATTAATATTTTCATTAGGTTTGTTAGAGGCTTCAGTAATACGAACTTCATTTAGCATTTCCGTTTTTTCTGGCACATCAAATATTATTGGCAAAGAATAAGGCACCGATACCGCTTTACCACGTTGCACTCCAGGTTTCATTTTTGGTAATAAGGAAATTACACGGATAGCTTCTTTTTCCAATTCTGGGTGTGGTGCTCTAGACCGTATTCCTATAACATCCCCTTTATTATTAATTTTAAAAATAACATTAATGCCTTGCCTACCACTTAGTCCATTTTCATTAGCTACTTTGGTATTAAAATTTTCAGCTATAAACTCCGATATGTTTCTAGACATACAATCTTTCTTTTCAATATTACTCTCTAAATCTTCACAACTTGGATACACTGGCACGTTTTCAATAACTGAAAAAGGAACATCTATATTAGCTTCATCCAATGGAATTAATTCTGGTTCTTTAGTTTTTGCATCACCTCGAACCTGAAATATTATTGGTAACGAGTATGGCACAGCCACTTTTTTACCATTGTTTTCTCCTGGTATCATTTTAGGCAACGTGTTAATTACACGAATGGCTTCTGTCTCTAAATCAATATGTGGAGCTCTTGCTCTAATATCATCGGTAGTTATAATGCCTTCATCACTAATTTTAAAAACAACATTAATACGTTGTCTACCAAACAACCCCAAGTTACTTGCTAGTTCTGTATTGAATTTCCTAGCAACAAACTCTCTAATTTTTTCAGACATGCAATCTTTACGTTCTCTATTAGTTGTAAGTGATTCACATCCTGGAAAAACAGGAACATTTTCTATAACCGAGAAAGGAACTTCAACTTCATTTAGCATTTCATTGGCATCTGCCACCTGAAATATTATTGGTACCGCATATGACACAGTCACTTTTTCACCCTTATGCTCTCCTGGAATCATTTTGGGCAAGGTCTTAATTACACGAATAGCTTCTGCTTCTAGCTTTGGGTGAGGCGCTCTAGATTTAATATCTACTATGTTCCCTTTTTCATTAATTTTAAAAACGGTATGAATACGCTGCCTGCCTTTTAAACCCAATTCATTAGCTAACTTGGTATTAAAATTTTTATTTATATGCTTATTTATTTTTTCTTTAGTACATTTTTTCAACTCACTATTGGGTAAATTTTCACACCCTGGAAAGGCAGGTGCCCGATCTATAACATCATATCCTACATTAATACTTACTTCATTTAAACGAACAGCTTTAGATTCATCTTGTTTATTTGCTGAAGAAAATTCGTTTGGCCGAAATTCAATATTAATTGCACTTCTTTTAACATCTGTCAATATTAACTTCGTATAAAAAACATCTTTAGATAATAGCTCTTTTTTCTTTTCGTATTTTATGTTTTCTATTGCTGTTAGATTTTTTAAATCATTTACTACCAATCTCAACGTACCATCATGCGTATTGTTTTCCCAAATTTCCTTAGCCTCATCTGTTTTTTTCCAATCGAGATAATCATTATAACTTCTATTTAATGCTCCAGAAGGATTTATTTCTGCAGTCTTCGACTTATCAACCATATACTTTAAAAAAGCTTGCTGCCTGTAATAATTCACCCTTTGCAAAACATACCTAAAATCAGTATTGGATGATATATAAGCTTTAGAAATTTCAGAAAAAGATGCTCCATTCCTTTCCATTTCTAATAATTCATCTCTATATTTCTTTTTTAATTGCCCATCATTTAAATCTTGAAATTCAGATGTTGATTGAGAGGTTTTATTAAATTCATCTTGAGCCTCAGCAGAAGTATACACCAACATCCCCACAACCATAGGAATTAGTATGACGTACTTAAATAAATTAATTTGTTTTGATTTTGTTTTTGATAACATAACGATTCGTTTTTTGATTAATGATTGTTTGAAAAATGTATTGATGAATGATATATTTTTGGTTTCGAAAACCTGAGCTAATAAATTTTGATAATACTGTTCTTTATCTTGGTATTTTAAGGCATTAGCATCTGCTATAAATTCATGTAATGTCGCTAGCCTATTTTGATACATATATACAAAAGGATTAAACCAAAAGATGATGCGTAATACTTCAAAAAACAATAAATCTATAGTGTGTTTTTGTTCTGTATGAATAAGCTCATGCTTTAAAGTAGTTTCTTTATCTTCTGTTTTTATGTGCTCTCCTAAAAAAATGTAATGAAAAAATGAAAATGCTGCAGTACTATTTAAAAGCTCTACCAATACCACTTTACCAATAGGTTGTTTTGGATTATTTATCACCAAAACCAAAATTTTAATTACTTTTATTATAAACAGGGAAAAGGCTATAAAAATACCTGTGTAAAAAAGTATTCCCCAAATTGATAACGTATCATTTTCTAAAATAACTGCATCTAAAACTATAGTGCTATTTATGTTTTCTGAAGATTGCCCCAGCATAATTTCTGGTAAGGAAACAATATAATCTTGCGGTACGACTTGTTTAAAACTATCTATTTTTATAAAAGGTAATATTAGAGACAAAACTGCGGTTGACAACAAGTAAATTCTATTCCAATTAAAAAAGGTTTCTTTTTTTAAAAACACATCATACACCAGCAAAAAGAATAATTGAAATGCTATAGTTTGTATTATATAGTGCAACATAACTATTGTTTTTTATTGATTTCTTTTAAAACAGATTCTAGTTCATTTAAACTAATGTCATTCTTTTTCATAAAAAAGGACACCATACTTTTAAACGAACCTTGAAAATAATTATCTACCAATTTATTTATAGACTGATTGCTATATTCTTGTTGTAATACAACAGGAAAATACACATGACCTTTACCTTGTTTTTCGTAATCTACAAAGCCTTTACTTTCTAAAATTCGTACAATGGTTGATACCGTATTGTATGCTGGCTTAGGCTCTGGATATTGTTCTATTATAGCTTTAACATTGGCTTTTTGAAGTTGCCAAAGTATTTGCATGATATCTTCTTCTGCTTTTGTTAACTGTTTCATAGGTGTTTATTTTGACAACTAATTATTTAGTTATAAATATAGTGTATAGATGTATTCTTCATCATAATAAGTAAATTTTAAACACACCTGTGGGTATTATTTTAATTATTATTGATTCTTTAAAATTAGGGGAGCTTATTAATAAAAGTAATTCTAAAAATGCTTTTGGGTGGGATTTTTTAATGCTAAAATAAAAATCTTTTAAAGTACAGTTTAGAGGTGTCAAAAGTGTGGAATTCTTCTTTTTTAGATTAACTAGAGTTTTACCTAAATACAACTGTTAGTCTCAATAACTTGATTTGCCTGAACATTAAATGTATTTATGTATAAACCTATTGCATAAAAAAAGTCAACTCCCTCAAGTTGACTTCTTATTTATACAATATTCTTTACTTAATCTAAAGCAGGAATACGTAATACTTGTCCTGGGTAAATTTTATCTGGGTGTTCTAACATTGGTTTATTAGCTTCAAAAATTACAGGATATTTCATAGCGTTGCCATAAAACGTTTTTGCAATTTTACCTAAAGTATCACCACTTACAACAGTATGAAATTGTGCTCCTGGCTCTACATGTTCAACAGTCATTTGGTCATCAACCGTTGCGATACCATTAGAATTTCCAACAACTAAAACCACCTTTTCCTTTGTAGCTTGATTATATGCAATACCTATAATTGTGGCAACATCATCATCAATATGCACATTTAAGTTTTCAACTTGTAATTGCAAATCTTGTATTGTTTCTTCTAATTTTCTTGCTGCCATTGTTTCTAATCTAAGTTCTGCCGCCGCAGCTTCAGCAGCTTCTTGAGCATCTGTTTTTCCAATTCCGAAAACTTTAGCGCCTGCGTTTTTAATAAATGAAAATAATCCCATCTTGTTTTATGTTTTTTAAGGTTACTAAATAATAGTTTGTATTAAATGTATGATTTAAGCAATACATAGATTAGACACAAAAAAGTTTAAATAGTCACAACTTATTAATGAACTCATCTTGGCTTTTTCTATTTCCTAAAAAATGTCCAAAATCCACCCATATTTTGTTACTTTTCTTATCCGTATCGCTGCTATGCATTTCAAAAAGTGCCTCATATGGATAAATTTTAATTCATTTTCGGTTAAACACAAAAAGTCAAGATGAGTTCAACAAATAAGAAACCGCCTAAAGAATAATTCTTTAAACGGTTTCTAAACTAAATAACCAACCAAAATTTTTAGTAAAACTAACCCTAGTACAGATTAGAATCTCACATTATATCTATTCTTTAATTTACCCTTGTGTTTTTTCTTGGGTTCACTACTTTATTTTTTCTATGCTTACGCATTTCGTTTCGTTTCGTTTTTGTTGCTATCTTTTTTTCTCCTGTTTTTAAATACTGAATATAGCCTCTACCTTCAAATTCGTATACCGTTTCAGAAGAAGGATGGTATAATTCTATCTTCTCATCAGTTAAAACGGTTAATTCAAAATATTCATTGTCTAAAAAGTCATAATCTAATGTTAATGTTTTTAAGTACATATCGTTAGTCACATCACCAACACCATAAACACCAGTATAATCCCAAATTAGGTTATTTGGATTAAGTCCCGTTTCATCTTGCGAACTTTGAAAAGTTTCATCATTACCACCAGCTAAAAACTGTAAATAATTTTCATTATCAAACTCGTTTATAGCTCCAAAATCGCTAGTATACGTTTTTTCCCAAGCCTCATATTCTTGTAAGAAATAATGAATGTTGTCATAAAACACAAAGTCGTAATCAAAATTACTGCGTTGGTAACCTTCTAAAAAATAAGACGTATCGTTATTAGGGTTGTAAAGCTCTAATGTATTATTATCTATTTGAAAAACATCAAAGGTTTCAAAGCCATCAAGGTCATGTTCCACATCTAATATCATATCGTAAGCATCATAATCGCCAATAGCAATTCCAAAACCACCACCATTATCACCAAGACCAACTATATTATTGTTTGCAAAAACGGTTCCACCTCTAAAAGATATAGTAAACGCTTTTTGTAAAAATGGCGTTTCGCCAAATCCAACTGTTTTATTAACATCTACATACCATAGTTCATGCGAACTTAATAATTGGTTTAAAGATATGGTTGGTTCGTCATCAATATTTACTTCGGTATAACACGACGTAAAAAGTGTCGCTGTTAAAGCAAAGGTTAAAAGTAATTTTATAGTTTTCATACGTTCAAAATTTATCTTCAAATGAAAGTTATATGTCATTCGCAAAACCAATTAAATCTATTTAAATAATAATATTTTATTGATTTATGCTTACTTAATAATCAAACATTTTTAGGGTTCATACTTACTTAGATTTCAAAACGCGTGCCAAAAAATAATTTTATTGAATTTATTGGTTATACAGTCGCTGAATATTTTTATGTATTTTTGAAATTCTAACCTTAATTATTCTATGAGTCATCCTTTAAAGTATGCTGTTTTTGGAGCCGGAAGTTGGGCTACTGCTATTGTAAAAATGCTTTGCGAAAATTTAGATGAAGTTGGTTGGTACATGCGTAGTGTTTACACAAAAGAGCACCTATTAAAAGAGCAACACAACCCTAATTATTTAAGTTCTGTTGAGTTTCATTTAGAGCAATTAAAAATAAGCAACAATATTAATGACATTGCAAATTATGCCGATGTTTTAATTTTTGTAATTCCATCTGCATTTATGCATAGCGAATTAGAAAAACTAACAACGAATATTTCGAATAAAATTATTGTATCTGCAGTAAAAGGGATTATTCCAGAAACGGGATTGTTGGTTGGCGAACATTTTAATGACGCTTATAACATCCCTTTTAGTAATATTGCTGTTATAGCTGGTCCTTGCCATGCCGAGGAGGTTGCTTTAGAACGTTTATCTTATCTTACTGTTTCATGTTCTGATGCCGAAAAAGCTCAGAATATAGCTAATAGCTTATCTAGCGATTACATTAAAACTAAAATAAGTGACGATATTATTGGGGTTGAATATGCTGTAATGCTTAAAAATATTTACGCTATCGCTGCTGGAATTGCACATGGTTTAGGCTATGGCGACAATTTTCAAAGTGTATTAATGAGTAATGCCATTCGTGAAATGAAACGTTTTATTAAAAAAATGCATAAAATGAAACGTAATATTAATAATTCGGCTTATTTAGGCGATTTATTGGTTACAGGGTACTCGGTGTTTTCTAGAAACCGTATGTTTGGAAATATGATAGGTAAAGGCTACACGGTAAAATCGGCACAAATGGAAATGAATATGGTCGCCGAAGGCTATTACGCTACAAAAAGTGCATTTTTACTAAATGCTAAAAACCTAAAGAAAACACGATTGCCAATTATAAATGCTGTGTACGCAGTACTTTACGAGGGTAAAAACCCTAAAAAGGTATTTAAAAAGTTAACAGATAAGTTGGATTAAAAATTCCTTATTAACTATATAATTTGGGCGTAACCCTGTTGGGTCGGGCTTTCACAAGTCGCTCTCTGCGAGGAACTCCAACAATTGCTCAATCCCTTATGCAGTTTATAACTTCATATAAAATTCCTACTTTCTCAAAAATAACGAATTACTTCACCAAAACACCTTTTACAGGCATTAAAGGAAGTGGCTGTAAAGCCTTTAAATTAATAGTGTTTTTACGAAACAAATAGGTTTTATCAAACATGGTATTGCCTTCAAAAAAAGAAACTTTAAACGTGTTGTTTAACGCAAACAACTTCTCTTGCATCAATTCTATTTTAGCATAGCTTTTTTTAGGTAGTCTGTCTAACTTTTTTCTAAAGGTAGATGTCATTTTTTCTTCGGAATAACCACTGGTAACAATAATAACCATGTCTATATCAACATTTTTATCGTTTATTATATACGCGTTCCAATCTTGAGTTTTATAAATCTCGTTATATTCATTTACAATAGCTACGTAAACACCTACTACTTTAGGAATTTGGATGTCTTTTTTCATTTTGCAAATATATCATTTCTATAAAATTTGAAAACTTGAATTTGTCAGAAAAATTAACTAATTTCGTTTAACAATCGATAAAGTTCACCTGTGCTGAACTTGTTTCAGTATTGAAACGGAACTTTATCTTTGTATTAACCACAATATGAAAAACAGTGATTCAATTGTAAATATAGATTCCTATAGAAATCAAAATTCATTAGATAAAAGATTGAATGAAATAACTTTAAGTCAATCAAAAATCGATGAAATAAAAAAAGGAAAAACAATTAAAACTATTAAGGATAAAGTTTTAGGCTCTTTTAAAATTGGAGAACTTATCCAAACAATTGTAAATTGGAATGATGATGTAAATAAGGAGTTAAAAAAAGAGAAAGAGAAAATATTACTTTCAAGTTTATTAGATAAAGTTGAACAAAATCAACTCCAGCTAAACGTATTGATTGATTTCTTAAAAAACCCTTACGGATTATCGCTAACAAATAAAATTTTTGAGATTTTAAATCAATCTCCACCTGATGAAGAATTAATAAATCATTTATCTAATATTTTAAAAAATATTACAAAATCCGATTTTATTACAATGTTTGAGAAACACAAATTCTTTATAAACCTTATTGAAAAATTATCAATTCATAGTTTAACTATACTTTTAGATAATGAAAATTGGGCAAAAGATTTTAAACCTAAAAAAGAGAAAGGTGGTTATCATATAAATATGGGAAAAATAACAACAAAATGGACTGATGATTTTGCTAGAGATTATATTAAGAATAAAGGTTTAGACGAAAAAAATATAAGTTTATTAAACATAGTTGATTACTCTACAAACAATTTACTATCAAACAACATAATACAAAATAAGAAAGACGATACAAATGGAAATGGAATTGAATTGACTGAATTAGGAAAAGAATTAAGAGAATATTTAGAATAAAATACTGTGGCCGTGTATAATTAATGGCTGGTTCTCGCCTACTTACGAAAATCCTCACGGACTTTCTATCTGTGTTTATTTGCTAATTTTAGTGCTTAAACTGCGCAACTAATTTTATACAAACACGTTAAACGAACTTTTTCCAAAAAACGTTTTACAATGCACTTTTAAACTGCTCTAAAAACCTAACATCGTTTTCGCTTAATAAACGTATATCACCTATTTGATGCAATAGCATAGCAATACGGTCTATACCTACTCCAAAAGCAAATCCTGAATATTCTGTAGCATCTATTTTACAGTTTTCTAATACATTGGGGTCTACCATACCACAACCACCAATTTCTAACCAACCAGTGCCTTTAGTAATTTTGTAATCGGTTTCGGTTTCTAACCCCCAATACACATCAATTTCTGCACTTGGTTCTGTAAATGGGAAATACGACGGACGTAAACGTATTTTACTTTTTCCAAACATTTCGGTTGTAAAATGTTGCAAGGTTTGTTTTAAATCTGCAAAACTCACATCTTTATCTATATACAAACCTTCAACTTGGTGGAAAAAACAGTGCGAACGTGCCGAAATAGCTTCGTTTCTATATACTCTCCCTGGAGAAATGGTACGAATAGGCGGCTTGTTATTTTCCATATAACGCACTTGTACAGAACTGGTATGTGTGCGTAATAATATATCTGGATTAGTTTGAATAAAGAATGTGTCCTGCATATCGCGTGCTGGATGATATTCTGGTAAATTTAAAGCGGTAAAGTTATGCCAATCGTCTTCAATTTCTGGGCCTTCGCTAACATTAAACCCTATGCGTGAAAAAATATCGGTAATTTGATTTTTAACAATAGATACGGGGTGACGCGCTCCTATTTGTATAGGTTCTCCTGGTCTTGATAAATCGCCATAAACCCCTTTAACGTCGTCTTTATTTTCTAATTCTTCTTTTAACGCGTTTACTTTATCTTCGGCTGTTTTTTTTAGTTTATTTATAGTTTGCCCAAATTCTTTTTTTTGATCATTGGCAACATTTTTAAACTCTGAAAAAAAATCGTTTAGTAATCCTTTTTTACCTAAGTATTTTATACGAAATGCTTCAACTTCTTCTTTAGATTGTGTTTTAAAGGCTTCGGCTTCGGCAATAAGTTCTTTTATCTTATCTATCATGACATATTCAAAATGATGGCAAATTTAATTAAAAATATCGTCATTACGAGGAGTAAACGACGAAGTAATCTGTTAATCGATGGAGAGATTGCCACAGCTAACAAAAAAGTTAGCTTCGCAATGACGTAATAATTAGAAAATCTACTCTATAAACTCCGTTTCTAGAAAATAGTTTACAATGGCTTCTTTCATTAAAATACTTTGTTCGCCAGATTTTAAATGCGGTAAATCTTCTAAAGCCTTGTAATGCGGCCACCCATCGTCATCAACAAAATCGAGTTCATAATACCCATAAGGCGTTAATAACTTGCAAATAGCAATGTGCATAAGATCTAACTTTTGATCCTTTTTAAAGCTCTTATCGAGCTGACCAAGTTCTTGTACACCTATTAAATAAATAATAGCGTCGAGATCTAAAACATCCCCATCGGCAAATTGATTGGATAGTTTTTTAACTACAAAATCCCATCTTTCTTTTAATTGTTCGTCTCTTGACATTGAAGTTATAATACGTTACAATAAATCCTCTATCTAAAATTTATAATTCGTTCAACTTAAAATATTTAGCACGTAATACACGTTTATAAATATTAGTTTTACTAATTTAAAGTTACAAAGTTAATGAACCTCTTTGTCACTTCATGACATCTGTCCTTAAAAAAGGAACGAATTTATTATATATTTACATAAATATTATTCATTTATGAGTGTTATAGACATTGTTTTGGGGGCTTTAATTTTATTTGGTCTTATTCGTGGTTTTATGAAAGGGCTTTTTGTTGAAGTGGCATCACTTGTGGCTTTAATTGCTGGTGTTTACGGCGCCATCCATTTTAGCAATTTTGCTAGCGATTTTTTACAAACTAAAGTAGACTGGGATGAAAAAACAATTAATATTGTAGCGTTTGCTATAACTTTTGTAATTATTGTTTTAGCCATTGCATTGGCTGGAAAAGCATTAACTAAACTTGCAAATTTCGCAGCGCTTGGTATTATAAATAAATTTTTAGGTGGTGTTTTTGGTGCTTTAAAAATTGCACTTATTTTAAGCGTGGTTTTAAATATTTTTGATAGAATGAATACTACCATCACCTTTGTTGATGAAGAAAAGATAGATAATTCTGTACTTTATAAACCTGTAAAATCTTTAATTCCAACCATTTTCCCGAATATATTAGCACTCAAGGAGGAAAACTCCACTTCTGATAATAATAATGATGATGCTTAAGAAATAATAAGCTTTTCTAGTAGTTTATTTAAATTTAGCTAAACCATCATAATTTGTCATAATCTATAATTATATTTAAGTGAAATAAAGAGACCTATCAGGTTTTAAAAACATAAGTGTTCGGAAGAGTTCTAAGCAGAACTAAATAGTTGTGATTTGCTAGGATCTCCATCGCAAATCACA
>CANKVS010000002.1 GCA_947487155.1 uncultured Flaviramulus sp.
TTAGCGTTTGTTCAAAGCCTGTTTTGGTTTTCTTTTTATAGCTGCCAATATTGGTCATTACTTGTCCCATAGGGCAGAGTAATAGGTGTCTGTTTCTTTATTGTAGTATAGCTGGTCTGGATGGAAAGGGTCTGGGTGTTTTTTTGTTTGCTTTTGCTCTTTATGGAAGTAATTGTATTTCACAAAAGCATCAATGTTTTTAGATTCTAAATCGGTATAGTTTTCTTCACTCCCATAGCCAGCATCTGCCGTAACGCTCTTAGGTGTTTGCTTATAGCTTTCTATATGGTCGGTCAAATGATTTTTTAATAGTGCGGTATCTGCTGTGGTTTGTCCTAATGTGTAACTCGTAATGTCTTGATGGTAAGTTTTGAAGACTACTTTTTATTCATCCCTAAAGTTAAAAACTAACTCTAAAATTCGCAAAAAAAAGACTGTCTTTTCAGACAGCCTCTTTGTTTAAAGAAAGAATTTTATTCTTCTCCTGGAGTTATTATTGTCGCAGGTTCTACAGATGCATCATGTGAATTATAATATTCTTCTAACAGATTCATTGTAACAGTTAATAAATCTTTAGTTTCTAATAAAATACTAAAATACAAGGTTGTGTTTTTTGGACTAGATTCTTCATTTCTAGTACGCTCAACTTGTTTCTGTATTTTTTCAGTAACCAAATTAAAAGTTTCTTTTTTGTTATTTAAAATAGCTCCAATTTGTTCAAAAGACCTAGAATCAAAAGCATCTTTAGTATCGTTAAATAACTTTTCTAAAGCATTATCTATTTCTTTTAATTCTTTTATTTGATTGAATTTTAACTTTTTATGATTATTGTTAATGTGTTTATGACTCACCTTAGAAATGTATTCTAAAGATTGTGTTAAATCTTGTAAGTATCCTAAAATATTAATATAGAAGTTACTTGCTCCAATACTCGATTCATCTAAATTTTTAATAAAATAGAAAATGTTATCTCGTAATTCATCTACTTCGTTTGATAATTTAATAACTTGTTTTTTATTCTTTTTAAGAAGTGATAAGTCTTGTTTTGCAAGACCTTTAATAGCATTAGTGTAAATTCTATTACCACGTTTTACAACATTAGAAATATTACTAGCACTTTCATGAATTACACCTTGTACAGAACTGCTTTCAGCTTTTGTTAAGCTATCTTCAGCTTTTATTTCTTTTGCTTTTTTATTGTGTGCAAGGTAATTTCTTAATAGCAATGCAAAAGCAACTACCAGCAATAATGGGAACATTACAGGTAGGTTTAAATTAAGCAGGTAAGCTACTAACGCCGCAGCAGTAAATGCACTTAACGCGGTAAAAAACCAACCTCCAATAACATTAATTACACCTGCAACTCTATATACGGCACTTTCTGCACCCCAAGCTCTATCGGCTAGCGAGGTACCCATGGCTACCATAAATGTAACATAAGTTGTAGATAATGGTAAACCGTAAGATGTTGCAATTGAAATTAACACAGCAGCAACCATTAAGTTAACTGCAGCTCTTACCATATCAAAAGCTGGTAATTCGTGTACTTTATCTTTAGCTAAAGGAATTACAGGAATTTCAAATTGTTGCTCAATTTTATCTTGCCATGATTTAGGTAAAATATACGATGACATTTGAGACATAGCCATTGCTGTTCTTACAAAGCCACGCGATAAAAAGTTAGGTTGAAAACGCTCTTTAGTTTCTCCTTGGCTAGATAGATCTAATGATGTTTTTACAACATTTTTAGCTTTACTAGAAAACCATAAAGTTACTACCATAATTAACCCTGCAAAAATTAGCAAGTAAGTTGGTGTTGATACTTTTTTTCCAAGACTGTCCATTGGAAAATTCTCAGCAGATAAACCAAGGGTGTTTACAAGAGGATCGCCAAAGTCTAAAAAGGATTGCCATGCAGCAATTGGTACACCTATAAAGTTTACCAAATCGTTTCCAGCAAAAGCTAATGCTAAAGCAAAGGTTCCAACAATAATAATAAGTTTATAAATGTTCTTTTTTAATGCTGTAACAAATACATACGATAATAAAGACCAAATAACTAAACTAACGCCTACAATTGGAAGCACGTTTACTTCTAAAAATCCTCTAAGTGTTAACCCTACAGTACCGTTTTCAGGACTTATTTTAATCAAGTCTTTTTTGTCTTTAGTAAGTTCTTTTATGCTTTCGTATGTACTGCCAAAATAATTATTTGCCCAGTCTAAAATACCTTCTGCAGATCCATTATATAACACATCTACAATTGATTTTGCATAGTTAGTACCTTTAATCCCCTTCATGAAGATGAAATACGTAATTGCAGTTAAAGCAATACCACCAAATAAGGCGCCTACCCATTTTGCTTTTTGCTCAAAGTTATAAGATAGTAATAGTCTTGTAACCCATTGTATTATTGCACCAATGGAGAATGCGACGACAACAGAGAGCAGTATGCCGAATATAATTTTTGTGGCCGTAGACGTATTTATATAGGTTACTAAGTCTGAAAAAGTTCTAGTACCATCATCAGCATAAATTTTAATTAATGCTATAGAAACTGCGGCACCTAATAATTCAAATACAATAGAAACTGTAGTCGATGTAGGCATTCCAACAGTATTGAAAAAATCGAGTAATAAAATGTCTGTAATCATTACTGCCATGAAAATAATCATGATTTCATCAAACATAAATTCTCCAGGATTAAAAATACCTTTACGAGCTACCTCCATTAATCCACTAGAAAAAATGGCGCCTACTGCAACACCCAAACTAGCAACAATCATTATAGTTTTAAATGAAATTGCTTTAGAGCCAATAGCCGAGTTTAAAAAATTTACGGCATCGTTACTTACTCCAACAACCAAATCAGCAATGGCTAAAATGGCAAGAGCAATAATCATGTATAAGTATATATTTTCCATAATTTAATTAAAAAAAGTTTGTAAATATCTTTAGTATTTTCGGTTAGTATGTTACCTAATTGTTATTTTTTAAAAATGAATATCGAATTGTAATCGCCACATGAGTTCGTTATTTCCGTTTTTAACGTCTAAGTGACTAATATCTGTTTGTACTTTTAAACTGTGTCCAACAATATATTTTGATACGCCTAAAGTATATTGGCTTTCAGGATTTTTACCTGTAATTACTTCGTTTAATTCTATGTTAGTATAACGTCCAGAAATTTCCCAATCGTTTTTACATAAAATACCCGTTTGTAGGTTTAAACCTTTACCAACCTGTACTTCGTCTCCTGTTAATGAGCCATCAGAGTTTTTTGCACATGGGTCTTTGGCGTCTCTATCGGCATATTCTGCCATAAAAGAAAATCCTTTGTATTTAAACATGGCATCAACAAAAAGTGTATTGATGTTCGTTTCGAAAAACCCTGTATCTGTAACCATATACGACCCTTGGTTACTTCTGTTTTTAACAGCATTGTTGTTGTGGTCGTAACTTACGCCTACTGCTAATTTTGGTGTTTGTTCTCTTTTTAAATCAGAACCTTTATAATCGCCTTTACTTGCAAAGTTTCCGAAAGGGAATAACTCAACACGACCAGTATATTGGTAGCCTCCTAAGTTTCCTGTTGTTACATTTCTACCTTCACCTTGTGCAATAGAAAATATTTCTTTTACAATGAATGTGTCTGAAAGGTTAAACTTATGTCTTAATTGAATGCCAAAATCTCTATCAATATTAAATCTGTTATTTAAAAGCGAACGATCTACTTGTTGTAGGTTTGCTGAAGATACAACACGCTCTCTGTTACCTGGAAGTTTGGTTTGACCAAACCAAAGCTCAAAACCAGGAGCAAAATTCCATTTCATTACGGCATCTAAAATATACCTAGGGGCATTACTTGTAAACGCTGAAGCACCCGAAATATCTCTGTTAGATAAACCAAGCTCTAATTTATATTTAAGTTTTGGTGTAAATGCATAACCATCAAATTTTAAACGGGCACGTCTTACTAAAAAGTTAGATTCGTTACTCGCACCATCTTCCCAATTAGAAATTGCTAAAAATTGCATTCTAGCTCCAATTTTCATAGTCCAAGTGCTATCTTGACCTACAAGATTGAATAATCCTTTTCCAAATTTTGGAGATTTAGTTTCTTGTGCGTTTAAAGCTGAAATAGCAAATAATACAATTGCTACTAGAGTAAATTTAAGTTTCATTATAATTTTTAGTTTTTGTCGCTGCAAATAACTAAAACCAATGTTAACTTAATGTTTCCTAATGATTAATTTTTAACTAAAAAAAGGCTGCCTTGGCCAAGGCAGCCTAATTAGAAATCATAATAATGTAGTCGACAAAAACTAATAGATTATATGAAATACTAACTGTTTTGTCTTAAGACATTACAAATATGATTGTTTAAGTTAATATAAATGTAACCTTTATATTAAGGAATTATTAAGCTTTTAATGTTAAATGTGTATGTGTTAAAACGTTGTAAAAAAGAGTGTTATGTGTCTAATGTTAATTTAATGTTATGTAAGTGTTGCTTTAATGTTATCTAAATTATATCTTTGGGATATAATGTTAAACCCATAATTATGAAGAACACATTTTTTGTATTTGCCTTTTTAATTACTGTGGTATCTTTTGCTCAGCAAAAGAGAGATTTAAAACTTAATAAAGACACAAACTTAATTGAAGTTGTTTATTATCATGACAATGGTGAAGTAAGTCAAACAGGGACTTACACAGCAGATGGTAAATTACATGGTGAGTGGTTAAGCTTTAACACAGCAGGCAAAAAAGTAGTTTCTGCAAATTATGATAATGGTAAGAAAGTCGGCAAATGGTTTTACTGGACTAAAGAAACAGTAAAAGAAGTAGATTATAGTGCTAATACTATAGCTAGTTTAAAAGAATCTGAAATTGATAAAACCAATTTAGGATTTTAAACGAAAAGTATATTAAGTGAAAAAGCATCCTAATTTTTAGGATGCTTTTTTATGAATTCAAATTTTGTTACAACTTAATTCTTGTTTACAAGTTTGCATTTTTCCAAGTCCATCCAGAAATATCTAATGCTGTTGCATCTTTTCCTGAATTTAAAGTGTATTTTTTTGTTTCTCCAGAAATTAGAGTAGCGTCTGCATTTGCGCCTTCAATTTGAACATTAGCTAATGCTCCACCATCTTTCATATCTATATCTACATCGTAACCAGTTAAGTGTAAACCAGTAATAGTTCCACCAGATTGTTTTTTGAATTGTAAAGCTGTTCCTCCAACAGTAGATATTGCAGTAACATTGTTGAATTTTGGGTTTCCGTTATCTTTATCACCTTCAAATACGGTTGAGAAACCAGCAACAGTATGAGAAATATAAACGTTGGTAATGGTTCCGTTCCATCCTTCTGTCCAGTCGATAGAATCATCGTCGTTATTCTCTAAATATAAGTTAGATGCAGAAACTGTACCACCAAAAAATTCGACACCGTCATCAGATCCATTTATTACAGAAACATTTTCTATAGTTGTAGCTGAACCAACAGCATATAAAGAAAGACCATTATATTGAGACTCAGAGTTAATTTGAGCACCAGTACCCTTAAGAACTAAGTACGCTATAGAACCAGAATTATCGTTATCTTGAATTCCGCCATAAACAAAACCTCCTACTTCGGCAATAGCACCAACACCAGCTGTAGTTGTTGCGTTTCCACAGATTGTTAAACCGCCCCAGTCTCCACCTTGTGCATTTGCAGATGCCATTACAACAGGATTAGATGCTGTACCTTGAATATCTATTTCTCCACCTTGTAAAACGGCAATGTAAACCCCAGTACCACCATCTCTTGCTGTAATTTTTGTTCCTGCTGGAATAGTTAACTTACCACTATTTTGAACAATATAAGAGGAGTTAAGTATATAATTTACTGAAGCGTCTAAAGTAACATTACCAGTAACAGCACCCTGTAAAATACTAGTCTCGAATGATAAATTTGAATCTACCCAATCAAAATATGAAGCATCTACAGTAGGTACGACAGAAGTGTTTAAAGCATAAAAATAATTACCAGTTTCTACTTGTTTTTCTGGAGTAGCAAAAGCAACAGGAGTGTAACCATCATTAAAAACAACATTTGCAGTATTGCCACCATCTTTCATATCTAAATCGGTATCATAACCACTTAAAGATAAGCCAGTAATAGTTCCACCAGATTGTTTTTTGAATTGTAAAGCCGTCCCTCCAACAGTAGATATTGCAGTAATATTGTTGAATTTTGGGTTTCCGTTGTCTTTATCGCCTTCAAACACGGTTGAGAAGCCAGCAACGGTATGCGAGATATAAGCGTTGGTAATGGTTCCGTTCCATCCTTCAGTCCAGTCGATAGCATCATCGTCATTGTTTTCTAAATATAAGTTAGAAACAGAAACTGTACCACCAAAAAATTCTACGCCATCATCAGATCCATTTATTACAGCTATATTGTCTACTAGTGTACTAGAACCCACAGCGTAGAAAGAAATACCATTATATTGAGAATCGGTATTAATTTGAGCACCTGTACCAACAATTTGTAAGTATCGTATAATACCAGAACTATCAGTATCATCAGTACCTCCATAAATGAAACCGCCAACTTCTGCTTGGGCATCTACGCCAGCACTGGTAGTTGCGTTTCCACACAAGGTTAAACCACCCCAATCTCCAGGATTTCCATTAACGGAAGACATTATAACGGGGTTGCTAGCATTACCGTTTATGTTAATTTCTCCGCCTTTTAAAACAGCAATATAAACATCTGTACCACCATTGTCAGCTATAATTTTGGTTCCTGCAGGAATACTTAATGTACCACCGTTAGCTATAATAAACTGCCCTGTTAAATTATAAACTGTTGAAGCATTAAGGGCGTAGCTTTCTTCTAAAATTCCATTTAAAACACCAGCATCTATGTTTTCAATAGTTTCTGTTTTAGAAACAATTATTGGATCTGGATCATCAGAACTACAACTTGTTAAATTAATAGCCGTAAATACTAAGGCTATACTTAATAATTTTAAAGATAATTTTTTCATTTTTAAATTTTGTTATTTTTAATTCTTAGTACAAAGAAAATTTATTGACTTTTCTTCTTCTTTATTAGAATATTAAACATAAGTTACTTTTACTCGTTGAGAACTCACATTTGTTACCTTAGTGTTAACTAAAATGTGTATTTTAAATTTATACTTAGCAGACTTCCTTTTTTGTATGAGCTAACAATTTCATTAGTTTCAATGCTAGTATTAATATCTCTTATGGATTGTGTTTGCTGTATGTTTGGGTTAAGGAGATTGCTTCCTATAAACTTAAGTAATAGCTTATCTGTTATTTTTTTGCTAACAACCAAATCCAAAGTAAAAAATCCTTTTTCTATGATTTCATCATTGTAAAGAATACTGCTATTTGCAAAATCTTCTGGAGACCCTAATGCAAATATTTTATCGGATGAATAATTACCAGTTAGTGTTACAATACATTCTTTTTCTTTTTGATTGTTGTAACCTAGCGATCCGTTTAAAATTAAATCTGAAGCTCCTTGTAGATCGGATTCTGTAATATTTTTGTATTGAAATTCTTCTAATAAATCTTGATTGAACCACATTTTGGTTATGTTGGTGTTGAAATTTAGAATTGGTTTTTCGTCTTCGTTTTCAATTAAATTCAATCGCGTTTCTAACTCAACGCCAAATACATTGGTTTTTTCTCCAGTATTTGAATATTGAAATATTCCTGCAGAGCCTCTAGTAAGTGCTAAGTTTATAGGGTTTTTAATTTGTTTGTAGAATGTTGTTGCAGAAACTAATTCATTTTTTCTAGGAAAGAATTCCCATTTTAAATCAACATTAAAAACATCTGATTTTTCTAAATTAGGATCACCACGCGTTACACGACCAGTTGGCGAAACATATTCAAAAGGAGATAGTTCTTTAAACTCTGGTAAAGTTTGGGTAAAACTTGATGCGAAACGTAAAAAGTGTTTATCATTTAACTCATATTTTAAATTAACACTTGGGTATATGTTGTTATACGCTTTGGAGATAGAAGCAACACGACCCACAAAGTTAGCAACATCCCACAATATATTTATTTTGTCATGCTCATACCTAACTCCAATATTACCAGAGAGTTTTTTGTTTAAACCAAAGTCTAAGTTTGCAAACCCAGATGCAATGGTTAAATCGGCATCATACCTATCGGGGTCTCTTTCTCTTAAAATTAATCCGTTGCTAAAATTGCTTTCAGTAAAAGTGTTTGAGAAATTATCAACAGAAGATACTTGAAAATCTCTTGCTCTAACTCCAATAAATAAGGAACTAAAAACTCTTTCTTTTTTACGGACATTAGCACCAATATGAAGTTTAAATGGTTTGTTGTCGTCTTCATCTAATTGACCAAAACTTAACTCGTCTTTTACATATGCATTATATTCAATATCTTCAATTTTCTGATTGGATTTTCGTTGTTGAAAATCGCCAACATGAGCGTATTGAACGGTATTAGCATCTAAAATATTAGCTTCATTTCTAATTCTGTTAGGTTCTTCAGCTAATACAAAATTGTAACCAGCCGCCCATTTAAGCGTGTTGAATTCACCTGTTTTATGATTACCAATTATTTGGTTGACAAGCATCTTAGTTTGCTTGAAATTTTGGTCTCTTACAAAAGCGCCATTTTCTTGTGGGTCTTGATCGAAAACATAACCCAAACCATTTTTACCTTGCTCATAAACATTATCTATACTTTTATTTACAGATAAACTGCTAAGCTTTATTCTGTTATTATCATTTAGCTTAAGGTTTAAATTTATGTATCCTGTAGAATTTGTTTTTGTTGTAAACGATTCAACATCGGTAAATTCGTTATCTAATATGTTAGATCGATAGCTTCTAAATAATCCGTCTTGATATTCGTAAGCGTTTGAATGCGATCCAGCCACAAAGAGGAATAGTTTTTTTCCTAAAACATCAAATTTTCTTCCACCAGATATAGATAAGTTATAGTTTGCCGTATTATTTTGAACTAAGGGATCCCAAGGTTGTCTAGTGATTAAATCAACAAGGGCAAATTGTTTTTTATGAAAGCCTAAGGTCACATCTTTGGTAGCAATACTTCTTTTAAAATTACCGTCTAATCCTAAAACATTGGTGTTATAACCAGTCCCTAGGTTAACAGAAAACTGTTTTTTAGAATATTCTTTCGAGGTGATATCTACGTTGCCAGAAGTTTGGTCGGCATACCCAGAAGTTGAATACGTTTTATTAATGCTTACGTTTTCAATAATGTTGGTTGAGAATAAGTTTAGATTTATGTTTTTGTTATCAACATCATCAGAAGGAATGGGTAAACCATTCATAGTAGTAGATAAATATCTATCTCCTAAACCTCTAATATATATGTCTCCAGAGCCTTCACTTTTTGTAACACCAGAAATTTTTGTAGTAGCAATGGCAGCATCAGAAACACCTATTTTTGAAAGTCTTTCTGCCCCAATACTCTCTTTAATTACAGCTGCTCTTTTTTGTTCTAATAAAAGTACTGTTTCACTTTCTCTTTTTGTAGTTGTAGTTATTACAGTTTCATCAAGAGATGCTGCGCTAGCCCCCATAGAAACATTTAATTCAGTTTCTTTTTCGGCAACTATAGTCACTGCAATTTCTTGAGTTTCGTAACCCACAAAACTAAATACTAAAGTGTAAACTCCAGGGGTTAAGTTTTCAAATTTATATAATCCGTCAAAGTTGGAAGTAGTTCCTGTTGTAGTTCCTTTTATTAACACATTAGCAAAGGCTAAAGGCTCGTTATTATATTCTTTGTCTATTAGTTTCCCTACAACAGAACCTGTGCTCTGAGCGAATGTAAGTGTTGACGTAATTAGCACTAATAATAATAGTGGTATTTTTTTCATTATTTTCTTATTATTTTATTTTGCAAAGAAAGATGTGCTATGTAAACATTATGTTACGGATAGATTAAAGAACAGTAATAAAAGAGTTATGATAATGTTATGTCACTCTTGATTATTTTTTAGCTTGTAAACATTAATTTAACATTAGAAATTGTATAATTGATTTTACTCGATCATAGAGATTTAAATGCTCCGAAGCTTGCTTCTAAATGTTTTGTTCTTTCTTTACGAATGCGTCGTGAGTTTGCTCCGAGGTAGTTTTTGGGGTCAACAAAAAAGCCAAGGTTGTTCGCCTTGACTTTGCATAACTATATAAGGTTAATTGTGTGTGCTTATTTTAAAGTAGTAATTTTTTTATCTTCTTTTTGCGTTAGACCACTTAACAATTCAATTTCGGTTAAAGAAAGAGTGTCTGCTCCCAGAGAAATTTTAATGTTTTTAGATGTTCTTGAAGCAACTTTAACCTTTATTTCTTCAGTTTTATAACCAATAAAACTGCATAGTAAAGTGTAATCACCATCTTTTAAATTCTCAATAACAAACAGCCCAGTTTGATCTGTAGTTAATGCTATTAAAGTTCCTTTAACAGATACTGTGGCAAGTACTAAAGGGTTATTGTTAAACTCTTTGTCTAAAATTTTACCAACTATTATACCTGTGTTTTGGGCAAAACATAAGGAAGTAAAAAGTATTATAAATGAAGTGATTATTTGTTTCATGGTACAATTTTAATAACACAACAAATAAATAGCTTTGTTTTTATTAAAATGTTATCGAATTATTAAACAATCATGATTAAAATGTTAGCTTAATGTTATCAAATTTTGAGTTTAGTTTTTACTGAATTTACTTATCTTGCTTGTTCTTAAAAATTTAAAATGAACTGGGAACAATTACTATCTTTAAAACGCTATGGCGATTCTAATAAACGTATTCGAAAAGAGCAAGATGAAACCCGTTTGGGGTTTGAAGTAGATTACGATAGAGTGATTTTTTCTTCAGAATTTAGAAGCCTTCAAGATAAAACACAAGTCATCCCACTATCTGAAACCGATTTTGTACATACGCGATTAACGCATAGTTTAGAAGTTAGTGTAGTTGGGCGATCTTTAGGAAGGCGAGTAGGACAGAAATTATTGGAAAAACATCCCCATTTACAAAACGTCCATGGTTATAAAACTAACGATTTTGGCGCAATAGTTGCCGCTGCGGCTTTGGCGCACGATATTGGAAATCCGCCTTTTGGGCATTCGGGAGAGAAAGCTATTGGAGAGTTTTTTAAAACTGGAGAAGGTAAAAAATATAAAGACCAGTTAACCGCTAAAGAATATCAAGATTTATGTGATTTTGAAGGTAATGCTAACGGATTTAAAATTTTAACAGAAAGCAGGTCGGGACGTAATGGTGGGTTACGTTTAAGCTATGCAACACTTGGGGCGTTTATGAAATACCCTAAAGAATCCTTGCCTAAAAAACCAACAAAGCATATTACTGATAAGAAATATGGTTTTTTTCAATCTGAAAAAGATGCATTTCTAGATGTTGCAACCGATTTAGGTTTAGTAAAACGAAGCGATAAAGATGTGAGTTTTTCGCGGCATCCTTTAGCGTTTTTAGTTGAAGCGGCTGATGATATTTGTTATACCATTATCGATTTTGAAGACGGTATAAATCTTGGACTTATTCAAGAAGAATTTGCTTTAGAATATTTAATAAATATTGTTAGAGATAAAATTAAAACTGAAAACTACTACGCGCTTTCTAATAGGGAAGACAGAGTAAGTTATTTAAGAGCCTTAGCCATAGGAACTCTTATAGATGAAGCTGTAGATATTTTTATTAAACATGAAGAAGCTATTTTAAACGGAGATTTTAATTGCGCTTTATTAGATAAAAGTAAGTATGAAGCACAGATAAACGACATAATTAAAATAAGTATTGAAAATATTTATCAATCAACCGATGTTGTAGATAAAGAAATAGCAGGTTATGGTGTTATTAATACATTATTGGAAGCCTATACAAAAGCAATAAATAATTGTTTTGATAATACCGCTTCAAATTATGATAAGCTCATATTAAAAAGCTTACCTAAAACCATTAAGGTAGACGATGCGAGTTTGTATAATCGATTGTCGAATGTTTGTTATTATGTATCTTTACTTTCAGATAGCAAGGCTATTTTGAATTATAAGAAAATTAAGGGAATAGATATTTAAACTAAACCATTAATAAAATCGGTTAAACTTTCAGTATCCAAACCAACAATGTTTTGTAATTGCTTAACGCTACCATGCTCAATAAACGTATCGGGAATTCCTAAAAGTTTTATGTTGGTGTTATAATTATGTGCAGATGCAAATTCTAATACGGCACTTCCAAAACCACCTTTAATGGTATTGTCTTCAATAGTAATAATCGTTTCATATTTTTTAAATATAGAATGAAGCAATTTTTCATCTAAAGGTTTTACAAAACGCATATCGTAATGAGATATTGTATCTGAATTATTGCAATTTGCAATGGCATCGTTTACATTTTTGGCGATGGTTCCAATACTTAAAATGGCTATAGCATTTCCTTCTTTAAGCCTAATGCCTTTGCCTATTTCTATTTTAGTAAAGGGTTGTTTCCAATTTGTGGTTACACCACGTCCGCGAGGATAACGAATCGCAATAGGGTGCTCTAATCCTAATTGAGCAGTGTACATAATATTGCGTAATTCAATTTCGTTTCTTGGAGCAAAAATAATGAGGTTAGGAATGCATCTTAAATATGATAAATCATAAATACCATGATGCGTTGCACCGTCTTCACCAACCAAACCAGCACGGTCTAAACAAAATATAACAGGTAGTTTTTGAAGCGCAACATCATGTATAATTTGGTCGTAAGCGCGTTGTAAAAACGTAGAATAGATATTACAAAAAGGTACTAAGCCTTGGGTTGCCATACCTGCAGCTAATGTTACTGCATGTTGTTCGGCAATACCCACATCAAAAGCGCGTTCAGGAATTTTATCCATCATAAATTTTAAGGAACTTCCTGTAGGCATTGCAGGCGTAATGCCTATAATGTTTTTGTTTGCTTTAGCAAGTTCTACAATTGTATACCCAAAAACATCTTGGTATTTTGGAGGCTGCTTAGAAGCAGATTTGGCAATTAGATCACCTGTTTTAGCATCAAAAAGCCCTGGAGCATGATATTTAACTTGATCTTCTTCAGCTTGTTTTAAGCCTTTTCCTTTGGTGGTAATAACATGTAAAAACTTAGGGCCTTTAATTGTTTTTAAGCGTTCCAATTCCGAAATAACTTTATGTATATCATGACCATCAATGGGACCAGAATAGTTGAAATTTAAAGCTTCAAAAATATTATCTTGTTTTTGAGTACCCTTTTTTACATTGGTTAAATATTGCTTTAAAGCACCAACACTTGGATCAATACCAATAGCGTTATCGTTTAAAATAACGAGTAGGTTTGCATCGGTTACACCAGCATGATTTAAACCTTCAAAAGCCATCCCACTTGCAATGGAAGCATCGCCTATAACTGCAATATGATGTTTGTTTTCATGTTTTAATTTTGAAGCAATTGCCATTCCTAAAGCTGCTGAAATAGATGTGGACGAATGCCCAACGCCAAAAGCATCGTAGTTACTTTCGTCTCGTTTTGGGAAGCCGCTAATACCTTTTGCTTGCCTGTTGGTATGAAATATTGCTTTTCGTTTAGTTAATATTTTATGCCCATAAGCTTGATGACCAACATCCCAAATAAGTTGATCTTCGGGCGTATTAAATACATAGTGTAATGCAATAGTTAATTCTATAACACCTAAACTTGCTCCTAAATGTCCTTCTTTGGTTGCAACAATGTTAATTATAAATTCACGTAATTCTTGTGCGAGTTGCACTAAGTCTTTTTGTTTTAAAAGACGAAGTTCTTTGGGAGAGTTTATATGATTTAAAATATTGTTTTGCACTGAACAAAAGTACAAGAATTTATTATTCTTCTACTTTAAAAATAATGGGTAAAGTATAAACAATATTAATAGTTTTTTTCCTTGTGTTACTGTTCTGCATGTCATTTTTAAAATAAAAACGATATGTATAATTAAAACCCTAACACAACTTTTTGCCTTATTTTTTATTTTAAATGTAACAGATGTTACATAGTAATATTCTTATTAGTATTAATTTGTGTCTTATAATTCCGTCTAGCAAATATAGAAGGTTAATAGCTAAAAGGTGTATGCATTTATGTATATGCCTTTTTTATATAGAAGTTTATGTTAATTTATATTTTGAGTTCAATATTTTTTACGCTTCAATTCAAAAAAACAATCTTATTTTAGGTTAATGTTTTTTACAGAATGTATTTTTGTAAATTGCGTTGTTTATTATTAACGCGTTTATTAGTATGGTTACCTTAAAACAATTAGCAAAAGAATTAAATGTTTCAATATCTACAGTTTCTAAAGCTTTAAATAATAGCGAAGAAATAGGAGATGAAACCATTAAGCGTGTTAAAGAACTTGCCGAACTATACAATTATAAACCCAATAAGGTTGCCTTAAGCTTAAAGCAAAATAAAACCAATACTATTGGTGTTATTATTCCAGATATACTCAATCATTTTTTATCTAAAGTATTATTTGGTATAGAAAGAGAAGCAGCACAACATGGCTATAATATAATAACGTGTATCTCTAACGAATCGTTAGAAAAAGAAAAACATAGTTTGCAATTGCTAGCTAATGGAAGTGTTGATGGCTTTATTTTATGTGTGGCAGAAGAAACACAAGTTAAGAATGAAATAGCACATTTTAAAAAAACAATTAGTCAAGGTTTGCCTATTGTAATGTTTGATAGGGTAGCCCATGATGTTTTATGCGATAAAGTAATTGTTGATGATTTTGATGCGACATACAGAGCCACTAAAAGTTTAATAGAAGAAAACAGAAAACAAATAGCTTTTATTACCAATATAGATGAGTTAAGTGTAGGTAAATTAAGAGAACGAGGTTATAATAAAGCTATTTTAGAAAGTAGAAATCATGAACCCTTGGTTTTAAAAATGAATAAACTAAAGGATTCGCAACAAAAAATAAAAAGTCTTTTTAAGAAGCATAAGAAACTAGATGGTGTAATAGCAGCCGATAGTTCTTCTGGAATTATAGCTATTAATACGGCTGTAAGTTTTGGACGTAAAGTGCCTAAGGATATTTCAGTTATTGGTTTTTCTAGTCAATCGGTTGCAATTCATTCCATTCCAAAATTGACAACCATTAGGCAACATGCTAAAATTATAGGTGCCAATGCGGCGCAATTATTAATACATAGATTGCAAAATATGTCTGAAGATATAGATGTAAAAACCAAAATAGTTAAAACAAGTTTGGTTAAAAGTAAGTCGACACTTTAGGGTTATATCGTATGAATGTATCATGTATTTTGCACTTAATCGATTAAATAATACTTTTTGTCGATTATTTTATTAATTAGGAAACAGTTTAGCCTACTTTTACTTCATCTTAACGAGTGCCCCATAATACTCCCTTAACTCATTAAGAAAAATTAATTCATTTATTGGCAGTAATGTCAACCCCTCAATTTTATAGTAAAAAAATCTGTATGCTTTTTTATGCATTCGATTTTAAAGTTAATTATCCATTTTTCCCTTAACTAAGATTTTGTTTTTAAAATCCTAGTTGCAGTTTATGTTTTTAAATAAATAACGAAAAATAATAATTAACCTTAAAATTGAAAATTATGAAAGCCCTAAAAATTACTTTAATTGCAACCTTATTTTTAGCAACATTAGCATCTTGTACTAAACAAGATTTAGGAGAAGATGATGTATTAGTTACACCTACTGATACTCAGGCTCTTTTAAAAGACGGTCAAGTTACTGAAAGATAGAAGATATCATTTAGAATTTTAATAAAATGCCCTTGTCATTAGATAAGGGCTTTATGTTGTTATAAAAATCAAAAAATTATAGATACATTTGAGATATTAAATATCTAAATATTTTGAAACTTAAAGTATTATATTTTTTTATTTTTTTTTCATCAGTATCTTTTGCTCAAGAAGACTTTAGGTCTAGTATTGATAGTATTGAATTTTATTTAATTAATTCAAAGAAAAACAGATCTAATAATTTTGAAGAAAGGTTATCATATGCACTTCGAGCTCAAGAATTATCTGAGATATACAGAGTAGATACTTTAAAAGTAAAAAGTTATATTAATTTGTCTTCGATATACCGAGAAAAAGGTAGTGCAAATTTATTTTTAAAATATAGCCATAGAGGTTTGAAATTGGCTACCAAAATTGATGATAACTCTCTGTTGGCCCAAATCAATAAGAATCTGGGGTATTATTATTATGATATATCAGTAGATAGCGCCTATTATTATGATAATAAAGCAGAAAAATTATTCAGAGGATTAAATGATAAATTTAATACGGCTGTTGTCCTTTTAGATATCTCAATACTTCAGCGTATTGATAAAGATTATACAGGTAGTGAATTAACAAGTATTAATGCATTGTCTTTGCTAGATCAATTGGATGAAACGGAAGAGGTTAAAACATATAAGTCATACATCTACAATAATCTTGGTATCGTTTTTAAGGAACTTTTTCAATGGGAAGAATCTATAAAATACAATAATAAGGCATTAGATATAAAGAAGTCGCTAAAAGGAACAAATACAGCAACAATAGATAGCCAAAAAAATAATTTAGCAAACGTTTATAAAAATTCAAAGAATTATAGTTTAGCTTTAGAATATTACAGCGAACTATTATCTCGGAAAAACTTGATTAATGATCGTCCAGATTTTTATGCAATGGTACTTGATAATTATGCTCACACATTGTATTTATCCAAAAACCTAGAACGATTACCTGGTCTATATTTAAAGGCATTAAGTGTTTCAGATACTATTGATGATATATATAACAATGTTATATTAAACCTTCATTTAGCTGAATATTATAATGATAATAACAAAAAGGATTCAGCTAAATATTATGCTTATAGAGCAAAAGGGATTTCTGATGGGTTTTCAAAAGATACTTATTTAGAATCCTTACTTGTGCTTTCAAAAATTGAAAATGATAGTATCGCTGTAAAATACTATGATGAATATATAGAACTAAACGATAGCCTAATAAAAAATGAAAGAAATATTAGAAATAAGTTTACAAGAATTCAATATGAAACCAATCAAAAAGAGCAAGAAAACATTCAGTTATCAAGAGAACGCTCATGGCTCTTAATAATTTCTGTGGTATTAATAATGGCCTCTTTTTTAATATATATTATTATCACGCAAAGAAATAAAAATAAAGAGTTAAAGTTTATTCAGCAACAGCAAGAAGCAAATGAAGAGATTTACAACCTAATGCTTTCGCAAAACGATAATATTGAAGAGGCAAGAACTTTAGAGAAAAAACGAATTTCAGAAGAGTTACACGATGGTGTTTTAGGTCGTTTATTTGGTACACGTTTAAGTTTAGATAGCCTTAATACGGGAACAAGTGTAGAGGCTATAAAAACAAGAGGTCAGTATATTGTTGAATTAAAAACCATTGAAGATGATATTAGGAAAGTATCACACGAATTAAATACCGATTTTGTCTCAGGATCAGGTTTTATAGACATTATTAAAGCCTTAATAGAAAACCAAACCAAAGCATATGGGTTTAAGTATGAATTAAATCATAATGATGATATAAATTGGGAAGAAGTATCAAACAAAACTAAAATACATATTTATAGAATTATACAAGAAGCGTTGCAAAATATTTATAAGCATGCTAAGGCAACTTTAGTGAAAATTAGCTTTGAAATTAAAAATAACGTATTTTGTTTAATGATTAGCGATAATGGTTCTGGTTTTGATGTAAATAAAGCAAAGAAAGGTATTGGTATAAAAAATATTAAATCTAGGGTTAATGAAATTAAAGGCGAGTTAACTTTAAATTCTGAAATAAATAAAGGCACAACTATAATAATTAAAGTTAATACAGATTAATTTAAGTAAATGGCAGAGACTATTAAAATATTAATGATAGACGATCATCCCATGATTATTGAGGGGTATCAAAATACCTTGCTTTTTTCTAAAAAAGATTCTCAGGAACTTGTAATAGATATTGCAAATAATTGTGATGAAGCAGTATCTTACATGGATAAATCTATTGAAAAAGGATTGCCTTACGATGTGTTATTTGTAGATATAAGCCTGCCACCATCAACCGATGGGTTAATGAGTTCAGGTGAAGATCTTGCAGAATATGCTCGTAGCATTTTACCAAACGCAAAAATTATAGTATTAACCATGTTTAATGAATCCTTTAGAATTCATAATATTATTAAAACTATTGATCCAGAAGGGTTTTTAATAAAAAGTGATTTAACATCAAGTGAGTTAGCAAGTGCTTTCCAAGCAGTACTTAATAATCCGCCATTTTATAGTGGTACCGTCAATAGTCATATTAGAAAAACAATAACAAGCGATATAGTTATTGATGAGAAAAACAGAAAAATACTTCATTTATTATCTCAAGGTGTAAAAACCAAAAATTTAGCAGCCCATTTAGATATTTCTTTAAGTGCTATTGAAAAACGAAAAAAACAACTAAGAGAGTTGTTTTCTGTTGATGACGGGCAAGACGAAACGTTAATTAATAATGCTCGAAAAAAGGGTTTTGTATAAGTAAATACTTACTTTTTAAAGTTAACAAATGTTAATTTTCACTTTTTTCACTTTTTTTTCATCTTAAAAACTAGTAGTATACTTGAATTCTATATTTTAACCGTAAAGGCGTTGCGGGTTTCCCGCAGTTTGAAAACATATATAATACGTAACTTCGTAATATCAACACTTCAAATTAGTTAATCCCTCAATTTTTTGTTGATAATAGCAATTTACATACCCTGTGGACCTGAGAGACCCACAGGGTTTTCTTTTTTAAACAAAAATCGTAATCTCTTTTAATATACACCCAACTTTTGCGATTGATCCAAAATAATCTTCAAATTTTATTTTAGGACGAATCATTATATTTTCCTATTTTAGGCATCGTTTAAAAAAAATATTAACTTAAACTAACTAATTAAATTATGGAATACATAGTGAAATTTTTACCACTTTTTGGGGTTTTAGCTTTAATCTTCGTTTTGTTAAAAAGCGGATGGGTTTCGAAACAAGAAGTTGGCGATGAAAAAATGTCTCGTATAGCTAAGAATATTGCAGAAGGAGCCATGGCATTTTTAAAAGCTGAATACAAAGTTTTAGCAATTTTTGTGACGGCAGTAGCTGTCTTATTATATTTTAAAGGCTCATCAGAAGTAGGGTCAAGCGGTATTGTAGCCGTATCATTTATTATTGGAGCTATTTGTTCTGCCTTAGCAGGGTTCATTGGGATGAAAGTAGCAACCAAAGCCAATGTTAGAACTACACAAGCTGCAAGAACATCATTAGGACGTGCATTAGAAGTGGCATTTGCTGGTGGTGCTGTAATGGGCTTGGGTGTTGTTGGTTTAGGTATTTTAGGCTTAAGTGGCTTATTTATGGTATATCAATCGATGTGGCCTGGAGCTGAGAATTTAACATTGGTATTAAATGTGCTTTCTGGCTTTTCATTAGGTGCTTCATCTATTGCATTATTTGCGCGTGTTGGTGGCGGTATTTATACTAAAGCTGCTGATGTTGGCGCTGATTTAGTTGGTAAAGTTGAAGCTGGTATCCCAGAAGATCACCCGTTAAATCCTGCAACTATTGCAGATAATGTTGGTGATAATGTTGGCGATGTTGCTGGTATGGGAGCCGATTTATTCGAATCGTATGTTGGTTCTATTATAGGTACTATGGTTTTAGGAGCTTTTATCTTAACACCTAGTTTTGATGGCTTAGGTGCTGTGTATTTACCTTTAGTACTTGGTGCTGTAGGTATTATAATGTCTATCCTTGGAACTTTTTTTGTAAAAGTAAAAGATGGAGGAAACCCTCAAACGGCATTAAACATTGGAGAATTTGGTTCTGCAGGATTAATGGTTGTAGCATCTTATTTTATAATTAATGCATTAATTCCTGAGTCTGTTGAAGGATTACCTTTCGGAGCTATGGGAGTGTTTTGGGCAACAATTGCTGGTTTAATTGCTGGTTTAGGTGTTGGTAAAATAACAGAATACTATACGGCTACAGGTAAAAAACCTGTAATGTCTATTGTTAAACAATCTGAAACAGGTTCTGCAACAAATATTATTGCTGGTTTAGGTGTTGGTATGATGAGTACAGCAATTCCAATTTTATTAATTGCTGCGGCTATTATGGTGTCTCATCATTATGCTGGTTTATATGGTATCGCTATTGCAGCGGTTGGTATGTTAGCAAATACGGGTATTCAATTAGCTGTTGATGCATACGGACCAATTTGTGATAATGCAGGTGGTATTGCTGAAATGGCAGAATTACCAAGTGAAGTTAGAGAGCGTACAGATAAATTAGATGCTGTTGGTAATACAACTGCCGCTGTAGGTAAAGGTTTTGCAATTGCTTCTGCAGCATTAACGGCTTTAGCTTTATTTGCTGCATTTATGAAAACTGCTGGTGTAACTGCTATTGATGTTTCTCAGCCAAAAATTATGGCTGGATTATTAGTCGGTGGTATGTTACCATTTGTGTTTTCTGCATTATCGATGAATGCTGTTGGTCGTGCAGCTATGGCAATGATTGAAGAAGTTAGACGCCAATTTAGAGATATTCCTAAATTGAAAGCAGCTTTAGAAGTTATGAGAGCTGTTGATTCTGATATGTCTAAAGCTACAAAAGAGCAAAGAGCAATTTTTGATGAAGCTGATGGTGTTGCAGATTACGGAAAATGTATTGATATATCTACAAAAGCATCTATTAAAGAAATGGTGTTACCAGGTTTATTAGCAATAGTTGTTCCTGTGGCTGTTGGATTTTTAGGTGGCGCAGAAATGCTAGGAGGTTTACTTGCAGGTGTTACTACTTGTGGTGTACTTATGGCTATTTTCCAATCTAATGCTGGTGGTGCTTGGGATAATGCTAAGAAAACTATAGAAGAAGAGGGTAGAAAAGGAACAGAAGCTCATAAAGCAGCTGTAGTAGGCGATACCGTTGGAGATCCGTTTAAAGATACGTCAGGGCCTTCTTTAAATATATTGTTGAAACTAATGTCGGTTGTAGCTTTAGTTATAGCGCCTAGTATTGCACTAACTACAGAAGGTGTTGCAGCTTATGTTGAAGAAAAAGTAACTACTGAAGTTGTTGCTTTTGAAAATTTAAAAGACATTGAAGTAAAACAAGTTCTTGAACAGGATGCGGCTATAACTAATTCAGATGTTTTAGAATTAAATACTCAAGAAAATACTACTGAAGTTGTTATTAATAAAGAAAATATTAATATGATTAATTAAATAGTCATTATAAATAATAAAGAAAAAGGTTGTCTGAAAATTTTAGACAGCCTTTTTTGTTTTCAAAATTCATTATAATACCATTTCTTGTTTTGTTAAACTAATGTTTGAAACACCTTTAGTTGCATGTATAACTATGGTTTTAACGCAAACTTATATTGTATTGAAATGCTACCAATCCAATCTTGAGCAACATCTTCACCGTTAGTAATAACATTTATTTCTCTTCCAAAACCCGCTGTAATACCAATTTTAGATGCTGTACTTTTTAAATTAAAAAAATAACCAGCTTCTAGCCATGGTTGTAATACAAAAACAGAAGATGTCCCTGTTATTTCATTTGCTAAACCAATGTTATCTTTCCAATCTATCCATAAATTCCAAGCATCGGTATTAAAACCTATAATAAGATTGCCTTTATTGAATAAAAAATGTCTTCTATAGCCAAAAGAACCTCCAAAACCAGCACCTTTTTCATTATCATGTTCTGAACTAAAATCTTTTCTATCAGTAATATTTGCTCCCAATCTATATAAAAATGAAGCGTTTTCAGATACAAAATGTTCATAATTTATAGTTGGAATAATTCCAGCTGGATAAAATTGCGCAGAAACCCCTAAATAATTTTGTTTATAAGCCTTATTTTTAATGTCTGTTTGCGAATATAAACTCATTGTGGTAAGTAAAAGTAATGAGTAAATAATGATTGGTTGCTTCATTGATCTGTAGTTTTAAAGGTGAAATAAGAAGTTATATCAATTTTAAATGTTCTTCTAATAAACTATTAGCTTTCAACATGGCTGTACCATCTTTAAAGCTTAAATAATTATGGCCTTTTTTATTATTTACTTTACTAATTTGATATAGTAATTTCCAGTGTTTAATAATTTCTTTCCAAGCAAAAAATAAAGAATGTTTAGAATCGTAAATATGAGTTGGTTCACTGCCAGCACCATTAATTTCTATGATACTAAAGTTTTTGCCTTCACCTAATTCTTTAAACGAAGCATGCCTAATATCCAATCTGCCGTAATAAAACTTAGGAAGTTGTACGCATATTGAATGTATTGTTTCTTGTATTTTTTCTGTAAGCTTATCCGAATCATCTATAAATCGAGCCCCTCTAGTATGGCTTCCAAAAGGAACTAAAACAAACGTCTTATCTTTTTCTAAAATTGTATCTAATAGTTTGCCGTATTTCCTTTTTAAAGAAGCTATTTGAAAATGACTTCTAGGATTTTGTTTTATTAAGTGGTTTATGGTATCTCTGCCATTTCCTATAACCGTTAAAAATTCTTTTGATACAATCCCCGTTATTCTACCTACATTTTCATTTGGATGACGTACGTAAAATATCCCTATTTCATTTGGATATTCTATAAGTTCTTGAACTAAAAAACGGGTTGAAATTTTATTTATATAAACCTCTAACTCATGCCTATTTTCAACTTTTTCAACCCCTAGAGCTTTCATTCCAATGTCTGGCTTTACAATAAACGGAAACTTAATATTGGCGTTTAAAATAGCTTCAATGGTATGATCTATTGATGCATTTTTATTTATAAGTAATGTTTTAGGAATGTATTGAGGCGGAATCATATCGTAAATTTCTTTTTTTGATTCCATGGCCATACCTCCGTTTGTAATAGAAGGATTTGCCGCATTAAAAAAGAAAAACGAGCGTGCTTTTATAGCATAATACAGCCATACAGGGAAAATGGGATAGTAAATAGCTTGCATTGGCCAATATTCCCAATGAAATACTCTGTAAAATAGTAGCTTTAAATAGGTCATATTAATTCGTTATTTATTCTATTTAAATAGAATTATTCTGCACATTGCTTTTTGTATTCTAGTGTTGAAGGTGCCACACCAAATGTTTCACATAATAAAACGTCCGTTAATTGTACCACTCCAACTTTTATTAAGGCTTGATGATGTATAAGATGCTCTAAATTATACATAACCTCTCTGTTATAGTTTGATTTAATACGTACCTCATCACCATTTAAGTTGTAGGTTACGTAAAGCTCTTTATCTGGTTGCACAAGGTGTTTTTGAATGTTGTTAAGTTGCTCGATGGCATAGGTAATATCTTGCTCAATGCGCTTATCTCTTTTGCGTTTATCGTAGCAAACTTCTTCGATGCTATAACCTTCTAAAAGACATTGGTATAATTCTATAACATGCCTAGTGTGTTGCCCAATTGATGCTTTAGAAAGTGCTTTACAGGGTTTAGAATAACATGCTTCAGGAAGTTCTAAAAGCACATCTTTAAATAGTTTAATGGTTTGTATTGATGATTTGAACATGATAGTTATTGAAATTTTAATTTTAAATGCTTTTTATAAAAAAGAAACATTAAGTATAATGAAAAGCCTAAATAGAGTGTGCTTAATAATAGTGTTATTATAAAACGATATTCTTGATAGCTTTGAAAAATATAGTTACCAGCATAAATAAAAATTAGTATACCAAGCATAGATCCTAAACCTATTCCTATAATATAAGAGGCACGATTTTTAGGTTTATTATCTAATATACTTTTATTAATAAGAACACGATTCCAGCCCATCCAAAACGGAATATGCATGGGGTTTAAAGCACTTAATAATAATCCTAAAATAAATGTTGACTGTATGGTAGGAAATATGTTGGAAGTTGTTCCAATTTCAGAAACAGTTTCTAACGACATAAAGCTAGAAATAGCTAAATACAGTAATAATGCAACTCCTAGCGGGAATAAGTAAAAAGATAATTTGCCGTTTAAATTAATTTTTTTTGCACCAATTAATGTTATTCTCACAACAATTAATTCTATTAAAACAACGGCTAAAGCAAATATAACGGCATCTGTAATACTTTTAGATGCAGCAATTTGAAAGGCAGTTATGTTAAGCGTTCCAATAGGAAGTGTTCCTAAAAAACTTATAAGCAAGCCCGAAGTAAAAACATGTAAATAGCGCCTCATAGACTTAATGATAGGTCAAATCTTTGTTAAGAATTATTGTAATTTTTAAAATGATAAAAAGCGAAGTTAATTTAGCTTTTGTTTTTAATAAGTCCCCAGTTTTTATCTGCTTTAGCTTTTAAAGCTTTAGGATATTTTAACCAAGATTTTAAGGTGTTATTACCCCACGAATTGTAAAAAAGGTATAGTTTTTCATCTCGTATTTCGTAAGTTTCTGGATCTATTGACACCTTTTTACCTTTTTCTCCCACAGCGTAAGCACACCAGCCACCATATTGCGGTACATATTTTTTAGGTGTTGCTTTAAACGTATCTAAATTTTCTTGAGACGAAAATTTAAATTTTATATTATCAAACGTAGTTATGTATTTGTTGTTTCCTTTTTTTACTTCGCCACTAAAATATGCTACAACATCATGCCCTTCTGCAATAAACCCTTTGTCTGTGTTGTAATTAACCGATTGGGCGTTTAATGATAGCCCTATTGTTAAAAGTATTATAAAAAGTATATTTTTCATTTTTATGTTTTAATTAATAGATAGACGATTTTTTATTTAATTCCTTGATACCAGAAATGTTTATTTTCATAATAAACCAATCTTCCATTTTTTCAACTATACCCGTAATTTCAGATGGTTTTCCAATATATGGTAATATGTCGCTATTAATTGGATTGCCTTTCAAATCGGTTAATAAAAAATATTGAGACATGTTATTTTTATCGGTAGTAGCTAACACTGGCGGGATACCTCCAGAAATACAGCGTACGGCACAACTGCGATGAATTTTACCCTTTCCAGGCTTCATAACACCAAAATAGCATTTAGGGTCTATAATCTCACCTTGCAGGGTCATTTTACTTACAAGTTCTTTTAGTGGTTTTTCTGTTTTAGAGGTGTTTGCTAAAGTCACTTTTTCTTCATCTGTAATTTGTATGAGTGTTTTTCCATTATAGTAAATTAAGTTCCCTTCAATATGTAATGTTTTCCCGTTTAAATCTTTAATTTCATTTTGCAATTTCTTTAAAAACGGATTAACACTCGATTTTCCAAAACCTAAAAGTAAAATGTTTTTATATGTGTTTTTAGCTATTTCAACACGAAGCATAGGGTAAGGGCTTTCATGAAATGTACCTGTAATTTTTGTGGCACTTGTTAGCTCGAACGTACTATTTTTAAATGGTTTTTGAGTAAAACTGAATAGTAGCGCACCAATTATAATAATTACAAAAACCCCAATAGTAAACTTTTTTAAAGTTGCTTTGGTTTTTTTGCCCAAGCTACCATCTATATAAGGTACATAAAATTCATCATTCTTTTTCATAGCTTAATATTTACATGGTTTAACTTCGGTACCTTCATCAAAAGCTTTCGGATTAATATAAACAGTTTTACCGTCTAGTTTTAATTCGTAAGTCGCAACTTTCTCTGTAAATGGCGGAGGTGATTGCCCGTTATTTGGCAGGTATTGATACCCGTGCCAAGGGCAAGTTATACAGCCATCAATAATTTTACCTTCGCCTAATGGTCCGCCTTGATGTTTGCAGACATTATGAATGGCAGATAATTTACCATCGTATTTAAAAACAGCTACACGCTCATTTTCTACGGTGAAAATTTTGGCGCGATCTTCTTCAATTTCTGAAATATCACACACTTCTAGCCAACCCTCTTTTTCGTTTGCTTTGGTAGTATCAATTTTACGTTCTTTAAATGCTGTAATTAAATGAAGACTTGCAACAGCAATAAAACCTATAATTAAAATACCAATCGTAAATAGTGATGTTTCCTGCTGAAAAGCACCAAGAAAAACATGAGCAATAATTAAGGCATAAGCAAAATAAACCATCATGTGTAATCGCTTCCATACTTTAGCTGAAAGATTTCCGAGGAAAAAATCATGACTCGTAGATGCCATAACAAATAGAATTAATAATGCCAAAAACCCTAAAACTTGAAACGGAAAATTAGTTAATGAACCATAATCCATATTCGATGTAAAAATAGAATACACAGGATTAGTATCGCCTAATGCATGAAATTGAAATATTGAAAAGCCGCCATGAATCAAAGCAGCAATAAACATACTTACACCTAAATGCCTTCTATTATAAAGAATGGGCAAAAAATTAGTGTTTAATCTTGCCAATGGACCAATAATTAAAATAATATGTAGCATGATAATAGCTAAGGACCCAAATGCTCTAATAATTAAGGTTTCTGCACTTGTTTCAGAATTAAAAGCTAATGTTACTATGGCAAATAAAATGACGTAAAGTAACATACTAAAAACAATAATTTTGTCGTAAGTTTTCTTGTGTTTATTCCAGAGTACTAATTGATAATCTAATCCCATTAAAATAGTAATTTTGTTATTGTTTTATCTTTAATAGCATCGTATAATAAAAGGCCTTTTGGCAATTTTTTTATATGAAAAGTATAAATTCCCGAAGCGGTTATTTGCCCAATAACTCGTTTTTTATTTCCATTAGAATCTGTTGTGTAAACTGTAGAAGATGAGTTTTTTAATGTTGATTTTAAAATAACTTCTACTGAATTTTTATATAACGATAGTTTTATTAAATCATTTTCAGCAAATTTAATACGTGCTTGTTTTACCTCTTTATGATGTATGGAAACTGTGCTATTTGAAGATGAAAAATCTAAATTTTTAATTGAAAAAAACAAGAATACAGGAATGGTTATGGTTAGTAGTAACCAAATGTATTTGTGCGCTCTACGTAATCCAGAAGTCATAATTAAACAGTTTTAGGTTTAAATAATTTTCCAATTAAAAAAGGCCAAGTTGCTATAACCCCTGGAAATAATAAGAAGCGAACTTTCTTTTTAGTATCCTGCATTAAAGGGTCTATTTTCGTAGCGCCTTTAATGATAAAGTACAATCCAAAAAGGAAGCCTATAGCAAAATAAATTCCTAAGATGCTTAAAAATACGTTGATGATTAGTTCCATAATTTGTTATTAATGTTTAGCTTCTTGATACAATTTTTTTCGTGCCTCAAAAATCACTCGAAGTGACGTACGTTATTATTTTATATGTTGTCAGGTCGAGTGAAATTCTTTTTCAGAATTTTGTATCGAAACCTCGTTTCAATTAGAAAAATTCCTTCCCGATAGCTATCGGGATTCGAAGGAATGTAAACTAAATTAAATTAACATCTGCTATTATTTCTAAAACACCTGCTTTAGGTTGTGTATACAATTCCTGCATAGCGCCTTCGAGTTGGTCTTGTTTTTCAACACGTTTTCCCCAAGCCCCACAGGATTGTGCAAATTCTGAAAAATTAGGGTTAGATAAGGATGTTTTCCAAACATCAAACTCTCCAGCACGTTGTTCTTTAGAAATCTTTCCTAATTCATGATTATTAATTATAATCAATTTTACAGGTATATTGTATTTTACAAGTGTGGTAATTTCGGCTAAATATTGGCAAACACCACCATCTCCAGCTACTGCAATAACAGGTCTAGTATTTCCAACTGCTGCCCAAGCCCCAATAGCTGCTGGCAATGCAAAGCCAATAGAACCTAAATAACCAGACATTAAAAAATCCTGATTTGTAGGTTCAAAATAACGACCAAAGGAATAGGCATTGTTTCCAACATCCACACACATAACTGCATTTTTAGGAGTTAGTTTATTCATGGTTTCAAATATTGAAATAGAACTAATACCGTTATCTGAAGTTTCTAATAAACGCTTCTGTTTTTCAGTTTTCCAAATGTCCCAACGTGCTGCAATTTCTTCACGTTGATCTTCAGTATGTATCTGCCCTTTTAATTCAGCATTAAAAATGTTTAAAGTTCTTGATATTTCACCCCAAACGGCAACTTCTACTTGATGAAATTTACTTAAGGCTAAAGGATCAAAATCAACTTGAATAATCGGTTTTTTAGGCGTAATACCAGTATGGTTAGAAAATGATGCACCAAACACAATTAGTAAATCAGATTCATTCATAAACCATGATGCTATAGGGGTGCCACTTCTCCCTAAAACACCTCCTCCTAATGGATGATTATCTGCGATTAACCCTTTGCCTTTAAATGTTGTGACTACAGCAGCGTTTAAGTTTTCGGCAAATTTAACAACCGCTTTTTTATGTTCGCGAGCTCCATGCCCCATAATGATTACTGGACGTTTTGCTTTTTTAATTAAATTAATCGCTTCATTTACGGCTTCAATTGGTGGTGCAATTTCTAAAGAAGTAATTCTGTTTTTGGGGCCTTTTGCTTTGGTATGTGGATTTACTTTTTTTTCCTGAACTTCATCTGGAAATGTTAAATGAGAGACATCGCGTTTTAAAATGGCATGTTTTATAGCTAGAGACATTAATTCTGCATGTCTACTATCGCTTTGAACGCGTTGATTAAATTCAGCAACGGTATTAAAACCTTGTACTAAATCGACTTCTTGAAAGTTTCCAGTGCCAACTACTTGTGTTTTTACTTGTCCTGTTAATGCTAAAATTGGCGCACGATCTACTTTAGCATCCCAAAGCCCTGTGTACATATTAGTAGCTCCAGGACCAGCAATGGAAAAGCAGGCAGCAGGCTTACCTGTAAGTTTTCCGTAAGCCGAAGCTGCAAATGAAGCTGCACCCTCATGACGAATGCCATAAAAATTCAAGTGCCCTTTTGCTTCTTGTCGGCGCATGGCATCAGCAAAACCTAGATTTGAATGTCCCACCATTCCAAAAACGTTATTTACACCCCAATTTATCATGGTTTCTACCATAATATCAGATACTGTAGCTTCGTGTGGTGGTTCTTCTTCAACACCAACATAAATAGCATCACCTTCTTCCTTTACAGGGAATGTGTCAATACCATCATCAAAACCTCCTGGTGGTTTTCCAGAACAAGGATCGAAATCCCAACCATGCCAAGGACAGCGTAGTAAACCATTTTCAATAGAGCCTTCACCTAAAGGACCTCCTTGATGAGGGCAACGATTATCTAATGCAGAAAATTTTCCTTTATAATGCGTTAAACAAATGCCTTTATGATCTGCAGTAACTGTTTTTACGCGACCTTCTGGCAACTCTTTTTTGTTACTTAATACTTTGTGCCAAATTATTTTTTTCTCCATTAGTTTTGTTTTAAAAATTTAGAAACCAATTTTTCTATGGTTAATCCTTGAGCAATAATTGAGAAGACCACAACAACATAAGTTGCGTATAGAATGATGTCTTTAATGTCTCCTTCTGGAAGTGATAATGCCAGTGCAATTGAAATGCCTCCTCGCAGTCCAGCCCAAGTTAATATGATAGTTTCTTTGCTATTTGCGCGATGTGATTTTTTTAGAAAAATATTAGATAGCCTTATGGTAATGTACCTTGATAGCAGTACAATTACTATAGATGTAATTCCAAGTAATAGGTGATATATATTAAAATCTAGAGTTATCATTACAATACCAATAAGGACAAATAAAACCGCATTAAATACTTCGTCTAAAACTTTCCAGAAAATGTTCATGTGAGTTTTTAAATCTTCAGTAATACTTTTGGCATGCAAACTATGACCTATTATAAGACCAGCGACCACCATAGCAATAGCTCCAGATATATGAAGCACATTAGATAATACATAGCCTCCTAAAACAATAGCTAATGAAATGTGTACGGCAATAACCGTTTGATTGTTTACGCTTTTTATGCAGTTTTTTCCTAGATACCCTAAGATGAAACCCATTAAAAATCCGCCTCCTGCTTCTTTACTAAATTCTGATGCAATATGCGAAAATTCAAACTCGTGCATCATGGTAGCTAAAGAGAGGATAGATAAAAAAACAACAATACCAACACCATCGTTAAATAGTGATTCGCCAACAATTTTAATTTCCATGTGCTCTGGCGCGCCAGCCTTTTTTAATAACGCTAATACGGCTACAGGGTCTGTTGGCGAAATAAGCGCACCAAACACTAAGCTGTATAAATAGCTTATGTTTAATCCCAAAAGTGATGCGATATAATAAAATGCAGTTCCAATAATAAATGTTGATACCAAAACACCAAATGTTGCATAAATTAATACCGTTCCTTTTTCTTTTAAAAGCCCTTTTAAATTAACATGAATGGCGCCTGCAAATAGGAGAACGCCTAAAAGAAAATCGAATAAAATAGTTTTAAAATCGATGCTCCTTGCAAAATTGGTAACATGATTGAAATAAGCTTGGTCAATAAAATAGCTAGCTGCAAATAAAAGCGATAGAACAATTGAAAGTAGCATAACTCCAATTGTTTCAGGGAGTTTTAAAAATTTTGCATTTAGGTAGCTTAAAAAAGCAGCTAAGGCAATAATACCAACAAATATTTCAAACATAATAGAATTATTTTATTCCTGCGTAATTAATGCCTGTTAGCTGGTGCATATCTCTATCAAATGTAGATAGGTCGTTATGATTAAATTTAGAAATATCATCGTAACCACAAGATCTTGCGACAACTTTAATGAGGTCGTTTGTCGCATCAAAATAATTATGCAATTGTTTTGCAGACGAATTAATAATTATACGACTTCTTAATGTCTCTTTTTGAGTGGCGATACCTACAGGACAATTATTAGTACCACAAGCACGCATGCCTAAACAGCCAATAGCTTGTAATGCAGAATTTGAAATAGCAATAGCATCGGCACCAAGCATCATGGCTTTTGCAAAATCTTCGGCAACACGTAATCCTCCTGTAATGACTAACGAGATATTTGTAGCTCCAACCTTATCTAAATATTTTCGAGCTCTTGCTAAAGCAGGAATGGTGGGTACATTAATATGATCTCTTAAAATAGTAGGAGCAGAACCTGTACCACCACCACGACCATCGAGTATAATATAATCGACACCTGCATCTAATGCAAATTGAATATCTTTTTCTATATGGCTAGCCGCAATTTTAAAACCTATAGGAATGCCTCCAGTACGTTCTCTTACTTTATCTCCAAAATCTTTAAAATCTTGAGCGGTATGAAAATTGGGGTTCGCCGCAGGAGATATGGCTGTTTCACCTTCTTTTAATCCTCTAACTTTTGCAATTTCAGAAGTTACTTTACTACCTGGTAAATGTCCTCCTGTTCCTGTTTTTGCACCTTGACCACCTTTAAAGTGAAAGGCTTGAACGTTGTCTAATTTATCCCATGAAAAGCCAAATTGAGCTGAAGCTAATTCGTAAAAATATTTCGAATTACTTTGTTGTTCCTCAGGGAGCATACCACCTTCTCCAGAGCAAATTCCTGTACCTGCTAGCTCTGCACCTTTGCTCAAAGCAATTTTTGCTTCACGCGAAAGCGCGCCAAAACTCATATCGCTTACAAAAAGAGGGATGTCTAATTTTAAAGGTTTTTTTGCCTTTGGTCCTATAACTACTTTGGTAGCTACCTCTTCATGGTCTAATAATGGGCGTGTTGCTAATTGTGCAGGCAAAAATTGAATATCATTCCACTTTGGTAGTGTATTTCTATCTACTCCCATAGATGCCGAAAACCCATGATGCCCAATATTTTTTAAACCATTTTTTGCTAATTCTTTAATGTATAATGTGTATGGTTCTGTATCTTCAGGGTGTGTGTCGGCATAAGTCCCTAAATAATCATCGCGATTAAAAGGTTGCGGATGATTAAGTTCAAATTCAATAATTTCATTTTCATCTATTAAAAGCACATCTCCTTCTATATATTCTTGAAATTTATGAAGTTGTTCATCATTATTGTACTCGCTAACACCTGTATCGTATCTGTAGTCCCAATGGTGAACACCGCAAATAAGGTTATGCCCGTCAATATAGCCATCTGCTAATAAGGCTCCACGATGGTGACACCTTCCGTAGAGTACAGAAATCCCTTTTTCGTGTTTTATAATGACTAAATCTGTGTTTTTTACTAAAGCGGAAGTGGGTTGTTTAATTTCAAGATTAGAAATCTTAGCTATTTCTATTTTGGTAATTGCCATTTGGTTGGTTTTTTAGGATATTAAAGTTACAACCTTTGGACGAGAAAGTCTAAAACTAATTACAGATGTATAGTTGTGAAAGTAATTAAGTTACTTGATGAAAGTTTTTTTCGTCTAAAACAGACCGTTTATTTCTGCATCTATGGTATTTATAACATGTCCTAAATCTTCAGGATTATCAACAAAATTAAGGTTGTCTACATCAATAATAAGTAACTTGCCTTTGTTGTAACCATGTACCCAAGCTTCGTAACGTTCATTTAATCGACTTAAATAATCAATGCTAATAGAGTTTTCGTAATCGCGACCACGTTTGTGAATTTGCGAAACTAAATTAGGAATTGTACTTCTTAAATATATTAATACATCTGGTCCTTTTACAAGAGACTCCATTAACTCGAAAAGCGATTTGTAATTCTCATAATCGCGATTAGTCATTAACCCCATGGCATGTAAATTGGGAGCAAAAATATGTGCATCTTCATAAATGGTTCTATCTTGAATAATGTCTTTACCACTTTCGTGAATTTGCAATACTTGTCGAAACCTGCTGTTTAAAAAGTACACTTGTAAATTAAAACTCCAACGTTCCATTTGGTTATAAAAATCGTCCAAATAAGGGTTGTCTACAACATCTTCAAGTTGCGCTTCCCATTTATAATGTTTAGCTAATAGTTTTGTGAGCGTCGTTTTTCCAGCGCCAATGTTTCCGGCAATCGCAATATGCATAAATCTATTTAATTTTTAATTGGAATTGTTGAAGGGTTTCATCTGCGTAAATATACAAGCTTTCGTTGGTTACAAAAAACTGTTTTATTAACAAATTTGGTAGTTTTATAGGAATAATATTATCTGTATTTTTTTTCAAATAGAATAAGGTGTTGTCTTTTTTTAAAATAACATCGCCGTTATTTTCTGCTATTGATGTATAGCCAATATTCTTTATTTTTTTAAAGAGACTTCCAAAATAATTGTAAACATAAAGCTGCTCTTTTGTAAGTAGCCAACAGTAATTATAATTACTTTTTACATCTAAAACAGCGCTTTTAACGGGTAGAGTTTGTGCTCGTGTTGTGTTAGCTTTATAATCGTATACCTCTAACTGACGTGTATCTTGATTAAAGAGCCAAAGTGTATTGTCGTGCCCAGTAGATACATGCGATATGCTTCTGTATGGTTGTGTGTCATTAAAATCTATTTTAAATATTTCAGACAATCTATTATCTAAAATCACAACCGTATTAAAATCGTTATAAAACAGATTTATTTTTAAAGGATTAAATGTGTTTGCAGACGTTATTTGCCCTAGTTGAATGTTGTTATAGGTGAATTCTATATGATTGCGTTTGGTAGTAAAAACATTATTATCGCTTATTTGAAAAGGTGTTTCAAAATTATTTAACCCAATAATTGCTTTGGTGTGTATTTTGGTTTTTTTTACAAAAATGGTTTCAATATGCTCTTGGGAGACAATTGAAAAGGGTAAAAGAAGCAATAAATAAAAAAGAAATTTCATTGTAGCTTGAAAAATACAAAAATCAAACCAGTTTTCAGCAAATTAATTTATACCCAAATCCGCGAACATTTATAATTTGAATACTATCGTCTCTATTTAACTTTTTTCTTAGTTTAGTAATAAAAACATCCATACTTCTTGCCGAGAAAAAATCATCATTTCCCCAAAGTTTATTTAAAATTATCGATCTATCTAAAACGGCATTTTTATTTTTAATTAAATGAAATAATAAATGTGCTTCGCGATGTGTTAATTGCATGCTGTCTTCATTTTTAAATTGAAGATTTTGTTTTGGAAAATTAAAAGTATAAGCTCCAATATTTAATATTTCTGATGTTTTTTGAAGCTTCGTTCGGTTAAGCAAATTGTTTATGCGAACAATGAGCTCTTCCATACTAAATGGTTTTTTTAAATAGTCGTTTCCGCCAATGGTAAAACCTTCAACCACATCTTGCGTTTGCGATTTAGCAGTTAAAAATATAATAGGAATAGTATCGTTTTCCATTCTAATTTCTTTAGCTAAAGTAAATCCGTCTTTTTTAGGCATCATAACGTCTAGTACCAATAATTCGGGATGGTTTTGCTTATAAATTTCAAAAGCGTTTTCTCCATTTTCGCATAGTAAAACTTGAAAGCCTCTAGTTTCTAGACTTTCTTTAATTATTTGGCCTAATGCTGGTTCGTCTTCGGCTAAAAGTATAGTGGTTAGTTTACTCATTAGGTAAAGACATTTTAAAAGTTGTTGTATTGTTTTCTAGATCTAAATGAATAGTGCCACCATGTTTTTCAGTAATTTTTTTAGCATAATATAAACCAATTCCAAAACCTTTTACATCGTGAGTATTGCCTTTTGGAATGCGATAAAATTTTTCGAATACCTTATCTTTATTTGCTTTTGTTAGCGAATTACCATCATCTGAAATAGAAATAGTAAAAGCAATTGCGTTTTGAGATAAATTAATATTAATTGTATTTCCACCATATTTTATGGCGTTATCTAAAATGTTATTTATTGCATTTTCTAAATGAAAAACGTCAATATTAGCAGTTGTTTTATTGGAAGTTGTGGTGTAGTTTATTGATTTTTCAGTTTGCATTTTATGTTTTTCAACTAGTGTTTGCAATATATCTGCAATATTATAATTGTCTTTTTTAAGTCTTAAACTATCGCTATTTAAAGATGCGGTTTCAAGAAGTTTTTCAACCATTACATTGAGTTTAGATAATTGGTTGTTAGATATGTCTAAATACGTTTTAGTCTTCTCTTTGTTATCAATTACATTAAAGTTTTTAATGCTTTCTATAGCAACACCAATAGTTGCAATGGGGGTTTTAAACTCGTGGGTAATATTGCTAATTAAATCGTTTTTTATTTCGACTAATTGTTTTTGATTTTTTATAATTTTTAAAAGATATAATAAACAACTAATAACAGCCAAAATAAGTAATGCAGATATTAAAAGACTTGAAAGTATACGCTTTAAAATAATTTTGGTATCATTAGAAAAATGAATTTCTAAAACACTATTTTTAGGTAAAAAAGCAGATTTAGATGTAACACGCAACGGCGTTTGTTTAATGTTGTTATTAATGCTGTTATGTATTTTGTTTAGATTGTTTTTGTACGACAGCTTGTAATTAATGTCCAGTGCTTTAGTACGTAATTCATCTTTTAAAAACGTGTTTATTTTATCTAATTTTAACGAATCGCTCGTCATAGAAATTAGTACTTTAGATGTTAAGTTTTTAAAGTTTTCTATTTGAGGTGAGTTAAGTGTAGAGTCGAAATGTTTTTTTAAAATTATTTTGTTACTGTACCATTCTTTTTTGTCGTCATCTACAAATTGATGCTCTATAATGGTGTCTTTTTCAAAATTTTTAAAAAAAGAAAGCTCATCTTTTAATTGACCATTTATGGTATCTAAATTAGACGATTTGCTAGTAAAGATTTTTATATTTTGCACAAGGCTATCTATTTTACCTTTATTAGATAAAATACCATCTACAGATTCGGCTTCAAAAGCAAAAGCAAAGGTTTTTGTTTCGGCTAAATTTGCGAAATAAGTTTCTACAGCGGTATCTAAACTAAGCTGTACATCGTTAATTAATTGTTGTTTGTTTAATAGATAGTTTTTGTAATTCCAATACGCTTGAACCCCAATAGTACCTATTATAACAAAAACAATAAGGTATAAAATCCATTTGTACTTTAAGTCGTTCATACATCAAAAGTAAATGTTAAAAGCAAATAAAACCAATTGCTTAACACTAGTTAACACTCATTAACTATTATGTTTTAAAAAGAATATCATTTTTGTGGTGTTAATAATCAAAATCAAATCAAAAAATGAAACAGACCATTATAATCGTATTTGCTTTCCTATTCATCAACGGATTAGCAGCTCAAGATTTTCAGGGGGTAGCTACTTACAAAACGCATAGAAAGTTAAATATTAAGTTGGATAGCACGCAGATGGAAACTGAAATGCATAAACGCATGATGAATATGCTTAAAAAGCAATTTGAAAAAACATACATATTAACGTTTACTAAAAATTCTTCATTATATAAAGAAGGCGAGCAGCTTGAAGCGCCGCAACCAGAGGGCATGCAAATGATGTTTGTTAGTACCGATGGATCTGATATTTTATATAAAAATATGAAAGAAAACAGGTTTGCTTCTCAAAATGAAGTTTTTGGCAAAAAGTTTTTAGTTAAAGACAGTATAAAAACCTTAGATTGGAAACTTGAAAATGACACTAAAAACATAGGAAACTATACCTGCTATAAAGCAACTATGAAACGAGAAATTGAAGTTGTTGAAAGCGGTATAAGTATTAATGGCGATAAAGATTTAGATGCCAGTGCAGATGAAGAGTCAAAGCTAAAAGAAATTACTATTACTGCTTGGTATACGCCACAAATACCTGTTAATAATGGCCCAGAGAAATATCAAGGATTACCAGGGTTAATACTTGAAGTTAATGACGGGCAACAAACAATAATTTGTAGTAAAGTGGTGTTGAATCCTGAAAATAAAATAACTATTAAAGAACCAGAAAAAGGCACTGTTTTAACTCAAAAAAAGTTTGAAGCTATTATTAATAAAAGGATGCAGGAAGAACAAGAGAGGTACAAACATAATAGAGATGGCGATAGTGAGCGTATTGAAATTAGAATTGGTGGTTAGTGCTAAAAATAACACTTTGTAAATTAAACTTTAGAATGTGTTTTAGGTCTAATTAAGATAAATCTTAATTCCTAACAAAAACATAATTCTAATGAAATTCAATTGTATCAAACTGCCGTTTATATGTTTTTCACTGTTTTTTTCATTGTCATTATTCGCACAACAAGACTTCCAAGGTAAAGCGTATTACGTGTCGAAAACCACAATTGATATGCGCATTTTTGGTGGCGGACAAATGAGTGAAGAACGCAAAAAGCAAATTGCTCAACGTATGAAAAGAATGCTTGAAAAAACATACATTCTTACCTTTAATAAAACGGAATCTATATATAAAGAAGAGGAGGTTTTAGAAGCTCCAGGACAGGGAGGAGGAATGCGCTTTGGAATGATGTCTAGTTTCACAAACGGCAATCAATATAAAAATGTAAAAGAGCAGGTATTATTGCAAGATCAAGAATTTTTTGGAAAACAATTTTTAATTAAAGATGATTTACCACAATTAAAATGGGTTATGGGCAGTGAAACAAAACAGATAGGTAAGTATATGTGTTTTAAGGCTACAACCACAATGGTTTCAACCGATTTTGATTTTTCTAGATTTAGAAGACCCCCCAATAGGAATAATGAAAACCCACCAGATTCTAGTAAAAACAAAGAAGTAAAAAGAAAAGACGAAACACCAAAAGAAATAGAAGTTGTCGCTTGGTACACTATGCAAATACCCGTTAATCAAGGTCCTGGTGAATATTGGGGGTTACCAGGATTAATTTTAGAAGTAAACTCAGGAAGAACAACAATTTTGTGTTCTAAAATTATATTAAATCCAGAAGAGAAAACAACGATAAAAGTGCCATCAAAAGGAAAAGAAGTTACAAAAGAAGAATACAATAAAATTGTAAAAAAAAAGACCGAAGAAATGCGAGAAAACTTTATGAGAGGACGAAGTTCTGGAGGCGGAAACAGAAGAGGGAGATAATTTTTTAATCTTAAATCAATCAAAAAACATAGACATAGCGCATGAAATTAATAGTCTCATTACTGCTCCTGTTGACGGTTAATACAATCTTTAGTCAAATTAAATTAGAAGGTGTCGTTAAAGATAGCATAGGTACACCGTTAGAACTTGCTAATATAGTTGCCATAAATCAAGAAACAAAGGTCTTAGATTCTTATGGGATTACCAATAGCGATGGGCGTTTTAAATTAGATTTAGAAAAGCATACTAACTATAGTATTCAAGTTAGTTATATAGGAATGAAATCGTTAGCCACATCAGTGCTTACTACCGATAAAAACATTAATAAAAACTTTACATTACAAGTAGATAATGTTTTAGGCAAGGTAGAATTGGTTTACGAAATGCCAGTAACCATTAAAGGAGATACTATAGTGTATAATGCAGATTCTTTTAAATCTGGAACCGAAAGAAAATTGGGAGATGTATTGAAAAAACTACCAGGAGTTGAAGTTAATGACGATGGAGAAATAGAAGTTGAAGGAAAAACGGTTAATAAAGTTATGGTTGAAGGCAAAGATTTTTTTGATGGTGATTCTAAATTGGCCGTAGAGAATATTCCAGCCAATGCGGTAGATAAAGTAGAGGTGCTTAAAAACTTTGCTGAGGTGGGGCAGTTAAGCGGTGTTACAAATAACCAAGATAACATTGCTATAAATATTAAATTAAAAGAAGGAAAGAAGAATTTTTGGTTTGGTAATGTGACTGCTGGTGTTGGAGATTCTGAAAATGAAACACTTTACCTAGCGCAACCAAAACTATTTTATTATAGCCCTGAATATAGTATAAATGTTATAGGAGATTTAAATAATGTGGGAGAAATAGCATTTACGCGTCGCGATTACTTCAATTTTACTGGAGGGTTTCGTAACCCAAGCAGTCAAAGCGGAACCAACATTAATTTAGGGAGTAACGGTTTAGGGTTTTTATTGCTTCAAAATAACAGAGCAAAAGACATCAATACCAAATTTGGAGCAGCAAATTTTAGCTATTCTCCAAAAAAGACTTTAGATATAAGTGGATTTGCTATTTTTTCAAGTAGCAGAACCACGATTCAGCAGAATAAATCTGTAATTTATACAGATCCTGATTTGGGAATTCCAAATGAAGAAACGGAGAATCTTACAGAACAGAGTAGCGATTTAGCAATGTTAAAGTTTAGTGCAAAATACAAGCCTAATGCTGATAATCAGTTAGATTATGATGTGTTAGCCAGAACATCTAAAGAATCTCAAAATCGACAATTTTTATCATCGGTAATTGGTAATATCAATCAATTTGAAAATTCAAAACCGTATAGTATAAATCAAGATTTAAAGTATTATTATACGCTAAACGACAAAAATATTTTTGCTTTTGAAGCTCAACACCTATTACAAGACGAAGATCCTTTTTATAATGCTGTTTTAGAGAATAAAGATAATTATGCTGCTACAGCAAATGCACTTGGTTTAGATACTTTTCAAGTAGGCTATAATATTGCTCAAGAAAAACGTGTAAAGTCAAATCAATTAGATGCTAAAGTTGATTATTGGAATGTACTTAACTCCAAAAGCAATATTAATTTAACATTAGGAACCATTTATAGTAAGCAAGATTTTAATTCAAATATTTTTCAAAATTTAGATAACGGAAGTGAATTTAACCCAACACCAACTATAAAAGATGGATTAGATACTAACAATATCGCTTATACATTTAACGATGTGTACTTAGGATTTCATTACCGAGTCAAAACAGGTGTTTTTACATTTACGCCAGGGTTTACAACACATGCATATAGCTCTAAAAACAATCAATTTAATATTAATTATAAGGATAATTTTTTTAGAATATTACCCGATTTTAACATGAGAATGCAGTTAAAAAAGAGCGAGCAAATATTACTAAATTATGGTATGCGAACACAATTTACTGATGTAAATCAATTAGCAAGAGGGATTGTGTTAAATAACTATAATGCTGTGTTTTCAGGAAATCAGGAGTTAGAAAGTGCATTAGCTCATAATGTAAGACTCTCTTATTTTAGTTTTAATATGTTTAATTATACTAATGTGAATGCTAGCATTAATTATAGTAAAACTATAGATAGAATACGAAGCGCTTCAGAGTTTGCATCAGGTAGCGTGGTTAGAGTAAGTTCGCCTTTTAACTCTAATTTTTCAGATGAATCTGTTAGCGCAAATGGTCGTTTTCAAAGAACTTTTGGTAAGCTAAAAGGATCGTTAGGAGGAAATTTTAGCTACAATAAATTTAATCAAATTATTAATAACAGGCCATCAATTAATGAGAATTACAACCATTCATATAGAGCAGAATTAAGTTCTAATTTTAGGAATGCACCTAATTTTGAATTTGGTTATCGGTATTCGATACAAAATAGCGATCAAGGTTCTAGCAGAACTAAATTTTATACTAAAGCACCTTCTGTAGAGTTTGATGCTTTAATTTTTAAAGCCTTTACCTTTAGAACCAATTTTTCGTATAATAATTTTAGCGATGAAGAAAAAACCTTAAACGATTACGAGTTTTGGGATGCCTCATTGGCATACAGAAAAAATAAAGATAGCAAATGGGAATACGAAATTAAAGCCTCCAATTTGTTAGACACAAAATCGCAAAATCAAAGTTCGTCAAGTGCATTTTCTGTAAGTGCAACTGAGTATTTTATACAACCGCGGTTTATTACGTTTAGGTTGCGTTATGAGTTGTAAAATCGTTTTAATGTTTTATATCAAAATGGCAAACGAGTATAGAAGAAAAATTTTGCTAAGTCAAATAGTCTTAAATAAAAAAGACCACGCTATTAGGTGATCTTCTTAGTTTTTTTTAAAAGGTTGTAATTACAATCCAAAAACGTCTTTTACTTGGTTAACATAATCTAATTTTTCCCAAGTAAACAACTCCACATCTAATGTTTTAGTATCACCGTTTGGTTGTGTAAATGTTTTTGTAACCGTTTTATTTGTACGCCCCATGTGTCCGTAAGCCGCAGTTTCACTATACATTGGTGAACGTAATTTTAACCTATCTTCAATAGCTGCTGGACGCATATCAAATAGTTTTGAAACTTTTTCAGCTATTTCACCATCGGTCATATTAAAAAGGCAAGTACCATAAGTGTCTACAAAAATACCCATAGGTTCTACAACACCAATAGCGTAACTCACTTGTACTAAAATTTCATCGGCAACACCAGCAGCAACTAAATTTTTAGCAATATGTCTTGTGGCATAAGCTGCACTTCGGTCTACTTTACTAGGGTCTTTTCCAGAAAAAGCACCACCACCATGTGCGCCTTTTCCGCCATAAGTATCCACAATAATTTTACGACCTGTAAGTCCTGTGTCTCCATGAGGACCACCAATAACAAATTTTCCCGTTGGGTTTATATGGTACGTTATATTATCGTTAAACAAGGCTTGAGTAGCTTCTGGTAATTTAGCAACAACACGTGGTATTAGTATGTTTACAATATCCTGTCTTATTGTTTCAAGCATGGTTTCATCTTCACCAAAATCGTCATGCTGCGTAGACACTACAATAGCATCAATACGTTGTGGGATGTTGTCGTCGCTATACTCAATAGTAACTTGACTTTTAGAATCGGGTCTTAAATACGTAATGTCTTTATTTTCTCGACGTAAATGGGCAAGTTCTTTTAAAATTCTATGCGATAAATCTAAAGCTAAAGGCATAAAGTTTTCGGTTTCGCGGGTGGCATAACCAAACATCATTCCTTGATCGCCTGCACCTTGTTGCGCTTTGCTGTCTCTATCTACACCCCTATTTATATCGTCAGACTGTTCATGAATTGCAGAAAGTACACCACAAGAATTTCCATCAAACATGTACTCGCCTTTCGTATAACCAATTTTGTTAATAGTATCTCTAGCTATTTTCTGAACATCTAAATAGGTGTTCGATTTAACCTCTCCAGCTAAAATAACTTGTCCTGTGGTAACAAGCGTTTCGCAAGCTACTTTAGAATCTTTATCAAAAGCTAAAAAATTATCAATTAAAGCATCACTTATCTGATCTGCTACTTTATCTGGATGTCCTTCAGAAACACTCTCCGAAGTAAATAAATACGCCATATAATTATATTTAATTTAAAGATTTGACGGATAACGTCTAAGGAAGTTTACACTGCCTTTAGCATTTTTTATTTTATGCTGAATTTTATTTAGTATCCTTTAAAAAGGTATTGAAACAAGTTCAGTATAAATGAGGTTGCAATCAGTCAAATCTTTCCTCTATTATTTGTGTTGGCAAAAGTAAAAAAATAAAAGGAATTGCAATTAATTTTTATTTTTTTTCAAAAGAAATAGGTTGTTAAAATTTAATTTTAAATATTTGCTCTATTAAAATGAAAAAACAAATTTTAAATATCGTTTCTATTATTGTCATTGTGATTATTTCACAACAATAGGAAGCGCTGTATAAAAATTAAATAAATTTAAAAGCCTTCCTTAAACGGAAGGCTTTTTTTATGGAACATTTTAAGCTTTTTGAACATCATAAAATATGTATTTTAAAACACTGAAAAACAATGTTTTACATTATTTTTAGTACTATTGAATTTAACCTTAAAAAAGAGTAAAAAGTATATTTAAAAATGTAATAATTTAATTTCGTAGACTTTTTAAGAGGTTTACGAATTTTTCAAACAAATTCTTAAAAAAGAATAAAATAATTAGAGTTATAGTAGATTAGCATTTTTTTTTGCAAAAAATATGAAAGAACTTAATAAACATAGTAGAAGGTTAACACAAGATCAATCTCAACCAGCATCTCAAGCCATGTTATATGCCGTTGGGTTATCTGATGAGGATATGAATAAAGCCCAAGTTGGTATTGCAAGTACTGGTTACGATGGAAACCCTTGTAATATGCATTTAAATGGGCTGAAGGATGAAGTGAAAATTGAATGTAACATTGCTGGATTAGTTGGTTTAGGATTTAATACTATTGGTGTTAGTGATGGTATTTCAATGGGAACTTCGGGAATGAATTATTCTTTAGCGTCTCGAGATATTATTGCAGATTCTATTGAAACAGTAATGAATGCACAAAGTTATGATGCATTAATTTCTGTTGTTGGTTGTGATAAAAACATGCCTGGTGCGGTAATCGCTATGTTGCGTTTAAATCGTCCATCAATTATGATGTATGGTGGTACAATTGCTTCAGGAAATTACAAAGGAAGAAAGTTGAATATCGTTTCGGCCTTTGAAGCCTTAGGACAAAAAGTAGCTGGAGAAATTGATGAAGATGAATATAGAGATATTATTAAAAGAGCAATTCCTGGTGCAGGAGCTTGTGGTGGTATGTATACTGCAAATACTATGGCTTCGGCTATTGAGTGTATGGGGTTTGCATTACCGTATAATTCATCTATTCCGGCTGAGAATCCTAATAAATTATCTGAAGCGGAAAGACATGCAATTGCTATTAAGAACTTATTAGAATTAGACTTAAAACCTTTAGATATTATCACTAAAAAGTCTTTAGAAAACGCTGTTGCACTTGTTAATGCTTTAGGTGGATCTACAAATGCTGTTTTACATTTCTTGGCTATTGCACACGCGGCAGATATTGATTTTACTTTAGAAGATTTTCAACGTGTAAGTGATAGAACACCATTAATTGCAGATTTAAAACCTAGCGGTAAGTATTTAATGGAAGATGTTCATGGTGTTGGTGGTACACCTGCAATTATGAAGTACTTGTTAGACAACAACTATTTACATGGCGATTGTTTAACAATAACAGGAAAAACATTAGCGGAAAACTTAGCAGATGTTGAGGCTATAGAATTTGAAGATCAAGATGTAGTTTATCCTACAGATAAAGCTTTAAAGTCTTCAGGAAACTTGCAAATCATTTACGGAAACCTAGCTTCTGAAGGAGCAGTTGCAAAAATATCAGGTAAAGAAGGATTAGTATTTGAAGGGAAAGCAGTTGTTTATGATGGTGAGCAAGCAGCAAATACTGGAATTTCAAATGGTGAAGTAGAAAGAGGAGATGTAGTTGTTATTCGTTATGTAGGGCCTAAAGGGGGGCCAGGAATGCCAGAAATGTTAAAACCAACCTCTTTAATAATGGGAGCTGGTTTGGGTAAATCGGTGGCATTAATTACAGATGGTCGTTTTTCAGGAGGAACACATGGGTTTGTAGTTGGACATATTACACCAGAAGCACAAACAGGAGGAAATATTGGATTATTAAAAACAGGAGATAAGATTAGAATTAGTGCTGAAGATAATTCAATTAACGTGTTACTTTCAGATGAAGAATTGGCAGAAAGAAAGTCACAATGGACTGCTCCAGAACTCAAACATAAAAAAGGAATATTATATAAATACGCAAGATCAGTAGCCTCAGCATCCAAAGGATGTGTTACAGATGCATTTTAATTTTTTTCAATTATGAAAGAAACACAGACATTGGAAACAAAAAGTACTTCACTCGAAACTATAGAACGTATCTGTGGTAGTGAAGCCATCGTAAAATGTTTAATAGCAGAAGGGGTAGATATACTTTATGGTTACCCAGGAGGAGCCATTATGCCAGTCTACGATGAGTTATATAAATATCAAGGTAAGATTCACCACGTATTAACACGTCACGAACAAGGTGCTGCACATGCGGCACAAGGTTTTGCTAGAATTTCTGGTAGAGTTGGAGTAGCCATGGCTACATCAGGGCCAGGAGCAACTAATTTGGTTACAGGAATCGCAGATGCGCAGATAGACTCTACGCCATTAGTTTGCATAACAGGGCAAGTACCTTCGCATTTATTAGGTAGTGATGCCTTTCAGGAAACCGATATTGTTGGTATTTCAACACCAGTAACAAAATGGAATCATCAAGTGACTAAGGCTTCCGAAATTCCAGAGGTAATTGCTAAAGCGTTTTATATTGCAAGAAGTGGCAGACCAGGGCCTGTGTTAATTGATATTACAAAAGATGCTCAGTTTGGAGAACTTGATTTTAAATATGAAAAATGTACAGGTGTAAGAAGTTATATTCCTGTACCTAAAATTAATTTAGATTCGGTTAAAGCTGCGGCAGATTTAATTAATTCAGCTAAAAAACCAATGGTTGTTTGGGGGCAAGGGATTATTTTAAGTGAAGCAGAAAAAGAGCTAAAAGCTGTAATTGAAAAAGCTGGTATTCCTGCTGCATGGACCATTATGGGAGCTTCAGCATTACCAACATCTCATCCTTTAAATATTGGTATGGTTGGTATGCACGGTAACTATGCACCCAATAAATTAACTAATGAGTGTGATGTGTTAATTGCTATTGGAATGCGTTTTGACGACCGAGTTACAGGCGATTTAAATACCTATGCGAAACAAGCTAAAGTGATACATTTTGAAATTGATCCAGCTGAGGTTAATAAAAACGTACATGCAGATGTAGCTGTTTTGGGTGATGCCAAAGCAAGTTTAACGCAGTTATTACCGCTTTTAAATGAAACCTCTCATGATGCATGGCTTCAAGAATTTAAAGATTTATATGCTATTGAATTCGAAAACGTAATAAAGAATGATATTAACCCAACCAAAGAAGGGTTAACAATGGGTGAAGTTTTAAAAGAAATAAATAAGCAAAGTGAAGGTAATGCAGCCATTGTTTCAGATGTTGGTCAGCATCAAATGATTGCTTGTCGTTATTCCGAATTCAATAAAACAAAAAGTAATATTACTTCAGGCGGATTAGGTACCATGGGGTTCGCACTTCCAGCAGCCATGGGTGCTAAAATGGCAGCACCAGAACGCGAGGTGGTTGCTATAATTGGCGATGGTGGTTTTCAAATGAATATTCAAGAATTAGGCACCATATTTCAACAAAAAATACCAGTGAAAATAGTCGTTTTAAATAACGAATTTTTAGGAATGGTACGCCAATGGCAACAGTTGTTTTTCGATAAGCGATATGCATCTACCGAAATGACAAATCCCGATTTTGTAACTATAGCAAAAGGGTATTATATAGAAGCAAAACGCGTAACCAAGAGGGAAGAATTAGCAGATGCTGTTAAAGAAATGATGGCATCGAAAGAGTCTTATTTCTTAGAAGTTTGCGTAGAAAAAGAAGATAATGTATTTCCTATGATTCCTTCGGGGGCGTCAGTTTCAGATATAAGATTAAGTTAATACAATAAACAAAGAAAATAGAATAAAGAATAAAGATGAATACCAAGAAAATAAATAGGATGGTTAAACAGTTTAGCTGTCTTTTCTCTGTCATCTTTTCTCTAATATCTTTTTAGAAATGAACGAAGACATAAAAACATTCACGATTTCAATATATACCGAAAATAACATTGGTTTATTAAATCGTATATCAGCTATTTTTCAACGCAGGCATATAAACATTGAAAGCTTAACAACATCGCAGTCAGAAATTGAAGGTGTAAATCGCTTTGTCATTGTTGTTAATATTACAGAGTCTCAAGCTAAAAAAATTGTAGGACAATTTGAAAAGCAAATCGAAGTAATTCGTACGTATTACCATACCGATGAAGAAACTATTTATCAAGAATCGGGTATGTTTAAAATAAAGTCTGATTTGTTATTTGAAGAACCTCAAATTCAAAATATTATTAAAGAAAGCAACGCAAGAATTGTTACTGTAAATAAAGAATTTTTTGTGTTAGAAAAATCAGGAAGGCGAAACGAAATTGAATCGTTACGAAGAGATTTAAATGCTTTCGGAATTATGCAATTTGTGCGTTCTGGAAGAATATCAGTAACAAAAGAACCAATGAAAGTAACAGAAATGCTTTTAGGCATTCAATAACCAATAATAACAATTAAATTAAAATGGGAAATTATTTTAACACACTATCGTTAAGAGACAAATTAAATCAATTAGCTAAGTGTAGATTTATGGATTCTTCAGAATTTGAAGATGGTGTAAATGCTTTAAAAGGTAAAAAAGTAGTCATAGTTGGATGTGGGGCTCAAGGGCTAAACCAAGGATTAAACATGAGAGATTCTGGTTTAGATATATCGTATGCATTGCGTGATGCTGCCATTACTGAAAAACGTAAATCTTACGTTAATGCTACCGAAAACGGATTTACAGTTGGTACGTATCAAGAACTAATTCCATCGGCAGATTTAGTGTTAAACTTAACACCAGACAAACAACATACAAGTGCTGTAAATGCTGTAATGCCTTTAATGAAGCAAGGCGCAACATTATCGTATTCTCACGGTTTTAATATTGTTGAAGAAGGGATGCGAATTCGTAAAGATCTTACCGTAATTATGGTGGCACCAAAATGCCCAGGTACAGAGGTAAGAGAAGAATATAAAAGAGGCTTTGGTGTACCAACATTAATAGCGGTTCACGATGAAAATGATCCAGAAGGAAAAGGTTGGGCGCAGGCTAAAGCTTATGCTGTGGCAACTGGTGGAGATAGAGCGGGTGTTTTAGCATCATCTTTTATTGCTGAGGTAAAGAGTGATTTAATGGGTGAACAAACCATTTTATGTGGCTTGTTACAAACAGGATCTATTCTTTGTTTCGATAAAATGGTTGAAAAAGGCATTGATGCAGGGTATGCGTCTAAATTAATTCAATATGGTTGGGAAACCATTACCGAAGGTCTTAAATATGGTGGTATCACTAATATGATGGATCGTCTGTCTAATGTTGCAAAAATTAAAGCTTTTGAATTATCGGAAGAGTTAAAAGATATTATGCGTCCGTTATTCCAAAAACATATGGACGATATTATTGAAGGACGTTTTTCTGCTGGAATGATGGCAGATTGGGCTAATGATGATAAAGATTTATTAGGATGGAGAGCAGCTACAGCCGAAACAGCGTTTGAAAAAACACCTGCAGGAGATGTTGAGATTTCTGAGCAAGAATTTTACGATAATGGCGTATTAATGGTAGCAATGGTTAGAGCAGGAGTAGAGCTAGCTTTTGAAGCAATGACAGATTCTGGGATTATAGATGCATCAGCTTATTATGAGTCGTTACACGAAACACCACTTATTGCTAACACTATTGCAAGAAAGAAATTATACGAAATGAATAGCGTAATCTCGGATACAGCTGAATACGGATGTTATTTATTCGATCATGCTTGTAAGCCTTTATTAGCAGATTTTATGAAAACTATTGATACTGATGTTATAGGAAAAACATATGCTGCAGATAATAGTGAAGGTGTTGATAATGCCAAATTAATTGTTGTAAATGCAGCATTAAGAAATCACCCAGTTGAAAAAGTTGGTGAATTTTTAAGAGCATCTATGACGGCTATGAAGCCAATAGTTTAATTTGCTCTTGCAAGGTTTTTAAAACCTTGTAGTGTGTTTTGAAACTTTATTCATGAAACAGGAGAAAAATACATATTTTCCTAGTGTAGATAATATAAAGGTAGCTGCCGATACTATTAAAAAAGTATCGGCAGTTACGCCTTTAAGCCCTAGTGTTAGATATTCAAATGTTTACAACGCCAATGTGCTTTTCAAAAGAGAAGATCTTCAACAGGTACGTTCTTATAAAATTAGAGGTGCTTATAATAAAATAAGCTCGCTAACGGCAGATGAGTCTAAAAATGGTGTTGTTTGTGCCAGTGCTGGAAATCACGCCCAAGGTGTTGCATTATCATGTAAATTACTAAAAATAAAAGGCACTATTTTTATGCCTGCACCAACGCCTAACCAAAAGATAGAACAGGTAAAAATGTTTGGAGGCGATTATGTTACCATTGTTTTAGAAGGCGATACTTTTGATGATGCCTATCATTTGGCTATAGATGAATGTAGGCAACTTAATAAAACCTTTGTACACCCTTTTGATGATGAAAAAGTAATTGAAGGACAAGCCACTATTGGCTTAGAAATAATTGAACAAAGTGAGTTTCCTATCGATTATGTTTTTATTCCTGTTGGCGGTGGCGGATTAGCAGCAGGGTTATCTTCTGTGTTTAAAGAGTTATCACCCAGCACAAAAATTATTGGTGTCGAGCCAGAAGGCGCACCTTCCATGTCAGTTTCTATTAAGAATAATAAGAATACTGAGTTAAAACATATTGAAAAATTTATTGATGGTGCCGCTGTAAAACGCGTTGGCGACCTTACGTTTCCAATTTGTAAAGAAAACTTAAATGCTACCATTACTGTTTCAGAAGGTAAAGTATGCGAAACTATTTTAGAACTTTATAATAAAGATGCTATAGTGGTTGAACCTGCTGGAGCATTAAGTATTTCGGCTTTAGGTTTTTATGCTGAAGACATAAAAGGGAAGAATGTAGTTTGTGTTGTTAGCGGTAGTAATAATGATATAACTAGAACATCTGAAATTAAAGAGCGCGCCTTATTATATGCCAATTTAAAGCACTATTTTATTGTTAAATTTCCGCAACGCGCAGGTGCTTTAAAAGAGTTTGTAGTTGATATTCTGGGGGCAAATGATGATATTACGTATTTTCAATATGCCAAAAAAACCAATCGTGAAAACGGGTCGGCGGTTGTTGGTGTTCAATTAAAATCGGCTTCCGATTTAAAACCACTTATTTCTAAAATGAAACAGCACAATTTTTACGGCGATTATTTGAATGATAAACCCGATTTGTTTCAGTTTTTGGTATAATTTGAAGTAATTATTTTATTTGAAGTAACTCTTTTTCGCTAAATGTACCGCCATTAGCAGGTTTTTTATCTCTTAGCGATTTTATTTGTTCAGTACTAATATTTTCTAATTCTCCTGAGAATGCATTATTTAAATAACTAATAATATTTTGTACGTCTTCATCACTGTATTCAGAGTTATCCACTAGCCCAGGCATGGTAAGATTTAAATCGTACAATTTACCATTTACATGAATGGGACCAGATATACCATGCAAAATAATTGAGGCTAATCTTTTAGCAGATTTTGTTACGTATTCAGAGTTTTTTAAAGGAGGAGCAAGTCCGTTGATGCCATCTCCATCAACGCCATGGCAAGTGGCACAAATGTTTCTATATATTTTAAAACCTGCTGTTCTGGAATCTGTTCCTACTGATGTTTTCGTGTAAATGGAATTCTTTAAGTCTTTGTTTTTATTATTTAGTGCCGTATTTAATAATTTGGGTAAAATTGTTGTGGCTATATCATTTTGCTGTTCTTGATTAGAAAAAAGTAAAAATTCATTCTCAAGACCTCTTAAGCTATTTGTAATTGCTTCTTGATGAACCATGCTGTCTTTATACCTATTAGATAATTTTAATAACACAGGGAATAATTGGTTGGGTGAAAGTTGTGCCCATTTGCCTATAGAGCTAGCCAGATAAAAATCAATTTCGGTATTGTTTTTTAAAAGTAATGTATTTATAGATTTTAAGGTTGAAGGCAAATTATTTGGTTTAGCAAACTGCTCTAATAACACTAAGGCATGACTTATTGCATTAACGTTACTATTTGAAGTAAGTACTTTTTCTAGAGTTTTAAAATTAAGAACACCCATGCCATTTAAGGTATGCATAGCATGTATTTGAGCAATAGAATTTGTTGTAGTAATAGCTATTTTTTTTAAAAGAGGAATTGCAGCGTTTTCATTTTTTAAAATGAGTAATTGTTGTGCTCTATCTCGTAACCATCCATTTGAATTGTTTAATAAACCAACCAAATTAGATGTTTTTAATGTTTCTATGTCAACGACTTTATAAGGGCTACTTTTAGTATGCTTTACTCTTAGTATTCTCCCCATTCCAATAATGGTGTCTAACTTTTTATTAGCGTAATGTTTTTGTAAATACGGTGTTAAAAAAGCCTTGTCCTGTATTATTCCGCGATGCATATCTACAATATACATATTGCCATCGGGTCCATTAAATAAATTCACTGGACGAAACCCCTCATCTGTAGATGCAATAAATTCTTGTTTTTCTATAGCCTGTTTAGCAGTTGTTTCGAGTGCATTAAATGTTAAAATATTTCGCTTTATTAAATTAGCCTCTGGAGCGCAAACAAAGGCGTTTTCAGAATATTTTTTTAAGAATTGGTCACCTCTATAAATTAAGGGGCCGCAGGCAGATGTTACATTAATTAAAAGACTGTCTTTGTCTAATACACCTTTTTCGTAACCTCGATTTACAGATGTTGGATGCAAGGGATACACCCTCTGATTTGCGGTTAATGTTCTGTTTAATGCTGCTTTGGGTTTGTAATACAGGTTTTTAATAGTTGTATTTGGTAAAATGTAGTCGCCAATGAGTTGGGTGGAGTTATTATTGTAATAGAGTCTTCCAAAATTATCTTTAGTTATTCCCCATTGTCCGCGAAACGATGTTGGTTCTTTAATCCATTTTCCATGTTTCATTTGATAGCGAAAATTAGATTTAGCATTATAAATCCAGTTATCTATGTGCATCATCAATCCGTTGGGTTGATGTTCAACATTGCCTCCATCAGAATATAAAGAGTCTACCAAAACTTTATTTACAGGCTCATCGTTTTTTATATCAACAAACCAGAGGTTTGGTGGTTCAGCATATAAAAGTCCGCCATAAACATGAGCAATTGCTCTTGGAAGAATAAGGCTATCTATAAATGTTTTTGAATGATCGGTAATGCCATCATGGTCTAAATCTTCTAGAATGGTAATTGTACCATTTGGCATGTTTTGACCAGTGCCTTCTAAATTTTGCATATACCCTTTCATCTCAACCACCCACATACGACCGCTATTATCAAAATCCATAGAAACAGGAGCTTCAATAAAAGGCTCTGAGGTTGCCACTTGCAATTCAAAACCGTCTTCAATTTTGTATTGTTCTAAAGATACTATGGGTTCGTTAAAAGAAACAGGATTACATCCAATACACATTAACGCGAATGCTACTAAAAGATATAAGGTGTTTTTTGATTTTGTTATTGATGAATATTGGCGCATAATAATCTATAAATATAGACCTCGAAGATATAGAAAAAAGTAATTTTGAACCTGTATTTTAGAGTCTAAATTTTTATAGGATTTGATTGAAATTATTTTCGGTTAAAACCTTACTTTTTAAATAACGTTTTAACCGAAAAATATGTATCGCATACAGATAATTATCTGAATTGATATTGAATATAAAAGAAAAGAGTTTACAATTTAGGTTCCCACCCTGATTGATATTCTCTTTTCCAATTTTTCATGGCTTTTTTGCTGTTTAAAACTTTACCAGTAGTTGAATCTATTTTTAAAGTTTTACCAACATCTTGTGCCATATTACCTAAGTGGCATAGCATTGTAGAAATACTAGCATCTCTAATATCAGAATTAAGACTTTTATCTTTTCGTATAGCATCAAAGAAATTACCAACATGGTTAACATCTAAGCCTCCAATACCTCTTGTATTGGTTGTAGCACTTACCGATTTTTCTAATTCTTCCTTAATAGGATTTCCTTGTAAATCGAAGAGTTTATAAAAATTACGATCTAATTGAATAGAGCCTTTGCTTCCATAAATGGTAATACCTCTTCCAGGTCTTTTAGGCTTCATAACACCTCTACTATGCCCCGTCCAAGTAATAAATTTATCATTAGCAAATTTATAAGTTACTTGTTGGTTATCTACAAATTCCCAATCATCATTGTAAGTGTATTTTCCACCAAAAGACGTAACGCTTTCGGGTAAACCTACACCTAATGCCCATCGGCAAATATCTATTTCGTGGGTGCCGTTATTGTGAATTTCTCCAGTTCCCCAATTACGAAACCAATGCCAGTTGTATGGATGAATATTATCTTTATAGCTTTTTCTTGGAGCAGGTCCTTGCCATAAATCCCAATCTAATGTTTGCGGAACATCTATTTTGTTTCCAATACCTATAGAGCCTCTGTTGTTTGAGTAATAAGCTTCTCCTTTATAAACGTTTCCAATAATACCAGCTTTTATATCTTTTATGGCATTCATAGATGTTTGTGCAGAGCGTTGCTGATTCCCCATTTGCACTTTTTTCCCATACTTTTTTTGAGCGGCAACTAAAAGGTCGTTTTCGTAAGCATTGTGGCTACATGGTTTTTCTACATATACATGTTTGCCTGCTTGCATTGCCAAAATAGCCATAGGTGCATGCCAATGTTCGGGAGTGGCAATAAAAACAGCATCAACATCTTTATCTTCTAAAATTTTACGAAAATCTTTTTCTACTTTAGGAACGTAGCCTATATTGTTTTTACACCAAACATTGTGTTCTTCTATAATGGTATCATCTACATCACAATTGTAAAGTATTTTTGCATTTAAATCTTGATGAATGGCAGTAACATGAGCTTTTGCTCTACTACGTACACCAATAACGGCACAATTTATATGGTCGTTAGCACCTAAAATTTTTGAATAATTTTGAGCAGAAAGACTTGTTATACCTCCTGTAAACGCAACACCAACAGCACCTGCTGTAGCTTTCTTTATAAATTCCCTTCTATTTGAATTCATGCTATATTTTTAATTAAATTCTCTAATTTTTATGCTTCTATAGTGTACTGTATCTCCATGATCTTGAAGTAATATATGACCACTTGCCCATTGACCAAATTCACCCCAATCTCTATACTTGCTGTATGCAACAAGAGCTCTAAACATTTGTGATGACCTGTCGTATTCAATTACTTTTTCATTGTTTAGCCAATGTTCAACATGAGCATCTTTAACAACTATTCTTGCTTTATTCCAGCGACCAATACCTTTAAATTGTTTGCCTCTTCCAGGGATAGATAGGTTTTCGGCTCTAATTAAATCGTAAAGCGAGCCAATAGTTCTATTACCATTTGTACCAGCTTTTGCATCAGGGTGGTTACCATCATCTAAAATTTGAAACTCGCATCCAATAGCAGAACCACTTCCTTTATTTAATTCGGCATCTACAAAGTATTTTATTCCGCTATTTGCACCTTGTGTAATTTTAAATTCTAATTCTAATTCAAAACTGCTAAAAACTTTTTCGGTGATAATATCACCAGGGCCAGTAGACTCGCCACCATCTGTAGCTAAAACGGTTAATACGTTGTCTTTAATCTCCCAACCAGATTTTGGGAAATGATCTAACTTTGCACCACGCCACCCTTTACTGGTTTTACCATCCCAAAGCAAACGCCATCCTTTGTCTACTTCGTTTTGAGTCAGATTATTTATTAGATAACTCATTTCTTTTGCTTCTGGTGCAGATGGCCAGCATTCGTTTTCTAAATTATTTGTTTTTATTCTAATATTCTTCCATTTAATTTCTTTTCCAGCATGACTTTCATTTGAGCCAATACCATGAACTTGTAAAGCAATAAATCCAGAAGCTGTTAAATCGTCTACTAAGTTTGCACATTGTACACCATTTATCCAAGTTCTAATAGAGTTACCAATAGCCTCAATTCTACAGCTGTTCCAAACGCCATTTTTAAAGGCTTTTCTTCCTTTAGGATTTAAGGATAATGGGTACATCCAAGCTCTGCGCCCTTCGTCATAAATACCACCACTAAAAGCTCTGTCGCTAGGATCTAATTCAAATTGATAACCATGAACTCTACCGTTACCGTAATCTTTAAAGCTATTAGATCTAAATTGAACTCCAGAATTAACCGTAGGGTCAATCATAACGTCGAATTCTAAGATAAAATCACTATAGATTTTTTCGGTACATAAAAAACTATTTGGTGTTTTGGTTTTGGTAATTCCAATTATTTCGTTGTTCTCAACTTTGTATTTCGCAGTTCCGTTTAGTTGTTTCCAACCTGTTAAATCTTTACCGTTAAAAAGAGTTATCCAGCCATCTTTTGAGGTTTGCGAATTTCCTTTAACACCTGTAAGGCTTATTAAAAGAAAACTGGCTAAAAAAAGTAATTTAAATTGTAGTTGTTTCATGTGTATTTTTTTAAATTGTGTGCGCACACGCAAATTTACATATTTATGATGAATATCCAAAGCTGTTTTATGTTAAAAGCTTTAGGTAATCGCCTAAAATTCGCGATAAGTTCCTTTTAAATATTGATTAGCTTCTTCTTCTGAAAATTTAGCTTTTTCGCTATTCCAATGAAGTGTTTGGTTTGGAAAACGTCCTGCAATAACACCTAAAAGAATGGTTTCTGTTAGCTTTGCAGCATAAGAAAATGGTGCAGTACATTTATCTTTACCTAAACAAGCATCTATAAACTGGTGATAGTGTTTTGGGCCTTCAGATGCATAATTACGAATAGGTTTCCCTATATTATTTGCTTTTTCAACTGCGGCAATTTCAGAAGATATATCTACGTACTTTCCGTCTACAATTTTCTTAGGCAATTGCATGAAATGAGGTAGAAGTAAACGCCCTTTTTCGCCAATAAACATGGCACCTTGTTCTGGTAAACTACCCTCGCCTGCTACCTTTGTTTCAAGAGACATTTTATCTTCTACTGTAGCTTCAGAAGACTCGGTTTCTTTTTGAGATGCATTATTCTCAGCTCCAGGTAATATTAAATCTTCATGGGCTTTAGGTGCGCCTACACCATCATACCACACCCATTTTAAAGTTTCTGTAGTGTATTTAGTTTGTGGGAATTCATAAGTTACAATATTATTTTCTGGATAACCAAATCCATTAGTTTCTCGACATTCATTAATTATTGTTCTTGGCACATCGAGTGCTAGTGCGTTATAGGGTGTGTCAAAAATATGTACTCCCATGTCACCTAAAGTTCCACATCCAAAATCCATTAGTTTACGCCAATTCCCAGGATGATATGCATTTTCTTTATATGGGCGTTCTGTTGCTGTTCCTAACCAAAGATTCCAATCTAATGTTTCTGGTATTGGATCGCTTCCTTCTAGTACTGGTCCGTCATATCCCCAATTTTTAGGAGACCATGCTCTTACTGTGTGTACTTTTCCAATAATACCAGATTGTATTAATAGGGTCGCTAACTTATAATCGTAAAACGAATGTACTTGTATACCCATTTGAGTAACTAACTGCTTTTCTTTAGCTAATTTGTTCATAGCTCTAGCTTCAGAAACATGATGTGTTAATGGTTTTTGACAATATACAGGTTTGTTCATATTCATAGCCAACATTGATGCAGGTGCATGTGTGTGGTCTGGTGTTGATACGATTACAGCATCAATATCGTCACCCATTTCTTTCATCATTACGCGATAATCTGAAAATACTTTAGCATTAGGGTGTAATTTATGAGCAGCAGCAAGGTTGTTAGCATCAACATCGCAAAGTGCTGTTATATCTACCAAACTATGAGAAGAAATGGCATCTAAATCTGATCGCCCTATACCGCCAACACCAATATGAGCAGTTCTAACGCGCCCACTAACTTTAGGAGTTTGTTTACACATTATTAATGATGGAGCTAAAGCAATACCTGCAGCTCCTAAACCAGTCTTTTTTAAAAAATCTCTTTTATTCATGTTGAACGTTTTTAATTATAATTTTTTTATTTTAATATTTCTAAACCATATTGGACTTGAGTGGTCTTGAAGCCCTATGTAGCCTGTTTTGTATATGCCATAGTTGGGGCTGTTTTTCCATTTATCTGAATTCTTTTTTTCTTCCCAAGCTTCGTCCCACGGTACAAATGATAGCAACATTTTACCGTTTAACCAATGTTCTACTTTTTCAGGAGTAAAAACAATTTTTGAAGAATTCCATTCGCCAATAGGGTTTAATATTTTTTGAGCTTGGTCTGCAGGATGCATAGCATAATCAGATCCTGTTTTTTGTAAAGGTTTTAATTCTTCAGGATTTTCAGTATATCCTAAACTTGTATTGTATGCTGTAAGATCATGTATTTTTGCATAACCTAAATCGTCGATAAGTTGGTACTCTGGCGAAACTTCTGGCGGACTTTTATGACCCTCTTTTAAATGATAAAAAATACCACTATTACCACCTTCAGGAAGTTTCCACTCTATGTATAATTCAAAATTATCAAATTCTTCAGCACCGTAAATAATATCTTTTCCACCTTTGTAATCTTGCTCTAAACCCAATTTAGTGTTAAATGTTAAAGCACCATCTTCTATAATCCAACCAGGAGGTAAAGCGTCTCCGTTATAGGCGCGCCACCCTTCTGTACTTGTACCATCAAAAAGGTAAATCCATTCATCTGTATTGGTTTTATTATTCAAGTCTGTTTCTGGGGTTTCAGCTTTTTTTTCAGTTTTACAAGATGCTATTATCACAGCTAAAGCTAAAAATGCAATTATTTTTTTCATGGTATGTATTAGTGATTTAAAAGTTTAAAATTGTAGAATATTTTTTGATTAAGATGTGTTTTTAGATTGAAAAACCTGTATTAAGCTGCTAAATATAAAAAAATAAAAGGTAAAATAGTTGTGTTTAGGAAATGTTTAAGACGTATAATTTTTTTCAATGAATAATACTGTACAATAATATTGAATTAAATATATATATTTGGTGCCTTTGTTAGGTTAGTGCAAACCTAAAATTGTAAACATATATTTTAAATTAAAACACTAAAAATGAAAACAATTAAATATGTATTAGTATCTGTTTTTTCTTGTGCACTATTAATAGGGTGTGGCGGCGAAAAGGAAAAGAAAAAAGATGGTTTTTCGTATGAGAAAAAAACAAACGAAACAAAAAAAGTTGATACGAATAATCCTAATGATGTTGTTATAACATCAAATGATTTAATGAAATATAACAAAAGCGAAATTAAAGTTAAGGCTGGTAAAAAGGTGAAAATTATGCTTAAGCATATAGGGAAGTTAGATAAGAAAATAATGGGGCATAATTTTGTATTGCTAAAACAGGGAGTTGATGTAGTTACGTTTGGAAACAAAGCAGCTACGTTTGCAAATAATGGTTATATTCCTGAAGGAACAGAAGATGTTATTGCTTATACAAAAATAATTGGAGCAGGAGAAACGACAGTTGTCGAGTTTGATGCACCAAAACCTGGCATATATGATTTTTTATGTAGTTTCCCTGGGCATTATAGTATAATGAAGGGCAAGTTTATTGTAGAGTAACTAAAGCAAAATACTATTAACAATATAAAAAAATCTAAAGTTTTAAACTTTAGATTTTTTTGTTTGCACAAACTTGATTGTAGTGTATAACTATTTTTAAATCAAAAAGTTATTAACGGGAAAACGATTTCGCACGAGTCATTTTCAAATATTAAAGCCTGAAAAGAAAAAACTCAACAGGCTTTAAAAGTTTTATATATGTTACTTGTTTTAAAAAATATACTAAAAACTATAATTTAATTTTAATAAGGCTCTTCTGCGTAAAACTGGAAAAACTACAAAACTAGCATCTGGGTTGGCTGCAATAAAATCTGGTGTTGCTCCATTTGCATTAGCACCAAAACTATTAGCACCAAAAAAGTTAGCTAACCCCTCTGAATTAAAAAGATTGGTTACTATTACATCTGCTGATAAATTTTTGCTTATTTGGTATCCAGCACCTGCATTAAAAATACTATAAGCAGGAAGCTTAAAACCATTAGAAACGTTGCCATCGCGTTTGCCCATAAATTGCCACTTAATAAATGCTGAAATTTTATCTTTTTGATATTCATTACTAAGATTAAACATTAATTTAGGGTTAAATGGTAATACATTTCCTGAATAATCTATAATGCTATCATCACTTGTATCAACCGAACCTGCTGGATCATAAACTTTCCATTCGGTAGCTTTTGGATTTTGGATGATTCCGTTAAAACGAAAGATAAAATTTTGAATTGGTGAATACACACTTTCCCATTCTAAACCTATTGTTCTTGATGTATTAAACTGGATTGGTGTATAGAAAATACTATTATCGTTCGAATCAAACTCAAAATTAGCAATACCAATATCTTTGAGTTGGCTCCAAAACAGTGTACTTGTAAAAGAGAAGTTTTTAAGGTTATATTTAATACCAATTTCTGCCTGATTTATTTTTTGTACTTCCCCTTTTTTGTTAATAGGTACATTGGAGAAATTGTTGAAATAATAATTTAATTCTGGTGCCTTGTTTCCTTGAGAAAACCGAGCAAATAAAGCGCCATCGTCATCAAATTTATAACTTATACCTCCTGAAAAAGATAAGTAGTTATAATTGTAATTGAAATTATCTTTTTCTCCTGTTGGGGCTAAAATACCATTATCGTAAGCTGTATTATCATTTCCATCTAAGCCTCCGCCTTGAGTAAACGGAGCAAAACGATCTTTACTTCCTTTGTGTTTAATGGTTTCGTATCGTACCCCTAAATCTATATGTACATCATCTGAAACTTTCCATCTATCATTAATAAAGGTTGATACTTGACTTACTTTAGCTCTAGAGTTTACAAAAAATAAGCCACCATAATTACTAACACCATTGTAATCTGATAGCTCTAGTATTGGGTCTCCTGGGTTTTCAAGTGTAACATGAAGTAACTTTGGATTAGGCTCGTAGGTTACAAAAGCAAAACTTCCTTGAGTAAATAAAGATGTGTTTGAAAACCCTAAAGCAAACCCTGTTGTAATATCATGGTTTTCTAATTTTTTTTGTAGTGTAAATTGATTCATCCATTCATCTGCTTTGTTTTCTTTGTACCATGCAGAAGTTCCCATAATGGCATCATTGGGTAATGTGCCTTCGCTTAAATATTCTATTGGTTGTCCTGCTAAAATCCCAGCATTGTTAAGTCGTGCAAGTTCTGATCCTGATTGTGCATCTCTAAAAACAACTTGACCAATGGGGAAACTTGCACCACTAATAAAATAGGCTAGAGGGTTGTTTAAAGACACAAATGCATTACTTATAGACGTTTGCCAATTGGCATCTTTTGTAGAGAATTTTATGTTATTTTTTAATAACCAATTATTGCCTAAATCTTGAGATATATCAAATCCAAAAGCTAAATCTTTTGCGTGAACCCCTTGCGACGGATTAAAGCTATTTGTTGCACCTTGAGTGAGGTTTCTCCCATCAGGAATATTAGCATTAAAACTAGGCATTAATAATGAAGTTGACCCGAAATCTTGCCCAAAAGCAGGAGTAGGATTGTTCCAGTTTGTAGCCGCAACACCGGTATATCTATTGGTTTTATCGTTTAAAATTTTGCCATAAAACTTGAGGTATCCATTTGCGTTTTTTTTTATGACATTAAATTTGAATTGACCACCTTTACTAAAAGGAAAATCTGTATTTCTAGCACCATCATCATGCCTGTAATGTCCACCTGCATTAAAAAACCAATTACTACCTAAAGGGCCACCAATATTTGCATCTATCTTGTATAAAGCATTGCCTTCTCCTTGAAAACCGTTTGTTAATTGAATGTTACCACCAAATTCATTTCTAATACCTTTCGATATAAAATTATAGATGCCTCCAGGAGCATTGAGTGCTGTAATAGATGAGCTTCCGCCTCTTAGTGCTTCTACTTTTTGTGTGGTTAAATCTAAACGATGAAAAAGATCTGGGCTATAATATGAATGCTGAACAAGACTAACAGGAAGCTCATCTTCTTGAAGAGATACATAATACCAACCTGTATCGTCTTCAGCAGAAGCTGAAATACCTCGTGTATAAACCTTCGTGTAAACTTCACCAGCAGAAGCATCAGTAAATGTGCCAGGAATGTTTTGAAGTAAACTAGCAGTTCCTTGTGGATAATTTTGTTGAATTGATTTTGAATTTAAGATACTTACAGAAGTACTAGATTCTAATTGAATTCTAGGGTCAAAAGTTCCAGTAACAACAACAGTTTGTAGGTTTAATAAATCATCTTCTAAAACAAAAGAACGTGTTATGTCTTTTTGGTCTACTTCAATGGTCTCTTTTATAGTTTTATATCCCAAATAAGAGATGCTTATTACATAATTTCCAGAAGGGATATTTTGTATTTTGAAAAAACCATCAGCGGTAGTTATTGTACTATTACCAGTTGGAGTTAAAATAATATTTGCGCCTTCTAAAGGGCTACCATGTCTATCTTTTACTTCTCCGCTAATATTATTTTGAGAAAAAGCGGTATTACAAAATGCACTTGTTATTGTAAAAAGAAAAAGCATTATAATTTTATTCATATTTTAATTTGAAAAGTATAAAGGGTTTAATTTTATTTAGGAAAAGTAACTTAAATTTTTGATAAGAATAGATTAATTTTTTCTAACCTTATAATTGATACATAACGCCAAAAGCGGCTATTAAAAGGCCAATAAATTCTCTAGTGCCTTCTAAATATGGTTTTTCATAAACCATCTCACCAAAAATTTCTTCCTTGTTTTCTGTTTTTAAATAATCAATAAATAATGAAAAATGAAATGCAGAATAAACTAAAAGTAAAACAATAATTAAAATAATTAACGGCTTAGGGATGTTTATAAAGTTATTAAGTAAGCATACGCCAGAAACGATTAAATATACGCTAAACCACAAAACTCCATCAGGATCATTTAATTGAAGCACAGCAAAAAAGACAAAAACTATAAATAGAATGTAATTAATCGTTTTTTTTTTTTTTGTCTTGCTTGGTGGATTGTTGTAGCTCATAGCATTACTTTTCAGATAGTCTCTTTAGACTTTTAAAGCTAATAACTTTTGATGATATAATGTCTCTTATTATAAAAAATTATCAGATGCTTTATAAGCATTAATTACTGCTGTTTCACCGTTTTTTCCTTTTTTAGAATTACCATGTTCCATTCCTAAAACTCCTGAAAATCCTTTTTCATGAATGTGCTTAAAAACATTTTTATAATTAATTTCACCAGTTGTAGGTTCTTTTCTCCCTGGATTATCACCTATTTGAAAATAAGCAATTTCATCCCAAGTAAGGTCTATGTTTTTAATAATATGACCTTCTGTTTTTTGAAGGTGATAAATATCGTATAAAATTTTGCAAGCAGGACTATTAACAGCTTTACAAATCATGTATGTTTGATCTGATTTTTGTAAATATAAATTCGGTGAGTCTGATAGTGGTTCTAAAACCATTGTTAATCCGTGTGGTTCAAAAATTTCAGCACCTTTTCGCAATGCTTCAATAACATTAGCATCTTGAATTCCGATAGGTAAATTTCTTTGATACCCACCAGGAACCACAGTCATCCATTTTGCATTAACGCGTTTTGCAACTTCAACAGCTCTTTTACAGCCGTCTAAAAAAATGTCTACATGTTCTTTTTTACCAGCAGCAAGGGTATTTGCCATATTTCCGCCTTTATCAACAACAAAAACACCCATAGTCATATTATGTTTTGCAAGTGTTTCTCCAATTTTGGTTTGCATAGCGGTGTCTCGCGTCATCATACGATTGTCTTCAAAAGCTGTAAACCCTTGTTCTGCCATAAAGTTTAATTGATCAATAGGATCGTTTCCTGCATGATTTTTAAACATGCCAAAGTGCGGTGCGTATTTTAAATTAAAATGATGCTTGTTCATAAATTCTTTTTTTTTGTGGTTGTTTAGTGCATTCATTCCGTGTAAACCTACAGATACAAATGAAGCTGCAGCAGCTCCTTTTTTAATGAATGATCTTCTTTTCATTTTATGTGTTTTTAGGACTATTAAATATTATAAAAATGTAGTTTGCCCTGGAATAGGAATGGGGTAATTTCCAAACTCATCTCTAATAATTGGTGGCACCGAATCAAAAGAAAGAGTGTCCTCGTCTGGCATTAATTTATGGTCGAGGGCCATGGCTTCATCCCATGTTATTTCTTTTCCAGAGTAAGTTGCCATTCTACCCAAAATGGCTGTCATGGTACTTTTTGCGCCATATTCAGCATTACTAATTACTTCACCATTTCTAATAGATTTAAATAATTGATTGTGTTCTTGTTGATACGGATTAATATCATTCTCACTATCATGATTATAAATATTTTTTCCATTATACTTTTTTAATTTAGCAGTACCACCGCCACTAGTGTATGATGTGCCTTTTGTACCTTGAAACGATTCGTCTACTCTAGTTTTTGTTCCTGGTTGGTGTCTGCATTGACTGGAAATAATAGCACCATTTGCATATTCGAATTCTACAGCATGATGGTCGAAAATATGACCATGATCTTTACCTTTTCTAACTTCTCTACCGCCAACTCCAGAGGCTTTTATTGGGTATTCGCCAATAAACCAATTGGCAACATCTATATTATGAATGTGTTGCTCTAAAATATGATCGCCACAAATCCAATTAAAATAATACCAATTTCTCATTTGGTATTCCATTTCTTTTTGATTGAATTCTCTAGGTCTAACCCAAACGCCAGCACTATTCCAATACACTTGCCCTGAAACAATTTGACCAATGTCTCCTTTTTGAATACGTTTATAAGCTTCTATATAGCTGGTTTGATAATGCCTTTGAAGTCCAACAACAACATTTAGTTTTTTTGCTTTTGCAACTTTAGCAGCATCTAAAACTTTTTTAATTCCAGCTACATCTGTAGCTACTGGTTTTTCCATAAAAACGTGTTTTCCTTGAGAAACAGCATATTCGAAATGCTGAGGTCTAAATCCTGGAGGCGTTGTTAAAATAACAACATCGGCAGCATCAATGGCTTTTTTATACGACCCAAAGCCAACAAATTTATGGGATGGTTTTACATTTACCTTACCCGACTGGAACATTTTTGATAACCTGTTATGGGCTTTTTCTAAGCGATCTGAAAATGCATCGGCCATAGCAACTAACTCAACATTGTTATCGGCTTTCAATGCCTGACTTACAGCGCCAGTACCTCTTCCTCCGCAGCCAACGACTGCAATTTTTAATGGTTTCTCTTTTTTAGAAAATGTACTTGCTGTAACAAGTGATGGAGCAAGTATAATACCTCCAGCAGCTAACGAAGACTCTTTTACAAAATGACGTCTCGATATATTGTTCTTTTTTTGGTCCATAACTTTCAAGTATTTTAATTTAATCCGTAATCTTCAATGGCGTTAAGCCAATATGTTTTTATGTCTTCTTTTGATGGTTGAATTTTTGGTCGTACTACACGAAAACCAACAAAAGGAGCATTGGTATGCCACCAGTTGCTTTTTGGAATTTGCGGATCTCTTTTTTTCCATTTTTGATTAGATTGTCCTCTTGATGTGCAGCATAATTTGTCTTTGGTGTCTTTCCACGACCCTCCTCGTACTACTCTAGGGTATAATTCTGTGGGTTTATTCCATGGATTATTTTTCTGTGATGATTTATAATAATTAGCATCATATTGATCCATAACCCATTCTGAAACGTTACCTAGCATGTCATGAATTCCCAAACTATTAGCTTCTTTTAATCCTGTTTTTTCGTATTTATCGTTGGTGTTTTTATCAAACCAAGCCACATTTTTTAAATCTGTAACCTCATCTGTTTTTCCTTTTTTACAAACATATTCCCATTCTGCTTCAGTGGGTAGTCTATAAAATATGCCTGTTTTTGAAGTTAACCATTTGCAATACATGATGGCTGCATATTGCGTCATATTTACTGCTGGCGATGTGCCTTTACCCATATTAAAACTCATATCTACGTATGGGGGTGTTGCTCCAGATACTGCATCAATTCCTAAATTATTTAATTCGGTTATAGATTTAAATTTTTCAGGACCAAATTCCCCAAATACAAAAGCATCATATTGCTCCCATGTAATTTCACATTTTCCTATCCAAAAATCATCAACGGTTACGTGGTGTTGTGGTTTTTCATCGGCATTTCTGGAAGCATCATTTTCTAGAGTTCCCATTACAAAATCGTTTCCCTTTACTGCTACCATTTCAATAGAAAAACTTTCACCTTCTAAAGTTTGAGAGTAGCTGTTAAAATTTTGAGCACTTCCTGTTTTTATGTTGAAGATTATATAAGCAGCAAAGCTTAATTTTAAGTAGCTTTTTAGTTTCATTTTGTATTTATAACTCTAAAATTTCAATATTTTTAAATTCTACAGGATGACTTTCGCTTTGTAAAGAAATGTAGCCTTTTTTTAAAGGATGCCCTTCTTTATCTTTCCAATAATCTTGATTGAAATCTACAGATCCTCCAATTTGAGGCTTGGTATAGGTTAGTACATTTTCGCCATTAATAAAGTGTTTTATAATGGAATCGTTTCTAACTTCAATTTCTAAATTAAGCCATTGGTCTCCATTGTAAGTTTTTGATGAAGAATTTACACAATGTGGCGTAAATAACTCATTATTCATTACAACGTTGGTTCCTGGGGTGCATAAGTTTCCTGTAGGGCGCTCACCTTTATCTAACCCTCCAAGAAGTTGAACCTCAATCGATACAGGGAAATCTTGATTTAAACCTATGTTTTTGGGGTCTTCACAATGTATCATTACACCGCTGTTTCGAGTAGCCCACCCTGCGCCATCTTTTAGTTGCTTTCCTATAAACCTATATTGCATTCTAAATTTATAGTTTGAAAATACTTTGTTATAATAAATATGACCGTAAGATGCGTTGAAAGTGTCATCGTATTCATCATAATTTACTTTCATAACACCATTTTCAACTCTAAAAGTATTCTTGTAATTTTCACCTAAAGGTTGTCCTTTAATTTTTATAGTCCAGTTTTGTAAATCTTTCCCATTAAATAAACTTACCCAATTTTCTTTTTCAGGAGCAACATCTAAGGCTTCCTTTTTATCGGTTTTACAATTAAATAGAAAAAGTGCACATAAAAATATTATAATGGCATGTTGTGTTTTATTCATGTGTTATTTGTTTTATAAAGCCCAAGCTTTTCCATTAGTAGCTTCATTTACGGGGATACATCCTTTTTGTGATCCAGGAATGGGGTCGTAGGCTAATACATTTTCACCAATTTGTTCGCTGGTTTTAAAAGCCCAAATGGAAGACCCTCTTAAACTATCTAAAGCTTTAAAAATTATAGCATCTTCATTTTTAGGATCTTTTTCATCATTATAAGCTCTATAAGCTAACTGTTGTTCTTTACTTGTTTTTAAATACTTGCTTAGTAAAGCATCATAATCGCTAGTTTTTAAATCGCTAACGCCTTTTTCAGAAATTGGTAATGCATTTAATATGGCAGTAAGGCTGCTTTTATATTTTTCTTGTCTAACTTCTGTGTAAGTTTTAGAAATATATAAATCTAGAAATTCTGGAACATTAACCTCCAAAGCTCCAGGAACGTTTTTTGTTTTTGGTAATATTAAGTCTATTAAATTTTTTATTACGATGCCTTCATCATTCGAAAAAAAGTTTGGTACCCATAGGTCTACCTCGGTTTTACAACTTTGTAACATGCTAACAATAGTTGGTGCTGCAAGCGTGTAACCAATAGATAAGCCAAGTCCTTTTAAAGCATGTCTTCTATTCATTTTAGATGTTTTTAGTTTTATTAAATTGTTCTACCGCATGGTTAGCAGCTCTTGCCGTTATAGCCATATAGGTTAAAGATGGGTTTTGGCACCCTGAAGACGTCATACAAGCCCCATCTGTAACATATACATTAGGTACAGTGTGTATTTGATTGTGTTTGTTTAACACTGATGTTTTTGGGTCGTGTCCCATTCGGGCGGTACCCATTTCATGAATTCCAATTCCAGGAGCAGAACGATTATCAAATGTTTTAATATCTCTAAATCCAGCATTTTTGAGCATTTCGGCTGCTTGCTTAATCATGTCTTTTCGCATGGTTAATTCATTCTCTTTCCATTCGGCATCAAAGGTTACAGTTGGTAAACCCCATTCATCTAGTTTGTTATAATCAAGAGACATTTTATTATCATGATTAGGGAGGCATTCTCCAAAACCGCCTAAACTCATTCTCCAATTACCAGGTTCTAATATTTTTTCTTTTAGTTTGGTGCCATAGCCTAATTCTGCTACATGATCAGATATATCGCCTCTTCCTGCACCACCCTGGTAACCATAGCCTCGTAGAAATTCTTTTTTAGTAGTTTCTTTAGTTCCTAAATTCCTAAAACGTGGGATGTAAATACCATTTGGTCGTCTACCTTTATAATATTTGTCTTCAAAACCATCAAATTTTCCTGAGGCACCAGCACCTAAATGATGATCCATAATATTATGCCCTAATTCGCCAGAATCGTTCCCTAATCCGTTAGGGAATCTTTCAGATTTAGATTGCATCAAAATACTAGCTGTTGGTATTGCCGATGCGCAGCAGAATATAATGTCTGCCTTAAATTCAAAATGTTCTTTTGTTTCAGCATCAATAACTTTAACCCCCGTCGCTTTCTTGAGCGTGTCATCATAAACAATTTCATGAACAATAGAATTAGGTCTTAAGGACATATTTCCTGTTTTTTGAGCGGCAGGTAAGGTTGATGAATTACTACTGAAATAACCACCAAAAGGACAGCCCCGTATACACCGGTTTCTAAATTGACAATTACTTCTGCCTTCACGTTCTTTGTTGCCAGTAATATGAGCGACTCTTCCTATTGTTAAAAGTCTGTCGGAGTAATTATCAGAAATTTTTTCTTTTAAATGCTTTTCAACACAGTTTAATTCCATTGGAGGTTCAAAAACGCCATCGGGTAATTGAGGAAGACCTAGTTTTTCTCCACTCACACCAATGTATTCTTCTACCTTATCATACCACGGTGCAATATCTTTATAGCGTATAGGCCAATCTACACCATGTCCGTCTTTTTTGTTTGCTGTAAAATCCAAATCACTCAATCTGTAGCTTTGTCTGCCCCACACAATAGAGCGTCCGCCTACATGGTATCCGCGCATCCAGTCGAAGCGTTTTGTCTCGTTATAAGGGTGTTTTAAGTCATTAACAAACCAATGTTTGCTAGCTTCACCTGTGGTGTATCCTGTTCTGCTTTGTTTTAACTGTGTTTTTTTGTCTTCAAGCGATTGAGAGCCTCTCAATTCAAAATCCCACGGATCCATATTGGCGGTTGGGTAATCTTTTATGTGTGTTACCATAGGACCTCGTTCTAAAACAAGTGTTTTTAAACCTTTTTCGCAAAGTTCTTTAGCTGCCCATCCACCTGAAATTCCAGTTCCAATTACAATAGCATCATAGCTATCTTCAATTGGGTTCATGCAATTTGTATTCATTTAATAGTAGTGTTTTTAGTTACAAAATAAAGAAATCAAATGTATTGAAGAGTTAGAATTATTTATTTTAAGGCAAATTAGCTATTTTGCAGACAATTAATGTTCAAATTATTTCAGTGAAAATAAATATACAAGAAATCACGCCATTTGAAGCAGAAGGAGCTGTTTATCATGCTGATACTTGTTTGCCTTTAGTGGATGCTGTACAACGCAAAAAATTAAAATTTAAAGCCTTGGCAAGACATACGTATCCAGGAGAGCGTTTAACTGATGATACCCTTGGCTTAAGTAGTATAGGGTATTGGGATGCCAACGAGCCTCAAGATTGGGGTTTAGATTGGCATAGAAATGAAGGTATTGAAATCCATTTTTTAGAATCAGGAACCATGCCGTATTCTCAAGAAAGAAAGGAAATGGAATTGTTTCCCAACAGCCTTACTATAACTAGACCATGGGAGGTGCATAAGGTAGGGAACCCCCGAATAGGAATGGGGAAATTTTATTGGGTTATTTTAGATTTGAATGTTAGAAGACCTCATCAAAAGTGGGTGTGGCCAGATTGGATTATGCTAGCTCCTAACGACCTTGAACGACTTACTGCTATATTAAGGCAAAATGAAAAGATACATTGGAAAACAGATAAGCGTATTCGAGATTGTTTTCAGCGTATAGGTGCTGCTGTTGATACAGATAATAAAGGGAGTAACTCATCTAGAATTAGGTTGTTAATCAATTATTTACTAATCTTAATTTTAGATTTATTAAACTCAGAAAATGTTAAATTGAATGAAAATCTTATCGATAGTTCTCGAAGTGTTAAATTGTTTTTAAAAGAACTCGATAAAAATCTGTCTGATGATTGGACAATTGGTCAAATGGCACAATCTGCAGGTGTAGGGTTAACACGTTTTACACACCACTGTAAGCGATTAACTAATTTAACACCAATGCGCTATTTGATGATTAAAAGAATAGAGTTGTCTAAAGAATTATTAATTAAAAATCCAGATTTTAGTATTGCTGAAATTGCTTTTAGTTGCGGGTTCTCCACTAGTCAGTATTTCTCTACAGTGTTTAAAAAACACGAAAAATGCACACCTATTGAATATCGCGAAACCATTTTATTTCATGGTCATTCTAAATTAGTAAAGGACTTGTTGTAGGATATTTCTAAGAAAAAGTTGTATAAAATCTTTCACTGAATAAAAATAAACAAGAATCGAAGATTGATTTTTTATTTTCACAGTTACTAAACACTTTATTCTATGATACATAAAAAAACCATAAGAAGAACATTTCAAGTTGCCATGTTGTTTTTTATTTTTACTGCATGCGGAGATGATAAGAAAAAACAAAATGCAACTAAAGCACAAATAGAAGCAGAAGTAGATATGCCATCAAAACAATTTTTTGAAATTTCATTAGCACAATGGTCTTTGCATAAAGCTATAAGAGAAAACGGAATGGATCCTTTTGATTTTGCAAAACAGGCAAAAGCTTTGGGGTTTAATGCCATTGAATATGTTAGCGGACTGTATACCAAACAAGTTAAAGCTTTGGGAATAGATGCTGTTGTAGAAAAGTTGAAACATGAAAGCGAAAAGCATAATGTTAAAAATTTACTTATAATGATTGATGGCGAAGGGCATTTGGCAAGTAGCGATGAAAAACAATTGCATAAGGCTATTGAAAATCATAAAAAATGGGTAGATGCAGCTAAAGAATTAGGGTGCCACTCCATTAGAGTAAATGCACATGGAGAAGGCGCTTATCAAGAGGTGTTAGAGCAGGCTGTAAAAGGCTTGTCAAAACTATCAGAATATGCGCAAACCAAAGGCATTAATATTCTAGTTGAAAATCATGGCGGGTATACATCAAACGGGCAATGGTTAGCTTCGGTTATGGCTAAAGTAAATATGCCTAATTGTGGTACGTTACCCGATTTTGGAAACTTTTGTATTAAACGTAAAGAAGATGGATGTGAAGACGAATACGATAAATATAAAGGTGTAGAAGAACTCATGCCTTATGCTAAAGCCGTAAGTGCAAAGTCGTATGATTTTGATGAACATGGCAATGAAAAAGAAATTGATTATTCTAGAATGTTGCAAATTGTAAAAAATGCAAATTATTCAGGGTATATAGGTATTGAATATGAAGGAAGTATTTTAAGCGAAAAAGACGGCATTATAGCAACTAAAAAGTTACTTGAAAAAGCCGCAAAAACAGTTAAATAATAGCTTACGCATTAATTAAAAAAAATAAAAATAAATGGATAGTATTAATAAAAATAGACTTTTTCTAGCCTCATGTATTTCATTGATAGTTACAGCTATGACATTTGCTATAAGAGCAGGTATATTAGGGCAACTTGGAACCGATTTCGCATTATCTGATACAGAATTGGGATGGGTAAATAGTATGGCTTTTTTAGGTTTTCCTGTAGCTACAATTTTTGGAGGGCTGGTCTATAATTCTGTTGGCCCAAGACGGTTAATGATAATCGCTTTTTTGTCGCATTTATTAGGAATAATACTTACTGTTTTTGCAGGAGGCTTCTGGACACTTTTAATATCAACCTTTTTTATTGGTTTTGCAAACGGATCGGTAGAAGCTGCATGTAATCCGTTAATTGCAGATATGTATACTGCAAAGAGAACTACAATGCTAAACAAGTTTCATGTGTGGTTTCCAGGAGGAATAGTTATTGGGGCGTTAGTTTCAAAATTTATGACAGATTTAGAATTGGGTTGGCAATGGCAAATTGGAATAATGCTGATTCCAACCTTAATTTATGGCTTCTTATTCCTAGGTCAAAAATTCCCAAAAAACGAAAATATTGTTTCAGATACTTCAGTAAATATAAAAAGTCTGTTGTCTCCATTGTTTATTTTTATGGTGGTTTGTATGACATTAACGGCCACCACAGAATTAGGTACACAACAATGGATTGAAAAGATTTTAGGAAATACAGGGGCAAGTGCTATGTTAATATTAGCTATGGTAACAGGTTTAATGGCAGTAGGACGTTATTTTGCAGGTCCAGTAATTCATAAGTTAAACCCACCAGGCGTGTTATTTGCTTCAGCTATCATTTCTACATTGGCTATATATCTTATGAGTTCTGCTACGGGAGGCGCGGTGTATGTTTATGCTATATTGTTTGCTATAGGTGTTTGTTATTTTTGGCCAACTATGATTGGTTTTGTTAGTGAATATATCCCAAAAACAGGAGCATTAGGAATGTCTTTAATTGGTGGTGCCGGTATGTTTGCTACTAGCATTTGGCAACCAGTTATAGGTTCTTGGTTAGATAATGCAAAATCTGTAGCCATAGATTCTGGTGCTTCTATAGAACAAGCCGAATTAATTGCAGGACAAGAAACGTTAAGCAATATTGCATTTTTTCCTATGGTACTCATTGTATTATTTGGAATACTATATACACAACGAAAAAAATTAGAAGCCAATAGAATTTAAAATAATGTCAGAAAAAATAAAATTAGGAATCCTTGGTGGTGGTGGCGATTCACTTATAGGAGTATTGCATCGCGTAGCCTCTTCAATGTACGATAAATATGAAATTGTAGGCGGTGTTTTTAATCCCGTTTGGGAAGAAAATATAGGTTTTGCAAAGAAATTAGGATTGTCTACCAATCGCATTTATATAGATTTTGATACATTTATTGAAGAAGAATTAAAACGTCCAGAGTCTGAGCGTATCGAAGTTGTTTCAGTGTTAACACCTAACTTTTTGCATTTTCCTATGGCAAAGAAGTTAATTGAAAACGGGTTTCATGTTATTTGTGAAAAACCATTAACCACAACACTAGCTGAAGCTGAAATTTTAGAAAGTGTACTCAAAAAATCAAATAGCATTTTTGCTGTAACCTATACATATACAGGCTATCCCATGATTCGTCAAATGCGAGAAATGATTCAATCTGGTGTTATAGGCGACGTTCAAAAAGTAGATGTGCAATATTATCAAGGTTGGATAAACCCTGTATTATTAGATAAAGAATTACGAAAAACAATATGGCGTTTAGATCCTAAAAAAGCAGGAATAAGTAGTTGTATTGGTGATATAGGAACCCACGCTTTTAATATGGCAGAATATGTAACAGGGCAGGAAGTTAAATCTGTGTTGGCAGATCTTAATACACGTTATGAAGATAACCAGCTAGACGTTGATGGAACTATATTAATCCGTTTTTCAGACTATGTAAAAGGAGTTATAAGAGCAAGTCAAATCGCCACAGGAGAAGAAAATGGACTTGAAGTGAAAATTTATGGAACAAAAGGCGGTTTTAATTGGAAACAAGAAAATCCTAATTATTTATATTATTTAACTGATGATAAACCCATGCAGGTTTTAAAACCAGGACATGTCTATAATGGAGATATTTCGCTAAATGGAACGAAATTACCGCCAGGGCATCCAGAAGGGATATTCGATTCTATGGGGAATATTTATTATGGAGTTGCTAAGGCTGTTAGAAGTCAATCTTATGATAGTGGAGAATATCCAACCATGAATGATGGTGTACGAGGCATGAAGTTTATTGAAAAATGTGTAGAATCGCATAAACTAGGTAACCTTTGGTTAGATTTATAGATTGAACTCATCTTAATTTTTTGTGTTCAACCGAAAATGAATTAAAATTTATCCATATGAGGCCCTTTTTGAAATACATAGCAGCGAAACGGATAAGAAAAGTAACAAAATATGGGTGAATTTTGAGCATTTTTTAGGAAATAGAAAAAGTCAAGATGAGTTCATTAAAAATAATATATGAAAACAATAAAAGGACCTGCCGTTTTTCTTGCGCAGTTTGTAGGTAAGGAAGCACCGTTTAATACTTTAGACGGTATGTGTAAATGGGCTGCAGATTTGGGTTATAAAGGGATTCAAATACCAGCATGGGAGACACATTTAATTGATATAGATAAAGCAGCCGAAAGTCAAACCTATTGCGATGAATTAAAAGGAAAAATAAATTCGTATGGTTTAGAAATAACAGAGCTTTCAACACATTTACAAGGGCAATTGGTTGCTGTAAATCCAGCGTACAATGTCATGTTTGACGGATTTGCTCCAGAAGCCGTAAAAAACAATCCAAAAGCTAGAACAGCATGGGCTATAGATGTTGTTAAAAAATCTGGAACAGCAAGCAGAAGGTTAGGACTAAAAACACATGCTACATTTTCGGGTGCATTATTATGGCATACAGTTTACCCATGGCCACAACGTCCTAATGGACTTGTAAAAATGGGTTTTGAAGAATTAGCTAAACGCTGGTTACCAATTTTAAATCATTTTGATGAAAACGGTGTTGATGTGTGTTATGAAATTCATCCAGGTGAAGATTTACACGATGGTATTTCTTTTGAACGCTTTTTAGAAGCTACAGGAGGTCATAAGCGCGCTAATATATTATACGATCCGAGTCATTATGTGCTTCAACAATTAGATTACCTAACATTTATAGATTATTATTACGAACGCATTAAAGCGTTTCATGTTAAGGATGCCGAATTTAATCCAACAGGAAAACAGGGTGTTTATGGGGGGTATTCAGATTGGATTGATCGCGCAGGACGTTTTCGTTCTTTAGGAGATGGGCAAGTAGATTTTGCAGGAATTTTTTCTAAATTAACGCAATACGGGTGCGACGTTTGGGCGGTAATGGAGTGGGAATGTTGTATAAAATCACCAGAACAAGGCGCAAGAGAAGGAGCACCTTTTATTAAAAAGCAAATAATAGAAGCCACCGAAAAAACATTTGATGATTTTGCAGGCGGTGATGTTGATAAAGAACAATTAAAAAAAATATTAGGATTATAAATAAGTAAACTATGCAAATAAAAGAATCTCCTGAAACTTTTGACGTCATTATTGTAGGTTCTGGCGCCGGTGGAGGGATGGCAACTAAAATACTTTCTGAAGCAGGTTTAAATATTGCTGTTATTGAAGCAGGCCCGTTTTTCGATCCTGCAAACCCAGAAACCCGTACACAATTAAAGTGGTCTTACGAATCGCCAAGGAGAGGCGCTAGCTCTACTAGAGATTTTGGGGATTTTGATGCGGCTTATGGCGGATGGAATATAGAAGGAGAACCTTATACAAAAAAGAACGGCACAAAATTCGACTGGTTTCGTTCTAGAATGCTTGGAGGAAGAACCAACCACTGGGGGCGAATTTCATTACGATTTGGCCCATTAGATTTTAAAAGAAAAAGTTTAGATGGATTAGGCGATGATTGGCCTATTTCTTATGACGATGTAAAGCCATATTACGATAAAGTTGATAAACTTATTGGTGTTTTTGGTAGTAATGAAAATTTACCAAACGATCCAGATGGCTTCTTTTTGCCAGCACCAAAGCCAAGGCTTCATGAAATGTATTATATAAAAGGTGCTAAAAAAGCCAATGTACCTGTGTACCCTTCGCGGTTATCAATATTAACAAAAGCTATTAATAATGAAAGAGGCGTTTGTTTTTATTGTAGTCAGTGTAGCCGATCATGTAGTGTGTATGCCGATTTTTCTTCTGGATCTTGCTTAATTTTTCCAGCACAAAAATCTGGAGGGCAAATTAAACTCTATACCGATTCTATGGTAAGAGAAGTGGTTACAGACGATTCTGGAAAAGCAACAGGTGTTATTTTTATAAATAAACTTGATAGAAAAGAATATAAATTAAATGCCAAAGTTATTGTTTTGGCAGCTTCAGCATGTAGTACAGCTAGAATTTTACTAAACTCTAAAAGTAAAATTCATAAAGATGGCTTAGGAAATAGTAGCGGATTGGTAGGTAAATATTTGCATGATTCTACAGGCTCCGATAGGGTTGCATTTGTTCCAGATTTAATGAATAGGGAAATATATAATGAAGATGGTGTTGGTGGTGCTCATATTTATACACCATGGTGGGGAAATAATAAAAAACTAGATTTTGCTAGAGGCTACCATATTGAAATTTGGGGCGGACTAGGAATGCCATCGTATGGTTTTGGATTTAATACCAATGAATTAAATAAGTTTATTGGAGAACATGTTAGTGGTTATGGCGATGCCTTAAGAGATGATATTAAGAAATTTTATGGCGCAATAATAGGGATGTCTGGTCGTGGAGAAAGTATTCCTGTAGAAAGTAATTATTGCGAAATTGACCCTGATGTTGTTGACGAGTGGGGAATTCCCGTATTGAGGTTTCATTATAAATGGGGAAAACACGAAAAGTTACAAGCTAAGCATATGCATAATACTTTTGAAGATATTATTGATGGTATGGGAGGTCATGTATTAGGTGATAAACCAACAGAAGATCAAGAATATGGGTTGCACGCTCCAGGTAGAATTATACATGAAGTAGGAACAACTCGCATGGGTAATAATCCTAAAAAATCAGTTACAAATGCACATCAGCAATTGCACGATGTGGATAATGTGTTTATTGTTGATGCAGGTCCTTTTGTATCGCAAGCAGATAAAAATCCAACGTGGACTATATTGGCCTTGTCATGGCGTACTTGCGATTATATTATTAGCGAATTAAAAAAACAAAATATTTAGTAATTTGTAAACATGAATAGACGTGATACTTTAAAATCGTTAATTTTAGGTTCTGTAGCTACTGGGTTTGCATTACATGGTTGCTCGCCAAAAGCATCCACCTCTAATGAGTTACCTGTGAGTAACGATGCTCCGCTTTACGGAAGAACTGAAAGTGAGAAACTAAGAGATAAAAAATTATTTGAAGCTACATTTTTTAACGAACATGAGCTGTTAACTATTGCTGTGCTTTGCGATATCATTCTTCCAAAAAGTACAGCATTTAACGCAGCTACAGATGCCAATACGGTTGCGTTTATAGAATTTATCGCAAAAGATATAGAAGCGCATCAAATACCGTTACGAGGTGGATTAATGTGGCTAGATAGTTTTAGTAATAAATTATATAATAAAGAATTTATAGCGTGCTCTAAAGAAGAACAATTCTACATTTGTGATCAAATAGCGTATCCCGAAAAAACAGAACCTGAATTAATTCAAGGTGAAGCATTTTTTACAAGAATGCGCAATTTAACACTTACAGGATTTTATTCTTCAAAAATGGGAATGGAAGAACTTGGTTATAAGGGTAATACCCCTAATGTTTGGGATGGTGTTCCAGATCATATTCTTAAAAAGCATGGTTTTGAATACGAAAAAGCATGGTTAGCCAAATGTGTAGACCAATCAAAAAGAGGGGATATTGCCCAATGGGATGAAAACGGAAATTTAATAAGTTAAACGCACAGTTTATTATAAAACACTTAAAATAATTTAAGCATATGAAATCATTTATTTATTTGTTAGTAGCCATGGTTATTATTGTTTCTTGTAAACAAAAAAAGGAAAATATAGTCGTAGAAGAAAAAATAGCAGACGTTGTTAAAGAGCATGTAAACGAGGAATGGATTACACTTTTTGATGGGACTTCTTTTGATAACTGGCGTGGGTATTTAGCAGAAGGTATATATCCAGAATGGACTATTGAAAATGGAACCATGCTTTTTACACCAAGCGAAAAAGGAGGAAAAAATATTATAACAAAAGACAAGTTTACCAATTTTATTTTATCCTTAGAATGGAAAATTTCAGAAGGCGGGAATAGTGGTATTTTCTGGGGTGTTTATGAAGATGAAGCTTTTAAGGAAGCCTATCATACAGGGCCAGAAATTCAGGTGTTAGATAACGAGCGTCATCCAGATGCAAAAGCAAACCCTAAATTTCATCAAGCAGGGGCGTTGTACGACATGGTACAACCAATGTTTGATGTTTGTAAACCAGCTGGCGAATGGAATACCTGTATTATAAAAGTCGATCATAAATCAAACTCAGGAAGTGTAACTTTAAACGGAACTGTTATTGTTGAATTTGATGTTCATGGTGAAAAATGGGATGCTTTGGTTGCCAATTCTAAGTTTAAAAAATGGAAAGGTTTTGGAAAATTTCAAACAGGGCATATAGGGCTTCAAGACCATAACGATAAAGTATGGTATAGAAATATTAAGATTAAAAAATTAAAATAATATCTGAAAGCGAATTTTTTCTGAAGTGAAGCCTTGTGAAAAATCATTTTCATTTACTTCTTATTTCTTTTATTATAGCTTGTTTTTTTCCGTGTGTGCAAACAAAAATGTTAATTGTTTGTTTTTTATACTGTAACTTAATAGTATGAACTTGATATTGATTGTTAATTAGTTTATTATCAATATTTTAATGTTAAAAATAATTAATTTTGTCATTCCGAAAGAGGAACGAGGAGAAATCTCATTATTCTGAGATTTCTCGTTACTCATACTTCGTTCTGTAAAAATGACAAAATGCTCTTATTCAGTAGTTTATCATTGTTTGTTATATGGATTATTAATCGAAATCAGGTTATGAAAAAGATATTGATTTATAGAGGATTATAGAATTCTAGAAAGATTTAAACCTTAAAAATGCTATAGATTACTATTTGAAAAATAGTATTTATTTAAAATAAATGGATTGGTTGTTAGATTTTTAAAATGAAATAGCCAATAAATAGAGAAATCAATAAATTTTATAAAAAGCCAGTGTTTTTAATGTACAGTGTTAGAATAAATTAATATTTTTGTATCAATGATTACTCAAGAAAATAAAATACGTGTTAATATTCCCAGTTTGCGCTTGCGCAACCGCCGTCGCTAATTCTTAATTTTAGCTTTGAACCGAATACGTAATTTTTATTTTTTCACTTTGTATCAATCAATTTCAATAACATTTTTTAAAACCCAAGTTGTTTCTCAAAACAACAAAAACTTTGTGCGTCGCTTTTTTCCACGTCGCCCGTAAGGGTGTACTTCAATTTTTGAACAAGGTGAGTCCAGTTCAGCATAAAAAAAAGACCGAAATTTAATTTATATTCAATAAAAGATATACAACGAAACATTCATGATTAAAAATTTAATTATACAGCATAATAATTTTGAATGTTATCATTAAAAAAGAAATAAGTATTAACGCATGAAAATTGTAATTGCCGATACATCACATAGTAAATACGCAGAAATTATTTGCGAGACTATTGCAGAGTCTGCAAGTGTTAGGGGTACAGGTATTGCTAAGCGTACACCAGAGTATATTGCAACCAAAATGAAAAATGGTAATGCAGTTATAGCTTTAGATGGAGATATTTTTGCTGGATTTTGCTATATAGAAGCATGGGGACATGGTAAATTTGTTGCTAATTCTGGGCTTATTGTTCACCCAAAATACCGAGGAAAAGGTTTAGCAAAACAAATAAAGCATATTGTATTTAAGCATTCCAGAGAAAAATATCCTAACTCTAAGGTGTTTAGCATCACAACAGGATTAGCCGTAATGAAGCTTAATAGTGATTTGGGATATAAACCTGTTACGTTTTCTGAACTAACAGACGATCAATCGTTTTGGAAAGGTTGTCAAACCTGCAAAAATTACGATGTTTTAACACGAACTAAACAAACCATGTGTTTGTGTACAGGAATGTTATACGACCCTAATTTAAAAGCAACAAAAACAGATAATAAAAAAATAAAAGAGAAGGTTTTTAAAAGATTAAAAAGAATTAAAGAGGCCTTGTATTTAAAAAAGAATAAAAAATAATAATAAGATTTCCTCCTACGAGGAAATGAAAAAAATAGTTTTAGATGAAAAAGTTAGTTATAGCCTATAGTGGAGGTTTAGATACATCATATTGCGCAGTAAGTTTATCGAAAGCATACGATGTGCATGCCGTAAGTGTAAATACTGGAGGGTTTACAAAAGAAGAAATAAACCATATTGAAGCGAATGCTTATAAAATGGGCGTTTCAACGTATAAAAATATTGATGCAGTAGCTACATTTTATCAAAAAGTAGTGAAATATTTAATTTTTGGTAATGTGTTAAAAAATAACAGTTACCCATTATCTGTAAGTGCAGAACGAATTATTCAGGCTATTGAAATTGTAGAGTATGCAAAAAGTATTGATGCCGAATATATTGCACACGGCAGTACAGGAGCAGGAAACGATCAAGTACGATTCGATATGATTTTTCAAACATTGGCACCAAATATTAAAATTATTACACCAATTAGAGACGAAAAATTAACCAGACAAGAAGAAATCGATTATTTAAAATCGAATGGCATCGATATGTCTTGGGAAAAAGCAAAATATTCAATTAATAAAGGGCTTTGGGGAACAAGTGTAGGCGGAGAAGAAACGCTAACTTCTGAAAAACCATTGCCAGAACACGCTTATCCATCGCAAGTAAAACATTCTGAACCAGAAAAAGTAACACTAAGCTTTTTAAGAGGAGAATTGGTTGCTGTAAATGGTATGGAGAACGATCCAGAAATTAATATTGAAGTACTAAATAACTTAGCTTCGGTGTATGGAATTGGTAGAGATATTCATGTAGGCGATACCATTGTAGGTATTAAAGGGCGTGTAGGGTTTGAAGCAGCGGCGGCATTAATTACCATAAAAGCACACCACCTTTTAGAAAAGCATACCTTAACCAAATGGCAATTACAACACAAAGAATATTTGTCTAGCTTTTATGGTATGCACTTGCATGAAGGGCAGTATTTAGATCCAGTAATGCGAGACATTGAGTCGTTTTTAGCAAGCAGTCAAGATAAAGTAAGTGGCGATGTTATAGTAACGTTGATGCCTTATCATTTTACTTTAGATGGTATTATATCTGAACATGATTTAATGAGTGCTAAATTTGGAAGCTACGGCGAAGAAAATAAAGGATGGACAGCAGACGAGGCTAAAGGTTTTATTAAAATTTTAGGCAATCAAAACAAAATATATCAACAAATAAATTCGTAGTTATGATTGAAGTTGGAATTATTGGAGGCGCTGGGTATACAGCAGGAGAATTAATTAGGTTGTTGATTTCTCATCCAAATACAAACTTAAATTTTGTGTTTAGTACAAGTAACGCTGGAAACAAAATTAGTAAGGTGCATCAAGATTTGGTGGGGTCTTTAGATTTAAAATTTACAGATACTGTTAACCCTAATGTAGATGTTTTGTTTCTGTGTTTGGGGCATGGTAATTCAGTGAAGTTTTTAGAAAACAATACATTTTCAGAAAACACTAAAATCATTGATTTGGGTAACGATTTTAGATTAGAAGCTGATAAAGTTTTTAATGGAAAAACCTTTGTTTACGGCTTGCCAGAATTACAAAGAGAAGCTATTAAACAAGCTAATTACATAGCAAATCCAGGGTGTTTTGCTACAGCAATTCAGTTGGGGTTGTTACCGTTAGCAGAACACGATTTGTTAAATAACGATGTGCATATTAATGCTGTAACAGGTGCAACAGGAGCGGGAACGTCATTGTCTGCAACAACGCATTACACTTGGAGAGATAATAATTTTTCGTATTATAAACCTTTTACGCATCAGCATTTAGATGAAATTAATCAATCGGTAAAACAATTGCAAAGTAGTTTTGTGTCAGATATTTTGTTTATGCCCAATAGAGGTAATTTTTCAAGAGGTATTTTTGCAACAATTTACACCAATTTTGAAGGTTCGTTGGAAGAGGCAGTAAGTATGTATAAAATATTTTATAAAGATGCTAAATTTACCTTTGTTTCAGATGAAGCGATTCATTTAAAACAAGTTGTTAATACAAATAAGTGCATTATTCATTTGCATAAACACGAAGGTAAATTGCTAATTACAAGTGTTATAGATAACCTTTTAAAGGGAGCGTCTGGTCAAGCGATTCAGAATATGAATTTAATGTTCGGACTCGAAGAAACAGAAGGGTTACAATTAAAAGCAACGTATTTTTAGAGATTAATTTCTGCGAAGGCAGACATCTTAATAATGCGATTTCTCTTAAAATGGAATGCCTTTAGTAAAATTGAAGTTAGAAAGCTCGCGTTAGCGATTGCAGTGGAAAGCCCACAGCGAGGCACGAGCGCGGACTTGCAACGTAAAGCTCGACCCTTGTGGTAACGCCAAAAAAATAAAAGAATCCCCTCTTTTTGAGGGAATAATAAAAATAGTAATTATGAAAATAGCCATTATAGGAACAGGAAATTTAGGAAGCTCGATTGCCAAAGGGCTTATTAATAATGACAGTTTTACATCATTGTATTTAAGTGATAGAAATACCAAAGCCGTAAAGTGTTTTGAAACTCTTGAAAAAGTTTCGGTTACTAGCGATAATGTGTTGGCTGTTGAAAATTCAGATATAATAATTTTTGCATTACAGCCTAAACATATTAATGATGTTTTAAAAAGTGTAGCATCTAAAATAACAGATACTCATGTTATCATGTCTGTTGCTGCAGGTGTTACTATTTCTAGGATTGAAGCGATTTTAGGAGCTGATAAAAGAATAATTAGAGTGATGCCTAATACTGCCATCTCAATAGGAAAATCTATGACTTGTATCGCTGCAAATGCAATGAGTCAAGATAAAGTGCCTTTGGCAGAAGAAATATTTAATCAATTAGGCACTACCATGATAATTCCTGAAGATTTGGTACAAGCAGCAACAGTAATTTGTGCCAGTGGTATTGCTTTTTGGATGCGCTTAGTGCGTGCTACAACTCAAGGTGCTATTCAGCTAGGTTTTGAGGCCGAAGAAGCACATGAACTCGCAGTACAAACATGTTTTGGGTCAGCTAGTTTATTAATAGAATCTGGAAGACATCCAGAACAAGAAATCGATAGAGTTACCACACCAAGCGGTTGTACTATTGAAGGTTTAAACGAAATGGAACATCAAGGATTAAGCTCAGCTTTAATTCAAGGTATTGTAGCATCGTTTGAAAAAATAAATCAACTTAAAAAAAATTAAAATGCCATTATTTGACGTTTATCCACTATATAATGTAACCCCAGTTTCGGGTAAAGATATTCATGTTTATGATGATAAAGGAACAGAATATTTAGACCTTTATGGCGGGCATGCTGTAATTTCTATTGGGCATGCGCACCCAAATTATGTAAAGGCAATTACCAAGCAAGTTGAAACTTTAGGGTTTTACTCTAATGCCATACAAAATCCTTTACAAAAACAATTAGCAGATAAAATTGAAACACTTTCGGGTTGTAACGACTATGAATTGTTTTTATGTAACTCTGGTGCCGAAGCTAATGAAAATGCTTTAAAATTAGCATCTTTTAAAACGGGTAAAAAACGTGTTGTTGCTTTTAAAAATGGGTTTCACGGGCGTACATCGGCGGCTGTAGCGGCAACCGATAATGGAACCATTATAGCTCCAATAAATGCACAACAAGCAGTTACTATTTTGCCTTTAAATGATATTGAAGGTGTTAAAACTGAACTAGAAAAAGGCGATGTTTGTGCTGTTATTGTGGAGTTTATTCAAGGCGTTGGGGGCTTAGATCAAGGTACTAAAGCCTTTTTTGAAGCAGTAGATAACCTTTGTAAAGCTAATAATACGTTGTTTATTGCTGATGAAATTCAGTGTGGCTATGGGCGTTCTGGTAAATTCTTTGCGTTTCAATATTACAACGTTACACCAGATATTATTTCTTTAGCCAAAGGCATGGGAAATGGGTTTCCAATAGGCGGGATTTTAATTCACCCAAGTATCGAATCTAAATATGGGATGTTGGGCACCACATTTGGTGGTAATCACTTAGCTTGTGCAGCTGGATTAGCCGTTTTAAATACGATTGAAGAAGAAAATTTAATAGCTAATACAAACGAGATTTCGGAGTATTTAATATCGAAAGCAAAAACAATTCCGCAGATAAAAAACATTAAAGGAAGAGGGTTAATGATTGGTTTAGAATTTGATTTTGAAGTGGGAGAACTTAGAAAACAATTAATTTATAATCATCATATATTTACAGGAGGAGCTACAAATAAAAAATTATTGAGAATATTACCGCCTCTAACAGTAAAAAAAGAGCATATAGATCAGTTTTTTGATGCTTTGAAAAAGACTTTAGAAGAAGTGTGAAAATATTATTAGACAAATAAGAAAAGAAAAATAGTTAGGCAGGTTTGTATTATGAGATGTCTCAATCGTACCTCATTTTGACATGACAAAAAGTTATATATTTATATAGGTGAGTGAGTCATTTCGACGAAAGGAGAAATCACATAATTAGCTATAGAAAAGTAGCTAAACTGAAGACTGATAACTGAAGACTAAAATTATGAACACATTACTACCCATAGAAAAAAGAAATGCTGTTTTACTTAAAATGGCGGTGCTTTTAGAGCAGGAACGTCAAGTTATAATTGATATTAATAAGTTGGATTTAGACGCTTACAAAGGCGATGATATTTCAATGTACGATAGATTGAAAGTAGACGACGCTAAAGTAGATGAAATGATTAAAGCGGTAACCCATTTAGCGTCGCAAAGCGATCCTGTAGGTGTAGAACGTTTTAGTTTTAAGCATGATAATGGTATGCAAGTTTATAACAAAACAGCATCGTTTGGAACCGTTTTAATTATTTACGAATCGCGTCCAGACGTAACTGTTGAAGCTGCTGGTATTGCATTTAAATCGGGTAATAAAATATTACTAAAAGGCGGAAAAGAATCTTTGCGTTCAAACTTAAAAATTGTAGCGTTGTGGCATCAAGCATTGCAGGAAGAAGATGCACAGACAGATTGGGTTTCGTATTTACAATTTAACAGAACAGAAACACAAGCTTTTTTAGAAAAGCCAACGCAAAAGGTCGATTTAATTGTACCGCGTGGTGGCGAACGTTTAATTGCTTTTGTAAAGTTGCATGCTACTTGCCCTGTAATTATTAGCGGGCGTGGTAATAACTTTGTGTACGTGCATAGCGAAGCAAATTTAGACATTGCTTTAGATGTTATTTTAAACGGAAAATCAAAAATATCGGCATGTAATGCTGTAGATAAAGTACTAATTGATAAAAACCTTCCTAATAAAGCAGCTTTTGTTCAAAATTTAATTTCTAAATTAAAAGCATCAGAGATTGCTATTTTAGGTGATGAGTCAACATGTCAATTTGATGAGGTTGAAGCTTTCAAATCTGATGATATTTGGTACGAAGAATTTTTAGATTATAAAATTGTTATAGGAGAAATAGCATCAAATGTAGATACGATTGCTAAAATAAATAAATACTCAGGTGGGCATTCTTCAGCAATTATAACAGCAAATGAAGCTGAAGCTAAATTGTTTATGGAAAATGTAGATACCGCAGCAGTATATCATAACGCATCTACACGATTTACAGATGGCGGGCAATTAGGCTTAGGAGGCGAATTGGCTATTAGTACCGATAAATTACACCAACGTGGACCTATAGGATTACAACATTTAGTGACTAATAAGTGGTATGTTCATGGCAACGGACAAATAAGATAAAATGCAAGCCCATAATGGGCATTTAAAAAATAAACAAGTACTCGTTAATAAATGATTATTAATGATTAGTGAAGTTTTAAATAAATGAAGAAAAAACGCATATTACTAAAAGTAGGTTCTAACACACTTACAAAAGAAACCGATAATATTTCTAGAGGTAAAATTGAAGATATAGCAAATCAAATTGCAAAACTTCAAGATACTTGCGAATTTATTATTGTGAGTTCTGGTGCTATTGCCGTGGCTAAACAATTTGTAAAGTTAGAGAGTAGGCGTAAAGAGATTTTTGTAAAACAAGCCTTGGCTTCTATTGGTCAGCCACATCTTATTAGAATGTATCAAGAAACATTTAGAGAATTGGGCTTGTTAACATCGCAGTGTTTATTGTCCTATTCAGATTTTGAAAAACAAGACAGTAAAAACAATATTGTAAACACTATAAATGTTTTAGTTAATAATAATTATATTCCTATTATTAATGAAAATGACACGGTTGCTACCGATGAAATTAAGTTTGGAGATAATGATAAATTAGGAGCTTTAACAGCATCACTTTTAGAAGTCGATTTATTTATTATAGCAACAAATACCAATGGAATTTATACCAAAGCATCAATAACTAATGGCGATTTTAAAACCATTAAACATGTTGTGAATTTAGATGAGTTAACCAATCAAGTTGTCGATTCAAAATCATCTCATGGCACAGGCGGCATGCAATCAAAAATAGATGCCATTTCGGTAGCAAAACAATCAAAAATAGAAACGTGGATTGTAAACGGTTTAGAAGATAATTTTATAATAAATGCGTTAGAAAACAGTGTGCCGTTTACCAAAATAAATTAAAAATGAAACATTACACATCCATAAACGACATCGATAATATAAATACTTGGATTGAAGAAGCGAAAGCATTAAAAACCAATCCTTTAAAATATACAGCCTTAGGGAAAAATAAAACTATAGGGTTACTGTTCTTTAACTCAAGTTTACGTACCCGCTTAAGTACTCAAAAGGCAGCATTAAATTTAGGGATGAATCCTATTGTAATGAATGTTTCTGGCGATGCTTGGGGTATCGAGTTTGGAGATGGTACGGTTATGAATGGTAGCACTGCAGAACATATTAAGGAAGCAGCAGCCGTAGTGTCTCAGTATTGCGATATTATTGCGGTAAGAGCATTTCCAACTTTGACAGATAAAGTTAAAGATGAGAGCGAGGAAGTACTAAATGCGTTTAAAAAATACGCATCTGTACCCATTGTAAATATGGAAAGTGCAACAGGGCACCCACTACAAGGGTTAACCGATGCGATTACAATTTCTGAGCATGCAAAAGTAGCTAAACCAAAAGTGGTGTTAAGTTGGGCACCACATATTAAAGCATTGCCACATGCCGTGGCCAATAGTTTTGTTCAGGCGATGCAAAAAATGGATGTAGAATTTGTTATTGCAAATCCAGAAGGGTATAATTTGAATTCTGAAATAACAGGAGATACACCAATACTACATAATCAAAATGAAGCTTTTAAAGATGCCGATTTTGTTTATACAAAAAACTGGAGTTCTTATGACGATTATGGAAAAATTCTAAATACAGATCCAGATTGGATGATAACTAAAGAAAAATTAGGAACAGCTAAATTTATGCATTGTTTACCTGTTAGGCGTAATGTAATTGTTGAAGATGCTGTTTTAGATACAGATAGTTCTTTGGTTATTCAGCAAGCAAACAATAGAACGTATGCAGCACAATTGGTGCTTAAAAAGATTTTAGAAAATTTAAATTAATCTAAAAAGTTTCCTCTCCTTTGGAGAGGGCGGAGGGAGAGGCATGGAAAAACTATCCATAGTAAAAATAGGAGGAAATATTATTGAAGATGAAACGTCTTTAAATGCGTTTTTAAAACTATTTTCTAATTTAAAAGGGAAAAAAATTTTAGTGCATGGCGGCGGAAAACGTGCAACGCATATGGCATCTAAATTAGGGATAGTATCTAAAATGGTTAACGGTAGACGCATTACCGATGCAGAAACTTTAGAAGTGATCACTATGGTTTATGGCGGATTAGTAAATAAAAATGTGGTTGCAAAACTACAAGCTTTAAATACCAATGCCATTGGATTAACAGGGGCAGATGTAAATAGTATCGTTTCAAAAAAACGCCCAGTTAAAGAGGTTGATTTTGGTTTTGTAGGCGATGTAAAACAAGTAGCGCATCAGTCTATTAATACATTAATTCAAGCTAATTTTACACCTGTTTTTTGTGCCATAACGCATGATGGAAACGGACAATTATTAAACACCAATGCCGATACTATTACCTCACAAGTAGCGGTTGGTATGAGCAAGTTATACGAAACTTCAATTTATTACTGTTTTGAATTAAATGGGGTTTTAAAAGATATAAACGATAAAAATTCAGTAATACAACATATCGATACTACTAGCTATAAAGATTTATTAGATAGAGGCATTATTGCAGACGGCATGCTACCAAAGCTAGAAAATTGTTTTGATGCTTTAAAAAATGGCGTAAACAATATAAATATGGGGAATACATCAATGTTAACTCAAGAAAATGATAATTTTACCACAATAACGCTATAAAATGACGCAACAAGAATTAACAAATGATGCCATATCACTTTTAAAAAAGTTGATAGAAACACAGTCTTTTTCATCAGAAGAAGACCGAACAGCATCTCATATTGAATATTGGTTTAAGCGTTATAATATTGATTTTAAGCGAACACAAAACAATGTTTGGGCAGTTAATAAATATTTCGATAAAAGCAAACCAACGCTATTACTTAATTCGCATCACGATACCGTAAAACCTAATAGTGCTTACACAAAAAATCCGTTTAAAGCGAGTGTAGAAGACGGGAAACTATTTGGTTTAGGAAGCAATGATGCAGGCGGATGTTTAGTGTCTTTAATAGCAACGTTTACGTATTTTTATAATCAGAAAGATTTAAAATATAATATGGTTATTGTCGCTTCCGCGGAAGAAGAAAGTAGCGGTCCAAACGGGCTTAACAGTATGCTACCAATAATTCCTAAAATTGATGTAGCCATTGTTGGTGAGCCAACATTAATGAATTTAGCAGTGGCCGAAAAAGGATTGGTGGTTTTTGATGCTGTTATTACAGGTACACCAAGTCATGCAGCTCATCCTAACGATAATAATGCCATTTATAATACGATTGAAGTATTACAATGGTTTAAAGATTTTAAATTTGAAAAAGGCTCTGAAGCCTTAGGCGATGTAAAATTAACGGTTACACAAATAAGTGCAGGATCGCAACATAATGTGGTACCTGGTCATGTAGATTTAGTAATTGACGTTCGTGTAAACGACGCGTATAGCAATGCAGAAGTTGCTCAAATATTAAAAGAAAATGCTCCAGTTACAAGTATTACACCACGAAGTTTACGATTAAACTCGTCATCTATTCCGGTGAATCATGATTTGGTTAAAGCAGGAATAGCTATGGGAAGAAGTACTTATGGGTCGCCCACATTATCAGATCAAGCAGTGTTATCATGCCCTAGTTTAAAATTAGGACCAGGCGATAGCACACGCTCACATTCGGCAGACGAATTTATTTATGTAAACGAGATTGAAGAAGGTGTAAAAATATATATAGAATTGTTAGAAAAGGTATTGTAAAAGAAATAAGAATATAGAATCAAGAAACAAGAATATAGAATCAAGATTTATAACAGTCTTTTTTCTAAAAACGAAGCGGTATTTTCTCTTGATTCTAAATTTTAAGAATTAAAATTTAGAAAAATGAAACTCTGGGATAAAGGTATATCAATAGATAAAAAAATAGAACAATTTACGGTAGGCAATGATAGAGAAATTGATATTCATATTGCAAAATACGATGTTATAGCCTCTAAGGCGCATGCTAAAATGCTTCAAAAAATAGGTATTATAACTGTTGAAGAATTGGTTGATTTATTAAGTGGCCTAAAAGTTTTAGAAGCCCAAATTGAAGCTGGTACTTTTGTTATTGATGAACAATTTGAAGATGTACATTCTAAAATAGAATTTGAGTTGACTAAAAGCTTGGGTGAGGTAGGAAAAAAAATTCATACGGCACGTTCAAGAAACGATCAGGTTTTAGTAGCGCTTAATTTGTATTACAAAGACCATTTGGGAGTTGTTAAAGAGAAAACAGAAACTCTTTTTAATACACTTTTAAATTTAGCAGATAGTTACAAAGACAGCGTGTTACCTGGGTACACACATTTGCAAGTAGCTATGCCATCATCGTTTGGGTTGTGGTTTTCGGCTTATGCCGAACTTATGATAGACGATGTGTTTTTGCTAAATGCAGCCATTAAAACGGTAGACCAAAACCCTTTGGGTTCTGCTGCAGGTTACGGAAGCTCGTTCCCTATAGACAGAGAATTAACCACCAAGGAAATGGAATTTACTACCTTAAAATATAATGTTGTTGCTGCACAAATGGGACGCGGTAAAAACGAGCGAACTATTGCCGCAGCATTGGGTGGTTTAGGGAATACCTTAGCGCGTTTTGCTATGGATGTTTGTTTGTATATGAGTCAGAATTTCGGATTTATTTCCTTTCCAGATGAGTTAACAACGGGTAGCAGCATTATGCCACATAAAAAGAATCCTGATGTTTTTGAATTAATTCGTGGTAAGTGTAATAAAATACAAGCCTTGCAAAGCGAAATGATTTTAATAACCAACAATTTACCAAGTGGATACCATAGAGATTTTCAGTTATTAAAAGAAAATACAATAGCTGCTTTTGAAGAGATAAAAGATATTTTAGATATTTTTAATTATTCTATTCAGCAAATTATTGTAAAGGATATTGATATAAAAGACGATAAATATAAATACTTGTTTACAGTCGATAATATTAATACGTTAGTTGTAGAAGGGCAAAGTTTTAGAGAAGCATATCAAAAAATTGGTGGACAAGTACAAGATGGGACTTATGTTCCAGATACATCAAAACATCATACCCATGTGGGCAGTATTCATAATTTGTGTTTAGATAAAATAAAGGCTAAATTCCCTCATTAAAGAAACAATATATAAATATTATGATAAACGTTTTCACTCCTTTTTTTAATAATCGTGTTGTTGCAGTTTTAGCATTAATACTTTGTTTATACAGTTGTTCTTCTGCTCAAATAGATTTTAATCAAGAGTTAATTCGTGTAAAAGAAGAGGCTAAAACCACGCTGTCTAAGAACGTATTAGAGTTTAATCATTATAAAGATCGTCCTAAATCTGACGGTCCTTTTAATAAAGAAAATAATACGGCTTTTTTGCAGGAGAATATACCCTTGTTTGTGAGTTCAGATAACGAATTTACTAAGGTGTATAATTACAGATGGTGGATGATTTCTAAGCATTTAAAAACATATCATGATGAGTATGATGCAAAAGATTATTGGGTAGTTACCGAGTTTTTTGGTGTAAAACCATGGGCATCACTTAGTGGGGCTATAACTTGTCCGGCAGGTCATCAATTTTACGATGTTCGCTGGCTTAGAGATCCTAAATATTTGCAATCTTATGCAGAGTATTATATGAAAGGATCTGCATCTAAATTAAACCAACGAGAAAACAAAAACTTTTTAACCTATTTAAGTCGTCCAGAAAGTCATCATTATTCAAGTTGGATGATTGATGGAGTTGATGCTTTTTTAAAAATACATCCAGATAATACATGGTTACAAACCATGCTTCCCCATATGGAGAATCATCAAAAGGTATGGGATGATTTGTTTACAGTAAAGCATCCTAACTCCAAAACAAATGGTATGTATAAAATACTTGATGTGTATGATGGTATGGAGTTTACTATTTCTGCTGCCATGGCATTAATAGCTAGTAATGGTGCTTATAAACAAATAAATGAAGCGAGTTGGAAAAACTATTATATAGGATGGGGAACTACAAATAAATTAGCTAAAACTCCAGATACGAAACTGTTTCCCAAAGCATACCGTAATGGTTACCCTGTGATGCATTTGGTGCGACCAACAATGAATAGTTATGCTTACGGAAACTTTAAATCACTTTCAAATCTTTACGCATTACAAGCCAATAGTACTCCTAATGACGAATATCTTGAGAAAAGTAAGCATTATCAAAGTAAAGCAGATGCGATTGAAAATAAAATATTTTCAACACTTTGGAATGCAGACGATTTGTTTTTTAATACTTACACCGCTGGAGATAATGCGTTTGGTGTAAAAGATTTTGAATCTAGAGTTCGCGAATCTGTAGGGTATACGCCGTGGTATTTTAATATGCCAAAACTTTCTAAAGGGAATTATAGTGAAGCTTGGAAAATGTTTGCATCAAATAAAGGGTTTTTAAATAATAAGGGGATGACTACTGCAGAGATACAGCATCCGTATTATAATGAGCATGCTTATGCGTGGAATGGTCGTGGGTGGCCGTTTCAAAATTCGGTAGTGTATAAAGCTTATGCCAATTATTTAAAAAACTACAAAGCATCTATAGAAGCTTCTGATAAGGATCTTTTTTATAATTACCTTACTAAATTAGTACACATGCATGGTGAAGAAAAAAATATAGGAGAATGGTATATTCCTAGCAATGGTAAAACTTTTGGAGGTGTAAAAGATTATTTTCACTCAACTTTCCCAGATATTATAATTGAAGATTTAATAGGGTTTACAGCTTCGCATACCAATAGTTTTTCTTTGCAACCTATATTACCCGAACATGCTTGGGATTCTTTTTACCTAGGAAATATTAATTATCATGGTTATGATATTGATATTATTTGGAAAAAAGATTGGGATGAAAATGAAGCTGGAAACCAAAGCTTTTTATGTGTTTGGGTAGATAATAAATTGGTAGCTAGTAACAAATCTTTAAGCGAAAAGATAAATATAACGTTACCTTAATGTCTTTACGATTAAGCCAGTTGGTACCGCGTTAGTGATTGTAGCGGCATCCTTAAAAAGATATAGCGTAAAGCACGACCCTAAATGTATTTAGGGTAACGCCCAAATAATTAGGAGAAATAGGGATTTTTAAAAGAATATCTTTAACTTGTTGTCTTAATTAATACACATTATAATGATGCAAAGTGTTTTTAGAGTATTTGTTTTTTGCCTGTTATTACCTCACTTAAGTTTTACACAAACCGGAAAGGTGTTTGATCAATTATCGCACACTAGCAAAATATTGAAAGGTGAACGAAATTTTGCTATTTATTTACCACCAGATTACGACACGTCTCAACGTAGCTATCCTGTATTGTATTTGTTACATGGTGCAGGTGATGACCAAACTGGGTGGGTGCAATTTGGAGAAGTGTTAAAAATTACAGACCAAGCAATAAAAAACGGAACGGCAACACCTATGATTATTGTAATGCCTGATGCATACACAAAACGATTGGGTTACTTTAACGACATTAGAGGAGATTGGAATTACGAGGATTATTTTTTTGAAGAATTAATGCCTTATGTAGAGGGTAAATACCGTATTAAAAGTAGTAAAGAATTTAGGGCTGTTGCTGGTTTGTCTATGGGTGGTGGCGGATCTTTTATGTATGCGTTGCATCGTCCTGATTTGTTTTCGGCGGCTTGCCCTTTAAGTGCTTATATTGGACCTAGGTCTATTGAAGAAGTTAAAAGTTCGGCTAAGCGTTATAATAATTTTGAAGTTAATGATGCGGATGCAGAAAAATATTTTCCAAAGCATAACGCGTTGTCTCTTATTGATAGCATGACTAAAGAGCAAATTGAATCGGTACGTTGGTTTATTGATTGTGGTGACGACGATTTTCTTTATGAAGGAAATAGTTTAGTGCATTTAGCGTTACGAAAAAAAGAGGTGAAACACGAGTTTAGAATTAGAGATGGCGGACATTCTTGGAAGTATTGGCGAGAGTCTCTCCCAGAAGTTTTAAAATTTGTTTCGGATGGATTTCATCGATAATAGCTATGTGAATTTAAACCCTAACAAATTATAATGGTTTAGCTATAGGAAAATGCAGTATTTTTTATGCAAAAAAAGAGCATTGTTTTTACAATGCTCTCTTTGTGTGGACTCCAAAAATTTAATGTTTGGTGACTAATTCAAATAATTAAATGATAGTGGATTGCCCTAAATGTATATTAGTAAAATTTAAATTTGTTTCTTCTGGGTTATTAATAAAATCTTCTATGAAATCGCCTACTTTATTTGTTGTAATATGATCGTATTTTGTATTTAAATCTGGAGTAGTAATATGAAGTTTTAACGATTTATCTACGGCTTTTCTAATTAAAGAAGCTTCGTCATGCAACTCAAAATGATCGAGTAACATAGCGGCAGATAAAATAGATGCTATAGGGTTTGCAATACCCTTATTAGCCGCTTTAGTATAAGCACCATGAATAGGTTCAAACATAGCATGTTTGCTACCAATTGATGCTGAAGCTAGCAACCCTATAGATCCAACAATTACACTCGCTTCTTCAGAAAGTATATCGCCAAACATGTTTTCTGTTAAAATAACATCAAACTGTCTTGGGTTTATTATAAGTTCCATAGCGGCATTGTCTATGTATAAAAAATCTAAATTAACATCGGGGTATTGCGGTGCTAATTCTAAAATAACTTTGCGCCAAAGTCTTGAACTTTCTAAAACATTGGCTTTATCTACTAATGTTAACTTGCGTTTTCTAGATTGTGCTGCTTTAAAAGCTAAATGTGCCACACGTTCAATTTCAAACCTTGAATATGCACAGGTGTCTGATGCGAAATTACCATCATCACTAACCATTTTTTCTCCAAAGTAAATACCTCCAGTAAGCTCTCGATAAATTAAAATATTAGCATTTTCAATTTGTTTTTTCTTTAAAGGCGATTTGTTTAATAAATCATCGTAAGCAATTACGGGTCTAATATTTGTGTATAAATCGAGTAGTTTTCTAATGCCTAAAAGCCCTTGTTCTGGTCTTATTTCTGCCGTTGGATCCATATCGTATTTGGTATCTCCAATGGCTCCAAATAAAATAGCATCTGCGTTTTCGCAAATGTTAATGGTATCTTGTGGTAGTGGGTCGCCTGTTTTATCTATAGCACATGCGCCAACTAAACCTGTGTTAAATGTAAATACGTGATTAAATTCCATAGCTATTGCCTTTAAAGCTTTTAAGGCTTGTGCTGTAACTTCTGGACCTATGCCATCTCCAGGTAATATGGCAATATTTAATCTCATTAATTTACTTTTTTATCATTCCGCGAAAGCGGAAATTTTCTCCAGTTTATGCAGATGTTATTTCGTTATAAACTTTACTGTTTTCAATAATTTGATGAATATCAGAATCAACAACTTCTTTCTTTTTATCGGCGAAATTTAAAAAGCTAACATAAATTTCATCAAGTTGTAGTTTTGTTAATTCGTATCCAATATTTTTTGCTCTATATGCTAATGCTGCTCTTCCGCTTCTTGCGGTTAAAACAATAGCCGATTCTGTAACACCAACATCTTTTGGGTCGATAATTTCGTAAGTTTCACGATTTTTAATAACACCATCTTGATGAATACCAGAACTGTGAGCAAATGCGTTAGCACCTACAATAGCTTTGTTTGGTTGGGTGTAAATACCCATGCTATCTGAAACTAATTGGCTAATACCATAAAGCATTTCGGTTTGAATTCTAGTGTCTAAATTTAAGTAAGGGTGCTGTTTTAAAATCATAACTACTTCTTCTAAAGCTGTGTTTCCAGCACGCTCTCCAATACCATTAATAGTACACTCAATTTGTCGTGCGCCATTAATAACACCTTCAATTGAGTTGGCCGTAGCTAAACCTAAATCGTTATGGCAATGGCACGATAAAATGGCTTTATCAATACCTTTTACATGTTCTTTTAAATATTTAATTTTTGCGCCATATTCGTGTGGTAAACAGTACCCAGTAGTATCTGGAATGTTTAAAACAGTGGCTCCAGCTTTAATAACAGCTTCGCAAACGCGTGCTAAATATTCGTTATCTGTTCTACCAGCATCTTCGGCATAAAACTCAACATCTTCAACAAAAGACTTAGCGTAGCTAACGGCTTTAACTGCACGTTCTATAATAGCTTCTTGAGTAGATTTAAATTTAAATTTTATATGGGAGTCCGATGTACCTATTCCCGTATGAATTCGAGCTGTTTTTGCATATTTTAATGCTTCTGCAGCTACCTTAATATCGTTTTCAACAGATCTGGTAAGTCCACAAACTGTTGCATTTTTTACAATTTTCGAAATAGCTTCAACCGATTTGAAATCGCCTGGACTTGAAACTGGAAAGCCTGCTTCAATAATATCTACACCTAAATTATCAAGCTGTTCAGCTATAATTAATTTTTGCTCTGTATTTAGTTTACAACCTGGAACTTGTTCACCATCTCGAAGCGTTGTATCAAAAATTTGGACTTTATTATCAGACATTTATTAAAATATATTTTCGTATTGTATTACGAATGTATATTTTGGTTTCGTAAAAGCAGAATTCAACATATTATTTTTACGATGTTTAACCTATTTGTGAATTAATTAAATAACTAATAATCAGATTATTAAAACTGTTTTTGTAACTATGACAAAAGAACAAAAAGATAATTTGTTTGTATTAATAAAGTCGCTGTCTAAATCGGAAAAAAGACAGTTTAAGCTTTATGTGGGAAGATTGGGGGTAAATGAAGACTCAAAATTCTTAACACTTTTTAATATTTTAGACAAGCTATCTCTGTATGATGAATCGGTTATTTTAAAAAAAGGCATTGTAAAAAAACAGCAGCTTTCAAATTTAAAAGCCCATTTATATAAGCAGATATTAATAAGCTTGCGTTTAAACCCATCGCATCAAAATATTAGAATTCAAATTCGAGAACAATTAGATTTTGCAACTATTTTATACCATAAAGGGCTTTATAAGCAAGGTTTAAAAATATTGGATAAAGCAAAAACTTTGGCTATTGCTAACGAAGAAAAAAATATTGCTTCCGAAATTGTAGAGCTTGAAAAAGTTATTGAATCGCAATACATTACACGAAGTTTAAGTAATCGCGCAGATGAATTAACTGTTCAGGCAAAAGAGCTTAGTTTGCAAAATGTATTGGCTAGTAAATTATCAAATTTATCGCTTCAGTTATACGGGTTATTTTTAAAAACAGGTTATACTAAAAATGATGCCGAACATAAGCGAATAACACATTATTTTAACGATAGACTTCCCGAATACAATATTAACACCCTAGGTTTTAGAGAAAAATTATGGCTATATAAAGCCTATTTGTGGTATAGTTTTTTAACACTAGACTTTTTATCGTGCTATAAATATGCCAGTAAATGGGTAAATCTTTTTTATAAGAATAAAGATATGATTGTTTTAAATCCTGTCTTTTTTTTAAGAGGAAATCATTACTTATTAGAAGCTTTATTTTATTTAAGACACTACGATAAATTTAAAGAAACACTGTTTCGGTTAGAAGAAGTAACTCAAGAAAAATGGTTTCCTGTTGATGACAATGTAGACGGATTAACCTTTTTGTATATTTATAATAATAAGTTTAATCTGCACTTTATCGAAGGTAGTTTTAATGAAGGATTACAGATAGTAGAAGACGTTTTAGAACGCTTAAAAAACTACAATGATAGAATTGATGAACACCACATTATGGTGTTTTACTATAAAATTGCAAGCATGTATTTTGGTGCTGGCGAAAATAAAAAGTGTATTCTGTTTTTAGAAAAAATTATTAGTAATAAGTCGCTTCAAATGCGAGAAGATTTATTGTGTTTTTCTAGAATATTAAACCTTGTTGCTCACTATGAAGCAGGAATGGATTATAATTTAGATGTGCTAATACGAAGCACATACAAGTTTTTAATAAAAATGGAAGACCTGTATGAAGTGCAAAAAGAATTTATTAAGTTTTTAAGAGGATTAGGCGATATTTATCCGCAAGAAGTGAAAGGCGAATTTATTAAACTGCACAAAAAATTAAAGCAGTTTGAAGATGACCCATACCAAAGTAGAGCGTTCTTGTATTTAGATATTATTTCGTGGTTAGAATCTAAGATTGAAAACAAGCCAGTTGGTCAAATAATTAGAGATAAATTTGAAAAAAATCTGTTGAAAAAATAATTTTTTTTGAAAAAAAACCAAAAAAATTAGGATTTTAACTTTTTCTGAACGAATATTTGTATTCACAAAGTTCAATAAGGTATTGAAATGTTATCAAGAAAGGCAGAGGGATTAGACCCAATGAAGCCTTAGCAACCCTTTACTTGTAAAGAAGGTGCTAAATTCTACCCATAACGGATAGATAACTAGACGAAATTATTTTCTGTAATTTCTTAAATTTCTTCTTAACATTTTTCTATTAAATCTAAGAGTTTACTCTGAGGTGCTTTTGCATCGAAGTTTTAATTCAATTTTTAATTCTCGTGTGAGCACTGAGTAAAATCGAAGTGAAAAGCGGGAAACTTTAAGTTTAACTAAATAAAATATTAGAGAAATGAGTACACAAAAATTGGCAACACAAGCACTACACGCAGGGCACGATGTAACAGCAAATGCAGGAACAAGAGCTGTTCCTATTTATCAAACAACATCTTATGTTTTTAATGATTCCGACCATGCAGCAAATTTATTTTCATTGCAAGAATTAGGTTTCATTTACACACGTTTAAATAACCCAACCAATCAAATTTTACAAGAGCGATTAGCAGCTCTAGAAGGCGGTATAGGAGCCGTTGTTTTTGCATCAGGGACTTCAGCCATTTCAACAGGGTTATTAACCTTGTTAAAAGCAGGAGACCACATAGTTGCTTCGAGTAGTTTGTATGGTGGTACATATAACTTGCTAAAAGTTACATTACCTCGATTTGGTATTACAACAACTTTTGTTGATGCCGATAATCCAGATAATTTTGCAGCTGCTGTACAAGATAACACTAGGGCATTTTTTGTGGAATCTTTAGGAAATCCTAAATTAGATGTTTTAGATTTAGAAGCCATTTCTGTACATTCAAAAGCGGCAGGAGTACCTTTTATTGTTGATAATACAGTTGCAACACCAGCATTATTAAATCCTTTAAAACATGGTGCAAATATTGTAATTCATTCATTAACCAAATACATTGGAGGACAAGGAAATTCTATAGGAGGTGCTATTATTGATGGTGGAACTTTTGATTGGGCTAATAGAAAATTTCCAGAATTTACAGAACCATCTGCAGGATATCACGGATTAGTGTATCACGAAGCTTTAGGTGCTGCTGCCTATACTTTTAAATTAATATTAGAAGGATTAAGAGATTTAGGTGGTGCTTTAAGTCCAACAAATGCCTTTAATATTATTCAAGGGTTAGAAACATTACCAGTAAGAATAAAACAACATAGCGAAAATGCTTTGGCTTTAGCAAAATGGTTAGAGCAGCAAGATGAGGTTACCTGGGTAAATTACCCTGGATTAGAAAGTAGTAAATACAAATCGTTAGCAAATAAATACTTGCCTAAAGGGCAAAGTGGTATTGTAACTTTTGGAGCTAAAGGTGGGTACGATGCTGCAAAAACGATAGCTGATACAACTAAAGTATTTTCATTATTAGCTAATATTGGAGATACCAAATCATTAATTATTCACCCAGGAAGTACAACCCATCAACAATTAACTGAAGAAGAACAAGCATCATCTGGTGTGACTTCAGATTTAATAAGATTGTCTGTAGGTATTGAAGATTTAGATGATTTAAAAGCTGATTTAAAAGCAGCATTTGCAGAAATTAAATAGTTTACCATACTCTTGAAAAAAGACTTACAACATATCATTATTACCGATTTTATTACAGAAAATAATACTGTAATTAACAATATCGAATTAAGCTATCAGGTATTTGGGAAACCTTTAGGAAGCGCTCCTATAGTACTAGTAAATCATGCGTTAACAGGAAATAGTGATGTTGCAGGGAAAACGGGTTGGTGGTCAGATTTAATCGGTGATAATAAAGTTATAGATACTAAATTATATTCAGTTTTAGCATTTAATATTCCTGGTAATGGTTTTGATGGTTTTACTATTGAAAACTATAAAGATTTTATTGCTAGAGATATTGCTAAACTGTTTATAATTGGTCTGCAAGAGTTAAAAATAGAAAAATTATATGCTGTTATAGGCGGCTCTTTAGGTGGTGGTATTGCATGGGAAATGGCTGCTTTAAAACCAGATTTTACAGAGCATTTAATTCCTGTAGCTACCGATTGGAAATCTACGGATTGGCTTATTGCGAATTGTCAAATTCAAGAACAATTTCTTTTAAACTCTAAAAACCCAGTGCACGATGCTAGAATGCATGCCATGTTATGTTATCGTACGCCAGAGTCGTTTAAGGAGCGTTTTCAGCGTTCTAAAAATGATGATTTAGAAATTTTTAATGTAGAAAGTTGGTTGTTACATCACGGCAATAAATTACAAGAACGTTTTCAACTTTCAGCATATAAGTTGATGAATCAGTTGCTTAAAACAATTGATGTTACAAAAAATAGAAAAAACGATTTTAATGTTTTAGAAAACATAACGGCTAATATTCATATTGTTGGTGTGGATTCAGATTTGTTTTTTACAGCCGAAGAAAATAAGCAAACTCATAAACAACTAGCACTTACGCATCCTAATGTAACCTATAACGAAATTAATTCGGTGCATGGTCATGATGCATTTTTAATAGAATACGACCAATTAGAAAAAATTATAGAAGGCATTTTTGTGCCAGATTCTAAAAAAAGAAAAATGAAAGTATTAAAGTTTGGAGGAAAATCTTTAGCAAACGGTGATGGATTAAATAAAGTACTTTCCATCATTGAAAATAAAGTGAATGGTGGCGAAAAAATTACTGCTGTTCTTTCAGCGAGAGGAAATGCAACCGATGATTTAGAACGGATTTTAAATAAGGCTCTTAAAGGGCAAGACTATAAAATTGATTTAGAAGAATTTAAGGTTTATCAAAAAGAACCACTTAAGGAAATAGATTTTTCAGAAGAATTTTTAACCCTAGATAAACTCTTTGAAGGTGTAAGTTTACTGCGAGATTACAGCCAGAAAACTAAAGATGAAATTTTGGCTCAAGGGGAGTTACTGTCTGTTAAACTCGTTTCAGGATTGCTTAATGCGCGTGGTATAGATGCTAAAGCTACAGATTCAAGGCAGTTAATTAAAACCGACGATAATTTTGGCAATGCGCAACCCATTTCTCAGCTTACCAAAGACAACGTTAGGCGTTATTTTAAGCAAAATAATAATACAGTTAATATTATTACTGGTTTTATTGCTTCAAATTCAAATAATGAAACAACCACGTTAGGTAGAAACGGAAGTAATTATTCAGCAGCATTATTAGCCAATTATTTAGATGCTGAAGAATTGCAAAATTATACACACGTAAACGGCATTTACACAGCTAATCCAGATTTAGTGGCTGATGCTCAAAAAATACGTGAGCTATCATTTAGTGAAGCAAATGAGTTGGCTAATTTTGGTACCACAGTATTACATGCAAAAACCATTATTCCGTTAGTAGAAAAAAACATCAACTTACGAATTTTAAACACCTTTAATCCAGATGATGAAGGCACCTTAATTACAGCTAAACCAAGCACTAAAGAGGTAACTTCACTATCTGTTTTAGATAATGTAGCGTTATTAAATTTAGAAGGACGTGGGTTATTAGGGAAAATTGGTGTTGATGCTAGAATTTTTAGAGCCTTAAGCGATCATGGTATTAGTGTTAGTATAATTTCTCAAGGCTCGTCAGAGCGAGGCATTGGGCTAATTATAGATGCTGAAAAAGCAACTCAAGCAGTTATAGCCTTAGAACGCGAATTTGAAAGCGACTTTTATTCGCAAGATGTAAATAAAATTGAAGTGGTTGATGATGTTTCAGTCATTTCAATTATTGGTATAGAGCTAAGTTCTTTCCATAAACCATTCAATGCCTTAATTAAAAATCAAATTACACCATTGTTGTTCAATAATACGGTTACAGGTAGAAATGTGAGTTTGGTGGTTAAAAAAAATCAACTGCATAAAGCTGTAAATGTAATTCATGGTGAAGTTTTCGGAATTTCAAAAAAAATAAACATAGCTATTTTTGGTCATGGCGGTGTTGGTGGTGCACTAATAAACCAAATTTTAAAATCGAAAGATGAGATTGAAAAACGAAAAGGTATCAACCTGAATGTTTTTGCTATTGCAAATTCTAGAAAACTACTTTTAAATAAAAATGGCGTTGATGAGAATTGGCAAGATAATTTAGATTCTACTTTACAAGAAAGTTCAATCGAGTCTATTATTGCATTTGCAAAATCACATCATTTAGAAAATTTAATTGGGGTAGATAATACTTCAAGTTCAGAGTTTCACTCAAATTATGTGCCTTTAGTTGAAGCTGGTTTTGATTTGGTGTCGTCTAATAAAATAGCTAATACTATTTCTCATGATTTTTATAGCGATTTAAGAGTTCAATTAAAAGAAAATAATAAGCAGTATTTGTATGAAACTACGGTTGGTGCTGGTTTGCCATTAATAGATACGATTAAGTTATTACACGAGTCTGGTGAGAATATTACTAGAATTAGAGGTGTGTTTTCTGGGACATTAAGTTATTTATTTAATAATTTTTCAATTCAAGACAAACCATTTAGTGAAATTATTCAAGAAACTATTGATAAAGGATTTACTGAACCAGATCCTAGAGAAGATTTTTCAGGAAATGATGTGGCTAGAAAATTGTTAATTCTCGCAAGAGAGTTAGATTTGCAGAATGAATTTGAAGATGTTGAGGTTCAGAATTTAATTCTGGAAGCATATCAAAATATTTCGGTTGAATCTTTTTTAAGTCAGTTGAATGTTTTAGATGAGCAATATCAAAAGATAAAAGAAGATCAAGCAGAAGGGCACGTGTTGAGATATGTTGGTGATTTATCTGGTGATTTGTCTCAAGACAAAGGAAATTTAGAAGTAAAATTAGTATCTATTCCAGAAGATAGCACGTTGGGCCATGTAAAAGGCTCTGATGCCATTTTTGAAATATTTACAGAATCTTATGGCGAACAACCTATTGTAATTCAAGGAGCAGGAGCAGGAGCAGAAGTAACCGCCAGAGGTGTTTTTGGAGATATTTTAAGGTTGTCGAAGCATATAAATTAGTATAACCTGGAAGGTCTCAAAGACCTTGTAGGTTTCAAAACAAAAAGAAATACCTCCAAGGTTGTTAAAACCTTGCAGGATATGAGTAATAAAATGAAAAATAAAAAACAGTTTGAAACCGAAGCGATTCGAACACAATTAGAACGTACAGATTTTTTAGAACATACAAGCCCACTATATTTAACATCTAGTTTTGTGTTTGAAGATGCCGAGGATATGCGTGCCTCTTTTTCTGAAGAAAAAGAACGTAATATTTATAGCCGATTTTCAAACCCAAACACATCAGAGTTTGTAGATAAAATATGTAAAATGGAAGGGGCAGAAAGTGGTTATGCCTTTGCAACAGGAATGTCTGCTATATTTTCAACGTTTGCTGCCTTGTTAGATAGTGGCGATCATATTGTATCTGCGCGTTCTGTATTTGGATCAACACATACATTATTTACAAAGTATTTGCCTAAATGGAATATTGAAACAAGCTATTTTAATATAAACGAACCAGAGACTATAGAAAGCCTTATTACCCCAAAAACAAAAATTTTATATGCAGAGTCGCCCACAAACCCAGCTATAGATATTATTGATTTAGAGGTTTTAGGACATATTGCTAAAACACACAATTTAATTTTAATAATTGATAATTGTTTTGCAACACCGTATTTGCAACAACCTATAAAGTTTGGTGCACATTTGGTAATTCACTCTGCAACTAAATTAATTGATGGACAGGGGCGTGTTTTAGGAGGTGTAACCGTTGGAAATGCCGATTTAATTCGAGAGATATATTTGTTTTCTCGCAATACAGGACCTGCATTATCGCCGTTTAACGCTTGGACACTGTCTAAAAGTTTAGAAACTTTGGCTGTTAGAGTAGATAGACATTGTGAAAATGCATTAAAAGTTGCCGAATTTTTAGAAGCACATCCTAAGGTAAATTGGGTAAAGTATCCATTTTTAAAGTCGCATCCACAATATAAAGTGGCTAAAAAACAAATGAAATTAGGAGGCAATATTGTGGCTTTTGAAGTTAAAGGCGGTATAGAATCTGGACGCAAATTTTTAAATGCTATTAAAATGTGCTCGCTTTCGGCTAATTTAGGAGATACTAGAACTATTGTAACACACCCAGCATCAACAACACATAGTAGTTTAGCGGAAGCAGATAGATTAGTCGTTAATATTTCAGATGGCTTAGTAAGAGTATCTGTTGGTTTAGAGCATGCAGATGATATTATACAGGATTTGGATAGCGCATTGAACGATTAAAAATGAGAGTTTTCACAGTAGATTCATTTACCGATACTCCATTTAAAGGAAATCCAGCAGCTGTTTGTGTTTTAGAGCATGAGCTTTCCAATGAGAAGTGTATTCATATTGCTCAAGAGATGAATCTTTCGGAAACAGCTTTTGTATATTTAGATAATGGGAAATATCAATTAAAATGGTTTACACCAACTAAAGAAGTAGACCTTTGTGGTCATGCAACATTAGCAACAGCAAAAATTTTATTTGATAAATACGAAATAAAAAATGAAGTTTTAGAGTTTGTTACAAAGAGTGGTGTGCTTGTAGTTAGAAAGTTAGGAGATAGGTTGGAAATGAATTTTCCTTTAGGACACCTAACACTTAATAAAGAAAAAGACGATATTCTTGAAAGTTTTTTAAATGAAAAACCTTTAGCTATAAGTGTAGATAAAGATTGGTGTATAGTTGAATTGGTATCAGATAAATCAGTTACAAACTTAATGCCTAATTTAAACCTTTTACTGGCTCATAATAAAAAATCGTTTGTAATTACCGCAAAGTGTTCTAATGATAAATATGACTTTATTTCTAGATTTTTTGGTCCAGCTATTGGAATTGACGAAGATCCAGTAACTGGATCTGCTCATTGTTATTTAGCAAATTATTGGGGTAGTAAATTAAAGAAGAATAGATTGATTGGCTATCAGGCTTCAATACGGGGAGGTGTAGTTGAATGCGAATTGATTGGAAATGACAGAGTGTTATTAAGAGGTGATTGTGTTATAATGTCCGAGTTACTTATTCAGTGGGATAAATTTCAAAAATAAATTTTTATTTAAGTATATTAGCCACTTATGCTATCCAAAAAAACCAAATACGGCTTAAAAGCACTTACTTATATTGCTAAAAGTGAAGGTGATACGCCAGTTCAAATAGGAGAGATTTCTAAGAGTGAAAATATTCCTCAAAAATTTTTAGAGAGTATTATGCTTACGCTTAGAAAGTCAGGGTTTTTAGGTTCAAAAAAAGGAAAACATGGCGGGTATTATCTTATTAAAAAACCTGCGGAGATAAAAATGTCTGATGTCATGCGTGTATTAGAAGGTCCAATAGCTATGGTACCTTGTGTGAGTTTAAATTTCTATGAAAAATGTGATGACTGTCCAGATGAACACGAATGCAGTGTGCATAAACTCATGATTCAAGTAAGGGATAATACCCTTTATGTTTTAAGAAGCAATACTTTAGAAGATTTAGCAGGTAAATAAAAGCATAAGTTCTAAATATTCATTTTTAGCCTTTTTTGTTATAATTTTCATTAAATTTCTTACTCATTATTATACATTTCCACAAAAAAATAGTGCTTTAATCTAAAAAAACGTTAATAAAGTTTGTTGTATATCAAAATGTATTACATTTGTAATTCCTATTAAATCGATAGGATTAATGTAATAGAACGACAAATGATTGCGCAAATGTTATTAAAAAGTAAAGAAAAATCCACTTATAAAGACGATAGTGCGGGCGAAAAACCAATACGTAGTGTAGCAAAAGCACTAAGTTGGAGGGTAATAGGGACTTTAGATACTTTGGTTGTTTCGTATTTTTTAACAAATAAAATAACTGTTGCGGCATCTATTGCATCGGTAGATTTTTTAACAAAAATGGTGTTGTACTTTTTCCATGAGCGTATTTGGAATACCATTAAATGGGGAAAATAATAATAAAAAGTATGTTTACAGAAAATCAAATAGAAGAACTAAATAAAAGCTTTGAAAGTGCATCACCTTCTGAAATTATTCAAAAGGCTTTAGAGCTTAATAATAAAACAATAGTAACTACAAATTTTAGACCTTATGAAGCTGCAATTTTGCACGCTGTAAGTTCTATTAAAACAAGCATTCCAGTTATTTGGTGCGATACAGGATATAATACACCACAAACATATAAACATGCCGAACAGGTTATTAAAGATTTAAGTCTTAATGTATTTTTATATGTACCAAAACAAACATCATCTCACCGCGATGTGGTTTTAGGAATTCCAAGTATAGATGCTCCAGAGCATACTTTGTTTACAGAGCAAGTAAAATTAGAACCTTTTAAACGGGCTATGGACGAGCATAAACCAAACGTATGGTTTACCAATTTACGTCAAGGGCAAACAGCTTTTAGAAATAGTATTGGTATTTTTAGTTTAAGTAAAGATGGTGTTTTAAAAGTAAGCCCTTTTTACTACTGGTCTGATGAAAAATTAGACACCTACTTACGCGATAATAACTTGCCAAACGAGTTTAAGTATTTCGACCCAACAAAAGCATTAGAAAATAGAGAGTGTGGTTTACACGCTTAAATAAAATATTATGAAGAAAGATACATCATACATTAATTCGCTTGAAAATGAAGCGATTTACATCATGAGAGAAGTAGCAGCACAATTTGAAAAACCAGTGCTGTTATTTTCAGGAGGAAAAGATTCAATTACATTAGTTAGGTTAGCTGTAAAAGCGTTTTACCCAGCTAAAATACCTTTCCCATTAATGCATATTGATACAGGGCATAATTTTCCTGAAACAATTGAATTTAGGGATCGTTTAGTTAAAGAATTAGGGTTAGAGTTAATTGTTAGAAATGTACAAGATTCTATAGACCAGGGAAAAGTAAAAGAAGAATCTGGTCGATATGCAAGTAGAAATATGCTGCAAACCACAACACTTTTAGATGCTATTGAAGAATTTAAATTTGATGCTTGTATTGGTGGCGCACGTCGTGATGAAGAAAAAGCAAGAGCTAAAGAACGTATTTTTTCTGTTAGAGACGATTTTGGACAGTGGGATGAAAAAAATCAGCGTCCAGAGTTATTCGATATGCTAAATGGAGATATAGAACATGGGCAAAATGTTCGCGTATTTCCAATTTCTAACTGGACAGAATTAGACGTTTGGTCTTATATAGAAAAAGAAAATATAGAGATTCCTTCAATTTATTTTGCTCACAAACGAAAAGTATTCTTAAGAGACGGTATGATTTGGTCTGCAGAAGATGGTGTAGTGTATAGAGACGAAAACGAAGAAGTAATTGAAGAATTAGTTCGTTTTAGAACAGTAGGAGATATGAGTTGTACAGCAGCAGTATTATCTGATGCGGTATCAATCTCAAAGGTTGTTGAAGAAATTAGAGAAAGTACAATTTCAGAGCGTGGTGCACGTATAGATGATAAACGATCGGAAGCAGCCATGGAAAAACGTAAACAACAAGGGTATTTTTAAATTTGCTTTGCAAATTTTGCCGTTGGCTTTTAGCAATTAGCTATTAGCTGAAAATAGAATAAAAAAGTAAACAGAATATTAAACAAGCCAGCAGCTAACAGCTAAAGGCTAACAGCTATAAAGCATGGAAGTATTAAAAATTGCAACAGCAGGAAGTGTAGATGATGGAAAAAGTACGTTGATAGGACGAATTCTATACGATACAAAATCATTAACTACAGATAAGTTAGAAGCTATTGAAAAAACAAGTAAACAACGCGGTTACGACTATTTAGATTTCTCTTTAGCTACCGATGGTTTAGTTGCCGAAAGAGAACAAGGTATTACAATTGATGTTGCTCATATTTATTTTTCAACAAAAAAGAAAAGTTACATTATCGCAGATACACCAGGGCACGTAGAATACACACGAAACATGGTTACGGGCGCATCAACATCGCAAGCATCAATCATTTTAATTGATGCTAGAAAAGGTGTGATTGAGCAAACTAATCGCCACTTCTTTATTAATAATTTATTAAGAATTAAAGATGTAGTTGTTGCCATTAATAAAATGGATTTGGTTGATTATTCTGAAGATGTTTATAATAAAATCAAAGCAGATTTTACAGAACTAATGGGTAAGCGCGATTATCAAGATCAAAAAATAACGTTTATCCCTGTAAGTGCTTTAAAAGGTGATAATGTTGTTAATAAATCTGAAAAGATGTCTTGGTATTCAGGCGAAGCTTTATTAGAACATTTAGAGAAAATAGATAAAGCAGATATTTTTAATATTGGTACACCACGTTTCCCTGTACAGTATGTAATTCGCCCAAAAACTGAAGATTTTCATGATTATAGAGGTTACGCAGGTAAAGTGTATGGTGGTAATTTAAGTGTTGGAGACGATATTGTTGTATTGCCATCGCAAACAAAATCGAAGATAAAAGATATTTATTTCTACGACGAAAAATACGAAACAGCATCAAGACGGTCATCGGTTACAATTACATTAGAAAACGATATTAATGTAAGCCGTGGCGATATGATTGTTAAAGCTAACGATTTACCAACCATAGAAAAGCAGTTTACAGCTAATGTGTGTTGGATGGATTCAACGCAATTAACAGCAGGAACAAAATATGTTGTGCAACATGGTATAAATAAAGTGTTAGCGAAAGTAGATAAAATTCATCATAAAATTAATCCTGATTATTCGGGTATTGAGACAGATGTGTCTGGTTTGGGTGTTAACGATATTGCTTCAGTAACATTTAAATTAAACAAACCTATTTTTTACGATCAGTTTAAAAACCATAGAACAAATGGGTCGTTTATTTTAATTGATCCGCAATCTAATAATACTGTTGGTGCAGGATTTATTCAATAAATAAGTGAAAAGTTATAAGGGAAATTACTTTTCAACTTTAAAACTTTCAACATTCAAACTTAAAAAAGATGCAAAGCTTTAGAACAGAAATAGAAAATCCAGTTGTTGAAAACGACATTATAGAATTAGCCAATAAAATTGAACTTTTTCATAATGGCAAAATAGATGAAGAAAAATTTAGAAGTCTTCGTTTAGCACGAGGTGTTTACGGTCAGCGTCAAGAAGGCGTACAAATGATACGTATTAAATTACCTTACGGAAAAGTAAAAAGTAATCAATTACATAGAATTTCAGATGTTTCAGATGAGTATTCTCGTGGACGTTTGCACATTACTACACGTCAAGATATTCAAATTCATTATGTCGATTTAAACAGAACACCAGAACTTTGGGCAGAATTAGAACGCGACGATGTCACTTTGCGTGAAGCTTGTGGTAACACCGTACGTAATGTAACAGCAAGTGAAACAGCAGGCATCGATGTAAACGAACCGTTTGATGTGTCACCTTATGCAGATGCTTTATTTCGTTTCTTTTTAAGAAATCCAATTTGCCAAGAAATGGGACGTAAGTTTAAAGTCTCGTTTTCTTCTTCAGATGAAGATACAGGATTATCATACATGCACGATTTAGGTTTTATAGCTAAAATTGAAAATGGTGTTCGTGGTTTTAAAGTCATGCTTGCAGGAGGATTAGGGTCTCAACCACGTCATGCCGATGTGTTATACGAGTTTTTACCTTCAGATAAAATTATTCCTGTAATGGAAGGTGTTTTAAGAATTTTTGATCGCCATGGCGAACGTAAAAGTCGTGCCAAAGCAAGAATGAAATTTCTTTTAAAAGATATAGGATTAGATGCTTTTAAAGAATTAGTTGAAGCAGAACAAGAGGCTATAGAATTCAAATCGGTTGCTATTGACGCTGATGCTTATGAGGCTTCAAAACCAGTTTCGGTTGAAGTACCACAGGTTGAAATTGCAAATAAAAACGCTTTTAATTTATGGAAAACAACAAATGTAATTCCTCAAAAACAAGAAGGCTATGTAGCTATAGGTATTAAGGTTTTACTTGGTGATTTTTATACCGATAAAGCAAGACTATTGGCTGATTTAGTTGAGAAATATGCAGCTGGCGAAATACGTTTAACCCTACGCCAAAATATTTTAATTCCATTTGTTAAAGAAGATTTATTAGCGTTTTTCTATGTTGAATTAGAAAAATTAGGCTTTGTTGAGGCTGGTTATAATAAAGCTGTCGATATTACAGCTTGTCCAGGAACAGATACATGTAATTTAGGTATTGCGAGTAGTACAGGAATTGCTGATGAATTAGAGCGTGTTATAAAAACAGAATATCCTCAATATTTAAAAAACGAAGATTTAGTTATAAAAATTAGTGGCTGTATGAATGCTTGTGGTCAACATAATATGGCTAATATAGGTTTTCAAGGTATGTCTGTTCGTACTCCAGATAAGTTAGTAGCACCAGCTTTACAAGTATTGTTAGGCGGTGGGAATTTAGGAGACGGAAATGGCGTTTTTGCCGATAAAGTGGTGAAGGTACCAAGTAAAAGAGGGCCTGAAGCATTGCGTAGAATTTTAAATGATTTTGAAAATAATGCTAAAGGAAAATCATTTGTAGACTATTATAAAGAGAAAGGTGAAAAGTATTTCTATGATTTCTTAACAGATCTTTCAGATGTTTCAAATTTAACTCAAGACGATTTTATCGATTGGGGCGAAGAAGATAAGTATGTTAAAGAAATTGGTATTGGTGAGTGTGCAGGTGTGGTAATCGATTTAATTGCAACGTTATTTTTAGAAAGCGAAGAAAAAATTGAAAATGCAAAAGCTGCATATAATGATAAGGTGTATTCTAGTGCAATTTATCATGCTTATAGTTCTTTAGTAAATTCCGCGAAAGCGCTATTATTAGCCGAAAATAAGAAAACGAATACCCATGCAGGCATAATAAGTCAGTTTGACGAATTGTTTGTTGCAAGCGGAAAAATAGATTTAGGAGTAGATTTTTCAGAGTTGATTTATCAAATAAAAAAATATGCACCAATACAAGAGTTTGCAGCAAGATACATTAAAAATGCAAATCAGTTTTTAGATAAAGTAAGAGCTTACAGAGAAGCAGAAACAAGTAAACTTCAACAAAAAGCAGTTTAAAATATTTTTAAATTGGTATTGTGAAGAGCTTTTTCCGAAAAGTTTTTATGCTTACAATGAATAAGAAAAACGAAAATATAAATATAGAGAATCCAATGTCTCTTTCGGTGAGTAGCGGACAATTAACAGTTGTAGGCGCAGGACCAGGCGATGTCGATTTAATTACGCTTAAAGCTATTAAAGCTATAAAATCGGCAAATGTTATTCTGTACGATGCACTTATAAACGAAGCGTTGTTAGAATATGCAGCACCCGAAACTGAACTTATTTTTGTGGGGAAACGTAAGGGTTGTTATGCGTACCAACAAACTCAAATTAACGAGCTTATAGTTAGTAGAGCAAAATCTCACGGACATGTGGTTCGCTTAAAAGGTGGTGATCCATTTATTTTTGGTCGTGGTGCTGAAGAAATAGATTATGCCAGACAATTTGGTGTAAAAACATACGTTGTGCCAGGAATAACATCAGCAATAGCTGTACCTGCATATCAAGGCATTCCGTTAACCAAACGTGGTGCTTCAGAAAGTTTTTGGGTAATCACAGGAACTACAAAAGCACATAAATTATCTAACGATGTGGCATTAGCAGCTAAATCATCAGCAACGGTTGTTATTCTTATGGGGATGGGTAAACTCAATGAAATTGTTGAGGTGTTTTCGGCAGAGAATAAACAAGATATGTCGGTAGCAATCATTCAAAATGGAACTACTAAAAATGAAAAATTTGGTATTGGCACCATTAGTACTATTAGTAAAATTGTTGAAGAGAAGCAACTGTCTTCTCCTGCTATAATAGTTATTGGAGATGTGGTAAAAGAGCGCGTTGTTTTAGATTCAATCTATAATGAAGTAGCCAGTAATTCATGAAAACTGAAGATATAAATATTGATACTTTGAGTAAAGTGTCTCCTTTGGGGACGGAAGGGGAGGAAAGAAATAATCTATACCCTATTTTTTTAAAGGCAAAAAACTTAAACATACTTATTGTAGGTGGCGGGAATGTAGCTGAAGAAAAATTGAGATTTTTATTAAAATCTAGTCCAGATGCTTGTGTAACAATAGTGTCACCTATGTTTAGAGAAGATACTATATCTTTGTCTAAGCAAGGAGATGTTACTCTAGTAAAAGAAGTGTATAATAAGAAATATTTAAAAGGAAAGCATATTGTAATTGCAACGACAAATGTTCCTAAAGTAAATATAAAAGTTTACAAACAGTGTAGAAAAAGAAGCATTTTAGTTAATGTGGCAGATAACCCTCCATATTGCGATTTTTATATGGGAGGCATTGTTACAAAAGGTAATGTTAAGGTAGCCATTTCAACTAATGGTAAATCGCCAACAACAGCAAAACGTTTACGTCAGTTTTTTGAAGATGTTATTCCAGAAAATATTGACGATTTAGTTAAAAATTTAAATGAATACAGAAAAACAATAAAAGGAGATTTCGAACAAAAAGTGGAAACACTTAACGAATTCACAAAAGGATTAATTGAAAAAAAAGAAGCATATAATGATTAAAACAGATATATTAATAATTGGAGCTGGACCAACAGGATTATTTACGGTTTTTGAAGCAGGATTGTTAAAACTTAAATGTCATTTAATAGACGCATTACCACAACCAGGTGGGCAATGTTCAGAAATTTACCCAAAGAAACCTATTTACGATATTCCTGGTTTTCCAGAAATATTAGCAGGCGATTTAACAAAAAACTTATTGGAGCAAGGGAAGCAATTCGAGCCAGGATTTACGCTAGGTGAACGTGCCGAAACTATAGAAAAACAGGAAGATGGCTCTTTTATTGTTACCACTAACAAAGGCACACAGCATCAAGCACCTGTTGTTGCCATAGCTGGAGGACTTGGGTCGTTTGAACCAAGAAAACCTGCTATTGAAGGTATTGCAGATTACGAAGATAAAGGCGTTGAATATTTTATTAAAGACCCTGAAGTATATAGAAATAAAAAAGTGGTTATTTCAGGAGGTGGAGATTCTGCCTTAGATTGGAGTATATTTTTAGCCGATGTAGCTTCAGAAGTAACCTTAATTCACAGAAGAAATGAATTTAGAGGTGCTTTAGATTCTGTTGAAAAAGTAGGCGAATTAAAACTTTTAGGTAAAATTAATTTAATTACGCCAGCAGAGGTGAAAGGCATTAATGGAGATGGAAAAGTTGAAAGTGTTACCGTTGTAAAAGATGGCGAAGAACAAATATTAGAAACCGACCATTTTATTCCTTTATTTGGGTTATCACCTAAATTAGGACCCATTGCTAATTGGGGATTAGACATTGTAAAAAATGCTATAAAAGTTGATAACACATTAAATTATCAAACTAACATTCCTGGTATTTTTGCTATTGGAGACGTTAATACATATCCTGAAAAATTAAAGCTTATTCTTTGTGGTTTTCACGAAGCAACGCTAATGTGTCAAGCGGCTTATAGAATTATTAACCCAGGAAAAAAGTATGTTTTAAAATATACTACAGTAAGTGGCGTTGATGGTTTTGATGGTTCTAGAAAAGAAGCGCCTAAAGCTGTTGTTAGAGCTATTGAGGCATAATTAATTAATGATATGACCTTATTTGGTAAACCATTTAAATGTTTTAATCTCAGATTAAAAGAGACTGTCGAAAACTTTGCGAAGCAATTATTTTATGCCCTTTTTGATGAAGAAGATGATAAAGAATGGGAGCAGTTAAAACATACTTTTTTACAAATTGCACAGCAAGTATGTTCAGAAGATAGAGCAGAAACATGGGAGGCGTTTTATAAAGAGTTGCCTAACGTTAGAAGGCAATTAGATTTGGATGTTTTAGCATTCGATAAAAATGACCCAGCATCTGAAAGTTTAGAAGAAATATACCTAGCATATCCAGGTTTTCATGCTATTGCTATTCATAGAATTAGCCATGAATTATATAAACTAAACTTACCTATTATTCCAAGGATGATGAGTGAATATGTACATGGAATTACGGGTATCGATATTCACCCTGGAGCAACTATTGGAGAATCGTTTTTTGTAGATCACGGCACAGGAATTGTTATAGGCGAAACAGCTATTATTAAGAACAACGTTAAAATTTATCAAGGGGTAACTTTAGGAGGTTTGCAAGTAAAAAAGAATTTGGCATCTACAAAAAGACACCCTACTATTGAAGAAAACGTTACTATTTATGCTAACGCCACTATTTTAGGCGGCGATATTGTAATTGGTGCAAATAGTACAATTGGTGCTAATGTTTGGATAACAGAATCTGTTCCAGAAAACTCATTGGTAACGTATCAAACCGAAATAAAAATTAGACCCAAAAAGAATGGCATACGTTAATAGCATTCTAAATCAAATTGGAAATACACCTCTTGTTGAAGCCAGTCATATCATTTCAAATAAAAATGTTAGACTATTTTTAAAACTTGAAGGCAATAACCCAGGTGGAAGTGTAAAAGATAGAGCTGCTTTTAATATGATTAATGAAGCACTTAAGCGCGGAGATATTAAAAAAGGAGGAACACTTGTTGAAGCAACTAGCGGAAACACAGGAATTGCATTGGCATTCATAGCACAACTTTTAGGATTAAATATGGTTTTAATTATGCCTGAGAATTCTACCGAAGAACGTGTTAAAACCATGCGTGCTTATGGTGCAGAGGTTATTTTAACCCCTGCTGATATTGGAATAGAAGGCTCGCGAGATGTTGCTTTTCAACTTAGAGATGAAAAAGGGTATGTGCTGTTAAACCAATTTGAAAATGATGATAATTGGAAAGCACATTATAAAACCACAGGACCAGAAATTTGGGAAGCTACCAACGGTAAAATAACACATTTTGTTTCTGCTATGGGAACCACTGGAACTATTACGGGTGTTTCTACTTATTTAAAAGAAAAGAGTAGCGATATTACAATTGTAGGCGCACAACCAGCAGACGGTTCTAGAATTCCAGGTATTAGAAAGTGGTCGCCAGAATATGTTCCAAAATTTTTCGATAAAAATAGAGTCGACCAAGTTGTAGAAGTCACTCAAGATGAAGCAAAAGCAATGACACAGCGTTTAGCCAAAGAAGAAGGCGTTTTTGCAGGTATGAGTAGTGGCGGTTCTGTGCATTGTGCGTTAAAAATAGCAGAGACAATTAAAGAAGGCATTGTTGTTGCAATTATTTGCGATAGAGGCGACCGTTATTTATCGTCAAGTTTATTTGAATAGCGTATTTTTTTAAAATTAGCGTGAATAAAAAAAATATAGTTAGTACTTTTGCGCTCAGTTCATAAACGTATTAATAGTGTTATCAAGAAAGGCAGAGGGATTAGATCCGATGAAGCCTTGGCAACCCTTTAATTTTTAAAGAAGGTGCTACATTCTACTAATATTTAATAATATTAGAAAGATAACGAAAAGTGTTTCCTTAACTTTTCTTGATGACATTAAAATTAATAGACCTGTCAGGTTTTTAAAAATAAAAAATGTCAAACATACACCAAGCTTTACAAGAGCGTATTTTAGTGCTAGATGGTGCCATGGGTACTATGTTGCAAGCCTATAAATTTTCAGAAGAAGATTTTAGAGGCGACCGCTTTAAAGATTACCCAACACCATTACAAGGAAATAACGATTTGCTGTCTATTACCCAACCAGAAGCTATTAAAACCATTCACGGTAAATATTTTGAAGCAGGTGCAGATATTGTTGAAACCAATACGTTTTCTGGTACTACCATTGCTATGGCAGATTACCAAATGGAAGATCTGGTGTACGAGCTAAATTACCAATCGGCTAAAATAGCAAAAGAAGTTGCTGAAGAGTTCACAGCAAAAGAACCACATAAACCCAGATTCGTAGCAGGTTCAATAGGACCTACAAATCGTACAGCAAGTATGTCGCCAGATGTTAACGACCCAGGATACAGAGCCGTTACCTTTGATGAATTACGCATTGCTTATAAACAACAAGTGGAAGCCTTAATGGATGGTGGCGCAGATTTACTTTTAGTAGAAACTGTATTTGATACATTAAATGCAAAAGCAGCATTATTTGCTATTGAAGAAGTAAAAGAAGAACGTAATATTGATATTCCAATTATGCTAAGTGGAACCATTACAGATGCATCAGGAAGAACGTTATCAGGTCAAACTGCTGAAGCTTTTTTAATATCCGTATCACATATTCCGCTGTTGTCTGTAGGGTTTAATTGCGCTTTAGGAGCCAATTTATTGCAACCACATTTAGAAGCTATTGCCCTTAAAACAGATTTTGCAATTTCGGCGCATCCCAATGCAGGTTTACCAAATGCTTTTGGCGAATACGATGAAACTCCAGAAGAAATGGGAGCACAAATTGAAGACTATTTAAAGAAAAATTTAATTAATATTATAGGCGGGTGCTGTGGTACATCGCCAGAACATATTCGAGTTATTGCAGATATTGCAGCAAAGTATAAACCGAGATTGGTTGCTAGTAATTAGTTAATGGCTATTAGTAATTAGCTAATGATTATTAGTTGTTTTTAAAAGAGTAAAAAATGAAATCATATATAGAACTTGATGTTTGGGTTGAAGCTAGGAAACTAGTAAGTGATGTATATTTAATAACCAATGATTTTCCAAAAGAAGAGATTTACGGAATTACAAATCAAATTAGAAGATGTTCAGTTTCCGTTCCATCTAATATTGCGGAAGGTTGTGGAAGGCAAACACCAAAAGATATTATTCGTTTTTTGTATATATCAAGAGGTTCTTTATATGAATTAGAAACCCAATTATATCTTTCAAACGATTTGAAGTTTATCTCAGAAGAAAAATTAAATAATACATTATCTCAAATAGAAACTTATAAAAAGCTGCTTAATGGATTTATCAACTATTACAAGAAATTATAAGTATGAGTGATTCTAATAACCAAAAACGAATAACCATTAACCAAACCAAATACATGAGACTTTCTGGTTTAGAACCACTAATTCTAAACGAGAACAGTAATTTTATAAATGTTGGTGAGCGTACTAATGTAGCAGGATCAAGAAAATTTCTTCGATTAATAAAAGAAGAAAAATTTGATGAAGCTTTAGATATAGCAAGGCATCAAGTTGATGGTGGCGCGCAAATTATAGACATTAATATGGACGATGGTCTTATTGATGGTAAAGAAGCCATGGTACGCTTTTTAAACTTAATAGCTGCCGAACCAGATATTTGTCGTGTACCAATAATGATTGATAGTTCAAAATGGGAAATTATCAATGCAGGACTTCAAGTGGTTCAAGGAAAATGCGTAGTGAATTCAATTTCATTAAAAGAAGGAGAAGAAAAGTTTATTTGGGAAGCAAAACAAATAAAACGCTATGGAGCAGCAGTTGTTGTAATGGCGTTTGATGAGGTTGGACAAGCCGATAATTATGAAAGACGTATTGAAATAGCTAAAAGATCGTATGATGTTTTAGTTAATAAAGTGGGCTTCCCATCAGAAGATATAATATTCGATTTAAATATTTTTCCTGTAGCCACAGGAATGGAAGAACATCGCAAAAATGCTATCGATTTTATTGAAGCAACACGTTGGGTACGTGAAAATTTGCCAAACGTAAGTGTTAGTGGTGGGGTAAGTAATGTGTCATTTTCTTTTAGAGGAAATGATGGTGTTCGCGAAGCGATGCACTCGGTATTTCTTTATTATGCCATTCAAGCAGGAATGAATATGGGTATTGTAAATCCAGCACTTTTAGAGATTTATGATGACATTCCAAAAGATTTATTAGAGCATGTTGAAGATGTTATTTTAGATAGAAGGGATGATGCTACAGAACGGCTATTAGATTTTGCTGAAACAGTAAAAGGATCTAAAGTTGAAAAAGGATTAGATTTATCATGGCGTGAAAATCCACTTCAAGATAGAATTACGCATGCCTTAGTAAAAGGTATTGATGCTTATATTATTGAAGATGTAGAGCAAGCACGACAAGAAGCAGAAAAACCAATAGAGGTTATTGAAGGGCACTTAATGATTGGGATGAATGTGGTAGGCGATTTGTTTGGAGCTGGTAAAATGTTTTTACCGCAAGTGGTAAAATCGGCACGAGTTATGAAAAAAGCAGTAGGCTATTTAAATCCGTTTATTGAGGCTGAAAAAGGCGAAAAACAACAAGCTTTAGGTAAAGTTTTAATGGCAACTGTAAAAGGCGATGTACACGATATAGGTAAAAATATTGTAAGCGTAGTTTTAGGCTGTAATAATTACGAAATAGTAGATTTAGGCGTTATGGTGCCGCCAGAAAAAATTATAGAAACTGCTAAAAAAGAGAATGTAGATGTTATTGGGCTGTCGGGTTTAATTACGCCGTCACTTGACGAAATGGTGTATTTAGCTAAAGAAATGGAACGTCAAAATTTTAAAGTTCCATTACTTATTGGTGGAGCTACAACATCCAAAGCACATACGGCTGTTAAAATAGATACACAATACAAAAATGCTGTGGTTCATGTAAACGATGCATCAAGAGCGGTTACTGTAGTAGGGGATTTGTTGAATAAAAAAACGGCTCATGAGTATGTAGCAAAAATGAAGAAAGATTATGATGAATTTCGCGAAAAGTTTTTAAAACGCGGAAAAGAAAAATCATATATTTCTATAGCAGAAGCACGTAAAAAGAAATTTACTATTGATTGGGAATTGGCAGAAATTATTAAGCCTAAAGAATTAGGTATTCAAATATTAAAGCAATTAAGTTTAAAAGCATTATTGCCTTTTATAGATTGGAGTCCGTTTTTTAGAAGTTGGGATTTACACGGTAAATATCCAGGCATTTTAAAAGATGAAGTTGTTGGCGAACAAGCAATGCAGTTATTTGAAGATGCACAAGAAATGATAACGCAAATTATCGCTAAACAGCTTTTTAAACCTAAAGCTGTTTTTGGATTGTTTGAAGCTAATACTATTAATGATGATGATATTTCTATTCAGAAAAAAGGAAAAGAAATAGCTGTTTTTAGAACGCTGCGTCAGCAATTAAAAAAACGAGAAGGTATTCCAAATCATGCATTGGCAGATTTTGTTGCGCCAAAAGAAACTGGTAAAACAGATTATATGGGTGTATTTTGTACGGCTATTTTTGGAGCTCAAGAATTAGCAACATTTTATAAAGAAAGAGAGGATGATTATAATGCGATTATGGCACAAGCTATAGCCGATCGATTTGCCGAAGCTTTTGCTGAATATTTGCATAAACAAATTAGAATAAAACATTGGGGTTACGGCGCTGATGAAAATTTAACCAACGACGATTTAATTAAAGAAAGTTATAAAGGTATTAGACCAGCACCGGGTTATCCAGCATGTCCAGACCATTTAGAAAAGGAAACCATTTGGGAGCTGCTTGATGTTGAAAAATTAATAGGCGTAACGCTTACCGAAAGTTTAGCCATGTGGCCAGCAGCAGCGGTTTCGGGATATTATTTTGGTAACCCAGAAGCTAAATATTTTGGTTTAGGTAAAATTACTGACGACCAGGTAACCGATTTTGCAGAACGAAAAGGAATTACAAAAGAAAAAGCAAGAAAGTGGTTGCATCCTAATTTGGCGGAATAAAAAGCCCTCCTAATCTCTCCATTTCGACTGCGCTCAATACAGGCTCGGGGAGGAATGGATTGTGGATAAAAAAAGTAATTGAGTGTGTGTTCCCCTCCTTTGGAGGGGCTAGGGGAGGATTTAGAGCAAGAGTGGAGCGTTAGCGATTGCAGTGGAAAGCCCACAGCGAGGTATAAGCGAGGACTTGTAACGTAAAGCGCGACCACTTGTACTGAACGTAGTCGAAGTATTGTGGTAACGCCCAAAAAAGAATAAAATATTAAAAAACAATAAAATTAACCTAAGTAATTCCCTTCCTTTGGAGGGGTTAGGGGAGGCATTATGAAAGTAACAGAACATTTAAAGAAAGCCAACGGAAAAACATTGTTTTCGTTTGAAATTATTCCACCGCAAAAAGGAAGAAATATTCAGGAATTATATAATAATATAGACCCTTTAATGGAGTTTAATCCGCCGTTTATTGATGTAACAACTTCGCGAGAAGAGTTTGTTTATATTGAGAAAGAAGGGTTGTTTGATAGAAAAATTACCAGAATGCGCCCAGGGACTTTAGGTATTTGTGCAGCTATAAAACATAAGTATAATGTAGATACGGTACCGCATGTTTTATGTGGTGGGTTTACCAAAGAAGAGACAGAATATTTGTTGGTTGACTGCCATTATTTAGGAATAAATAATGTGATGGCATTACGTGGTGATGCTATGAAAGGTGAACAATATTTTAAAGCTACAAAAGGCGGGCATGCCTATGCTACCGAGTTAGTGGGGCAAATTCAGAATTTAAATACGGGTCAGTATTTGCATGATAATATTGATGCTGATGATAAAGCCGATTTTTGTATTGGTGTTGCTGGATACCCAGAAAAACATTTAGAAGCACCATCAATGAAAAGTGATTTAAAACGATTAAAAGAAAAAGTTGATGCAGGTGCCGATTATGTGGTGACTCAAATGTTTTTTGATAATCAGAAGTATTTTGATTTTGTTGAAGCTGCCAAAAAAGAGGGGATTACCGTTCCTATTATTCCAGGAATTAAACCTATTGCAGTAAAGCGTCATTTACAATTATTACCTCAAGTTTTTAAAATAGACTTGCCAGAAACTTTAATTGCAGAAGTTGATAAATGTACAGACAATAAACAAGTAAGACAAGTAGGTGTAGAGTGGTGTATACAACAATCTAAAGAATTATTAGATGCTGGCGTACCAGTATTACATTATTATTCTATGGGTAAAAGTGATAATATAAAAGCGATAGCTTCTAAGATATTTTAAATATTCTGTTACATTTGCGGTAAAAGCAAACCTGTTAATGAAGTTATTTTTTACCTGTATTTTTTGTGCAGTTAGTTATGTGTCGTTTTCTCAAGAAAAAGAACATACATTGTATTTAGATATTAACTATTTTAAGGGTAATATTGCGTTACATAATAACGATATTCTTCATTTAATACAAGGGCATCCTGAAGGTTTTATTTTAAGTTGGAGCAAAAAAACCTATGGTTTTAATGCTTGGGAACAACGTTTTAATTATCCCGATTATGGTGTGTCTTTTGCTTATCAAAACCTGAAAAATGATGTTTTAGGAAATGTATCATCGCTTTATGCGCATTATAATTTCTATTTTTTAAAACGAAATTTAATGATGCGTATTGGTCAAGGACTTGCCATTACTACCAATCCGTACAATAAAGAAGAGAATTTTAGAAACATTGCTTTTGGCTCGAAACTAATGAGTAGTACCTATGTGATGCTTAACTATAAGAAGGAGCGTATAATTAATAATTTAGGGCTACAAGCAGGATTATCTCTTATTCATTATTCCAATGCTAATGTAAAAGCACCAAATACGAGCATAAATGCGTTAACACTCAATTTAGGGGTAACATATAATCTAGACGACGAAGAATTAGAATATAAAACAGCACCGACCGATAGTATTAAAAAGAAATTTACCGAACCCATAAAATATAATTTAGCATTTAGAAGTGGAATTAATGAAAGTGATGTTGTTGGTAGCGGGCAATTTCCGTTTTATATTTTTTCTGCTTATGCAGATAAAAGAATTAATGTAAAAAGTGCATTCCAATTTGGAACCGATGTGCTTTTTTCAAATTTTTTAAAAGAATTAATTGCATATCAAAGTGTTGCATTTCCAGAGAATAATGTTATTGGTAATGAAGATTATAAACGTGTAGGGGTTTTTGCTGGTCATGAGTTATTTATTAATAAAACATCGTTAATAACCCAGTTGGGATACTATGTGTATTATCCATTTGATTTTGAAGGAAGAACATATTTTAGAGTTGGACTGAAACGTTATTTTACTAATAAGTGGTTTGGAGCTTTAACATTAAAATCGCATGGAGCAAAAGCTGAAGCGGTGGAATTTGGAATTGGTATTAGATTGTAGTTACCAATTCCTGCGAAAGCAGGAATCTTTTAAATTGAATCTAAAAATATAAGTGGATTTCTGCTTTCGCAGTGTTTAGAGTAAAACTAAGGTTATAATATTATGGAACAAAGGTTAACTATAATTACTCTTGGGGTTGAAGATTTAAAAATGGCTTCAGAATTTTATGAAAAAAAGTTTGGTTGGGAAAAGATGAAATCGAGTAATGAGTTTATTAGCTTTTTTCAATTAAATGGCATTTTGTTATCTCTTTATCCAAAAGGTAAATTAGCAGAAGACGCTACTGTTTCTTCAAAAGGAAGTGGGTTTAAAGGATTTACTTTAGCATTTAATGCAAGAACAAAGGAAGAAGTTGATGAGTTAATTGACACACTAGAATCTAAAGGTGTGAAAATTATTAAAAAACCTAAAACTGCTCTTTGGGGAGGTTATAGTGGATATATTGCAGACCTTGATCAGAATTTATGGGAAATAGCATTTAATCCGTATTTATCTTTAGATGAAAACGGAAATGCTATTGAAGAGTAGTTGGGTTAGAATATTAAACATGACAAAAATAAAATACATATTAATTCTGTTATTAACTTTTGCTTGCGACAGTGAAAATGCAGCCGACTGTTTTCAAAAAACAGGAGCTATAATTCAGCAAGACATAGCGGTTGATGCTTTTGATAAAATATTAGTTAACCGAGATATTGAATTGATTATTAAAGAAGGCGCGGAACAAAAAATCATCATTGAAACTGGGGAAAACTTATTAAATGATGTTAAAGCTAAAGTAGTAGACGGAAAACTAACCCTCACTGATAATAACAGTTGTAATTATGTTAGAAGTTATGGTATTACTAAAATATATATAACCTCGCCAAATATTACAGAAATTAGAAGTTCAACACAATATGATATAAGTTCTAACGGTGTTTTAACCTACCCTAGTTTAACCATATTGTCTGAAGATTTTGGAGCACCAGATACATTTACTAACGGAAATTTTAGACTACAAATTGATAACACTACTTTTAGAGTAGTGTTTAATAACTTATCAAATTGTTTTATTTCTGGGAAAACGAATAACTTGAATATTACATTTGCAGCAGGAACCTCTCGTTTTGAAGGACGAAATTTGATAGCAGAAAATGTTCAACTATGGAACAGGAGTGCTAATGATATGATTGTAAATCCGCAACAAGAAATAAAAGGCAAAATATCAGGGACAGGCCATGTGATTTCTGTAAATAAACCGCCTGTTGTTGAGGTGGAAGAAGTGTATAAAGGCCGATTAATTTTTGAATAAACCAACAGCTTGTTTTGCTATTTCTAATTCTTCATTGGTAGGAATTACTAAAATTTTAACTTTAGAATTATCATTATTTATAGGGTTAATGCTTTTAGATTTTAATTTATTTTTTTCATCATCTAATTGAATACCTAAAAAATCTAAGTCTTCACAAATCATTTTCCGCATTAATTCAGAGTTTTCACCAATACCAGCAGTAAATACAATGGCGTCTAATCCATTTAAAATAGCTGTATAACTACCAATATACTTTTTTATGCGATAGGTGTTTATTTGTAAAGCTAGTTGGCAATTTATATTTCCGTTTTTTGCTTCGTTTTCAATGTCTCTTAAATCGCTAAACCCAGTAAGTCCAAGCATGCCACTTTCTTTTTGCAGTAAGTTGTTTATTTCATTTAGACTAAGATTCTGTTTTTTTGCTAAATAAAAAATAATAGCAGGATCAATATCCCCAGAGCGAGTACCCATAACCAAACCACTTACGGGCGAAAACCCTAAAGAATGATCAATGCTTTTTCCATTTTTTATGGCTGTCATACTACAACCGTTGCCTAAATGAATGGTTATTATTTTTGAATCTTTTTTACCTAAATATTCAATAGCTTTTTCAGAAACGTATTTATGACTTGTGCCGTGAAATCCATATAAACGAATTTTATGTGTATTGGCAAACGTATTTGGGATGGCATATCTATAAGCGTGTTCTGGAATAGATTGATGGAATGCCGTATCGAAAACAGCTACTTGTTTGGCATTAGGAAAAATATCCTCAGCAACTTCAATGCCTTGTAAATTAGCAGGATTGTGAAGCGGCGCTAGAGAAGATAGGGCTTTTATTTTTTCTTTTACACGAGTTGTTATTTCTGTAGTGTCACTAAAATGTTTTCCCCCGTGTACCACACGATGCCCAACAATAGAAATGTCGTTAGCAGATTTTATAACTCCCGTTTTTTTATCTAAAAGTTGTTCAGCTAAAAGATTTAACCCTATTTTATGGTTTAAGATTGAGGTTTCTAAAGCAATGGTTTTATTTGCAGTTTTAAATTTGAATATTGCATCGTCAAAACCAATACGTTCTATTAAACCAGAGCATATAATGGTTTCATTAGGCATTGAGAATAGTTGAAACTTTATAGATGAACTTCCGGAGTTTAAAATTAGTACTTGCATATTTAAAATTCTTGAGCTTGAATGGCTGTGATAATAACGGTGCTATAAATATCGTCTGCGGTACAACCACGACTTAAGTCGTTTACAGGTTTGTTAAGGCCTTGTAAAACAGGTCCAATAGCCAGTGCGCCAGTTTCACGCTGTACTGCTTTGTAGGTGTTATTTCCTGTGTTTAAATCTGGAAAAATTAATACACTTGCATGTCCTGCAACTTCAGAGTTTGGTAACTTGTTTTTTCCTATGCGTGTATCAACAGCAGCATCATATTGAATTGGCCCTTCAATTTTTATATTGGGAGCTTGTTTTTTTACAAGGTCTGTGGCAAGTCTTACTTTTTCAACATCGGCACCTTTGCCAGAAGCACCCGAAGAATATGAAAGCATAGCAACCTTAGGTTCAATACCAAAATCTTGTGTTGTTTGAGCAGATGAAATGGCTATTTCGGCTAATTGTTCAGCATTTGGATTGGGGTTAATGGCGCAGTCTCCAAAAACCGAAATTCGATCTTCTAAGCACATAAAAAATATGGAAGATACAATGTTAACCCCTGGTTTTGTTTTTATAAATTGAAGCGCAGGTCGTAAGGTGTGCTGTGTGGTGTGTACTGCTCCAGAAACCATACCATCGGCGTGTCCTTTATAAATCATCATTGTTGCAAAATACGATACATCGTTCATGGTTTCTCTGGCAATTTGCAAGTTTACGTTTTTATGTTTTCTTAGTTCGTAAAACGTGTTTACATAATCTTCAAAATGTACAGATTTTGCTGGTGATATTATGTTTATTGAGTTTATGTTTAAAGGAATATCAAGCTTTTCAATAGTGTCTTTAATCTTTTCTTTTTCGCCAATTAGGGTTAATTCTACGACATTGGAGTTAATTAACCTAGAGGCTGCGCGTAGTACACGTTCGTCATAACCTTCGGGTAAAACAATATGTTTTTTATCTTTTAACGCACGTTGCATTAAATTGTATTGAAACATTCTTGGAGTAAATACTTCAGATTCAAAAGTGATTAAATAATCTGCCAGTTTATCTGAATCTACATGCTTTTCAAAGGTAGAAAGCGATGTTGCTATTTTTTGAGTGTTTTCAGCATATATTCTAGATTTAGCAGCGCCTATACTGTTTGTTACTTCGTAAGTTCCGCCATTAACACTTACAATAGGAACAACACTAGAAAGACCTTCAATAAGTTTTAATATGGGGTCTTCTGGGATAAGCCCACCAGTTAAAATAATGCCCGAAATTTTAGGGTAATTTTTAGAGATATTTGCTTGTAAAGCGCCTAAAATAATATCTGCTCTGTCACCAGGTGTAATAACTAGTGTGTTTTCTTTTAGTTTGGTGAGGTAATTGCGCAATTGCATGGCACCAACGCCAAAATTTTCTGTAAGATTGTTTAACATACCTTTCCCAAAAAGTACTTTTCCATCTAACGATTTAGCAATTTCTTTTACTGTGGGGCTAGATAAACTAGGGATTTTAGGTATTACCGTTATATCTGTATGGTTATTAATACGAGATTTTAAAGCGAGTTTAAGTTCTTTAATATCGTTAGGATTAACCTTGTTAGTCATTATTGAAAGTACATCTACATCTTGCTTAAAGGTGTCGTGTGCTAATTGTACACTATCTACAATTTCTTTAAGTTCTTTTTTATCGCCTTGGGCAACAATAATAACTGGTATTCCTAAATTTTTAGATATTAAAATGTTGATGTCTAATTCTAAACTTGAATTTTCATGAGAAAAATCGGTGCCTTCAACTAAAACAAAATCGAAACGCTCTTCAAGGTATTTATATTTTTTTATAACCTCGTCTATAACTTCTCCAGACTTTCCTTGGTTGTATAGGTCTACAACTTCGTTTCTAGTGTATGCAAATGTTTTTTTATAATTAAGATCAATCTCGAAATACGACAATACTGTATTGATATGATTGTCCATTTCTCCAGTTTCTAAATCTTCTATAATTGGTCTAAAATACCCTACTTTAGCAGTTTTACCTAAAAGCATGCGCATTAAGCCAAGAACAACAACAGATTTACCGCTGTTGGGTTCTATAGTAGCAACATAAATTCCTTTACTCATATTCGTTTTAATAATACCAAAGAGGTTGTTTAATATAGGAACAAAATTAGTGTCTAAATAAATTGCTTAGGGTGATTTTTATCATATTTTGAATAATAATGAGTAGATTCTTTAATTAACCCGCGAAATAATCGACCATAGAAAGTATTCCTAAATACGTAAGAACCGCGCCAGCTAATAGTACGGATAGCCATAAAAATTTACCCATTCGTAACGCATTTGGTAAGCGGGTATTGTCAATTATTAACATAGCAAAACACCATAATCCACAAGTAAGAGCTCCGCCAATAATGGCTCCAAAAACCATTCTGTCTACAATATTTCCGCTTAAAGATTGAGGTAGCCATATAAGTGCTAAAGCTCCTAATAAACAATAAGTGTTTGTTGTTTTATTCCAAAACTTTATGTTTTTGCTTGTTACAATTTTACTTTTAAATGCCCTTACAGCTTCCATAATACTATACCTGTAAATTTCAAAGGCACCGTATAGTGTTCCAATAAAGGCTAAAATAACCCCTGTACGATAAATCCATGTTAGTTGAGGATGTAACACCGCCAAAAACCCTTCTTGTTTATTTAGTAGGTCATTCCCTGCTGGTATTTCATGCATCGGATGAAGTACCGATGTGCCCATAATGACAAAAAGTAAAGTTACTAGGGTTACTAAAAAGAAGGATATCGATGTGTCGATTAGTGGGGCTTTAATCCATGTTTTTGCTCGTTTCAATTGTGTTTCATCAGCAATGGCTTCTTTTAAATCGTTTCGAGAGGCCACACCTTTACCTGCTAAACCCCATTTTTTTTCTCTTATAAGACCAACATACCCTAAATAATCGTAAGTGCCACCACCAACAGCAGTAAGGTAGAGGGCCATTTCTTCCCATTTAGAATGACTAGCAATAGTATCAGCATATTTTTCAATTACCCAGGGTTCATAATCTGGGATACGACTAGGAATTAAACCTTGTACAATATCTAATATATTGGGTTGTAGAATGATTATGGCAATTAATAGGCATATTAATAAAATGGCTAAAACAATAATAGAAACCTTTTCAAGCACTTTTAAATTAGTTAATACACTTAATATAAAGCAGCTTACTAATATAATTGTAGCGGCAATATTACCTAAAAATTCATGATAACTCCAATTACTTATATAGGTGTTAGGAAGTGCAATATTAAATAACTTAATGATGTAGTATCCTATAATTTCTGAAATTCCTGAAAACAAAATAGGCATTGTGAAAAAGGTTGGAATAGCTATAAATATAATAGGAAACCACCATCGTAATAATGGTGTGTTGTTCCATGCTGTCATAGGGTGTTCACCAGTTAAGGTTATATAGCGGGTGGAAGCATATACTTGTAACCCTTTAAAAACTCCAGCAAGCAAAAATACCCACATTAGTGTTGTACCAAAAATAGCACCACTACGTGAGGCCCAAACTAATTCGCCACTACCAATGGTAACAGAGGCTATAATGGCACCTGGTCCTAAAAACCTAAAAATGTTTTTCCACTTTAATATTTTTAACCTTTCGGGAGGGTTAGGAAATAGTGCTGCCATATATTATAATGCTTTAAAATGAGATTATTTAATAGCAATTGGTCGACCTGGCGAACCTGTAGCGCCTTTAAATCTGATAGGTGTAAAGAAAAACATAAATTGATAAACTTTATCCTTTACTAAGTCATCAAATTTGAGATTTTCTAAATTGAAAATTCCATTTTGAGTTATTAGAAATTGATGCACAGGTCCTATTAATTTAGGATTGGGGTAAGGTTCAACTTCTGTACCGTATTGATCAGAGCCAACCATAGAAGCATTCATGGATACAACCCATTTTGCAACTTCTAAGCCTATACCAGGTGGATGATGATTGTATTTTTCTGGATTATCCCACCATTTAGACCATCCAAAGCGAAAAAAAATAGCATCTCCCTTTTTTATATCACTTTGCGTAAGGTTTTGTTTTATAAGAGCACCTTTTACATCTGCAAGTGTTACTTCGTAGCTATGAGGAAGTGCTTCTACATTTTTATAATCAGCTATATCAATTAAAATACCTCTTGTTATAATAGGTTTTATGTTTTCAACACCTAATTTACGTAGTCCTTTTGGACCATACATTTGATTGCCCGTAACTCCATTATAGTAAACATCTTTAACTGAACCATCGGCAAATGTTACTTGAGATCCTACATGACCTGGGCCATCAAATTGTGTACCTACCTGACCAATTTGTGTAGTTAAGAATTCTTCATTAAAAATAAGTTTGTTTTCTCCTATAGGGCCTCCTGAAGGCTTGTTTGAAGTGGTTTTTAATTCATAACTTCTTTCCCCAAACAAAGGCATTTTTGATTCATAAATTTGCCCTAACTCGTATACTTTACCTAATTTTACTAGTTGCATGGCGCCTAGTATTTTTTCTGGTGTTATCCAATTGGACCCACCAGCCTCATCATCTGCTCCCCATAAAGGGTGTGGCCACCACGGACCTTTTTCTGGTGTTTGAGCAAAAGTGTGTAAGGATATTATAAGTACAAATAGTGGAGCAAATAGTAATTTTTTTTTATGCTTCATAGAATGGTGTTCAAAAAATATAATGTCTTGTTAAGATTGCTAGTAAATATAATAAATTACTTTCTATGTGTTTATAATTTAAAGACAATAAGCGATTTGTCATATAGAGATTGGCGACTAATAAGATTATTTTAAGCGGTCAATTCTCTAAACAAGCTTTCTAAACTCGCATTTTTTTGATTGAGTTGTAAAATTTTTAATTGATTATCATGTGCAAAATCAAAAACATAAGAACGCATATCTTCAGAGGTTTTAAAGGTGATTTCGTATACAAAACCATGTGTATTAGTAACACTTTTTACTTTTGGTAATTTTAATAAAAAAGCATCTTCAACACGGTAATCAAACTCCACAATAACGGTTTGTTCTTTGCATTCACGAAGTTCTTTTAATTTTTTATCGGCAACAATGTTTCCTTTATTAATTATAATAACACGGTCGCACATGGCTTCAACCTCCTGCATAATATGGGTAGAAAGAAAGACCGTTTTAGTGTTGCCAATATTTTTAATAAGATGTCTTATATCTACTAATTGATTAGGGTCTAAACCCGTTGTAGGTTCATCTAATATTAAAACTTCTGGGTCGTGTAATAAGGCATTTGCTAAACCAACACGTTGGCGATACCCTTTAGATAGTTGTCCAATTTTTTTATGAACTTCGGGCGTTAACCCAGTAAGTTCAATAACTTCAGCAATACGTTGTTTTGATACGTTGTAAATATTTGCATTAAAAGCCAAATACTCTTTAATATACATGTCTAAATATAATGGGTTATGCTCTGGTAAATAACCTACACTTTGCTGTACACGTTGTGTGTTTTGAGAAATGTCGTTTCCATTTACTTTTGCAGAACCACTGGAAGCATCAATATAAGTTGTTAAAATTTTCATCATAGTAGATTTTCCAGCACCATTAGGTCCTAAAAAACCAACTATTTCTGGTTTTTCAACTTTAAACGATACATTGTTTAGTGCTTTTTGGTTGCCGTAACGTTTTGTAATCCCTACTACTTCAATAGACATAATTAAAATTATTTATCCAAAAATAATAATTATATAATGCAATAGAAGTTTTGTTGTATAATCTTTAAAATTTTTAATAAATGTGTAAAAAAGGTTTTGTACAATTTTGATTTCTTAAAATATTAATTACTTTAGCCGCGTAATTATGAGAGCAACAATGCATTATACATATTTTAAAAACTGGTTTTATTTCTTTTTTAGCAAAGGAAACGAGACGTTGTATGTATAATTTATAAACTATAAATTTAAATATGAGTCTCGATGAAAATCGGGACTTTTTTTTGTTCAACTTTTGATTGAACTAACGGCAATGAAAATTAAGGTCTTAATAAAATAAACTAAATTTTGATTAGAACAGTAGCTATACAAGGAGCAGAAGGATCAAACCACTATAAGGTTGCTCGCGATTTTTATGGAAATGACATTATATTAAAAGAATGTTTATCTTTTGATATTTTGGTAGATAGCCTGTTGAATAAATCTTCTAATCAAGCTGTAATGGCCATAGAGAATACTATTGCAGGTTCAATAATCCCTAATTACGCATTAATAGATAAATACAATTTACATATTTGTGGCGAGCGTTATTTAAATATTCATCATCATTTAATGGCATTGCCAAATCAGAAAATAGAAGATATAAAAGAGGTTTGCTCCCATCCTATGGCATTGTTACAATGTAAGGAGTTTTTTAAAAAATATCCACATATTAAATTGGTGGAAGATGTTGATACTGCCGAAGTTGCTAAAAGAATAGCTAATCAAAAACTAAAAGGCGTTGCAGCTATTGCGCCTAAAGTTGCAGCAGAAATTTTTGGGTTAAATGTTATTGAAGATGAAATTCAAACGATAAAAGATAATGCTACACGCTTTGTTATTATTCAAACAGAAGAACCAAATAATGGGATTGATAAAATAACAAAAGCATCTTTAAAATTTGAAACCGAACACAAAAGAGGAAGTTTAGCAGCAATATTAAATGTGCTAAGTGATTGTAAAATGAATTTAACTAAAATACAATCACTACCAATTATAGAAACACCTTGGAAATATGCCTTTTTTATTGATGTAACTTTTGGTAGTTATGACGATTATGAGAAAGCCAAAGCAATAGTTGAAATTATGGCAATTAACTTTAAAGTACTAGGCGAATATAAAAATGCAAAGTTATGATAGAGGTAGCGAATAGGTTACATACCGTTGAAGAGTACTACTTCTCAAAAAAATTAAGAGAAGTTAATTTGCTTATAGCAAATGGTAAGCCTATTATTAATTTAGGTATTGGTAGTCCAGATTTACAACCGCCACAAAAGGTAGTAGACGCTTTAACTAAGGGATTGCTAGATGCTAGTGCGCATAAATATCAAAGTTATCAAGGGCTTCCAGAATTAAGAGCTGCAATTTCAGGATTTTATCGCGAGCATTTCTCGGTTAATTTAAGCGCAAATACCGAGATTTTGCCACTTATGGGTAGTAAAGAAGGGATTATGCATATTTCTATGGCATACTTAAATGAAGGCGATAAAGTGTTAATTCCTAATCCAGGATATCCAACCTATCAATCGGTTACAAAACTGGTTGGAGCAGAACCTGTTTTTTATGAATTAGATGAAACTAATAATTGGTTACCAGACTTAAATGCTTTAGAAAATTCAGATTTAAGTAAAGTAAAGCTAATGTGGGTTAACTACCCGCATATGCCAACAGGAGCACAACCAACAGAATCATTATTTGAAGACTTGGTAGCCTTTGCAAAACGACATAATATTTTAATAGTTAACGATAATCCGTATAGTTTTATTCTTAACGATGCCCCTAAAAGTATATTGAGTGTAAACGGTGCAAAAGAGGTGTGTTTAGAACTTAACTCTTTAAGTAAAACCTTTAATATGGCAGGATGGCGTGTAGGGATGTTGGTAGGCAACAACACACATATAAACCATGTTTTAAAGGTAAAGAGTAATATGGATTCTGGGATGTTTTATGGCATTCAAAAAGGAGCTATAGAAGCGTTAAAATGTTCAAAAATGTGGTACAGCACATTAAATAGTGTGTACCAAAAACGACGAGATTTGGTTTGGCAATTGGCAGATGCTTTAAACTGTACTTATGATAGAAATGCGACAGGACTTTTTGTTTGGGCTAAATTACCAGCCTATATAAATGCCGAAGAATTTATTGATTTAATTCTTAAGGAGAATCACATATTTATTACACCAGGAACCATTTTTGGAAGTAAAGGTGAAGGCTATATTAGGTTTTCATTATGTGCATCAAACGATGTTTTAGAAGAAGCAATAACAAGGGTTGAATAATAATGAATCTTCCTCTTTGGGAAGATGTCTTGAAAAGACAAGATGGGAATGAAAAATATATACATAATAGGAGTTGGTTTAATTGGCGGTAGTCTTGCTATTGATATTAAAAAGAAAAACCCACAAACGGTTATTCATGGTATTAGCAGAAAAGATTCCACATTAGAATCTGCTTTGTCACTTAATTTAATTGATGAAAAAGCCACATTAGAAGATATAAGTAACGCCGATTTAGTTATAGTTGCAATCCCCGTTGATGCTACAGTAAAATTACTACCAACAATTTTAGATAAAATATCAGATAACGGTTTAGTTGTAGATGCAGGATCAACCAAAGTAGATATTTGTAAAGTGGTGGAAAATCATCCTAAACGTAGAAATTTTTTAGCAATGCACCCTATTGCTGGTACAGAATATTCTGGTCCTAGTGCAGCAATTAGTGATTTATTTGTTGGTAAAACAAATATTGTTTGCGAGGTTGAAAAAACAACGTTTAAACTTCAGGAAAAAGCATTAAAATTGTTTACAGATATTGGCATGCGTATTCGTTACATGAATCCTGTAGATCATGATAAGCATATCGCTTATGTATCGCATTTGTCGCACATAAGTTCGTTTATGTTAGGTAAAACGGTAATTGAAAAGGAGAAAAACGAACGCGATATTTTTGATATGGCTGGTAGTGGATTTGCCTCTACGGTTAGATTAGCAAAAAGTTCACCTGAAATGTGGACTCCCATTTTTAAACAAAACAAAGACAATGTTATTGAAACACTAGAAGAGTACATTATAAACCTTACTCATTTTAAAGATATGATGAAACAAGACGATTTCGATGCTATTTTTAATGAGATGAAAAGTACCAATCATATAAAAGACATTTTAAACGGAATACAATAAACTAAATCCAAAAAAAAAATAAAAACATCAAATTCCAATTTTGAAACAAAAAATAAGAGCTTGGAATTTGGAATTTGAATTTTGAAATTTTATTAGAATTATGGAAAACAAGAAAGAAATGAGAACGTGGTTAGATGATTTAAATTTAGACCATCCATTGGTAATTGCTGGCCCTTGTAGTGCAGAAACAGAAGAGCAAGTTTTAAAAATAGCACATGAGCTAAAAGATACTGATGTTAGTTATTTTAGAGCAGGTATATGGAAACCAAGAACACGCCCAGGGATGTTTGAAGGTGTAGGAGCTTTAGGTTTAAAATGGCTGCAAAAAGTAAAAGCAGAAACAGGAATGAAAATCTGTACAGAAGTAGCAAATGCTGCCCATGTAAAATTAGCCTTAGAGCATGATGTAGATTTACTTTGGATTGGTGCACGCTCTACAGTAAGTCCATTTATTATGCAAGAAATAGCAGATGCCTTACAAGGCACCGATAAACCAGTATTAATAAAGAATCCAGTTAACCCAGATTTAGCGTTATGGTTAGGTGGTATTGAAAGAATTTACAAAGCTGGAGTTAAAAATATTGGTGCTATCCATAGAGGGTTTTCAACATATCAAAAAACCAAATATAGAAATATACCAGAATGGCAATTAGCCATTGAATTTCAAAACAAATATCCAGATATTCCTTTAATTAACGATCCATCGCATATTACAGGTAAAAGAGATATGATTTTTGAAGTATCTCAAGAAGCTTTAGATTTAAATTTTGATGGATTAATGATTGAAACACATTACGATCCTGAAAATGCGTGGAGCGATGCGGCACAACAAGTAACACCTTCTACGTTAGTGCAAATCATGAAAGATTTAAAAATTAGAAAAGAAACCAATGCAGAAGCTGAATATAATAGCGCATTAAATAATTTAAGAGCGCAAATTGATGTGGTTGATAATCAAATTATTGATTTGTTAGGTAAGCGTATGGTTGCTGCTGATGGTATTGGGGCACTTAAAAAGCAAAAGAATGTTGCAGTATTGCAAAGCAAACGTTGGAACGAGATTTTAGGTAAAATGGTATTAGAAGGAGAACAACATGGATTAAGTGAAGAGTTTATCTTAAAAATGTTTAAAGCCATTCATCAAGAATCGATTAATCATCAGGAGAAGATAATTAATGGATAATAATACCTATGATATTAACTAAAAAAAATGCCTCATAATTGTGAGTCTACTGAAAAAGTCACGAACTTAAATAAAAGCGGTAAGTATTTTAGATACTTGCCGTTTTTTGTATTTTGTATTGATGATAGTTCAACAGGAATCTCTTCGATTAAGCGAGTACAGTTCTTTATATGATTTAATTGTTCCTAACACTAATTTGTTAAGGCGTATAAATGATTTAATAGATTTTAATTTCATCTATGAAGAACTTCAATCAAAATATTCTCAAACTCAAGGCAGAAAAGCAGAAAGTCCGATAAGACTATTCAAATATCTTCTGCTAAAAGTAATTTATACCATTTCAGATGTAGTGGAGCGTTCACGCTATGACATGTCTTTCAAATACTTTTTAGAGATGTTACCAGAAGAAGATGTTATTGCCCCAAGTACTTTAACTAAGTTTCGTAGGCAACGTTTAAAGGACAGCAATTTGCTGGATATGCTTATCAA
>CANKVS010000003.1 GCA_947487155.1 uncultured Flaviramulus sp.
TAAGCTTTCTTAATATCAGGATATTGCTTAAAAAGTATTCTAGCTCTTATATATTGGTTTTGCGTCCAGTTATTAGGTGCCTTGTAGAGTAAGTATCTACTTCTAGCCAAGAGTTGTTTTCTAGTATCTCCATTTTCAAAGGTTTCCGGTTTATATTGTATTTGTTTAATCTGTTTATTTTCCTGATCTATAGCCTCCCACCGATGTTTTATTCGAATATCTTGCAAGGCTTCTAAAGCTAGTTTTTGGACATAAAAACGATCTGTAACCTGTATGGCTTTAGGAAAACATTTTTTAGCAATCATTTTCATGGAATTAGCCATGTCAAGAGTAATCTCTTTGACTTTATCTCTAAGGGATTTTGGTATTTTAAGTAACTGTTCTATAATAGGCTCTACCTTGGTTCCTTCTAGTATAGCTACTATGGCACCTTTCTTTCCTTTAGCTTTTTTATTGGTGATTATGGTTCCTGTGTATTCAGTAAAACTTCGATGGCAAGACTTACATTTGTAGCGCTGTGAACCTTTATCAATACCAAATTTTACATACTTGGTATGACCGCAATGAGCACAACACCCCAATTTATTGTCTAATAAATGACGCCTTGATTCCTGGCTTTTGGGTATGTTTGTCGATTCATGAGCTAATTGCTCTAATTCCCTTTGTAATTCTACTATATCGGATTCCGAAAGTGAACCTAAACTGTTTTTTATTTGTGATAAATTCATCATATAAAAATACAAATAATAGCTGTTTTAAACTAGAGCCAAAAACAATAAAATAAAATAGACGTGGGGTATTTAAAACGGCAAACGTTTTATTGTAAGAAGCAGATACTAAAATGAATGAAGAAATAAACAAAATAATTGTTAAATTCCTTACAAACGGGGCAAGTGAAAAAGAATTAGAAGAGTTTGCTTGTTGGCTTAACAACAAGGAAAATGCTAATTATTTTGATTATTACATCAAAATTAATTACGCCTTAAATATAAATATGAATGAATTTGACAGCAAAAGAGTTAAGGAAACCTTAATGAAGAAAATTCAGCACGATAAAAATTTATTTTATAAACTTAAAATTTATAACTTTATTAAATATGCTGCGGTAGCGATTGTATTTTTAGGAATGGGATATTTTTACCAACAATATTTTTTCACAAATGATAAAGAATTTACTGCTCCTACTGAAAATATTACAATTCAATTAGAAAATGGAGATATAGAAATTGTTGACGAAGATGGGTTTAGTAAGATAATGGATGCTCAAGGAAATGTCTTAGGAACGCAAAGTGGAACTCAATTAGTGTATAATAACGATAATAATTTAGATTCTTTAGTATATAACACATTAACTGTTCCTTATGGAAAACGCTCTAAGGTTTATTTATCCGATGGAACTGAGGTACATCTTAATGCAGGAACCTCTTTAAAATTTCCTGTTAAATTTATTGAAGGTAAAGCTCGTGAAGTGTTTCTTGACGGTGAAGCGTTCTTCGATGTTGCTAAAGATCCAAAAAATATGTTTGTCGTTAATACAGATAACTTAAAAACAACTGTTTATGGAACGTCTTTTAACCTAAACTCGTATAAAAATGATATGAACATAACAAATACTGTTGTTTTAGTTAGCGGTAGTTTGGGAGTTTCTAACATACAAAAAGATAATGGTTACGAAGTTTTATTAAAACCTAATGAAAAGGTTAGCTTAAATTCGAATAGGAATTTGGTGAAAACGGCAGTAAATGTAGAGGATTACATAGCTTGGATAGATGGCAAGTTGGTATTTAATAATAGAACAATGCAAAGCATCTTAAAAATTCTAGAACGGCATTACAATGTTTCTATTCAAAATAATTATACAGCAATAAACAAAAGTAGATACACTGGTTCTTTTGAAAAAGAAACTATAGAAGATATTTTAAAAGCATTTAGTAAAAATACTTCTTTTACTTTTAGGAGAAGTAATAATCAAATAATTATTAACCCTTAAAAACAAACTGCCTATGGTATTAAAAAAAACTTTTTAAAACAGGAGATGCTCTAACTAACACCTCCTGTTAGGTTGAAATTTAAACATTAAACTATATAACCAACATTTAAATTCATTCAAAGCTATGAATAATTTTTCATGCATTATTAAAAAACTTCTTTTATCTAAAGTAAAGTTAAAAATGAAACTCTCAATTCTTTTTCTTTTACTAGCTTTATTAAAGGTTAATGCTAATGTCTATTCGCAAGACACAAAAATTTCGATAGATATTAAAGATAAGACTATAGAAGAAGTTTTCAATCAAATTAAAAATCAATCAAAGTATAACATTTTATTTAAAAATTCTGAGATTGATTTAAATAGAAAAATAACAATAAAAGTTAAGAAAAAAACAATAGGAAAAATTTTAAATATTGTTTTAAACAAAACAGATATAACATACGAAGTAATTGGGAAACAAATTGTTTTAAAACGCCAAAGAAGCTTAAAAAACCCAGCAGAAAGCTTTCAACAAGCTTCTAAAATAATTACCGAAGTACAACAAATAATTAAGGGGTCTGTAGTAGATCAATTAGGTGTTCCTTTAGCAGGCGTTAATATTTTAGTTAAGGGAACAACAAGAGGTGCTCAAACTGATTTTGATGGTAATTACTCAATTAATGCGTCAGCAGGTGAAGTATTGGTTTTCTCATTTGTAGGAATGAAAACTATTGAAATAACAGTAGGAAACAACAGTACAGTAAATCTTAATATGGAAGAGGATTCTGCGGCTTTAGACGAAGTCGTTATAGTAGGTTTTGGTTCACAGAAGAAAGAGTCTGTAGTAGGAGCTATTTCTTCAGTTAAGCCCTCAGAATTAAAAATACCCTCAAGTAATTTAACTACTGCTTTAGCAGGACGTGTATCAGGAATCGTATCTTATCAAACTAGTGGAGAGCCTGGTGCAGATAATGCTCAATTCTTTGTGAGGGGTGTTGCATCCTTTAATAACCAAAATGGTCCGTTAATTCTTATTGACGGGGTAGAGCTTTCTGTAGATGACCTTGCAAGACTACAACCTGATGATATTGCAGAATTTTCAGTACTTAAAGATCCTACCACAACTGCAATATATGGATCTCGAGGAGCTAATGGTATTATATTAGTTACTACAAAAACAGGTGTAAATGCTAAACCTGTGGTTAATCTTAGAATAGAAAATTCATATAGTGCTCCTGTATCATTAGTAAGATTGGCAGATCCTATTACCCATATGATATTGCAAAATGAAGCAGAAAGAACAAGAGGTAGATTTCCTACTTTTACAGAAGAAAAAATTGCAGGAACTATTAGAGGAGGCAACCCTAATATTTATCCAGCTGTTGATTGGTATGATGAACTGTTTAACGATTTCTCTATAACACAACGTGTTAATTTAAATGTTAGAGGAGGAGGGGAAAAAGTAAGGTATTATGTTGCTGGATCTTTTAGTAAAGACAATGGTCTTTTAAGAGTAGAAAAGACGAATAACTTTACTAATAATATCGATTTAAAACGATATTTATTACGATCTAATGTTAATATGGATTTGCATGAGAATACAGAGTTAATCGTTAGATTACACACCACCGTTGATAACTACGTAGGTCCATTACAAGGAGGTAACGCTATCTATAATTCTGCAGTTAGAACAAGTCCAGTTAGATTCCCAGCTGTTTATGACCCCGATCCTTCCCTAGCCAATGTACCTCATGTTACGTTTGGAAATGATTTTGGACCAAGATTTGGCAATCAAGATGATGGAGCTGCATGGTTTAATCCCTATGCAGAACTACAAAGAGGATATAGAGATTATAAGAGACAGTTGTCGTTAGTACAATTTGAATTAAAGCAAGATTTAGGTTCTATTCTTCCAGGTCTAACCGGGCGTTTTCTTGGAAACATTAATACAACCTCATTTTTTGAAAACAGGCGCGCTTATACCCCATTTTTCTATAGGCTGCAATCTAGTGATGCTATTACAGGAGAATATTCTTTAGAAAGAACAGCAGAAGGAGATGAAGCATTACAATTTCAATCGGGTGAGGAAATCAATAATACAGTTTTTTATGTAGAAACTGCTTTAAATTATGCTAAGACATTTGAAGAAAAGCATGATATTACAGGGCTCTTAGTATTTACAGCAAGAGAATTTACAGAATCTAATGCTGGAAGTTTACAATTATCACTTCCAAGTCGTAATATTACTTTGGCAGGAAGATATAATTATAGTTATGATAAACGTTACTTTGCAGAATTTAACTTTGGATATAATGGTTCCGAAAGGTTTGCGAAAAATAATCGTTTTGGTTTTTTCCCATCGTTCGGAGCAGGATGGTTAATTTCTAATGAATCATTTTTTAAGTCTTCAGTCATTAATCGTTTAAAACTAAGAGCTTCATTTGGCTGGGTAGGAAATGACAGAATTGGTAATACACGAGATGATCGTTTCTTCTATTTGTCTGAAGTAAATACAAGTGATCCAACAAGAGGAGCTAGTTTTGGCTCTAATTTTAATACTAATATACCAGGTGTAAGTATCAGTCGATATGAAAATACCAGAGTAACTTGGGAAACTTCGAGAAAAGTTAACTTAGGTATAGACGTTAACTTGTTTGATAGTGCTATTCAATTTAGAGCAGATGTATTTGAAGACCTTCGTTCTAATATTTTACAAGTAAGAAGTGATATCCCATCCACTTTGGGATTACAAGCTATTCCACAAACCAATGTGGGTAAAGTTTTAGCTAGAGGTGTCGATGCATCAATAGACATCAATCATTCTTTTAGTAATGATTTTTGGATAACAGGAAGAGCAACATTTGTTTATTCAGACAATGAGTTTAAAGAGTTTGAAGAGCCAAATTTTGCAGCTTTAAATTCTCCTTCAAGATCTTTTATAGGAAAGAATGTTAATGTAAGCCATGGTTTAATTGCTGAACGTTTATTTGTTGATGATGCAGAAGCTTTAAATGCACCTCGGCAGTTTGGAACTCCAGGGGTTGATTATGGAGGTGGAGACATTAAATATAAAGATATAAACGGAGATGGTACAATTACAGATTTAGATAGAGTTCCAATTGGAAAACCAACAGTACCAAAAGTCACTTATGGTTTTGGTTTTTCTCTTGGATACAAAAAGTTTGATTTAAATATGTTTTTTCAAGGATTATCAGAAACATCTTTTTACATTAACCCTGCCACAACGGGTCCTTTTGTTAATTCACTATCTGGAAATGGTTTTAATCCATCTGCTTTTGGAGAGAATGGAGCCCTTTCAGAGAATGGTTTGCTAAAGGCTTATGCTGATAGCCACTGGAGTGAAGACAATAAGGATGTCTTTGCGCTTTGGCCTAGACTTTCTACAACGATAATTGAAAACAATAATCAAACAAGCACTTGGTGGTTAAGAGATGGTGCCTTTTTAAGGCTAAAACAAGTAGAATTAGGATTTACTCTTATCGATGGAAGCAATGATAATGGTTTAATTTCTAAACTGAGGTTTTATGCCACAGGAACAAACCTAGTAGAATGGAGTAAGTTTAAACTTTGGGATCCGGAGTTAGCAGGAAACGGTTTAAATTACCCATTACAACGAGTAATTAATTTTGGTGTGCATATTGCATTTTAATTTAAAGAACTATGAAAAAATATTTAAATAAATTTATAGCAACGTTTACAATGCTTTTTATCGGATTTGGATGTTCAGAGTATGTCGATGTAGTCCCCGATAATGTTGCAGTAATTGAAGACACCTTTGAAACAAGAGATGGTGCAGAACGTTTTTTAGCCACTCTGTATGGATACTTACCTGGATTCTCAACTATAAACAATCCAGCACTTCTTGGAGGAGATGAAGTGTTAGTTCAAGCTAACAGAACAGAAGATTGGATGGCCAGAAGAATGGCTTTAGGTGGTCAAAATGCAGGAGAACCACTTTTAAATTTTTGGTCTGGAGGAAACGGTGGTAGTAATCTTTTTATAGCTTTGAGAGATTGTAATATCTTTATAGATAATGTAGCACTTCCATTCGATATAACAACTGATGAAGTTAACATATGGACCAGTGAAGCCAAATTTCTTAAGGCGTTTTACCACTTTTATTTAATGCGTATGTACGGACCAATACCCATTATAAGAGAAAACATCTCTATTGAAGCAGATGTAAACGAAGTAAGAGTGTCTAGAGACCCAGTTGATGAAGTTGTTAACTATATAGTAGAACTTCTTGATGAAGCTGTTGTGAACCTTCCTAGTCAAATAGTCGATGTAGGACGTGATTTGGGCAGACCTACTAAAGAAGTGGCATTAGCGTTAAAAGCTCGTGTTTTAGTAACTGCTGCAAGCCCTTTATTTAATGGAAACACAGACTACTCTAATTTTATAGATAAAGAAGGTAATCACTTAATTAGCCAAGTTTATGATGAGAACAAGTGGATTCTTGCCACAGATGCATGCAGAGAAGCCGTAGAAGAAGCAGAAGCTAACGGGCACAACTTGTTTCAGTTTGAACCAAGAGGATCAGAATCGTTCTCAGACGAAACGATTAGAAAATTAAGTATCCGTGGAGCGGTAACTTCTGAATGGTTGTTTAATGACGAATTAATTTGGGGAAGCTCGGATAGCCCAGTAACTACGCTTCAAAATTGGGCACAAGGTAGAGTTGCTAATAATATTCAAGTAGAAAATAGACAAAGTGTACAAGGATGGTGGGCTCCAACTATGCGAGTTGCCGAGATGTTTTATTCAGAAAATGGAGTACCTTTAGAAGAAGATAACACATATGATTATGAAAACCGTTTTGAAGTAAGTACTGCAGGTCCAGAACACATCCATTATGTTGTTGATGGTTTTGAAACTGCTAATCTACATTTAAACAGAGAGCCTCGTTTTTATGCTTCCATAGGTTTTGATGGTGGTATCTGGGAAGGACATGGTGTTAATAACGATTCTGGAGGTAACGGTCTTTTTGTAAGAGCTAAATTTTTAGAAACTGCAGGATTATTAGATGCAAATTCTTTTTCTTTAAGTGGTTTTTTTGCTAAAAAATTAGTGAATTATCGTAATGTACAAGCTACAAATGTAAATTCTTATTCAAGAATTAATTATCCTTTTCCGTTGTTTAGATTGGCAGATTTGTACCTGTTGTATGCAGAGGCTTTAAACGAATCTCAGGGGCCAACAGCAGCCTATCAATGGATTGATAAAGTTAGAGAACGAGCAGGTCTTGAAGGTGTTGTAGATGCCTGGTCTAACTATTCTAACAATCCAATAAAACCATCTACTAAAGATGGTTTAAGAGACATTATTCATCAGGAACGCTTAATAGAATTAGTTTTTGAAGGACAAAGGTTTTGGGACTTAAGACGTTGGAAAAAAGCGTTAACAGAGGCTTCAGGACCTGCTCGAGGATGGAATATAGAAGGAGGAACAACTGAATCCTTTTATAATGTTATAGAAAATGGCAACTTTCCTTTTCAGTTAAAAAATTACTTTTGGCCTATTGGAGAAAGTGATATTGTGAGAAACCCTAATTTAATACAAAACCCGTTTTGGTAAAATTTAAAAAAAGCATTGTATTATGAAAACATTAAAGAATTATGTTACGTATGTACTTCTTCTAGGATTGCTTCTAGTGGTGTCGTGTACAGAAGAAGAGAATGGCCCTTTAACAGTTGATAATGTAGCTCCTGGTGCTGTTATTAATGTACAGGTAGAAAATTTAGCAGGAGGAGCTAAGATAGAATTTGAACTTCCAGATGATAGAGATATATTATTATTGGAAGCTACATTTAGAAGAGATGATGGTAGTGTAGTAACATCTAAAACTTCACCGTATAACAATTTTGTTTTACTTGAAGGTCTACGAGCACAATCTGCTCAAGATGTCGAATTAGTTATTACAGATAAAAGTAATAATCGCTCAGAAGTAGTTAAAGTTTCAATAAACCCTTTAGAGGCCCCTATTGATCAACTTTTTAAAAGTATTGATTTAGTTGCTGATTTTGGAGGTGTAAGAGCTAACTATCTTAATGAGTTTGATGCTAGAGCAGAAGTGTTATTATACACCAAAGATGGTGATCGTTGGGTTTACAACCAGTCTGCCTTTATTATAGATGGACAGTTCGCATTTCATACTTATAGAACTTTTGAGCCAGTAGAAGCTGTTTTTGGTATTTCGGTTATTGATAGATATAATAATATTACTGGAATTAAAGAATTTACATTAACCCCACTTTTTGAAGAAGAAATATCTAAATCAACCTGGTCTGATCCTGGTTTACTGGTTGGTGATGAGGGGCAGGCTTTTGGATGGGTCAAACCTAGACTTTGGGATGGTTTTGTAGGCGAAAGCAATGGACACTTAACAAGCAAAGCTGAAAGAGGATCTGTTATCCCTCCTTATACAGAAGAATTCCATATGTTTACTCTCGATTTGGGAGTTACAGCTAAACTTAGTCGCTTTAGGTTTTGGCAAAGACCACAGCAACGATGGGTATGGGGTAATGGTAATACAAAGTTTTTTGATATGTGGGGAGCAGTTAGTATTCCCCCAGATAATGGAGCCTCGATGGAAGCAGGATGGTATAAGCTCTTTGAAGATGAGGAAGTTATAAAACCTTCTGGAGAGCCAGTTGGAACCAATACAGCAGATGATATTGCATCTGCTGCAGAAGGGCATGAGTTTACATTTCCATTAGATGCACCTCCAGTAAGATATATTCGCTATGTCCAAAAACTAAACTGGTTGGGATCTAAATTTGTGCATATTTCAGAAATGAGTTTCTGGGGACAAATACAGTAAGATTTATAAATAAACAAATTAAAATGAATAGAATTTTTAATAAAATTTTTAAAATAAAATGGTTAATCCTTATAGCTCTTATAGTTTTAGCTTGCGAAACCACACAAGATACCTATAAGGATTTTATTTCAGAAGAGATTATTTATATTGGTAATCCTGATGATGTAATTATTGGACACGGAGATGAAAAACTTCGTTTTTGGGTAGCAATAAACGCTGATCCAAATATTAATACTGGATCTATAGTTTCTAAAAATGGAGATTTTACAAGTGAGTTTGATGTGGTAAGAAACAAAGCTGGTAATGATACTATTGTCGTTGATGTTAATATTCCTGAAGGCGAATACACCTTTGATATTTCTCTTTTTGATAATAGCGGTAATGCCTCTATAGGTTTTGAGGTAGGATCAGTTGTATATGGCTCAAAATATAAATCAAGTTTATTAAACAGGTTTGTTACCATAGAAGCTATGAATCAAGAAGCTGTGTTTAAGTGGGATTCTCCTATTGAAGGGAGTATAGGAACTATTTTAAGGTACGAAGATTCTTTAGGTACTATTCAGGAAGTTAGTGTAGATAACGATGATACTGAAACTGTTGTCCCTAATTATAAATTAGGAGGAAGTGTAGTAATAACTTCTACCTACAGACCTTCTGAAGCATCTTTTGAAGATTTTGAAGCAGTTCCATTTGAGACATCATTTCCTGAAGAATTTGAACTGGATAAAAGCCTTATTGTTCCAGTACCTTTAGCTTTTGATGCAGATGATGGTAATACATCTGCAGGTAGAGGTATTGCTATATTGTTTGATGGTGCAGCGGCTGGTTTTCCTAATCAATATAATGCCACAGGAGCAGGTGTTCCAAGTGCCTATCCGTTTGTAATGACTTTTGATCTTGGTTTTGATTCTAATCCCAGTGCAATTAGAGTAGATCCTAGGTTAGATTGTTGCGGAGATAGAGTCCCTTCTACTTTCCAAATTTGGGGCTATAATGGTCCAGATATAAGTACTGCAGAAACAATGAATATTAAAAATATTGTTGATGAGGAAGAAGGGATTATATACCTTGCTGATTGGGAGGCAGATGCTGTTGCAAAAGGATGGACAAAATTATTAGATTACACAACAGCAGATCCTGTTCCGCAAACTGCTATTGACGATGCTGGAACAGGTACATTTAGGTATATACGTTTTGTAGCCTTAGCTTCACGTATTCCTTATAAAGAATCGAATTGGTTTAGACCTAATTTTACTGAGCTAACATTTTGGTCTAGGTAAAAAATCTTATTTAAAACAAATAAAGGTTAAAAAAAGCTAGCGTCTGATATAATATGATGCTAGCTTTTTAATAGTTCTAATGTCTAAGCATTGCATGATATAATAATGTATTTTTCTTTGATAAAAGTAAAAAAAGTTAACTGTGTAATTCAGTTATAGAAACGCTAAATATAAATTACAAAGCTATGGTTAAGTCTAAAATAATATCCATTATTTGTCTAATTTTTTTTAGCGCATGTAGTAATAAGCCTTCAAATAATATTTTAAAGGACAAGGAGGTATTATTTCATTTAATTCCTGCCGAAGAAAGTGGCTTAACTATTAAAAATGAAATTATAGAAACCGCATCCAAAAATGGTCTTAACTATGAGTATTTTTATAATGGAGGTGGGGTTGCTATTGGAGATATAAATGGTGATGGTCTTGATGATATTGCTATTACAGCCAATCAATTAGATAATAAACTTTATCTTAATAAAGGTAATTTAAAGTTTCAAGATATTACTAAAGCTTCAAACTTTACAGATTACGGTGAATGGACTACAGGAATTACAATGGCAGATATAAATGCAGATGGATTATTAGATATTTATGTAAGTCGTTCAGGGAAATTATCTGAAGACAAAAGAAGGAATAAACTTTTTATTAATCAGGGGAATAATAAAGATAATATCCCTGTTTTTAAGGAAATGTCTAAAGTATATGGTCTTGATGATATTGGAGGCACAACACAAGCACTTTTTTTTGATTTTGATTTGGATAACGATCTAGATTTATTCCTTATTAACCATAATTTTGCTAGAATTCCTTTTTATACGCAGAGTGTACGTACTCAAAGAGATGCTTTTGCAGGAGATAAACTATATGAAAACACAAAAAATGGTTTTGTAGATATTTCTGTGAAAGCAAATATTCATGGGAACGTTTTAGGGTTTGGTCTTGGTTTGGCCGCTGGAGATATAAACAATGATAGCTGGCCCGATATTTATGTTGCAAACGATTACTCAGAACATGATTATTTATATATAAACAATAAAGATGGTACATTCTCTGAAGTAAGTAAGTCTAAACTAAGTCAAGTCCCCTTTTTTTCTATGGGATGCGATATTGCTGATTTTAATAACGATGGTTATGAAGATATTTTCAGCTTAGATATGGCTGGAGACAATAATTATAATTCAAAGGCGAGTATGTCTGGGATGAATACAAACGCCTTTTGGCAGGCTGTAAGCCAGGGGTATCATTACCAATACATGTATAATGCAGTTCAGATGAATAATGGCGGAGGAAAATTAAGTGAAGTTGCCCAATTGGCGGGACTTTCAAATACCGATTGGAGTTGGGGTATTTTACTGGAAGATTTGGATAATGATGGTTTAAAAGATGCTTATATTTCAAATGGTATAAGAAAAGATTTTAGAAATAATGATTTTCAAGTGTATCGTGATAAAATTATTAAATCAGGAGTAGAAAGGTCAGATTCAATTGTAATGGATGTACTTCGTAAAATTCCTCAAAGACCAGGAATAGATCATGTTTATCGAAATAACGGTGATTTAACCTTTAAAAAAATAAATGAAGAATGGGGAATCTTAGAAAAAACTTTTTCTAACGGGTTTTCTATGAGTGATTTAGATAACGACGGTGATTTGGATATTGTTGTAAGTATTTTAAACGGCACTCCTCTTCTCTATAAAAATATGGCATCTCAGACGAACAATAATAATTCTTTAGAGATTCAATTTGAAGGACCAAAAGGGAATCCCTTTGGTATTGGAGCAAGTGTAACCTTAGAGAATGAAGACATAATACAATTTAAGCATTTATATTTAACAAGGGGGTTTCAGTCAAGTGTAAGCCCTAAGATGCATTATGGGTTAGGAAAAGATTCTATAATAAATAAACTTACAGTTAAATGGCCAGATGGAAAAAATGAAATATTAACAAATGTTAAATCTGGCACATTACTTCTCTCATACAAGAATGCAAAAAAAATAATTAAAACAGCTCAGAAGAAAACTAATTTGATTAGTAATATAACGAAGCAGATCCACCTTAATTTTAGACATAAAGAGAATACTTTTAACGATTTTACAAGAGAGAGCCTTTTACCACATAAAATGTCCCAGTTTGGACCTGCTATAGCTATTGCAGATGTAAATAACGATAATTTGGAAGATGTATTTATTGGTGGAGCTATTGGGCAAAAAGGAAAATTGTTTTTGCAAAATCAAGACGGAACTTTAAGTGTAACTTTACAAGAAGATATTAGTAGTGATAATAGGTTTGAAGATGTTGATGCACATTTTTTTGATTGTGATAACGATAACGATTTAGATTTATATGTTGTTAGTGGAGGTAATGAAAGTTTTCAAAATTCTTTATTTTATGAAGATAGGTTGTATATAAATGAAGGATTAGGAAACTTTACAAAAAGTACAACAGCTTTACCAAAACTTTTTATAAGTGGAGCCTGTGTGAAATCTGAAGATTTTGATAAAGATGGTGACTTAGACTTGTTTGTAGCTGGAAGGCAAGTGCCTGGAAATTACCCGCTTCCTACTGATAGTTATATATTAAGAAATGATACTCATGAGGATGATATTAAATTCACCAATGTAACCAACCAATTATTACCTACTTTAAATGGATTAGGCATGGTTACAGATGCACTTTGGACAGATCTTAATGAAGATGGATTTAAAGATTTAGTAATATGCGGCGAATGGATGTCTTTACGCGTTTTTATTAACAACGAAGGAAAAAGTTTTTCTGATAGAACTGAAGCATGGGGGCTTGGGGGTGATAAAGGTTGGTGGTTTAGCTTAGCAAAAGGCGATTTTGATAAAGATGGCGATATAGATATAATTGCAGGTAATCTTGGAGAAAATTATAAATACCAAGCTTCTAAAGAAGCACCATTCGAGATTTATGCATCAGATTTTGATACATCAGGCGATCTGGATATTGTACTTGCTTTTCATGAAGATAATAAAATATTTCCTCTAAGAGGTAGAGAATGTAGCTCAAATGAAATGCCATTTATAAAAAAGAAATTTCCAACATATAAAGATTTTGCTAATGCTGATTTGGAAAAAGTATACTCTAAAGAAAAATTGCAAGCTTCCACAATGTATAAAGCAACAACTTTTCAGTCTGTATATTATGAAAACAAAAATGGAAAATTAATTGCCCATGCATTACCTAAATTAGCTCAAATTGCACCTGTAAATGCTATCACAGTAGATGATTTTAATAAAGATAATAACCTAGATGTATTGCTTGCTGGTAATATGCACAATTCAGAAGTAGAAACCCCTAGAAATGATGCAAGCAATGGACTTTTATTGCTAGGCAATGGCATGGGAGAGTTTGAGGTATTGGATTCTCATAAAACTGGTACAATTGTTACTGGTGAAGTTAGAAAAATTAAACCACTAACTTTAGCGGATGGAACAAAATCTTTAATTTTTGGTAGAAACAATGATAGTATTAAGGTTGTAAAAATACATTCAAAGTAGATGGAAAACTTCCTTTTCTATACAGAAAGTTAGGATGTTTTTTGTTTTATGGATGCTTTTTTAGAATAAAGACATTCTGACTTTTATAATTTTCTTTTCTTAATTTTTTTATAGCTATAACTAAGAAAGCGAGATAGTTAAATCCTTTCCAACTTTCTATTGTTGTATCGAATCGGTTGAGCACCGACCGAAAGCTATCCATCCAGGCATTAGTGGGCTCTACCGTATACCGCTCATTATATAAATCTTGGCCAAAATAGTCCTCTCTATCTACTGTGTTTCCATTAAGCTTATTGAAACAGCAAACAACCCTAAATATGCTGCTGTTAAATGGCGTTTTCAAAAAAGGCTTAAGAAAAAATTAAAAGCGGTTAGAAAGAATGATTTGAATAAAAAATAACTAATTTTCGCTATAATTCAAAAAGTCTAAACGACTTCAATATCAATTCAAAATGAAAACATACTATTCCGTACTCATCTTTTTTTTAGTTGCAATAAATATAGGGTTTAGTCAAGTTAAAGACCCCATTAACAATTATAAAAATTATATTGAAAATGAACAAATCATTAGTGAAAACAAACTAGATGCTCACGCCTCTTTTATCTCTTTCACATCAGAAAAAGCAGCATTATCTTTCGATTTAAAGCAGGCTGAATTTCTACAATCATTAGATGGTCTTTGGAAGTTTAATTGGACTCGTTCACCAAAAGATAGACCAACAACATTTATGAATCCATCAGAAAGTGTTGCATCTTGGAATAATATTAAAGTCCCAGCCAACTGGGAAGTTGAAGGTTTTGGAATTCCCATTTATGTAAATCACCAATACGAGTTCGCCGATTTTAAAGCACCTATAGCAGAGGACATCGAATTTATTGATAATATATACCCAAAAGATCCAGGAAATGTCCCTGATAATTATAACCCTGTAGGATCTTATCGTCGTGATTTTAATATTGAAAACTCTTGGAATGGAAAAGAACTATTTTTGCATATTGGTGCGATGAAATCTGGTGGGTTTGTTTGGTTAAATGGCAAGTATGTTGGGTATTCTCAGGGCAGTAAACTCCCATCAGAATTTAACATTACTAAATATGCAAAACCAGGAACCAACACCATTGCTCTTCAAATTTTTAGATGGACTGATGGCTCTTATTTAGAATGTCAGGACTTTTGGAGAGTTAGTGGTATAGAGCGCAGTGTTTATATCTATGCGCAGCCTAAAATTAGAATTGAAGATTTCGAAATCGTTTCAAATTTAGATGCAGCCTATAGCACGGGGCTTTTAGAAGCTTCTATTAATATAGAAAATCATCAGTCAAAAGACGAAAAAATTCAGGTTACATACAAACTATACAATCAAAACAATACTGTTATTGCAACAGAATTGTCTGCTATAACTGCGTCAAAAAATAATTATAGTACTGTAGTTTTTAAAGCTAAAATTCCAAAAGTAAAACCATGGAGTGCAGAGCATCCAAACCTGTACACAATCACCTTTGAAATAAAAAATAAAAAAGGAGTCGTTCTAGAAGTTATTTCTAGAAAAATAGGATTTAGATCTGTTGAGATTAAAGGCGGTCTTTTATTAATTAACGGACAAGTAATTACATTAAAAGGTGTAAATGCCCAAGAAACAGATCCTGAAACAGGACATATAATGTCTGAAGAGATAATTATGAAAGACATAACACTCTGGAAACAAAACAATATTAATGCCGTAAGATTAAGCCACTATCCTAGAGGAAGGCGTTTTTACGAACTTTGCGATATACATGGTATTTATGTTGTTGATGAGGCTAATATAGAATCTCACGGAATGTATTATGGCAAATATTCATTAGCAAAAAAAACAAATTGGGAAAAGGCTCATGTAGATAGAATGACGAGAATGGTAGAACGAGATAAAAATCATCCATCTGTAATTATTTGGTCTATGGGTAACGAAGGTGGCAATGGCGTTAACTTTTTTACTGGCTACCATGCTATTAAAGCCTTAGACAAAATTAAACGCCCAGTGCAATACGAACGCACTTACAAGGATTATGACATGAATTTATTTGACATGGATTCTAACACCGATATTATTGTACCGCAATACCCATCGCCGGCACGATTTAAACAAATTGGTGTTACAAAAACAGACCGCCCGTTTATACCAAGCGAATATGCGCATGCTATGGGTAATAGCACAGGTAATTTTCAAGATTACTGGGATATAATTGAGCAATACGATAATTTACAAGGTGGATTTATTTGGGATTGGGTCGATCAATCCATTTGGAAAACCAACGACAAAGGCGAACGTTACTATGCCTACGGTGGAGATTATGGCGAAAATATGCCTACAGACAATACTTTTTTAAATAATGGTATTGTTTTCCCTGACCGTACGCCACACCCAGGATTATACGAAGTTAAAAAAGCGCATGAGTTTATTAATTTTAAACCTCAAGGTTATAATAGACATCAAGAACTTAGGGTTTTAGTTGAAAACCTATACGATTTTACAAACCTAAATCAATTTAACTTTGTTGCAGAAATTAAAGCCGATGGTAATGTGGTAAAGAGTATAAATTTTAACACTCTTGAAGTTGAACCTCATGTTGGTAAACTAATACGCGTAAATTTAAAGGATATTACCGTTGAAAAAAACACAGAATATTTTTTACATATTTCAGCAAAAACTAAAAATACTTGGGGCATTTTACCTAAAGGATTTGAAGTTGCTAAAGAACAAATTTTGCTAAACTTAAAATCTGAAAAATCAGATGTTGTAGATTCTAAAAAAGAACTGTTATCGTATAATGATAACGAAACTTCTATAACCGTTAGTAACTCTAATTTAAACTTAGTTTTTAATAAAAAGAAAGGGCAAATTATTTCATATAAATTTAAAGGAAACGAACTTTTAAACAATAAAAAAGGCCCTCGCCCTAATTTTTGGAGAGCCGTAACTGACAATGATTTTGGTAACCAAATGCAAGCTAAAAATATTGAATGGAAAAAAGCGTCTCTGTTTATGAAGGTATCAAAATTAACCTCAAATTTAAATACAGATGGTAGTGTAACTATTAATGTTACTTATAGCTTACCTGGTGTAAAAACAACCTTTAAATCTAATTATCTAATCACTGGTGATGGTGTTGTTAAAATACATAACGTTTTAAACAAATCAGCTTACAAAGGCGATATTCCGCGTGTTGGTATGCGTATGCAAATACAAAAACAATACGATAATATGACCTATTTTGGTAGAGGCCCTTGGGAGAATTATCAAGATAGAAAAGCCTCTGCATTTGTTGATTTATACGAATCTAAAGTTAAAGATCAATACGTACCCTATATTCGTCCTCAAGAAAATGGATATAAAACTGATGTGCGTTGGGCAGCATTTTCAAACGCTAACAATAATGGGCTATTAGTAGTAGCTGGCAACATGCCAAAAGGCTTAGGCATAAGTGCGCTACATATGCCAAATGAAGATTTTGATACAACCGCAGGTATTGCCTATAATAAAAATGAAAAATTAGATGATGATTATAAAATTGACGGGATTCCTAAAATAAATGCTTCAAAACACACCATAGATATTAAGGAACAGAATTTAATTCAGTTAAATATAGATATAGAACAGCGTGGTGTTGGCGGAGACGATAGCTGGTATGCAAGACCTCAAGAAAAATATCAACTAAAAGGCACAAACAAACATACGTATAGCTTTTATTTAATTCCGTTTGAAAACAACAACAAAGAAAACTTTATAAAAACCAGCAAAATATATTTGAATAGAAAATAAAAGCAAACCCATTGCTGAATTTGCTTTTATATTTAGAATACTAAATACTTTATTTAGCCTCAGCGTAACGTCTTTCGGCTTCGTTCCAGTTAATAACATTAAAAAATGCATTAATATAATCTGGACGACGGTTTTGGTAGTTTAAGTAATAAGCATGTTCCCAAACATCTAAACCTAAAATTGGTGTACCTCCACAACTTACTCCTGGCATTAATGGATTGTCTTGGTTTGGAGTAGAACAAATTTCTACTTTACCACCTTTATGTACACAAAGCCATGCCCAACCAGAGCCAAAACGCGTAGCTGCAGCTTTACTAAACGCAGCAATAAACTCATCTTTAGATCCATAAGCTGCTTCTATAGCATCTTTTAATTCGCCAGATAAATAACCTCTATCTTCAGGATTCATAACCGTCCAAAATAGCGAATGATTGTAAAAGCCACCTCCATTATTTCTAACAGCGCCGTTATTCATATCTAAATTAGCAAGAATATCTTCAATAGATTTTCCTTCTAAATCTGTTCCTGCAATTGCATTATTTAAATTATTAGTATATCCTTGGTGATGCTTAGAATGGTGTATTTCCATTGTACGTGCATCTATATGAGGTTCTAAAGCATCATAAGCATAACCTAATTTTGGTAATTCGAAAGCCATAATTTATTGTTTTAATTAATAGTGTTTAACTTTTTTCAAATTTACATATAAAACAGGGTAATTAAAAATAATAAATAGTTATCAACTCATTGATAGTTTTTATCTTGTATGCAAATTTTTGTTTATGCAACAAACATCTTCTTTTACAATATACAATGCATCTGCTGGCAGCGGAAAAACATACACCCTTGTAAAAGAGTATTTAAAAATTTTATTTCAATCTAATTCTTCAGAAAAATTTAAACACATTCTTGCCATAACTTTTACTAATAAAGCTGTGGCTGAAATGAAAAATCGCATTATTGAAAGCCTTAAGCAGTTTTCTTCAGAAGAGCATCTCGAAAAACCTATCGACATGTTTAACGACATTTGTGAAGAGCTTGAAATAACGCCTAAACAACTACAAGGGAAATCTAAAAAAACACTAAACGCCATTATACATAATTATGCAGCTTTTGATATTTCGACCATTGACGGTTTTACACATAAATTAATACGAACTTTTGCATACGATTTAAAATTGCCCTTAAATTTTGAAGTTGAATTAGACCAAGATGCCTTGTTAAATGAAGCTGTTGATAGCCTTATTGCAAAAGCAGGAACCGATAAAGCACTAACAAAAGTTTTAATAGATTTTGCCATTGAAAAAGCTGATGACGATAAAAGTTGGGATGTTGCTTTTGATTTTAATAAGATTGCGAAACTTTTAGTAAATGAAAACGACATTCCGTTTATTGAAACACTAAAAGACAAAACCTTAGATGACTTTAAAACACTTAAAACACACTTAAAAAAAGAAGCGACAACATTAGAAACAAGTATTGTTAAAAAAGCACAAAATGTACTCACTTTAATTGAGGAATCTGGATTAGAATTTGGTGATTTTTCCAGCAGCTATTTACCAAAACATTTTAAAAACCTAACCAACAAAAAATTTGCTGTTAATTTTGAAGCTGGTTGGCAACAAGACCTAGAAAACAAAACTTTATACCCTAAACGCGTTACTAACGATGTCGCTTCTATAATAGAACAAATCCAGCCACAATTAGCTACCGCTTTTCATGAAACCAAACAAGCCGTTTTTCATTTTAAATTTTTAAAAGCATTTTATAAAAACGTAACACCTTTATCGGTTTTAAATGCTATTAATACTGAATTAAACCATCTTAAAATCGATCAGAATAAAATGTTGATTTCAGAATTTAATTCTATAATAAGCAAAGAAATTAAAAACCAGCCTACACCTTTTATTTATGAGCGCATTGGCGAAAAATTTAGTCATTATTTTATTGATGAATTTCAAGACACTTCAAAAATGCAATGGCACAATTTAATACCCTTGATAGATAATGCTCTTTCAACCGAAAAAGGAAGCACAATGCTTGTTGGCGATGCAAAACAAGCTATTTATAGATGGCGCGGTGGGCAGGCAGAACAATTTATTAATTTGTTTAATACAAAAGAACATCCGTTTCAAATTGAACAAAATGTTAAAGATTTAAAATCGAATTACAGAAGTTTTAAAGAGGTCGTAAATTTTAATAACAGCTTCTTTAAGTTTTTATCAACCAAAGTATTTAGTAAAAAAGATTATGAAACTCTTTATGAAAACTCTAATCAAAATGGATTTTTAGAAGAAAGTGGTTATGTGGATTTTACGTTTTTAGAAATTGAAAAAGAAGACCATAGAGACGACTTGTTTTCTGAACGTGTTTTAAAAACGATTGAACACTGCTTAAAAAACAATTTTAGATTAGAAGACATTTGCATTCTTGTTCGCAAGAAAAAAGAAGGTGTTGCAGTAGCTAATTATTTAAGTCAAAATAACATTCCTATTATTTCTTCGGAAACCTTATTAATAAGCAATTCGCCCAAAGTTGTTTTTATTAATAATTTGTTAGCCCTTTTAATTCAGCCAAAAAACAACGAAATAAAAATTGCTATTTTAAATTATTTGAGCACACTATTTTATATTGAAAAGAAACATGATTTTTTTACTAAGCATATAAATTTATCTCTTTTTGATTTATTTAAAAGTTTTGAAAAATTTAATATCTATATAAATAGTGATGATGTATTACAGCTTCCACTTTACGATTTGGTTGAAACTATTATACGCCGTTTCAATTTGGTTAAAACGTCTAATGCTTATATTCAGTTTTACTTAGATATTGTTTTAGATTTTTCACAAAAAAAAGGATCAGATATTTCGGGGTTTTTACAACATTTCGACAAGAAAAAAGACAGTTTAAGTATTATATCGCCTAAAGGGCAAAACGCAGTGCAAATTATGACCATTCATAAATCTAAAGGTTTAGAATTTCCTGTGGTTATTTTTCCTTTTGCAGATTTAGATATTTATGCCGAACGCGAACCAAAAGAGTGGTTTCCTTTAGACAAAGAAAAGTATAATGGTTTTACACACACCTTATTAAATTACAATACAGATTTTGAGCATTATGGCGAAGACGGAAATCGTATTTATATTAACCATAAATCTGAGCAAGAATTAGACAATATTAACTTGCTTTATGTAACCTTAACGCGTGCTATTGACCATTTGTATATAATTTCTAAAAAAGACATCTCTTCAAAAGGGGTAGTAAATACCAAAAAGTATTCTGGTTTATTTATTGAATATTTAATGCAAATTGGCGTTTGGAATGACACACAATTAAACTACAATTTTGGAACTCAAAAAAGAATCATTAAAAATGGTGAAGAAAAAAAAGAAATAATTTTTCAGCAAGAGTTTATTTCAACAGATAAAAAAACGCATAACATAAAAGTAGTAACCAAATCTGGCTTACTTTGGGACACAACGCAGCAAGAAGCTATTGAAAAAGGAAATCTTGTTCATAATATTATGTCTCAAATAAAAACGCAAGAGGATGTAAATTTTGTAATAACCGATTTTATAAATACAGCTTCCATTACCACTACACAATCTGTAGCTCTAAAACATGTGGTAGTAAACATAGTTACACACCCTGAGCTAGAAAATTATTACAAGTCTAATTTAACCATATATAATGAACAAGATATCATAACCAAAGATGGTATAATTTTAAGACCAGACAGAGTTGTTGTAAATTCTAATAATGAGGTTATAATTATTGATTACAAAACGGGTATTGAAGATAAAAAACATCAGCAACAACTTTTATCTTATCAAGATGTATTAGAAGACATGGGATTAAAAGTTAAAAAGAAAATTCTTGTATATATAAATGGTGATGTTCAAGTAAAAGTTCTATGAAATGAGTGAGTTTTTATTAATTTAAAGCTTATAAAAACCTTAAAAACTTCACAAAAAAGAAGAATTTAACGATATTAGGTCGTTTTTTTTGGTTGTAATGCAAGTTTAGGCAAGAATCTGCGTACAACACTAAGTAAATAGCTAAGAAAAGCACTAAAACAAGGCTATAGCTACATTTTATATAAACTCTTAAAGCACTGAAAACTATCTATAATCATTCTGAAATACCTATAAACAATAAGGAATCATCAATATTTTTATATATTTATCTTTGTTAATAAAATTTAACAACTTACTTTTGTGTCAATTAACACTTAAAAATTAAATTTTTGAATATGAAAAATCTTAGCAGATTATTGTTCGCTATGTTGCTTGTACTTGGTTATAGCAATGCTAATGCGCAAGACGAAAACAACCCATGGCAAATTACTATTGGGACAAACGCAGTAGACTTCTTTCCAACTGGAGAAGATGCTCCTTTAGGAGGTACTTTTGAAGACTTCTTTAATGTAGGAGACCACTGGAATATTTTACCTTCCTTATCTACTATCTCTGTATCTAAATATTTAGGTGATGGCTTTTCTTTTGGTATTGCTGGATCTTTAAATAAAATTGATAAGTGGGGAGACGCTTCTGTAGATGATTTATCTTACTACGGTTTAGACGGAACAGTTAAATATAACCTTTCAAAAGGTAAAACTATCGATCCTTTCTTAGGCGTAGGTGGTGGTTACACTTGGATTGACGAAGTTGGTGCTGGTACTTTAAATGGTACTATAGGTGCAAACATATGGTTTAACGATAATATAGGTTTAACATTACAGACATCTTACAAACATGCTTTTGAAGATTATTTACAAACGCATTTCCAACACACAGCTGGAATCTCTATTAAATTTGGAGGAACAGATACTGATGGTGACGGTATATACGACAAAGATGATGCTTGTCCAGATGTTGCTGGTTTAGAAGCATTCAACGGATGTCCTGATACTGATGGTGATGGTATTGAAGATGGAAAAGATTCTTGTCCTAACGAAGCTGGATTAGCTGAGTTTAACGGATGTCCTGATGGTGATGGTGACGGTGTTGCTGATAAAGATGATAACTGTCCTACAGTTGCAGGTTTAAAAGCTTTAGCTGGTTGTCCTGATGCTGACGGTGATGGTGTAACTGATGGTGATGACAAGTGTGTTAACACTGCTGGTCCTGCTGCTAACAAAGGTTGTCCTTGGCCAGATACTGACGGTGATGGTGTTTTAGATAAAGACGATAACTGTCCAGATGTTAAAGGTACTGTTGCAAATAATGGATGTCCAGAGGTAACTAAAGAAATTCAAGATACGCTTAATGAGTATGCTAAAACTATCTTATTTGATACTGGAAGATCTACTATTAAAACACAATCTGAAGCTGTATTAAAAGATATTACTGGTATATTGAAAAAGTATAGCACTGCAACATTTACTGTTGAAGGGCATACAGATAGTACTGGTAGTAAAACTGGTAACCAAAAATTATCTGAGTCTAGAGCAAATGCTGTAAAAGACTTTTTAGTTGCTAACGGTATATCGTCGTCTAGGTTATCGGCTGTTGGTCATGGTGAAGCTAAACCAATCGATTCTAACAAAACTAGAAAAGGTAGAGCTAACAACAGACGTGTTGAAATCAACTTAATAAAATAAGAAACTAGTTTATAGTTTTTAAAAAAAAGTTTTATAAAAACGCTTCGGATATCCGAAGCGTTTTTTATTTTTATACAATGACCACATTTATTTTTGATGTTTTAAAGGATTTACAACATAGTAATACAAACTTTTCTAAACTAACATTTGTACTACCTAGTAAAAGAGCAGGATTGTTTTTAAAACATCAACTCCCAAAAGTTATTCAGCAAACTATTTTTTCACCTACTATAATTAGTATTGAAACCTTTGTAGAAGACATATCGCAACTTAAAACCATAACAAATACCGAACTTCTTTTTGAGTTTTACAGCACATATTTAAAATTAACACCTAAAGAAAATCAAGATACATTCGAATCGTTTTTAAAATGGGCACAAATACTACTTCAAGATTTTAACGAAATTGACCGTTACCTTATTCCTCAAAAAAATATTTTTAATTATTTAAGTGCTATTCAGGATTTAAAACATTGGTCTTTAGAAAAAGAAAAAACAGATTTCGTGAAAAACTATTTGTTTTTTTGGAACAAACTGTATCAATACTACACTGTTTTTACCGAGCAACTTTTAAATAAAAAAACAGGCTATCAAGGTTTAATATACAGAGAAGCTATTGAGAATTTAGAGTCTTATATTCAACATAATTCTGAAAAACAACATATCTTTTTAGGGTTTAATGCGCTAAATTCTTCCGAAGAAACCATTATACAAGAATTGCTTCAAAATGGTTTAGCAAAAATATATTGGGATATTGACTCTGTATTTATAAATAACAACATACACGACGCTGCATTGTTTACCAAACAGCATAAAACCCATTGGGTTTACTTTAAAACCAACCCTTTTAATTGGATTACTAATAATTATTCAAAACAAAAAAATATTTCAGTTTATGGTATTCCTAAAAACATAGGACAAGCCAAATATATAGGTACGCTTTTAAACAATTTGAAAAAAGAAAACCCGTCTTTAGAAAATACAGCAGTTGTTTTAGGTGACGAAAATTTATTGATTCCTGTATTAAATTCGATACCACAAAACATTGAAGCCCTAAACATTACAATGGGGTTTCCGTTAAAGTCTATTCCGCTTGCCTCTCTTTTCGAAGCTTTATTTCAACTACATAAAACATCATCACAGACTTTTTATCATAAAGATGTTATTAATATTCTATCACACCAGTTTATTAGACCACTTTTACATTTTGAAGGAATGAATTATGCTTCAAAAATAATTGAAACTATAGATAAAAATAATCTTATTTACCTATCTGCAGAGCGATTAAAAGAAATAGCTAATAAATCTGAAGGTATTATAAATATTCTATTTTCAAATTGGGATAAATCTATAGATCAAGTTTTAGAACATTGTAAGCAATTAATAATAGTAATAAAAAATTATTTAACCCAAGACAAAACATCAAATTTACTTTCATTAGAATACCTGTATCGATTTAATGAATTGTTTAATGAACTTACACGATTAAATTCAACCTACCGCCACATAAAGGATATAACAACTTTATTTGGCGTATATAAAGAGCTGTTAAGCTCAGAAACTTTAGATTTTCAAGGTGAACCTTTACAAGGCTTACAAATTATGGGAATGTTAGAATCGCGTGTTTTAAATTTTGAAACCGTTATTATTTCATCTGTAAACGAAGGGATTCTTCCTTCAGGAAAAAGCAATAATTCATTCATCCCTTTTGATGTTAAATTAGAAAATAAATTACCTACTTATAAGGAAAAAGACGCTGTGTACACCTATCATTTTTACAGGCTTTTACAACGCGCAAAAAACATTTATATTCTATATAACACAGAAGCCGATGTTTTAACTGGAGGTGAAAAAAGTAGATTTATTACACAACTAGAGTTAGAAGGTATTCACAATATTAATCATACTATAATAGCACCTCAAGTGCCAATAATTGAACCTAAATTAAACGTTATTCAGAAAAATAATGATGTTATAAACAGATTAACTGAAATTTCAAAAAAAGGATTTTCGCCATCATCTCTAACAAGTTATATAAGAAATCCTATTGATTTTTATTATCAGAAAATATTGAAAATAAAAGAAGTCGATGATGTTGAAGAAACTGTAGCTGCCAATACTTTGGGAACTGTAGTACATAATACTCTTGAAGATTTTTATAAGCCATTAAAAGGCACTTTATTATCTGTTGAAATTATAGAAAACCTTAAAGAAAATATTACAAAAACAGTTGAATACCATTTTAAAGATGTGTATAAAGAGGGTGATATTACTAAAGGTAAAAACCTAATTATTTTTGAAATAGCAAAACGTTATGTATCAAACTTTTTAGATTTAGAAATTAAGACTTTAAAGGCTGGAAATACAATTAAAATAATTGAAATAGAAGCCAGTAATACTATTTTAATTGATATTCCTGAAATCCACTTTCCAATTAATTTAACAGGAAAAGTAGATCGGGTTGATGAGTACAATGGAGTTACCAGAATTATAGATTACAAAACAGGTCGTGTTGAACAAAGTAGTGTTGAAGTTGTTAATTGGGAAGATATTACAACAGACTATAATAAGTATAGCAAAAGTTTTCAAGTACTCACCTATGTCTTAATGATGTATAATTCTAAAAAAATAAAAAAACCTATAGAAGCTGGAATTATATCTCTTAAAAATTTGAATCAAGGATTTTTAAAATTTTCTAAAAAAGATAAGCATGGGGCTTACGCAAAAAAGGACACCTTAATTACAGAAGAAACGCTTAAACATTTTAGTACAGAATTAAAACAACTCATTATAGAAATTTGCAATCAAAACATTCCATTTACTGAAAAAGACATATAAATGATAGTAGAAAAAAACATAGTTATAAACGGTAAACACGAAAAACCAATTTTAATTGATTTGTTTTTAAAAGAAAGTAATACCCCAAAACCAATTATAATATTCTGCCATGGCTACAAAGGGTTTAAAGATTGGGGCGCATGGAATTTAATTGCAAAAACATTTGTAAACGCTGGGTTTTGCTTTATAAAATTTAATTTCTCTCACAACGGAGGTACAATAGAACAACCTATAGATTTTTCAGACCTTGAAGCTTTTGGAAATAATAATTACACTAAAGAATTAGATGATTTACAATCTGTTATCAATTGGGTTTTCACGAAACCCAGCATAGGAAATTTAAATACTATGTCTTTAATCGGCCATAGCAGAGGCGGCGGTATTGTTTCAATAAAAGCCGAGGAAGATCCTAGAATTAATACGGTTATAAACCTAGCAAGTGTTTGTGATTTTGGAAAAAGAACGTCTACAATTGGAGATTTAGAAACATGGAAAAAAAATGGTGTTAAGTATGTTTTAAACGGTCGTACAAAACAAAAAATGCCTCATTATTATCAATTCTATACTAATTTTATTGAAAATGAAAATCGTTTAACAATTAAAAGAGCTGTTTCAAATTTAAAAATTCCACAACTAATCATTCATGGTAATGCCGACACAAGTGTATCTGTTGAAGAAGCAAAAAATTTACACGCATGGAATCCCAATAGTCAAATAGAAATTATTGAAGGTGCTAATCATGTTTTTGGAGCACACCATCCTTGGGAAACTACTAACCTACCCAAACATTTAGAAACCGTAATAAATAAAACCATTCTGTTTCTAAATAAATCATACTAAATATAAAACTCTGTAGTATGAAAAACTTCTTTTAATACAAAATAGCTCTCCAAAACTCCAATGTTTTCAATTTTAGATAATTTTAACCGTACAAACTCATGATAAGCGTCAAGACTTTGAAGATTTATTTTTAAAAAAAAGTCTACTTTCCCTGCCATATGAAAACATTCTTGAACCTCGCTTATGGCTCTAATTTGTTGTTCAAACTTTTCAATAAAACCTTCGTTATGGTAACGCAAAGAAACCATGCAAATAGCCGTAACAGGTCTGTTTATAGTTTTTTTATCTAAAAGAGCAACATACTTTTTTATATAACCCTTCTTTTCTAAACGCTTAATACGCTCGTAAACTGGAGATGCTGTTAAATTGAGCATTTCAGCAACGTCTTTAGTGGTTTTTTTTGAATCGTTCTGAAGGATTCTTAAAATTTTTAAATCAATAGCATCCAATTTTTCCATAAGGAGATAAAATTACTTTTTTTAATATATTATTTTAAAATAAAAAGACAATAATAGTATTAAATTTTATAAAAAAAGATAAAATTACTTATTTTTAAACAATTTACAGTTGTTTTAATCACACAATTAATCTATTTAATAATTTTGTTCTACTTTATTTTTTTAATAAATGGAACAGGAAAAAATACTAATTACGGGTGCTGGTGGGCAATTAGGCAGCGTATTAACTGAGAAACTTCAGAAGAAATATGGTGTAAGCCATATTATTGCTTCAGATTTAAAACCCAATATGTATTTTAATGGATGTTTCGAAATTATAGATGCAACAAATTTTGATGCATTACAAACAGTAGTACTTAAATATAATATTACTCAAGTTTATCATTTAGCAGCCATTCTTTCCGCTAATGGTGAAAAAGCACCTTTAAATACTTGGAATGTAAACATGAAAGCCCTTTTTAATGTATTGGAAGTCTCCAGATTACACAACGTGAAAAAAGTGTTTTTCCCTAGTTCTATTGCAGTGTTTGGAGACAATATTGAACGAACAAATACGCCGCAATCGCCTAATTTAACACCATCAACAGTGTACGGAATAAGCAAAGTTGCAGGAGAAAATTGGGCAAATTATTATTTTGAAAAATATGGGTTGGATGTTCGTTCCATAAGATACCCTGGCGTTATTGGCTACCAATCTTTACCAGGAGGAGGCACAACAGATTATGCCGTCGATATGTATCATAAAGCCGTTAAAAATGAAAAATTTGAATGCTTTTTAAGCGCTTCAACAACCCTACCCATGATTTATATGGATGATGCTATAAGAGCAACTATTGAAGTTATGGAAGCCCCTATAGAAAGCATTACTATTAGAACATCTTATAATATTGCTGGAGCAAGTTTTAATCCAGAACAAATGGTAGCATCAATTCAAAAAACATATCCTGAATTTCAAGTCACTTACAAACCAGATTTTAGGCAAAATATTGCAGCAACATGGCCAATGAGTATAAATGGCTCTAAAGCAAAAAACGATTGGAACTGGAAACCAAAATACAATTTGGAAGATATTACTAAGGATATGATTAAAAATTTAAAACTAAAATATTCAGTTGAAAATATAGATTTATAAATTATGTACGGAACAATTAAAGACGATTTATTAAACGATATTGAACATATAAAATCCAGTGGACTTTATAAAAATGAACGCGTAATTACTTCTAAACAAGGCGCAGAAATAAGTACGACAACTAAAAACGACGTGCTAAATTTTTGTGCAAACAACTATTTAGGTCTTGCAGCTAGTCCAGAGGTTATACATGCAGGAATAGACGCTATAAAAACTCATGGTTTCGGACTTTCGTCTGTACGATTTATTTGCGGAACTCAAGACATTCATAAAGAATTAGAAAAAAAGACCGCCGATTTTTTAGGAATGGAAGACTGTATTTTATATGCTGCGGCATTTGATGCTAATGGCGGACTTTTCGAACCGCTTTTATCTGCCGAAGATGCTATAATTTCAGATGAACTCAACCATGCTTCCATTATCGACGGCATACGCCTTTGTAAAGCCAAAAGGTATAGATATAAGCATAATAACATGACAGATTTAGAAGAACAACTTAAACAAGCAAGTTCTTCTAGGCGTAAACTAATTGTTACTGATGGTTCATTTTCAATGGATGGAACAATAGCTCAATTAGACAAAATATGTGATTTGGCAGATACTTATAATGCACTTGTTATGATTGATGAATGCCATTCAACTGGCTTTATAGGCAAAACAGGAAAAGGCACACACGAGTATCATAATGTTATAGATCGTGTCGATATTATTACAGGGACTTACGGAAAAGCTTTAGGCGGGGCATCAGGAGGTTTTACAGCAGCTAGAAAAGAAATTGTTGATATTTTAAGACAACACTCAAGACCCTATTTATTTTCTAACACTTTAGCTCCAGCCATTGTTGGTGCATCCATTAAGGTGTTAGATATTATTTCTAAATCAACAGCCTTAAGAGATAAATTAGAAAGTAATACCAAATATTTCCGATCTGAAATGACTGCTGCTGGTTTTAATATTATTGAAGGCACTCATCCCATTGTTCCAATCATGTTAGGTGATGCTATAGTAGCTCAAGAATTTGCTAAACGGCTATTAGAAGAAGGTATTTATGTTATTGGGTTTTTCTTTCCTGTGGTTCCAAAAGGAAAAGCTAGAATTAGAGTTCAACTTTCCGCAGCACATAAAAAACAACATATTCAAAGCGCTATAAAAGCGTTTGTTAAAGTTGGAAAAACATTAAAAGTAATCGACTAATTGTCACACATAAAAATACGTTTATAATGGTGTATTCAAATTATTAAATAATTCTATTTTGTATGAATTTGTTTATTAAATTTACAATAATAAAAATAATGTTTAACTTTAAATATTATTTACAGTACCCCAATAAACACATATTCATTAATATAATTAGTTATGAAAAGATTTATACTGCTTACTATTCTTTTAATTTCTGCGGTTTCATATTCTCAAAAAGAAGGTGAATCGCATGCTAAAAAAACAAAATTTAGTTACACTAATAATGGTTTAGAACCTGGTATTTTATCGGTTTCCGTAAATGGCATGAAAAAGGATGCTATGTTTAATAAAGCTAAGGAATGGATAAAAGAAAAATACGGAGACTCAAAAGATAAAATTGAAGAAACAAATGATGGTGATGCAGAAAAAGGAAAGAAAATCAAAAAAATTAATTTAAAAGGGTTTACAGAAAGTGCTATATGTTTTAATAAAGAAGCTAACTATTTCTGCAGAAAAGCAAACTATACCATTGAATTACAGTTTAAAGATGGGGAATATAAGTTTAAACCCAAAAGGCTGTCTTATAAACCAGAACCAAATAAAAAGAAGAAAAATATACGGTTTGACAGAAGCGATTTTCATTCTTCCGAAGGAAAAATAAATACTGGTTTTGCAAAAGTACCAGCTCAAATAGAAACACTTTTTAACAACTTAAACAAAAGTCTTTTAAATTATTTAACCAATAAACCTCAGGAAGACGAGTGGTAAAATAAAAAAAGGGAAAGCATTATATCCTAATTTAATAGGACGCCACTACCTTAAAATGCAGTATAGGTCTTAGACAAACTTGCTAACCTTTTGCTACAAGTCCACCTCTAATTTATAACCCACACCATGAACATTAACAATGTTTATGGATGGGTCGTCTTTAAACTTTTTTCTAAGTTTAGAAATAAACGTATCTAAGCTTCTATCGACATAAACACCATGATCTTCCCAAATTTTCTTTACAAGAATTTCACGTTTTACAACCTGATTCTGGTTGGCACTAAGCATTGTTATAAGTTCACATTCTTTAACCGATAGCTTTATTTCAATACGTTCTTTAATAAGTTTATTTTGATCTTTATAAAATTTATAATGTCCAATTTTTGAGTAAGGTAAAGCCTCCTTTTCAGAACTTGTTTTATCATGAAATTTTATTTTATATAAAAACCCAAAAGTAGCTAAAGCAATAAAAATTATTAGAAATAAAAAATAAGGATTCTTAAAAAATAAGGGTGATTTATTTTCAAGAAAAAGAACCTTAATAGTGTAACAGTCTGTTGGTAGCTTTCTCTCTAAACACGGAATAATATCATTCTCGGTTAAGCCTGTAATTTGATAACTATACGACACCTCTTCATTTTCGCAATTAATAACTTCAACAATATAACGTTTAGGTAATTTGGCCATATTTAAACTTCGCTTAGTAAAAGCCACTAAACTATCTGGAGCAATAGATAAGGTATTTTGAAAAGAAATTTCGTAATGGTTATCGGCAGTTTTAATAATGGGGAGTATCAAAGATGTAGAATCGTTACTCGCTAACATTAATTTATTACCAACATCTCTTAAAGCGACTTTAACCGTTTCAGAAAAATGAGTTTGAGGCTCATCATTTGTACAATCAACCAGCATAAAAAATAATATGGTTAATAAAAGAAAAATGTGTTTTTTCATGATAATATTTGAAACAGTTAAATAGATGAAACCAACATAATTAAAAGAATTATTAAACTCACAAATAAATGATTGCTTTAATTATTTGGTTACACCTCACAATTTAAAAACAATAAAAAGAAACAGATGAAAATTTTCAACTTTTTGCACCTGTTTCACACTTCTTTTACATTTTTTTCACAAAAGAAGAACAGGATGCATCTAGTTTTACAGGAAAATATAAACAGATGAAAAAAGCAACAATTTTATTATGTCTTCTTTGTTCAATAATTAGTTTTAGCCAACAAGAAGTATTAATTAACACCAAAGCAAGTATTGTAAATTGGAAAGGATCAATGCTTTTTAGTTTTGGCGGACATCATGGTACAGTTAATTTTAAAGACGGTAAAATTATTAAAACAAATAATAAAATTACTGGCGGAACTTTTACGGTAGATATGACCTCACTAATCAATACAGATGGCGGTTATAGTGAAGATTTGGTAAAACATTTAAAAGACGAAGATTTTTTTAATGTAAAAGAATACCCAATAGCAAAACTGATATTAACCAAAGTAGAATACAATGATAATGGTTTATTAAAAATGCATGCCAACCTTAGTATAAAAGGTATTACAAAACCAGTTTTATTTGAAGCCAAATTAAATTCAGATAATACGAAATTAACAACAAAATTTAAGATAGATAGAACAGATTGGAATATTATTTATGGAGCTAAAGGCGTTGTTAAAATAAAAGATTATGCAATTTCTGACGCTATAGAATTTGATGTTATTGTAATTTTTGGTGAAGATAAATGTTAATAATAACACGCATCTTTCTTTTCATATTATTTTTAGTATCTAATACATTTTGTCAACAAAATAGCTATAAAAAAACGTTGTGGACTGTAGCATGGAGTCCTAACGGAAAATATATTGTTGCTGGAGGTAATCAAGATGAATTAAAACTATTTGATGGAAATACTTTAAAGCTAATTAAAACGTATCCTATTAAAGAAGTACAACTAAGTAGATTAAAGTGGCATCCTACTAAAAATAGACTTGCAGTTATAACGCAAAGTAAAACATTTAAGGCAAAAATCCTTAATCTAGATAATGATACTTGGACTGATTTAAAAGGATTAAAAAACAGCTTTAGAGCGTTAGGGTGGAATTATACAGGTGAACTTTTAGCTATTTCAGAGCTTGAGAGTTTTGTTTCAATTTTTAATATTAATGGCACTCGTATAAGTAGGTTTAGAGCAGATGAAAAGGGAGTTGCAGGATTAGATTGGCACCCTAAGAACAATATATTAGTTACTGTTGGTTCTAAAGTTGGGATTTTTAATCATTTAGGAGACACTCTAAAAATATTTAAAACAAGAAAAAAAGAACCTTTTTTACTTTGTGTAGAGTGGCATAAATCTGGTAAGTTTTTTGCTGTTGGGGATTATGGTGATTTGGAAAAAGCAGAAGATAAATTAGTGCAATTTTGGGATGTTGAAGGAGTTAAAATCAATGAAATAAAAGGTAGTATTGGTGAATACAGAAACCTTAGATGGAATCCTAGAGGAACAAAATTAGCCACAGCAAGTGATGCTTTAAGAATTTGGTCTAAAAAAGGGGAATTGTTATCCAAATCAAAATCTACAAACGATTATTTATGGGGAATAGATTGGAGTCCTAACGGAAAATATATTGTTACATCAAGTGCAAAAGGACATATTGCTATTTGGGATAATAAAGCTAATAAGATTAAGGAGTTAGAATACTAATCTTGTTTTTTGTAATTAAAGAAATTCTAAAAACTTATTACTATATAGATGGGAAGAACAATAATGTGACATTTTCATATCCACATTCCTTTACTTACACTCCCGAATCTTTTTTAACACAAACTATAGAAGAACGTTTTGTTAGTTTAATGAAAAACAGCTCTCAATTAATAAATTCAATTTCTCAAAAAGAAATTACCAATTACTTGAAAATTGACCCTACCAAGCTTTCTAAACTGATAGGTGTTGAACATTTCATAACCTTCCGAAAAATTGAAAAGTCTAAAAGAAAACCCTTCAACAATGAAGTTAGGATTAGCAGAGGTTAGAGATGAACGAACTAGAAAGGTGTTTTAGTTATTGAAAAGTCCATTCATCAAAATAAAAAAACTTTAATACCTTTAAAAGCTAATAAAACTTATGAATAGAATTGACCGACTCATTGCTGTTTTAACCACTTTACAATCGAAGCAAAATGTAACGGTTCAATTCATTGCTGATAAATATAACATTAGTGAAAGAACAGTATATAGAGACTTAAAAGCACTTGGTCAAATTGGAGTTCCTATTAGTTTTGATAATTATAAAGGATACTCCATTCTTCAAGGTTTCTTCCTTCCTCCTATTTCTTTAACAAGCGAAGAAGTCAGCTCGTTAATTTTAGTGTCTAAGTTATCTGAAAAATTTACAGATAAAACTGTTAAAAAACATATTGAAAATGCTATTATTAAAATAAAAGCAGTATTAAAGAGTAGAGAACAAGATAAAATCAACTTTTTACAATCTCAAATTAAAATACACATTCCTCCAAATGAAATAGATTCTTCTAACTATTTAACTGAAATACAACACTCTATAACCAACAAACAGCGTTTAGAAATAATTTACACCAATAATAAAAAAGAAAAAAGTAATAGAGAGATAGAACCTATTGGTTTAACGTTTTATTCTAATCAGTGGCATTTAATCGCTTGGTGCTGGAAACGAGAAATGTATAGAGATTTTAAAGTCAAAAAAATAAATACTTTGAAAAATCTTAATACTTCCTTCAAAAAAATGAATCATTTAAGCATTAATGACTATATAAAATCTTTGGAATAATTTTTTAAATTACTGACATAGGGCTGTCAGTGAGTCCTCTTAGTTTTGAAAAAATTAAATAATTATGGAAAAATATAAAAACTGTCAAAGTTGCGGAATGCCCTTAAAAAAATCTCCTAATGGAGGGGGCACAAATGCAAATGGTAGCATTAGTAAGGTTTATTGTTTTTATTGTTTTGAGGATGGGAAATTTAAAAATCCTGACTGGACTGTCAATCAAATGCAGAACTTTGTAAAAGAAAAAATGAAAGGCATGGGGTTCTTTATGGCTCTATTTGCTAATTCATTTGCAAAAAAAATACCTAACCTTAAAAGATGGAAAAAGTAATGAGTATTATTCAAAAATTAGCCTCATCACAAAACCGAAGAGATGAAGCACTTAACCAGGAATTAGCGAAAGAAATTATTTTAGAACAAAACAAAAAAGCAATTAGAGAATTAGTTGAAAACTTATCTAATAAAAAAGCAATTCAAAATGACTGCATTAAAGTACTTTATGAAATTGGAGAACATGCTCCTAATTTAATAGCACCTCATTTAAACACGTTTATTAGTTGTTTAGACAGTAAGAATAACAGATTGCAATGGGGAGCGATGACTGCAATTTTCACACTTACAAAAGTTTGTTCAAAAGAAGTATTTACAAAACTTCCAGTTATTCTAACTTCGGCAGATAAAGGCTCAGTAATTACTAAAGACAATGCCATAAATATTTTAATCGAGTTATGTTCTATTGAGTCTTACTCTAAAGATGCGTTTACATTACTAACAGAACAATTATTAAAGAGCCCAACGAATCAGTTACCCATGTATGCTGAAAGATGCATTCCAATAATAAACAACAACAATAAAGAATCTTTTATTAAAACACTTACATTAAGACTCAATGATATTGAAAAAGAAACGAAGAGGAAGCGTGTAGAAAAAGTGATAAAGAAATTTAATAAATGAAGAAAAGGCAGAAATCAATTTTCATTTTGAAAATTTCTGAAATAAAAACTAAAACCAACCAGACAATTAGGAATGATTGGTTTTAATAATATATTTAGGTTACACTAGCTAATTATAATTTACTTGCTAATATATACTCTATCGTTATTATTTTTTGAAAACACATATACCAATTTATCATCAGAATTCATGTAAATTGATTCTACTTCCCATCCTTCAGCTTGCGAAGCTTCAATTAAACACTTACGTACATCTGGGTTTTTTAAATTTAATTCTGAGTTAACGATGGTATCTGCTTTAACATTAAAAGATATTAAAAGTGCAAATGCAGCTACTAATAATTGTAATTTTTTATTCATCTAAAATCTATTTTAAGGGTTATTAAAAATCAAGCCGCAAGAATATTGCATATTTTAATAATCCTTAAAAATAATAGCTGAGTGTTCATTATTAACGGTTAACGTTACTGTTCTCCCTAAAATCATAGCGCGATTATCTTTTTCATGACCAGCAGGCATGTCAAATGCTATAGGAAAGTCGTAATTAGAAAGCGCATCTAAAATAAGTTGCTCTATAGATGTTCCCCAAAGGGTTGTATTTTTTCGCATTTTACTCATATCTCCAACAATAACACCTTTGCAATTTTCAAAATACCCAGCACGTTTTAAACTTTGTAACATACGGTCTATATGGTATTTGTATTCACCAATTTCTTCAATAAATATTATTTTTCCAGACGTATCAATGCTTGTTTCAGAACCCAACATAGTATGCAACATGGTTAAATTACCACCAACAAGTTGTCCAGAACTTGTTCCCAATTTATTGTATTTAGATCCCGTTAAAGTATACTTTAAAGGCTTCCCAAAAATCGCATCTTTAAAGGTTGAAATGGTTTCTTTAATAGTACTTAAATCGTCTTGCAAACTGGTACACATTAAAGCATGAATAGATTGAAATCCTCTGTTATGAATTTGATTATGTAATGCTGTAATATCAGAATAACCAATAATCCATTTAGGGTTCTTTTTAAATTTTGTGTAATTTAATTTATCTAAAACTCGCACCGTTCCGTAGCCACCACGCGCGCACCAAATAGCACTAATTGTAGGGTTATCTAATGCGCTTTGAAAATCTTCACAACGCTCCTCGTCAGTTCCTGCAAAATGGTTAGCTTGATTAAATACATGCTTTCCAACAACAACGTGTAACCCCCAACTTTTAAGAAGTGCTTTAGCTTGTTCAACTTCTTTAGTTCTATTTTTTAAAACGCCTGAAGGTGCAACAATAGCAACAGTATCACCTGCTTTTAAATACGGTGGTTGTATCAATGTGTTGGTTTTATTAGATGATAATTCTTGCGCAGAAACAGGTTCTTTTCCAAAGAAAAAAACAGCACAACACAAGATAGTAATTAATAAGATTTTAGACATAATGTAAAAGTACATTTTTTTTCTAAATCGCTTTGTAATTGTGTACTTTTGTGACTTGTTAAAATCTTAACGTCATTACGAGGAGAGAGCGACGTGGTAATCTTTTCAAAATTTAGCAGATTGCCGCAATTTTTTATCAAAAATCTCGCAATGACAGTTTAATTTGAATTTCATAATGAACAAACCAAAAAGATATACCATAACCACGGCGTTACCATACACTAACGGACCAATTCATATAGGACACTTGGCAGGAGTTTATGTGCCAGCAGATATTTATGCGCGTTACTTACGTTTAACTGGAAATGATGTGGCATTTATTGGAGGTAGTGACGAACATGGTGTGCCAATTACCATAAAAGCAAAAAACGAAGGTGTATCTCCTCAAGATATTGTAGACAAATATCATGCTATAATTAAGCAGTCGTTTGAAGATTTTGGCATTACTTACGATAATTATTCAAGAACATCGGCACCAGTTCATCATAAAACAGCCTCAGAGTTTTTTACAACGTTGAATGATAAAGGCGCGTTTATTGAAGAAACCACAGCGCAATTATTTGATACCGAAGCAAATCAGTTTTTAGCAGATCGTTTTGTTATAGGCACTTGCCCAAAATGTGGCAATGAAGAAAGTTATGGCGACCAATGTGAAAATTGCGGAACAAGTCATAATGCTACCGATTTAATAAACCCGAAGTCCACAATTACAGGTAATGTGCCAACGTTAAAACAAACAAAACACTGGTTTTTACCTTTAGACAAGCATGAAGATTTTTTAAAAGAATGGATTTTAAAAGGTCATAAAAAAGATTGGAAACCTAATGTGTACGGGCAAGTAAAATCTTGGATTGATGACGGTTTACGTCCGCGTGCTGTAACTCGCGATTTAGATTGGGGTATTCCTGTGCCTGCAGAAGGTGGCGAAGGTAAAGTGTTATATGTTTGGTTTGATGCACCTATTGGCTACATCTCCTCAACTATAGAATGGGCAGAACGCAAAGGGGTAGATTGGGAGCCGTATTGGAAAAGTGAAGACACCAAACTGGTACACTTTATAGGGAAGGATAATATTGTATTTCACTGCATTATTTTCCCAGCCATGTTAAAAGCAGAAGGCAGTTATATACTACCAGAGAATGTGCCTGCCAATGAGTTTTTAAATTTAGAAGGCAATAAATTATCAACCTCTAAAAATTGGGCAGTTTGGTTGCATGAATATTTAGAAGAATTTCCAGGACAACAAGATGTGTTACGCTATGCCTTAACAGCTACTGCACCAGAAACAAAGGATAATGACTTTACATGGAAAGATTTTCAGGCCAGAAATAATAATGAGTTAGTGGCTATTTTTGGTAATTTCATCAATCGTGTGACGGTTTTAACTAACAAATATTACGACGGTGTAGTTCCTCCTAAAATTGAACCTACTGATTACGATTACGATGTTATAAAGAAGCTTAACGCATATCCATCTGTGATTTCAAGCTCTATTGAACGTTACCGCTTTAGAGAGGCGCAACAAGAACTTATGAATTTAGCGCGATTAGGTAATAAATATCTAGCCGATGAAGAACCTTGGAAAAAAATAAAAGAAAACCCAGAGCGTGTACAAACCATCATGAATATTGCTCTCCAAATAGCAGGAGGTTTAGCTATTCTTTCAGAACCCTTTTTGCCATTTACATCTAAAAAACTAAAAATAATTTTAGGGTTAAATGAAAAACTAAGTTGGAGTAATGTAGCTATAAGTGATGATTTACTCCCTTTTGGTCATAAAATAAATAAATCAGCATTACTATTCTCTAAAATTGAAGATGCTACAATACAAGCACAATTAGATAAACTAGAAACCAGTAAAAAAGCCAACGAAATAGCAAATGCGACTGTAGAACCTCAAAAAGAGACGATTACTTTTGAAGATTTCACCAAATTAGACATTCGTGTTGGTACTATTTTGGAAGCTGAAAAAATGCCAAAAACCAAAAAGCTTTTAAAGCTAAAAGTGGATACTGGTATTGATGTTAGAACCATTGTGTCTGGTATTGCCGAAAGTTTCACTGCTGAAGAAGTCATAGGCAAAAAAGTTACTGTTTTAGTTAATTTGGCACCAAGAGCACTTCGGGGTGTTGAAAGTCAAGGGATGATTTTAATGACTGAAACTCCCGATGGGAAGTTGGTATTTGTTAATCCAGATAATCATAAATCTGTATCGAATGGGTTGCAGATAAGTTAAAAATAAGCATCAGCAGAGTTTATGCTCAAAAATTATTTTATAGATTAGAGAATTCCTTAACTTTACATAAAAACAAAACTATGTTATCAAAAATTATAGAAGACGCATTAAATAATCAAATTAAAATTGAGGCAGAATCGTCTCAAATATATTTAGCAATGGCATGTTGGGCCGAGGTAAAAGGGCTTGAAGGCGTTGCAGGTTTTATGTACGATCAATCTCAAGAAGAACGCGACCACATGTTAAAACTAGTAAAGTTTGTGAACGAACGTGGAGGTCATGCACAAATATCGCAATTAAGCGCACCCAATATAACTTTCGATTCTTTTAAAGAAATGTTTGAAGAATTATTTAACCATGAAGTTTTTGTATCAAAAAGCATTAACGAACTTGTTCATATAAGTTTAGAAGAAAAAGATTATGCTACACACAACTTTTTACAATGGTATGTTTCTGAACAGATAGAAGAAGAAGCTATGGCTCGTACCATTCTTGACAAAATAAATTTAATTGGAGACGATAAAGGAGGGCTGTATTTATTCGATAGAGATATTCAGCAAATTACTATAAGTACAGCATCAACAGAAGGCTTACAATAATTTTAACATTCAAGCTTATTTAGATTAAATAAAAATAGTTATTTTTGCCCAATATTTTTATAGTAGAATTTGTTTTGGGCAAAAAGAAGAAGAAAAAAGCAGTAAAAAAGTTAAAAGACTTAGGCATTATTACTAGTAGTAATGTAAAGAGTAGCTGTTGTAAAAAGTTTAAAAAAGGAGAAAATAAGCGTTGCAAAAAATGTCCTTGTTTTGACTTGCTTAAAAAAGTAGCTTAAGTTTTAAAACACCAAACTAACCACTGTCCCCTTATTTTCGACACTTCGTATTTGAATTTTCCCTTTATGAAGAAGCATAATTTGTTTACACAAACTCAAACCAATGCCACTACCTGATTTTTTTGTACTGAAAAACGGAATAAAAACATCATCAATAATTTCGTTTAGAATCCCTTTCCCATTATCCTTTACTCTTATAATGGGTTCTCCATTAATGCTTTTATGAGCAGATAAAGTAACTTTAGCTTGCTCAACACCTTTACAAGCTTCAACAGCGTTAAGCATTAAATTAATTAGCACTTGCTCAATTAAATAGGTGTCCATTTCTATTTTAAGATTAAGATTCTCAATTTCAAAATGTAATTCAATAGCTTTATTTTCTAGCGAAGGAAGCATTAAGGTTTTTATATTTTCGAATAAATCAATCACCAATATGTTGCTTAAATTAAGTTTGGTGATTTTGTTTAAACTTCTATACGTTTTAGCAAATTTTAATAAACCCTCACTTCGTTTTTTTATGCTTTCTATTCCAGCATCTAAGTCACTCATATCTATTTGTTGATTAACAGGATCATCTATAGATTGCTGAACTTTAGTTTGTAATGTTTCGGCTAATGATGAAATTGGAGCAATAGAATTCATGATTTCATGTGTCATAACACTTAGAAGTTTTTTCCATGCCTCTGTTTCATTTTGGGTTAATGTGCTTTCTATATTTTGCAAAACAAGAAGTTTATATGAAACCTCATTTATTTGAAAAATAGAACTAGCTATTAACAGTTTTGTTTTTTCGTTTTCAATAGTTATCGTAATACTGTCTGCTATTGCATGTTTTTTTATAAAAACGGTATCAAAAAGATTTGGGTTTCTTTTTTTTATAAACTGAATATTTTTAAGCGAAGGAATACCCAAGGTTTTTTTAAAAGCTTCATTTATCCATAAAACGGCACCAGATTCTATATTATACGCTATAATTCCGGTATTAACCAATTCCAGTATTTTTTTAAGGTATAGGTGTTGTGCTTCTTTTTCTTTATTTATTTCGTGTATGGTTTTGTTAACTTCATTAAAGCCTTTATGTAATTCTCTAATATCTTCTGTTCCAGATTTTTCGTTAAACCAGCGTGAAAAATCGCGATATTTTACCGATTCGAAAAAATCGTCCATTTCGTAAAATCGTCTAAAAATAAACTTGTACAGCCCTTTTAAAGAATAATACAATAGGATTAAAATAGGAACGAGTATAGCAACGCTAAGTTGTAAGTTAGTTTGAAAATTTAAATAAGAAGCTGCAAACGCTAAAACGGTGAGCGCAAAAAATAAAACAATAACTCTTAAGGTAAGAGCCAATTTGTATTTTCTATAAGCCATACTTATTTAATCTCCTGTATAGTGCTGTTCGTGTAATACCCAATTCTTTTGCAGATTTAGAAATGTTGCCATTATTTTTTTCAATAACTTTTAAGATGGCATTCTTCTCTATGGTTTCTAGTTTTAAATCGGAATTACCAATAATAGTATTACTCCGTTTTTCTATTGGAGAAAATACTAAATCTTCTTTGTATAAATTGTCGCTATCTGCCATAATTACTGCTCTTTCTAAAGCGTATTGTAATTCGCGAACATTCCCAGGGAAATAATAGTTTTTTAACTTTTCAATAAAGCCATCATCTAATTTAAAGCTAGATTTTAAATATTTTTCAGCATAAACATTAATAAAATGCTTAGCTAGTAAAATAACATCTTTATCGCGATCTCTAAGTGGTGGTACAATAATTTCAACCGTATTAATTCTGTAAATAAGATCTTTTCTAAAATTGGTTTCATCGGCAAGAAACTCAATGTTTGAATTAGTTGCACAGATAAGTCGAATATTAATAGCTATATCTTTATTGGAGCCTAGCGGAGTAACTTTTCTGTTTTGCAAAACGGTTAAGAGTTTTGCTTGTTGTTGCAAACTTATATTTCCGATTTCGTCTAAAAACAAGGTGCCACCGTCGGCAGATTCAAATCGTCCAGGTCTATCATGTTTTGCATCTGTAAAAGCGCCTTTTTTGTATCCAAACAATTCACTTTCAAATAATGTTGATGTTAACGACCCCACATCTACTTTAATAAAAGGTTTATCTTTCCGTAAGGAATTATCATGTATCGCTTTAGCAATTAAGTCTTTACCTGTACCATTTTCACCAAGTATTAGAATATTAGCATCGGTAGGAGCAATTTTTTTAATTTTCAAAAATACGTCATTCATAATATGACTTTCTCCCAAAATTTCATGTCTTGTAATTGAGGCAGTTACTTTTTTTAATGTGTTTGATTTTTTCTTATTTATAATATCCGTAATCGACTCAATAAGCTTACTGTTTTCCCAAGGTTTTACCAAAAAATCTGAAGCGCCTTCTTTTAGAGATCGGATGGCTAAATCTAAATCGCCATAGGCAGTTATTAGAATAACAGAAACATCTTTATTAATTTCTTTAATTTTATTAAGCCAATAAATACCTTCGTTACCCGTATTTATAAGCCCATTAAAATTCATATCTAGAATAATAATATCGAACTTAGTATTTCTAATTAAAGAAACAATGTTGCCGGGGTTTTTCTCAACAACAACATCATTAACCTTCGATTTTAACAATAACCTCATCGCTGTGAGCACATCGGTATCATCATCTACAACTAATATGTTTGCGTTTTTTAACAACATTATTACAATATTACAATAATAATGAGGGCATTAAAAATTATTAAACTACAATTATTTCAGCATTAAAAAGTGTTTTAAAAGCGAACACAGTTGCATCATTTCCGTACACCTTTGTTTTAAAATTATTTTTAATACACTGATTTAAAGCTATTTACATAGTTGGCATAGTATTGACTATATAATGACTATAAATATTGTTATTGTATGGACATCCCTTTAGAAAAGAAACGATTTAATAAGAAAACCATTAGCATTATTGTTGGAATAATTCTTCTAATTGCATTAATCACTTTTGTGGTTATTTCAACTGGAGGAAACTCTAAGTTAAATGTAGATAGAGAACGAATTTCTATTAATGAGATTAAAGAAGGGGTGTTTCAGGAAAATATTCCTGTTACAGGTAATGTATTACCAATTACTACAATTTATTTAGATGCTCTTGAAGGCGGACGAGTAGATGAACTTTTTGTTGAAGATGGTGCTATTATGAAACAAGGCGACCCTATACTTCGCTTATCGAATACCGATTTAGAATTGAGTTTAGTAAACCAAGAAACATCAGTATATAATTTATTAACACAAATGCAGATTTCTCAAAATGCAGCGCGTCAAAATACCATTAACAAGTTGACTAGAATGACCGATGTTGAGAATGCGCTTATTGAAGCCAGTAGAGTTTATCAACTTAATAAAAAACTATTTGATCAAAAGGCTATAGGCCGTCAAGAATTTCAAGAATCAGAAAATAATTATAACTACCAAAAGCAACAAATGGAACTTGCTCAAGAAATTTTAAAACAAGATTCAATATCTACTAAGCAGGAAACTAATCAAGCTCAAAATTCATTTTCTAGAACCCAAAGTGCTTTAAAATTAATGAGGAAGAAGGTTGGAGATTTAGTAGTAAAAGCTCCAGTTGATGGTCAGCTAACATCTTTAGACGCCGAAATTGGACAGTCTAAAAACAAAGGCGAGCGTTTAGGACAATTAGATGTGCTGAGTGGGTTTAAAGTACGCGCCGATATTGATGAACATTACATATCTAGAATTTATACAGGGCAACGTGGTATTTTCTTATTTAACAATAAAGAATACAGCCTCGTTATTAAAAAAGTATTCACTCAAGTTACAGGAGGTCGTTTTCAAGTAGATATGCTTTTTGAAGAAAAAGTAGAAGGTGTTCGCCGTGGACAATCATTACAAATCCGATTGGCTTTAAGCGAGGAAAAGCAAGCGATTTTTGTTCCAAAAGGAGGCTTTTTTCAACAAACAGGCGGTAATTGGATTTTTAAATTGAATGAAGCTGGTACAATAGCTTACAAAGTAGATATCCGCCTCGGAACAAAAAACACAGAATATTACGAGGTGTTAGAAGGCTTAGAACCTGGTGATAAAGTAATAACATCTAGCTATGATAATTACGGAGACAAACAAGAATTGATATTAAAATAATATAACATCATTACGAAGACGCGCTAGCTGAGCGTAGTCAAAGTAGAACGACTGAAGTAATCTGTGTAATAGGAATTGCTTCGTCCCTAGCAATGACACTAAAACTTAAAACAACTAAAAATGATTAAAATTAAAGATTTAGAAAAATATTACAAAACTGAAGAGCTACAAACCATAGCTTTAAATAAACTGTCTTTTGAAGTGAAACAAGGCGAGTTTATAGCAGTTATGGGGCCTTCTGGATGCGGAAAATCTACGTTGCTTAATATACTAGGTATGTTAGACGATTCAGATGGCGGAAGTTTTATTTTTAATGGAGAAGAGGTTATTAATTACAACGAACGTAAAAGGGCTAACATCCGTAAACATAATATTGGGTTTGTATTTCAAAGTTTTAATTTGATAGATCAACTTACAGTATTTGAAAATGTAGAGCTTCCATTAATTTATACGGGTGTAAAAAAAGCAGAACGCAAAAAGAAAGTACATGAGGTTTTAGAAAAAATGCAAATTATGCACAGGCGCAAGCATTTTCCGCAACAACTTTCTGGTGGTCAACAGCAGCGTGTTGCTGTAGCAAGAGCGGTAGTAAATGACCCTAAACTAATACTTGCCGATGAGCCAACAGGGAACTTAGACAGTAGTAATGGTAATGAGGTTATGGAATTATTAACCGAATTAAACAACCAAGGAGCAACTATAATAATGGTAACGCATAGTGAGCATGATGCTAAATACAGTCATCGTATTATTCGCATGTTAGATGGACAGAAAGTAACTGAGAATAGTTTGATATAAATACTTAAATAATGATCAGAAACTATTTTAAAATCGCTTGGCGAAATTTATTAGAAAACAAACTTTTTTCAGCTATTAACATAATTAGTTTAGCAATTGGACTTTGTGCATCTTTTGTTATTGGTTTGATAGTTTATTATGATTTCACCTTTGATACTTTTCATTCTGGTGGTGATAGGATATATCGTATTACTAGCAATTTTAAAAGCCTAGAAAAAGATTTTTATAATTCTGGAGCACCTATCCCATTGGGAACATCTTTAAAGAGTACAATTACTAATATTGATGTTACAAGTTCTTTTTTTACAATGTCTCCTGCTAGTATAAAAATTGTCAATACCAATCAGAAATATGAATATTTAGAGAAGACAATTTATGCTGATGAAAACTATTTTGATTTATTTGAATACCAATGGCTAGCTGGTACACCAGAAAAAGCTTTGGCAGCCCCATATGAAGTGATTCTTACCAAGAATCGAGCTAAAAAATATTTTCCAACGCTCAATCCTGAACAAATAGTTGGTCAATCTTTGATTTATAACGATACGATACCTGCAACAGTTATGGGTGTTGTGGCTAACTACGCTAAACGAAGTGATCTGATTTTTGAAGAATTTATTTCAGTAAAGACTTTTGAATCATCAGGTATGGCTAGTATAGGTTTAGATAATGGTTGGAATAATACCAATTCTGCTTCACAATTATTCGTTAAGTTACATGAAAATGCAAGTGTTACAGATACTCAGGAACAACTGGATAAATTAGCTAAAGAACATGAAGATAAGCGACTAGCAGAGTTTGGTATGAAGCGAAAATTTTATTTACAACCTTTGAATGATCTTCATTTTAATTCAGACTATGGTATTTTTAATGATAGTATTAGTCCAGCAAGTAAACCTGTTCTCTTGAGCTTAGGCTGTGTTGCCTTATTTCTACTTCTTTTAGGTAGTATTAATTTTATAAACCTTAATACTGCTCAGGCAACCAAACGAGCTAAGGAGATTGGTATACGAAAAACGTTTGGTGTCTCAAAAAATCAGCTTGTTTTCCAATTTTTGATTGAGAGCTTACTATTGACAGTAGTTGCTGCTATACTTTCTCTTCTTTTTTCTAGCTGGCTATTTCATATATTTTCAGATATCATTCCAAACGATGTTGGTTTTGAACTTTTTGCCAATCTAGAAATCCTTATTTATATTCTCCTTCTTATTTTAATAGTTGCATTTTTGAGTGGGTTTTACCCTGCGCTAGTACTTACAAGGTTTAGACCAGTATTGGTTTTGAAAAATCAGTTATTACCTAGTAATAATAAATCATCGTTTAGAAAATATCTAACAACTTTTCAATTTGTAATTGCACAAATTTTTGTCATCGCCACAATTCTTGTAAGTAAACAAGTCAATTTTTTAATAAACAAAGATATGGGTTTTAAAACGGAAGCTGTTGCATACGTGAGAACCTGGAGTAATACTTCTATAGATAAACGTTTACGGTTTATGAATGAAATAGAGGCGTTGCCTGAAATAAGAGATATAAGTCTTGGAGGAAACCCTCCAGCATCAAATAGTACTATCTCAGATGTAGTAACTTGTTTTAACGGTCAAAAAGAAATACACACCGAATTACAACTTCTCTATGGCGATCAAAATTATAGAGATGTATATGATATACAACTTTTGGCAGGTCGTGAGCGACTAAACGATAGCATCAAGGAATATATTATAAATGAAAGCTGTTCTAAAGTATTGGGTTTTGAAAATCCTGAAGATGCTATTGGCCAAGTTTTGTTGTTAAATCAAGAGCAAGCCCCTATTGTAGGTGTGATGTCAGATTTTAACCAACGTTCTTTAAAATCAAAAATAGAACCGATGGCTCTAGTTGGTAGTTGGCACCGGCAAACTTTCCATACCATTCATTTCTCATTCCAAGATCAAAACATGAAGAGTTGGTCAGACGCCATATCCAAAGTAGAAAATATTTGGAAAGGCATTTATCCTAGTACAACTTTTAAGTTGAATTTTATGGATGATACTGTTCAACAATTTTATCAAGAGGAACGAAAAACATCTCTTTTACTGAATTGGGCAATGGGTCTCTCGGTTTTAATAAGTTGTTTAGGGTTATTGGGTTTGGTAATTCATACTACAGAGAGACGTACAAAAGAAATTGGAATTAGAAAAGTTTTGGGAGCCTCTATAATGCGGTTAAATCTGTTGATCTGTACTGAATTTATATCATTACTGGGGATAGCCTTTGTGATTGCGGCACCAATAGCTTGGTTAGGTTTGAATAAATGGTTAGAAGATTTTTCGTATAGAACAGATTTAAGTTGGTGGGTTTTTATGCTTAGTGGTATAGTTATGCTCATAATTGCTTTACTAATAATGAGTGTGCGAACATTTTCAATAGTTAATGCAAACCCAATAAACAGTTTAAAAACAGAGTAACCATGATTCAAAATTATCTAAAATTAGCCTGGCGGAATCTTATAAAAAATAAAGGATTTTCTGCATTGAATGTTATAGGGCTATCCATAGGCTTGGCAGTGGTCACTTTAATTTTTGTATGGATAAATTTTGAGCTTTCCTATAATCAATTTCATATTAACAAAGACCGAATCTACGAAGTAAACAATCAGTATAATATAAATGGGGAGATTAGTACCTGGAATTCCACCCCAAAAATTATGGGGCCAACCATAAAAAAGGATTACCCTGAGGTGGAGGCCGTATCAAGATATAGTTACGAAGAGGATTTTCTTTTTTCGGTAGATGGTAAAAATTTAAAGGCCACGGGCAACATAGTTGATCAGGACTTTTTAAAAATGTTCAGCTTTCCGCTGTTGGAAGGCAAAAAAACCTCGGTTTTGAATGATGTCAATTCGATTATTATTACCAAAAGTCTTGCTAATAAGCTATTTGGAAAAGAATCTTGTATTGGGGAAATGGTAAAAATCAACAATGCAGATAGCTTTTTAATCACTGGGATATTAAAGGACATTCCTAAAAATTCTGAATTCAATTTTGACTTTTTGGTTTCCTGGGCTTACCTCGATAAAATGGGATGGAATGAGAAGAATTGGAGTAACAACAATGTAATGACCTATGTAATGCTCAACCCTCAATCTGACTATAAAGCTTTCTCGGCCAAAATAAAAACGCTGCGAAAGAATTACGACAAGAAATTCCCCAATATGGTTACGTATTTACATCCTTTCAAGCGAACCTATCTCTATTCAAAATTTGAAAATGGTGTGGAAGTTGGTGGGAAGATTGATATCATTAGATTATTAGGTGCCATTGCTTCTATTATCTTGGTTATTGCCTGTATCAACTTTATGAATTTAAGTACCGCAAGGAGTGAAAAACGAGCCAAGGAAGTAGGTCTGCGGAAAGTGGTTGGAGCTAACAAAAGTACCTTGATAGGTCAGTTTATGGGAGAGTCCTTATTGATTTCGTTTATTTCCGCCTTAATCGCCTTTTTTCTTGTTTTGTTGGTATTGCCCATGTTTAGCACGCTTGTTGGAAAAGAGCTCAATTTAAATCTAACAGACCCTTGGTTATGGGTTGCAGCCTTAACCATTATTACCTTTACAGGAATTTTGGCAGGTAGCTATCCAGCATTATACTTGTCTTCTTTCAAGCCCTCTGTTGTATTAAAGGGAACTTATAAAAAAATGAATACCTTGATTACTACAAGAAAACTGTTAGTGGTTGTACAATTTTCTGTGGCCATCATCCTAATTACTGCAACCATTATTGTGAAACAGCAATTGAAAAAGGTTCAGGACAGACAATTAGGTTATGCAAAGAACAATCTGGTCTATTCTATAATGGAAGGCGATACAGAGAAAAACTATAACTTCATTAAAGAAGAGCTTTTGGCTTCCAGGACGGCCGTTTCAGTAACCAAGACAGGCTCACCAATTACAGAAAGTTGGAGTTCCGGGGTGATGGAATGGAAAGGGAAAAAGGAGGGGGACAAAACAATAATTTTGAGACTTCCTGCAAATGATGCCATTGTAAAAACCCTTGGATTGCAATTGGTGGCTGGACGTGATTTTGATCTGCGAAAATATTCTACAGATTCAACCGCCCTTATTCTTAATGAATCTGCAGTTAAGCATATGGGTTTTGAAGACCCAATTGGACAAATTGTGAAAGACAATGGTATTGATTGGCATGTAGTGGGCGTCGTTAAGGATTTTGTGTTTAACTCGCCATTTCAAAAAATAGAACCCTTAATGATTGAAGGAGCCAAAACTTGGTTCAATGTAATTCATATAAAGTTCAACAATAAGAACTCTACTTTGGAAAACTTGACTAACGCTGAAAAAATATTTAAAAAATATAATCCAGAATACCCTTTTAACTATGAATTTGTGGATCAACAATACGCTACAAAATTCAACACCCAACAACGAACTGAAAAATTAGCAAGCTTGTTTACATTGTTTACCATTTTTATTTCCTGTTTGGGGCTTTTTGGACTGGCCAGTTATACGGCAGAAAACCGCATAAAGGAAATTGGCATTAGAAAAGTGTTGGGGTCTACGGTTGGCAATATTACTGCGCTTTTGTCAATAGATTTTTTAAAGTTGGTTTTGGTTGCCTTTTGCATTGCAATACCTATATCGTGGTATATAATGGAAAAATGGTTGCAAGATTTCGAGTATAGGGTAAATATCTCTTGGTCGGTCTTTGTGTTTTCAGGTCTTTTGGGACTATTTATAACCTTTATTACAGTAAGTTACCAAGCCATTAAAGCGGCTAATTCAAACCCAATTAAAAGTTTAAAAACAGAATAATCAGCATCAACCTTTTCAGTATCAAAAAACGAATAATCATGATCAGAAACTATTTCAAACTAGCGTGGAGAAACCTAATTAAAAACAAAGGGTACTCTCTAATTAACATAGGCGGTTTAGCAATTGGTATAACAGCATATTTGCTCATTATTCAATATGTGAATTTTGAATCGAGTTATGATCAACATCAACCACATATAGATGATTTATATCGCGTTACGCTTTCTACCAATTTAGGAGCAAAAGGTTTTGTGGATGCTGCGGCAACGCATCCAGCAGTTGGGTCATCCATGAAGAGAGATTTTCCAGAGGTAGATAATTATGCAAGACTTGTAAACAAGGAGATAATGATGGGCTCTTTTGTATTGTCTTATATTAATGAACAAGGTGATTTGGTGAAATCTAATGTAGGAAACGATTTGATTTACATTGCCGATAGTACAGCATTAGATCTTTTTAAAATTAATCTTGTTAAAGGAAACCCTAAAACAGCTCTAAAAGAACAGCGGTCAATGATTTTATCAACTAAAGTGGCAGAACGCTTTTTTGGAGATCAAGATCCTATTAATAAAACCCTAATGGCGAATGGGAATATTCAAGTAAAGGTTACTGGTGTTTTTGATGAGCTTCCAGAAAACACCCATTTAAAATTTGATATGCTGATTTCGTTTTCAACACTAGGAACATGGACAGAAACCACTTGGAATTGGCCAGAGTTTTATAATTACGTAAGGCTAAAACCAGGAACAGACCCGGCAATTGTTGAGGCTAAATTCCCTGCTTTTATAGATAAATACTTAAGCGAAAGTATGAAAGCCCATAGTTTTGAAGCAAAAATGGGGTTACAGCCTGTTAAAGATATTCACTTAAAGTCCCACTTAGCTAATGAAATTTCAGTAAACAGTAATGAGAAAACATTAAACTTTCTGTGGCTTATTGCGGTGTTTGTAATTTTAATTGCACTCATGAACTTTATTAATCTTTCAACCGCAAAATCTACAGAACGTGCTATGGAAGTAGGTTTAAAAAAAGTGGTTGGTATTAAACGAAGTGCTTTAATAGTGCAGTTTTTATTTGAGTCTGTAATTATTAATCTAATTGCTGCAATAATTGCAATAACAATAATAAGTTTACTAATCAGTCCTTTTAACGAATTTGTAGGGCTTCATATTTTGTCTTTAGATATGTGGGGACAACTACCAATATGGTTGCACATAATTGGTCTTGTCTTTTTAGGCGGACTCTTAGCGGGTATATATCCAGCTTTTGTATTGTCTGGTTTTAAACCTATACAGGTATTAAAAGGTAAATTTCATCAATCTGAGAAAGGAACCTTTATACGTAAGGCTTTAGTGGTTGCTCAATTTACTATATCCATAACATTAATTGCAGGTACTTTTATTATGTATAGCCAGTTTTCGTACATGCAAAATCAAGATTTAGGGTTTGATTCTAAACACAATCTTATTTTAAATGCACCTATGGTTGTAGATTCTACAATTAATGATAAAATGGAAGTTTTTAAGGCTGAACTTTTAAGAAATCCAAATGTAAATGTTATTACAGCTACTGCAGATGTACCTGGTAAAAAAAATCCGTGGTATAATACAACTAGGCAAGTGCATGAAGAAAAAGAAGTTAGTGTTATTTGTAATCAATTTAATGTAGATCAAGACTTTATGGATACATATAAAATAAAGTTATTAGCTGGAAGAAACTTTAGATTAGAAGATCATTCATATTACGGTTTTAGAAATCCCAACCCCCCAAGCACAAATAAGCCATATAGAGTTATGCTTAATAGAGCAGCTGTGAAGTTGTTAGGGTTTTTATCTGTTGAAGATGCTGTAAATAAAAAAGTCATATTTCAGTTAGGACCTCAAGATAGAACTGCTGAAGTTATTGGGGTTATGGAAAATTACCATCAACAATCGCTTCAAAATAATTATGACCCTACATTGTTTTTATATCCAACGTACTATAATGCATCCTATTTAACGGTAAATATAAATACCTCAAATATTGAAAGTACAATTAAACATATTGGTGAGAAGTATGAGGCGTTTTTCCCAATGGATCCTTATGAATATTTCTTTTTAGATGAACATTTTAATCGTCAATATAAAGCAGACCGTAAGTTTGGTCAACTCTTTTTCTTATTTGCAGGATTAGCCATTTTTATTGCTGCTTTAGGCTTATTTGGCTTGGGCTCTTATATGGCTATGCGAAGAACTAAAGAGCTTTGTGTACGTAAAGTATTGGGCGCAAATGTTTTACATGTGTTGCTTTTAATCCCTAAAAGCTTAGTGGTTTTAGTATTTATTTCTGGAATAATAGCTGTTCCCATAACTTATTTATGGCTTCAGAATGGCTTTCTAATTATGCGTTTAGAGTTGATATAAACCCATGGATGTTTGTTATTCCTTTAATAGTTGTGGTTATAGTTGCTGCACTATCTGTGTTGCCAGAATCTATAAAAGTAGCCTTAGTAAAACCTGTTAATTATTTAAGGAATGAGTAGTTGAAAACTTATGTAAAAGGATAAGTATGGAAACTAAAATTCTAAAATATATAAAAGGAAAAATGGATGTTTCCGAAAAAAGGAAAATGATAGAATGGATTACTAAAAATGAAGACAACCATAAAAAGTTTAACATTTTAAAAGCTAAATATGTTGCCTCTAAATTAAAAGATTATGCTTAGAAACTATTTCAAAATCGCGTGGCGAAATTTTAAAAAGGATAAAAGCTTTATGTTTATTAACCTATTGGGGTTAGCAACAGGATTTGCTATTACGTTGCTTATTATTCAATACGTAAGATTTGAGTTTAGCTACGAAAACACACATGAAAAAGCTGATAGAATAGTCCGTTTGACTATGGATTATATGGATGGTGACACCGTAACCGCTCAAGACTGTGAAACAAATCCGCCTACGGGAGCAATGGCACTTGCGGAAATGCCAGAAGTTGAAAATTTTACTAGAGCCTACCCTATTGGAGAGCCTAATGTAAATATTGATGTTGGAAATGAACATTTCATATTAGAAAAGGTGTTTGCTGTAGATAATGCATTTTTTGATATGTTCTTTTATCCATTACTATATGGAACAAAGAAAGATATTTTTAAACAACCCAATCAAGCCGTTATAACAGAAACTACGGCGCTTAAGTATTTCAACAAAAAAAATGTTATAGGCGAAGTACTAGAAATGCCACTTTCTAAAGGTGTTGTATTGTTAAACATTGTTGGTGTTGTAGCCGATAGTCCACCCAATACACATTTAAAGTTTAATATGCTTTTCTCCTATCCAACCATGTTATCTGATAAAGCTATGTTAGGTGAATATGGAGAAACAGAAGATAATTGGAATGGAAACAACACCTTAACATATTTACTATTAACTCCAAACACTAATTATGAGCGTTTTACAACATCGCTAATAGGGTTTAATGAACATTTAGAACGCTTAGAAATTAAAAAGAAGGAAAGACTCATTGGACAGAAAATTGCAGATATTCACTTATATTCAAACAAGCCTTTTGAAACTGAACCCAATGGAAAAGCTTCTTCAGTTTTCTTCTTATTAGGAGTAGCCTTTTTAGTTATTATTAGTGCTTTTGTAAATTATACTAATCTAGCAACATCTAAAGCTTTAGATAGAGCTAAAGAAGTTGGAATTAGAAAAGTGGTCGGGTCAACCAAAAGCCAATTAAGAGTTCAGTTTTTAATAGAATCTCTTCTTATTAATTTTTGCGCAGGAATCTGTGCTATAATATTAATTTTAATTTCAAAATCCAAGTTTATTGAGGTGTCTGGCTTACCATCAGATTTCAGCATTTTTGGTGATCTGTTCTTTTGGATTATACTTGGTGCTTTTATTTTATTAGGAGTGCTATTTTCTGGAGTTTATCCTGCATTAGTGCTATCTTCATTTAAGCCTTCTTCAGTATTAAAAGGAGCCTTTACACATTCAACACAGGGTGTGTTTCTTCGGAAATCTTTAGTGGTTTTTCAATTTGCAATTACCATTATTTTACTAATTCAAATTTTTACTATTAATAAGCAATTAGAGTATCTCCAAAATATAGATTTAGGCGTAAATACGGATAAGACTATAGTTGTAAGCTCGCCTACACAAAATACCGAACGTGAGAATTACAGCGTTTTTAAGCAAAAATTGTTGGCAAATGCTTCAATAAATTCAGTAGCACTTTCAGATTCTGTACCAGGGCAAATGGTAAGTCAAATGAGCACAACTACAGGGATAAATCTTGTTGAGATTATTGAAGATCATAATTATAATTTCTATTTAACTTTAATAGATGCCGATTTTATTCCACAAATGGATATGAAATTAGTTGCAGGTAACAATTTTGACGAGACAAGTCACCCTGAAAAAAATGAAGTGATTGTTAATCAAAAGGCTATTCGCTTATGGGGAATTCCAGAAGCTGAAAACGCCATAGGTAAAAAATTAAAGTTTTGGGGAAATGAATGGACTATAAAAGGGGTTCTTAAAAATTATCATCAAGAATCTGCAAAATCGCCTCACATTCCTGTTATTCATAGATATTATGATAAATTTCAAAGCTTTGCGAGTATTAAATTTCATAATGCAAATCCTAAAGAGCAAGTTTCATTAATAGAAGAAACCTATAAGTCTGTTTTTCCAAATGCTCCATTCTCTTACTTTTTTATGGATAGCGAATATGATAAACAGTTTAAAGCAGATAAACAGTTTAAAGACGTATTTAGCGTACTCACAGGATTTGCCATTTTAATTGCTTGTTTAGGGCTATTTGGTTTAGCATCATTCACTGTTTTAAAACGTAAAAAAGAGATTGGTATTAGAAAAGTAATAGGAGCTAATGTACTAAATATCTTGGTGTTGCTCTCTAAAAACTTTATACAAACAGTTGTTATGGCCATGCTTATAGGTGTCCCCATAACTTATTTGATAGCAACAAAATGGTTAGAAAATTTTGCCTTTCGAATAGAGCTTAACTGGTGGTTGTTTGTACTTCCTGTTGTTTTAATTATGGGATTGGTTATGTTTTCAATTAGCATTAAAACTATAAATGCAGCAATAATAAATCCAGTAAAATCATTAAAAGACGAATAAAATAACAAGTTATGCTTAGAAACTATTTCAAAATCGCATGGCGGAATCTTATTAAGAATAAGAGCTATACGCTTATAAATATTGGAGGATTAGCAGTTGGTATGGCTGTGGCAATTGTTATAGGTCTTTGGATTTATGGAGAGTTATCATACAATAAAAATCATGAAAATTACAATCGTATTGCTCAGGTTATGCAAAATCAAACGGTTAATGGTATAACAGAAACATGGGATGCGCTACCTTTTATTATGTCAGAAGGGTTAAGAAACGAATATGGTAATGATTTTAAATATGCGGTACAAGGGACATGGGAATCTGAGTATACTTTAGGTTTTGGTAATAAGATGTTTATTAAAACAGGAAGTTACTTTGAACCTGAAATTACTGAAATACTTAGCCTTAATATGATTAACGGTGTTAGAAATGGTTTAAAGGAAATGCATTCCATTTTATTATCGCAATCGTTGTCTGAGGTGCTTTTTGGAAAAATGGATCCTGTTGGGGAAATTTTAAAATTGGAAAATAAAGTGGATATTAAAGTGACGGGAGTTTATGAGGATTTTCCTGAGAATTCTTCATTTAAGAAACTTGATTTTATTTTACCATGGGATTTGTACGTGAGTCAAGACTGGTGGATTAAAGAAGTACTTGAGAGTGTAAATCCATGGGATGCTGGAGGTAGTACACGAACTTATGTCCAAATGGCTGAAAACACTATTATTGAAGAAGTGTCTCTCAAAATAAGAGATATAATTACTGATAAGAAATCAGAATTAGATAAAACGTATGAACAAGAAGTATTCTTACACCGCATGTCTAAATGGCATTTGTATGGCGAATTTAAAAATGGGACTAGCATAGGGGGGGGTATCGGTGATGTTTGGTTATTTGGTGTTATTGGACTTTTAGTATTGCTTCTGGCTTGTATTAATTTCATGAACTTAAGTACAGCTCGATCTGAAAAAAGAGCCAAAGAAGTTGGTATACGGAAAGCTATTGGTTCTAATAGGCGACAATTAATAAGTCAGTTTTTTATCGAGTCTATTTTAATATCTACGCTAGCATTTTTGTTTTCAATTTTCGTAGTAGCTTTTATTTTGCCCTTTTTTAATCGAATTGCCGATTCTCATGTGGTTATATTGTGGGATAATCCTTTGTTTTGGATTTTAGGATTAGCATTTAGTATTCTCACAGGAATTACAGCAGGAATGTATCCTGCATTATATCTGTCTTCTTTTAAGCCTGTGAAAGTATTAAAAGGCGTATTTAAAGCAGGGCAAAGTGCATCTACACCTAGACAAATATTGGTGGTTTCTCAGTTTACGATTTCAATAATGTTAATAATAGGAACTATTATTGTTTACCAACAAATTAACTATGCGCAAAATAGACCTTTAGGTTACGACAAGGATGGGCTTATTGCAGTTTCAACAACAGAAGAAACACACAAAAACATAGATGCTATTAGATTGTCTTTAATTAATGAAGAATCCATCATAGAAATGTCTGAATCTAATAACCTTATAACTGATGAATGGAATACGGCAGGTGGTTTTGAATGGGACGGAAAAGATTCTAAGTTGGTGGGTGAATTTCATATTGGTTCTGTTAATTATGATTATGGAAAAACTATTGGGTGGAAAATAAAAGAGGGACGCGATTTTTCAAGAGAGTTTGGTACTGATTCAATACAACTTATTTTAAATGAATCTGCTGTTGCTTTTATGAATTTAAAAGATCCTGTTGGTAAAATTTTGCGAAACCCAGGTGAGGCATCATCAGTTATTACTATTGTAGGTGTTGTTGAAGATTTGTTGATAGCGTCTCCTTATGAACCAGTGAAACCATACATCTTTGCTAACGTAAAAGGAAGAGGTAAGCTAAGTGAGTTTCTCATAAAGTTAAACCCAGAAAAAAGTGTAAAGGAATCTTTAGGTAAAATAGAAGCTGTATTTAAAACCTATAACCCATCAAGACCTTTTGAAGCGAGTTTTGTTGATGAAGCCTATGCTAAAAAATTTGGTAATGAAAAACGCATAGGTCAGTTAGTTACTCTATTAGCAATTCTTGCCATTTTTATTTCTTGCTTAGGTTTGTTTGGATTAGCGTCTTATATGGCAGAACAACGCATAAAAGAAATTGGTATACGTAAAGTACTAGGGGCTTCTGTTCTCAGATTATGGAACATGTTATCAAAAGATTTTTTAGGATTAGTAATTATTGCCTGTGCTATTGCAGTACCTGTGGCTTATTATGTAATGGATGGATGGCTTCAAAAATTTGAGTATCGCACTTCAATTTCATGGTGGGTATCGGTATTAGCTTGTGGGGGTGCTGTAGTTGTTACGTTAATTACAGTAAGTTACCAAGGTGTTAAAGCAGCAAAAGCAAATCCAATTAAAAGTTTAAAAACAGAATAATCATGGTTAAGAATTATTTTAAAATCGCATGGCGGAATCTTTTAAAAAATAAAGGATTATTCTCCATTAATATTTTTGGGCTTGCACTTGGTATTGCTTCATGCTTAATCATAATATTATTTGTAACTGACGAAATGAGTTACGACAGGTATAATGAAAAAGCAGACCAAATCGTTAGAGTTGTTTTAAAAGGAAACTTTAATGGTGAAGTCGTTAATGAAGCTATAGTTATGACCCCAGTGGCAGAAACAATGATGGAAGAATTTCCAGAAGTTCAAAGTGCCACACGATTAAAAAAAATAAACAAGCCTAAGGTTACTTTCAATAATACAACCTATAGAAACGGGACTTTTGCTTACGTAGATCCAAATTTCTTTGAGGTTTTTACCTTGCCAATAATAAAAGGAAACAATACAACTCCTTTAAATGAGCCTAACACCATTGTTCTTATCCAAGAAGAAGCTACAAAATATTTTGGTGTTCAAGATCCTATTGGAAAAGTTTTAGATATTGATGATTTACAATTTAAGGTAACAGCTATAATAGAAAAAATTCCAAATAACTCCCATTTTCATTTTGATATGTTGGCGTCTATGGTAGGTTATAAGGAAGCTAAAAAAACATCATGGACACATGGAGATTATCATACCTATCTAATACTAAAAGAAGGTTATAATTATAAAGATCTTGAATCTAAATTACCTCCCTTTATTGAAAAATATATGGGTCCAGAAATGAAACAAGAAATAGGTATGTCTTTTAATGAGTTTACAAAGGACAATCAAATAGGGTTGTTTTTACAGCCGTTAACAGATATTCATTTAAAATCAGATTTTACTAGTGCAAGTACCTTAGAGCAAGGAGGTGATATTAAAGTTGTATATATTTTTAGTGCTATTGCCTTATTTATGCTAATAATTGCCTGTATTAATTTTATAAATCTAGCTACCGCATCTGCAACAAAAAGGGCAAAAGAAGTGGGTATTAGAAAAGTACTAGGTTCTAAAAGAAAGCAATTAATAAGTCAGTTTTTAACGGAATCATTTATGGCATCAATAATGGCTATGGTTTTGGCATTAATATTTGTTGCCATTGTACTTCCTTTATTTAATAACTTGTCAGGAAAAGAGCTTGCAATAACGTATTTGTTTTCTCCAAAAATTTTATTGGTGCTCATATCTCTTTTGATTGGTATAAGCTTTTTGGCAGGGTTTTATCCAGCATTTTATATTGCTTCATTTAAACCAATTTTAGCCTTAAAAAGTAAGTTCTCTCGAAGTGGTAAAAGTGAAGATATTAGAAGTGGATTGGTGGTTTTTCAATTTGTTGTTTCTGTAGGACTTATACTTGCTGTTATTATAGTTGATCAACAAATGTCATTTATTAAAAATAAAGATATAGGGTATGACAAAGAGCAGCTTTTGGTATTAAGAGAATCTTATTTTTTAGGAAATAATAAAGCGGCTTTTAAAAATAAGATTTTAAAAGATCCTAGAGTAACACAGGTAACTACAGCGGCGTTTACTCCAGCAGGAACTTCAGATAAATACGTGTCAGGGATTTTTATCAACCAACAGTTTAATAGAAGGGTTAATGTGTATAATGTTGATGAGCAATATATTCCAACTATGGGTATGACATTGGTTAAGGGGCGTAATTTTTCTAAAGAGTTTGGCACGGACTCTTTAAACATTATTATCAATGAAACCGCTGCAATGAAATTAGGTTTTGGAGATGTGCCTTTAGGAAAGACGCTAACTAGGGATACGAATAATGGAAAACAAAATCTAAGAGTAATAGGTGTAGTTAAAGATTTTCATTTCCAATCCCTACATAAAAAAATAGAGCCTTTAATCATGCTAAATAACCCTTATGGAGGTTTAATTGTAAAAGCTAAGATTAAAGATATGTCTGGTCTTATTGAAAGTATATCAACATTATGGAATAGTTTTGATATTGGTGAGCCTTTTAATTATTCCTTACTCGATGAGTCATACAATACCACTTATCTTAAAGAACAAAAATTAGGAACAATTCTGAGGTCATTTGCTTTACTCACCATTTTTGTAGCCTGCCTAGGATTATTTGGCTTAGTTACATTTACTACAGAACAACGTTTTAAAGAAATTGGAATTAGAAAAGTTTTAGGCTCATCGATATTGCAAATTGTTACACTGTTATCTAAAGATTTTATAAAGTTAGTGCTTGTGTCATTTGTAATAGCTTTTCCTCTTGGGTATTATTTAATGAATAAATGGCTTGAAGACTTTGCATATCGAATAGAAATTCATTGGTCAACGTTTGTGATGTCAGGATTGATTACAATAATTATTGCATTCATCACAATAAGTTTTAGAAGTATAAACGCAGCAATTACAAACCCCATAAAAAGTTTAAAAACAGAATAAAAAAATAAAGACAATATGTTACTAGAAATTAAAGACCTATTTAAATGGGTAAATTCAGGAGGAAATAGAATTTTCCTATTAAATGATATTGAATTGACTATAAACGAAGGCGATTTTATCTCCATTATGGGGCCTTCTGGATCAGGGAAAACAACCTTACTAAATGTTATTGGAATGCTTGATGATTTTAATGAAGGTGAGTATCATTTTCTCGATCAAGAAGTCCATACCTTAAAAGAAAAATACAGAGCAAAACTGTACAAAGACTATATAGGCTTTGTGTTTCAGTCTTACCATTTAATTGATGAGTTAACGGTTTATGAAAATATAGAAACACCATTGCTTTATAAAAACTATAAATCTGCAGAGCGCAAGTCTTTAGTGGCAGATATGTTAGATCGATTTAATATTGTTGGAAAAAAAGATTTATTTCCATCACAATTAAGCGGCGGACAACAGCAAATAGTCGGTATAGCAAGAGCACTAATTTCTAGTCCTAAACTTATTCTTGCCGATGAACCAACGGGAAACCTGAATTCAAAACAAGGCGAAGAAATCATGAATTTGTTTAAGCAACTAAATGATGAAGGTGTTACTATTATTCAAGTAACTCATTCTGAAAAAAATGCAACATACGGGTCACGAATAATCAACTTACTGGATGGACGAATTATTAACACCGTTTAGTTTCCATAATGAAAGTGAAAAAACTCATTGAGACACTTAAAGATTTAGACGAAAACACAGATGTCTATATTCCAAGTAATACTCAAAAAAAGGAGTATTACTTGGCGAATTCTGTTATAAAGAGTTCATTAAAAAACCATCTTGGTATCGAAGAAGATTTTATCATTATTGATGTCGAAGAATTTGGATTTACTAACTTAAAAAATGACAAACTGGTATGATACGGAATGATTATAGAAACAATGCATTAGTGCAGGTGAAAAAACATGTAATATGGGTTTTTGTTTGGAATATATTTTTAAGCATTGGGTTTGCTCAAAATACTCAGCGACCTCAGTTTACTTTAGATGATTGTATTGAATTGGCTTTAGAAAATAACAACGATTTAAAAACCTCAAAACTTCAAACAAAGTCATCAATTATCAATTATAAACAATCTATAAACGAATTGCTGCCTAATCTTAATGCCAATTATAATATTGGAGTTAATGATGGCAGAAGTATAGATCCCTTTACGAATAGTTATAGCAATCAAGAACTTACGTTTTCAACCTTGGGTGTAAATCTAAACACAACCATTTTTAATGGGTTTAGGATATTAAATAGCATCAAACAGAATAAGTTTAATATGAAGGCTTCTGAAATGGAATTGGAAGAAGCTAAACAAAATTTAATGCTTCAAGTAACCATTGGATATATTCAAATATTAAATAGTAGAGACTTGTTAGATTTGTCAAAATCGAGATTAACAACAACTAAAGTTCAATTAAAAAGATTAAAAACGCATTATGAAGAGGGTGTTGGAAATCCAGTCGATTACACTGATATGCAAGGACAATACGCCATAGATAAGGTTAATAATGCTGAGGCGGAAAATAGTTTTAAATCGGCAATCTTAGATTTTATGACCTTGTTAAATTTAGATTCGGATTCTGAAAAGGATTTTGAAGATGTTTCAGGTTTAATAGAATCAGAAAAATATTCATTCACTGCCAATGATGTTTACAATGATGCGTTACAGAACCTAGCAACATTTAAATCAAAACAGTTCCGAATTGATGCTGCCGATAGTGGGGTTAAAGTAGCACGGTCTAATTATTACCCAGAAATATCTTTTTTCGGACAAATAAACACCAATTATTCAAGTGCTGCTGAGGTGTTTACCGAAACGGGAAGTAGCATTACAGAAACAGGAGATTTTGTAACTATTGCTAACCAAAACTATCCCGTACTTCAAAATCAAAGACAATTTTCGAGAAGTAAAATTAGCTACGAAGATCAATTTGATAACAATCTTAACTCCGTTGTTGGAGTTTCGGTAAGAGTGCCTTTGTTTAATGGTTTTAGAGCTAAAAACGCAGTGCAGTTACAGAAAATTGAGTTGGAAGCCTCAGAGATAGAACTAGAAAATACAAAGCGCCTTTTTAAACAATCTATAGAACAAGCTTATAACGATATGGAATTGGCATTTAGCAAATATCATATTTTATTAGATCAGGTTACAGCTTTTGAAGAATCGTATCGCATAAATGAAGTTAGATTTAATAACGGCGTATCTAACATTATTGAATACATCTCCAGTAAAAATAATATGGATGCCGCTCAACTTAATTTAAATAAAGCCAAATACGAATACTTACTACGAGTAAAAATTTTAGATTACTATCGTGGAATTTAAAAATTAGGTTTATATTAAATCCCGTATCATTTTAGCAGCAATTTCTGCAGTAATATCACGTTGTGGCGAACCAAACATTTCGTAACCTACCATAAATTTCTTTACTGTTGCACTACGTAATAAAGGCGGATAAAAACTCATATGCCAATGCCAGTGCGCATTGTCTTCACCATTGGTTGGTGCTTGATGAATACCACTCGAATAGGGAAACGAGGTGTTAAATAATTTATCGTAAGCTTTTGTAATTACCGAAATAGCTTCGGCATATAATAAGGCTTCAGCGTCATTTAATTCTAAAATATTAGATTGTTGCTTTTTGGGAGCAATCATCGCTTCAAAAGGCCAAATGGCCCAAAACGGAATAAGAACCACAAACGCATTGTTTTCAAATATAATTCGTTCTTGTTTTTGTAATTCTTGAGATAAATAATCTCCTAAAAGACTGCTATTTTTTTTATTGAAATAAGCTTGTTGCTGTTTGTCTTTTTTATCAACTTCATTTGGTAAGGTAGATTGACTCCAAATTTGCCCATGTGGGTGCGGGTTACTACACCCCATAACGGCACCTTTGTTTTCAAAAATTTGCACATAATTGATACTAGGGTTTTCCGAAAGAGTTTTGAATTCTTTTTGCCATGCAAAAACCACTTTTTGAATATCTGCAGCTTCCATATCTGCCAAACTTTTTGAATGATCTGGACTGAAACAGATAACTTTACAAATACCCGTTTCACTTTGCGCTACCAAGAGACCGTCTTCAACAGAAAAAGAAGGAGAATCGTTTTGAAGTGCTGCAAAATCGTTTGTAAAAACAAAAACGTCTTTATAATCAGGGTTTACTTCACCATTAATTCGGGTATTTCTTGCACATAAATAACAACTATCGTCATGAGATGGTCTTATGGCATTAGATACAGTTTCATTTTGTCCCTGCCATGGTCGTTTGGCACGATGGGGTGAGACCAAAACCCACTCCCCTGTTAATATATTAAAGCGTTTATGCGAATAGTCTTGTAAATTTGTATTAGTCATTTTAATTAAATTACAATGGTTATTTTACGATGTGTGTCCCTTCAGAAAGTGCTATAAAATAGACCGAACACGTTTTATCAAATTCATTTTTATAAGCTATAGAAGCAGCTTCGCCAAAAGCCTTTGCCTGATCTTTAGATACTAAATTAATAGTACAACCTCCAAAACCACCACCCATCATTCTAGCACCTAAAACATGATGGTTTGTTTTTGCTTGGTCTACCAGAAAATCTAACTCGTCGCAACTTACTTTGTATTGATGCTGTAAACCATTATGCGATTGAAAAATTAAAGCACCTAAAGTTTCAAGGTCGTTTTCTTCAATAGCTTTAGAAGCTTTTATAGCTCTATTATTTTCCTGAATAACGTAAAGTGCTTTTTGATAATTTTCGGGTGTTACCTTTTCTTTTATAGCATCTAAATCACTTTCAGTAGCATCTCTTAATGCTTTTATATTGAGTAATTCGGCAATACTTTCGCAAGCAGAACGCCTGTCGTTATAAGCACTATCAGATAAACTATGCTTTACATTTGTATTTATTAACATGAGCTGATGGTCTTTAAAGTCTATTTCGTAAGGCTTCGATTCCACCGTTCTACAATCTAAAAGTAATGCGTTATTTTCTATACCAAACATGCTTGCATATTGATCCATAATACCACATTTTACACCAACATAATTATGTTCTGCTTTTTGAGAAATTAGTATCATTTCATGTTTAGTTAAGCCTAAATTAAACAATTCATTTAACCCAAAAACAACGCTATTCTCTAATGCTGCCGAAGACGACATACCTGCACCTCCTGGAATATCGCCTTTAAAAACAATATTGAAGTTTCCTATTATCTTATTTCTATTTTGAATTTCGGCAATTACACCAAATACGTAATTCTCCCAACTACCTTCGGCTAAAGGTTTTAATTTATCTAATTCAAATTCTACCTTACTGTCCTTATCTAAAGCATAAGCTGTAGAAACATTGGAGTCACTTTTTTGAATAGCAGCAGCAATACCTTTATCTACGGCCGCAGGAAAAACAAAACCGTCATTATAATCGGTGTGCTCGCCAATAATATTGATTCGCCCTGGAGAAAAAACAAGAAGTGGTTCTAATTGGTGGGTATTGATGAAAGCTGTTTTTACATCATTAATAAGTGTTGCGCTCATTTTACGTTTAGTTAATTTATTATTTTATTCGATAATCGAGATTTAAATATCTGTTCAAGGCTCGTTTACTTTTAAGCTCCAGCAAATAGAATAAGTATCATTCGCCTTTAAAACGTTCAATCCTATTTTATTATTAAAACTATCTGACACACCTGTTGTAGGCTCAATAGCTATGGTGTTTGCTTTTGGAGGTGTGTAAGCTTGTAAAAAATTATTTTCTCCTGTTGTACCAATTACCAATAGATATTTTGGAGTGTTAAACGTTACATCCTTTGAGTTTAAAATCCAGCAATCGTCCAATTGTTTGTCTTCAATATTAAATACATTTATTAACTCAATATCTTTCGTACCAGTTGTTATATTTCTATCTCCTAAAGTTAGTTTTTTATCGCTATTAAATTTAAGCGAACTATTATATAAATTATGGCTTAAAAAATAAGGATGCCAACCAATAGTAAAAGGAAACGCTTTAGTAGCTGTGTTTTTAACAGTTACTTTTAAACTTAAATTGTCTATTGTAAATGTATATTCTAACTGAATAGTATATGTATACGGAAACCCAACAGTTTCGTTAACCTCATTATATTCCAGCTTTATTATTGCTGAATTTTCATTGGTTTTTTGATCTATAATTTGAAATACTTTATTATAAACCAAACCATGTAACGCATTGTTTTCTTCTTTTTGATTGATTTCTAATTGATAATTCTTGCCTTTAAAAGCATAAGCACCATCTTTAATTCTGTTAGCAAAAGGAAATAATATTGAAGAGGCATAAGTATTTGCATAAGTTAGCGGAGATAAATCTTTTATAATGGTATGCCCATTTAAAGTTAACTCTTGTAAACTTGCTCCAGAATTCAAATAAATTTTTCCATAAACCTTGCTTTTAGAGTTTTTAATTTCCAAAATATTTAAATCTTTATTGTGTTTAATGCTATACAATGATTTTTACTTTAAAGTATTATAATGAATTTCTAATAATTAAATTATTTGGGTTTTCAATTTTTGATTGCTCTTTGTCTAATATTATTTTTGCTAAACGTTTCCCCATCATGTTAAAATCTGTAGAAATGGTAGTAATACCGCCTTCTACAATTTCTTTAAGTAAGGTGTCGTTATAGGAAATAATGCCAATATCTTTGGCAAGTTCTAATGGTGTATCTTTTATTTTTTTAATAATACGAAGTAAATTTTTGTCATCTGGAACAATATAAATCTCACCTTCTGAAAGAAATCTATCATTTAAAGAATTAATAACTTCTCCAGAAATACTATAATTATCAATAAACATATTGAAACCACTAAGCATGCCTTGAGGTTGCTTATCATTAAAAACTAAAACTAATTTTTCATATTTTTTTATTAGTAAAAGAGCTTTAACCAGATTTCTATAAATATCTTTTTCAAAATTTTGATACACTGCCGAATATTGAGATAAGCTCTCGTTGGTTTGATCTAAAATACAGACTTTATCAATTGGAAGGTTTTTAATATCATCATTTGTATTTTTTAAATTAGCAGGCATAATTACATAATAATTATAATCGCCAACATTATCAGTTATTAATTTACTGAATAGATTTTTATTGAAATGATGGAAAAAAATATCTACTTGAATAGTATCACCTAAACTTTCCAAAAAGGAATTATATAAATCTTCTTTAAAAGAATTTAGCTCATCAAAAAGTAAAAATATTTTTTGAGTAATGTTAATATTTTCACTTGAAACATAATATCCTTTACCTACAATAGATTGTATGATGCCTCTGTTTTTTAATTCATTAAACGCCATCAATACAGTATCTCTAGATAGTTTATGCTTATCTTTAATAGCATTAATAGAAGGGATTTGATCTCCTTTTTTTAAATCACCCGAAGCTATAGCACCCTCAATAGAATTGATGATTTGCTTATATTTAGGGGTTTTTATGTCTTTTTTAATGATAATCATAAACAGCAACAAAAGTATAATTATTTTTTTATATAACCTACTAGACCCTACTAGTATGTTTTTTTATAAAATAGAGTTATTCTTTCAAAATTAATTTCTATATTTGGCTTTCTTATTTTATATTAACCAACTAAAATAAATATTTACTATGACAGCAGGATTTGAAATTTGGGATTATGTAGTTTTTATTGCTTACGCCATTTTAATTTTAGGTGTAGGATTATGGGTATCTCGCGATAAAGATGGTCATCAAAAAAATGCAGAGGATTATTTCTTAGCTAGTAAATCTTTACCATGGTGGGCGATAGGTACGTCGTTAATTGCTGCAAACATTTCCGCAGAACAATTTATTGGGATGTCTGGTTCGGGTTTTGCCTTAGGGTTAGCAATTGCTTCTTACGAATGGATGGCGGCTTTAACCTTAATTATTGTCGGCAAGTATTTTTTACCAATTTTTATTGAAAAAGGATTATATACAATTCCTGAATTTGTTGAAAAACGATTTTCTACTAATCTAAAAACCATATTAGCTGTTTTTTGGATTGCTTTATACATTTTTGTTAATCTAGCTTCCGTATTATACTTAGGAGGACTAGCTATTGAAACTATAATGGGAGTAGACATGATGTATGCTATAATTGGTTTAGCCTTATTTGCAGCAGCTTATTCTTTATATGGCGGATTATCTGCAGTAGCGTGGACCGACGTTATACAAGTTGTGTTTTTAGTATTGGGCGGTTTAGTAACAACATATTTAGCATTAAATACTGTGTCTGGTGGCGAAGGTATTTTAGCTGGATTTTCTAAAGTTTGGGAAGCAGCACCAGACAAATTTCATATGGTTTTAGAAGAGTTTAACGGCGATGGAAGTGCAAATAAAAATTATTTAGATTTACCTGGAGTATGGGTATTAATAGGAGGTTTATGGGTAGCTAATATTTACTATTGGGGTTTCAACCAATATATTATACAAAGAACTTTAGCTGCAAAATCTTTAAAAGAGTCGCAAAAAGGAATTTTATTAGCTGCATTTTTAAAGTTAGTTATTCCATTAATTGTTGTAGTTCCTGGTATTGCTGCTTATGTAATGATAAACGACCCATCTATAATGGCTGGTTTAGGTGAGGTAGGACAATTAAATATTCCTTCATCTGAACAAGCAGACAAAGCATACCCTTGGCTATTACAATTTTTACCAACAGGACTTAAAGGTGTAGCTTTTGCGGCATTAGCTGCTGCTATTGTATCATCTTTAGCCTCTATGTTAAATTCTACATCCACAATATTTACAATGGATATTTACAAACAGTATATTAATAAAAATGCTGATGATAAAACGACTGTAAATGTGGGTCGTATTTCTGCTGCAGTTGCTTTAATTATTGCTGTAATAATGGCACCGCTTTTAGGAGGAATAGATCAAGCATTTCAATTTATACAAGAATATACAGGTATTGTAAGTCCTGGTATTTTGGCTGTATTTATCCTTGGCTTGTTTTGGAAGAAAACAACTAATAAAGCTGCTATTTGGGGAGCCCTTTTGTCTATTCCAATAGCGTTATTATTAAAATATTTACCAATTCCTGTTTTAGAACCTTGGATGCATCAAATGGGGTTAACAGCGTTGTTAACTATGGGTGTTATAATTCTTGTGAGTTATTCGCAAAATAAAGGTTCAGACGACGAGAAAGGGATTCCTTTATCTAAAGAGTTATTTAAAACAACACCCTTATTTAATATTGGTTCGTTTGCTGTAATGATTATACTTGCAGTATTGTACGCGTTGTTCTGGTAATAGTAAAAAATTTATTTATAAAAAAAGAGCTCATTAATTTAAGCTCTTTTTCGTTTTAATTGGAGTATAATTTTATTGAATTGCTGCTTCCACCAAAGCGATATTCTTTTTAGAATTCCCAATAAATATAGCATCATCAATTATAAAAACAGGTCTGCTTAAAAACGTGTAATGTTCTAAAATATAGTGCTTGTAATCGCGTTCTTCAAGCTTTTGGTTTTTTAAGTCCATTTCTTTGTAAAGCTTAGATCGTTTACTAAAAAGCGCCTCATAACTTCCAGAAAGACTTTTCATGTATTCTAATTGTTTTACGGTAATGGGTTCGGTTTTTATGTCTTGTAAAATATAATCTGATGAAAGATTAAGAACCTTCAAAATTCTAATACAAGTGCTACACGTTTTTAAGTAATAAACTTTTTTCATTATTTGAATTATTTAGAACAAAACAAAGATAATTATATCATTTAAAACTATATTTAACGAAAAATAATTATAATGAATTTTGCATTTAAAGTACTGCCAAAAACACGTCATTTTTTTAATAATATAATTGAAAAAATAACGATTGAAGATTTAAATAAAATCCCTAAAGGGTTTAATAATAATATTATTTGGAATATAGGGCATATTGTAGTTACAGAACAATTATTGGTTTATAAATTATCTGGATTACCAACCATGGTAAGCGATACCTTAATTGAAAAATATAAAAAAGGAACTAAACCTGAATGTGTTGTTTCTCAAGATGAAATAGACGAAATAAAAAATCTTTTGTTTTCAACAATTAAAAAAACGGAAGAAGATTATAAAAATAAAGCGTTTAAAAATTATCAAGAATATACCGTTTCTACCACAGGAAACACCCTGTTGAACGTTGATGATGCATTAAACTTTGTTCATTTTCATGAAGGGATGCATTTTGGTTATCTATTGGCGCAATTAAGAGCCCTTAAAAACTAGCAACGAGTTAACCTCGCTATAAGGAATAATAAACTCTATAATTCCTGTAGAAAAAGCAGCAATTTCGTAAGTATTGTAGAGACATATAATACCCGCATCGTTATAGGCTATATTTGCTGGTAATTCAAAACTGTTAGACTCAAAAACACCTTCTTTATCTTTAATCGCTTCATTAAAATAAGGCAATGCCATTTTTTTAAACGCATCTATATTTTTAAATAGACTATTGTTTATAATAGGCTTGCCTGTAGCGGTATTAAAATTTTTAAAGGTTATATTTAAATTACCATGAGCTCCTCCAGTATTAACGTAAGATGTAATAGCAACGCTTATAATTTTTGGCGATTGGTAAATAACTTCTCCATCAATTTGTGCTTCCCAATGTTGTGAACTATCAGGGAAATTGGCAATAAACTGGTTATATTCTTTGTTAAAAGTAGTGATGCTTTCTTCAATTGATTTAAACGACCAATCTTTAGTATCATCTATTTGTAATGCTGAAGCTATTGTGTTTTCTATTACTGCGTTTATTAACGATGACGTTTTAGAGTTTCCGCTAGCAATAGGAATATTAATTTCTACAATCGAATTGTTTTCAGTGGTAATATTTGAATCTAAAAAAACAAGAGCGGTCTCTTTTTCACAAGACATGAAAAAGGAAATCAAACAAAAAGCAATAAGACTTTTTTTAAAACACATAACGTTATCGTTTAATATACCTAAAGGTAAATATTGCGTTTGAATACAACGAATTAAAAACTACATTTGTATAGAAATTTAAAAAAATTTCGACTATTCAATGACAATAAACGAATTAAGAATATGAAATTTAATACTAAAGTAATACACGGCGGACAAGAACACGACCCAGCTTATGGTTCGGTAATGCCTCCTATATATCAAACATCTACATACGCACAAACAACTCCTGGTGGGCATAAAGGCTATGAATATTCTAGAACGCACAACCCTACTAGAAATGCTTTAGAAAATGCTTTAGCAAGTATTGAAAACGGCAAGTATGGATTAGCTTTTGGCTCTGGACTTGCTGCTATAGATGCCATTGTTAAGCTTTTAAAACCAGGTGATGAGGTTATTTCTACTAACGATTTGTATGGTGGTTCTTTTAGGTTATTTACTAAAATATATGAAGACTTTGGAATAAAATTTCATTTTGTTGGTATGGAAAAAGCTTCAAATATCGAAGCATATATAAATAATAACACTAAACTTATTTGGGTTGAAACACCTACTAACCCTATGATGAATATTATAGATATTGTGGCTGTTTCAAAAATTTCAAAGAAGCATAATCTTTTATTAGCAGTCGATAACACGTTTGCAACACCTTATTTACAACAACCTTTAAATTTGGGAGCTGATATTGTTATGCATTCTGCTACAAAATACCTTGGTGGCCATAGCGATGTGGTTATGGGCGCTTTAATTGTAAAAGACAAAGATTTAGCAGATAGACTATATTTTATTCAAAATGCAAGTGGTGCTATTTGCGGGCCGCAAGACAGTTTTTTAGTTTTAAGAGGTATTAAAACATTGCATATAAGAATGCAACGCCATTGTGAAAATGGAAAAGCTGTAGCTGAATTTTTAGCAAACCACTCAAAAATAGAGCATGTATATTGGCCTGGATTTGAAAATCATCCTAATCATGATATTGCTAAATCTCAAATGAATGATTTTGGAGGAATGATATCGTTTACCACCAAAGGAAATAATTACGATGCTGCTATTAAAATTGTTGAACGTTTAAAGGTTTTTACTTTAGCCGAGTCTTTAGGAGGTGTAGAATCTTTATGCGGACATCCAGCAAGCATGACACATGCAAGTATACCAAAACAAGAACGAGAAAAAGTAGGTGTTGTAGATTCTTTAATTAGATTGAGTGTGGGTATTGAGGATATAGATGATTTAATTGCCGATTTAGAACAGGCACTTAAATAAAAAACAAGAGTTTCTTTAATCTAAATAGTAAATGTAACCTACATTTACCCATAACAACCAGTCGTTAAATTTGTTAAAGCTTAATTGGTGGTTAAGTCCGTCTACCCAATCGCTAAAATAATATTGCCCTCTAACATCTAGCATTAGATCTGCTAGTTTGTTAAGTTTATATCTAACACCAACACTCGATACAATAGACCAAGTACTGCCTGGAGAAGCATCTACCGAACCTGGATCCCAAAAAGAGTAGAAATTGGTGGGGTCAAGTACGTTTCCAATAGCATTTGGGTTAGGGTTAGCGTAAGTTGTACTTACCTCAGGAGTAAATGATGTATAATGCACACCTAAACTAACAAAGGGTGCAAAACGATAGCTAAATGCTTGAAAATCTCGAATACTTAACGGAAAAAACTCTAACTGCGTACCAATATCTAAATTTTTAGCAACCCCCGTATGAGCTCTTAATTGGTTGGCTTCAATGGTGTTTCTATTAGGGTTCACCCATTCGCCTAAGTGTTTTAATGCTGTTCTATTCCAAGAAATTTCATTTCTTAATTTAAAATGATCGTTAAAATACGTATCAGTAGTATAGCAATTACAATCTGCTCTGTAAGAGAAATTTAAGTAGTGAATAATACCAAAACCAAAACCAGAATTTCCAAAATTAGTTTCTTCATTGTTTCTACTTCCATAATCAGAACGAAACTGAGTAGGACCAACAATAACACCAATTTCATGAGAGAACCCTAATTGAGAGTATGATGTTTGGCTAATAACAAATAAGCAAAAAGCAAAAGCTAAATGTTTCAAGTTAAGCATAATAAGGTTCGTTTTTTTGAGGCATTATTGATAACAAATATAATAAAACACGACTAACAAACAAATATTTCTAAAATCCATACTCTACTATAAAATTATTTATTGCGAATTTCAAAAAAAAACAGCATAATTTTTACATATAACGTATATTTGCGCTGTTAAATTATAAATATTTAAATTATAACTCAATTTTTTATTAAATGAAAAGCATAGTTGATTCATTTTTAGACCTTGTAAAACAACGAAATGGTAACGAACCAGAATTTTTACAAGCTGTAGAGGAAGTAGCAGAAACTGTTATTCCTTACATTGTTAAACACGACATTTATCATGGTAAAAACATTTTGTTAAGAATGGTAGAACCAGAGCGTGTAGTAACCTTTAGAGTGTGTTGGGTAGACGATACTGGAGAAATTCAAGTTAACAGAGGGTATAGAATTCAAATGAATTCGGCTATTGGCCCTTATAAAGGTGGTTTAAGATTCCACCCCACTGTAAATATGAGTATTTTAAAGTTTTTGGCTTTTGAGCAAGTATTCAAAAACAGTTTAACAACCTTACCTATGGGAGGTGGAAAAGGAGGAAGCGATTTTGATCCTAAAGGAAAGAGCGATAACGAAATTATGCGTTTTTGCCATTCATTTATGAGTGAATTATTTAGACACATTGGCCCTAATAGCGATGTTCCTGCTGGAGATATTGGTGTTGGTGGTAGAGAAATAGGTTTTTTATTCGGAATGTATAAAAAACTTAGAAATGAATTTACTGGTGTATTAACAGGAAAAGGCGAATCTTGGGGAGGCTCTTTAATTAGACCTGAAGCTACAGGGTATGGAGCAGTCTATTTTGCTGAAAAAATGCTTGAAACTAAAAATGATAGTTTTAAAGGCAAAAATGTGGTTGTTTCTGGTTCTGGAAATGTAGCACAATATGCTGCTGAAAAAGTTATTCAGTTAGGAGGAAAAGTATTAACACTTTCAGATTCTTCAGGATATATTTATGATGCAGAAGGTATCGATTCAGATAAATTAGCCTTTATAATGCAATTAAAAAATGTAAAACGCGGAAGAATAAGCGAATATTTAGAAGCTTATCCAAATGCCGAATTTGTTAAAGGAAAAACACCGTGGGGTGTTAAATGCGATATTGCTTTGCCATGTGCTACTCAAAATGAGCTTAATGAAAACGATGCAGACACCCTTATTAATAATGGTTGTATTTGTGTTAGTGAAGGTGCTAATATGCCTTCAACTAAAGCCGCTATAAACTCATTTCATAACGCTAAAATATTATTTGCACCAGGAAAAGCATCAAATGCTGGAGGTGTTGCAACGTCGGGGTTAGAAATGACTCAAAACTCTTTACGCTATAAATGGTCTAGAGAAGAAGTTGATGAGAAATTAAAAGAAATTATGGCAAACATTCACGATTCTTGCACTGAATATGGAAAAGATGAAAATGGGTATATAGATTATGTAAAAGGAGCAAACATTGCAGGATTTGTAAAAGTTGCAGATGCTATGTTAGCGCAAGGAGTTGTTTAGTATAACCATTTAAATTATTAATAAAAGCTTCCTAAAACTTAGGAAGCTTTTTTATTTTAATTATATTATTTTAAAGCAAAACTCGTTAGATATAAATATATTTGAATTTTAAAAGATTTATATGCTGAAAAGACTTGTTTTAGTATTTCTCTATTTATCTCCAACTTTACATTTTGCTCAAGATTTTTCAGCATTATGGCAAGGTCATTTTTCATATAACACTATAAAAGAGACCGTAAAAGGAAATAATAAAATTTATGCAGCTTCAGATAATGTAATTTTTAGTTTGGATACCCAAACAAACGAACTTGAAGAATTAACTACAGTTAATGGACTTTCTGGTGAAACTATTTCTACAATTTATTATAGCGATGCCTACCAATTATTGGTTATTGGTTACGAAAACGGGTTAATTGAAATTGCTTTTGATAATGATGATGATATTTTAACAGTTGTTGATATTATTGATAAACCAACCATTCCACCAACAGACAAAAGAATAAACCATTTTAACGAATTCGGTAATGTTGTATATATTTCAACAAACTATGGTATTTCTGTTTTCAATTTAGAGCGTTTAGAGTTTGGAGACACCTATTTAATAGGAAATACAGGGTCTCAAATACAAGTTAATCAAACAACGATTTCTGGAGATTATATTTATGCTGCCTGTCAAGATTCTGAAGGGTTAAAAAAAGCAGATATTACAAGTACCAACTTAATCGATTATCAAAACTGGGGAAATGTAACTACGGGGAACTTTTTAGCAGTTGAAACAGTCGAAGATAACTTGTACGCTGTAAGTACTAATAGAAGAATTTATCAAATTGTAAATGATGTTTTAACAGAATCCTTTTTTTATGCAGATATTCCTTTAGATGTTAAATCGGTTAATGACAATTTAATTGTTACAACAAGAAACAATGTGTTTCTGTACGACGATAATTTTAATTTAATTTCTCAAGTTTCAGCTACAAATCCTTTTAATACAGAATTTACGTCGGCAACTTCAGATTCAAACTACATATACATTGGAACAAAAGATTTTGGTGTTTTAAAAACATTAATTGAAAATTCAATTGCTTTTGAAGAAATTCATCCAGACGGGCCTTTGTTAAACATACCATTTTCAATTGAAGCAGAAGCTGGGAGTCTTTGGGTAACTTTTGGAGAGTACACAACATCGTATAACCCCTATCCATTAAACAGTCGTGGGTTTAGCCATTTGTATCAAAATGAATGGATAAACACAATTTATAGCGACGTGTTAGAAGCTAAATGTTTAAATGCAATTGCTGTAAACCCAAGCAACAACAATCAAGTATTTATAAGTTCTTTTTTTAACGGTTTATTAGAAGTAAATGAAAATGTACCAACAACGTTGTTTAATCAAAACAATAGTGCTTTAGAATCTTTAATTTTACCGTCAAACCCTAATTATGTAGACATAAGAGTAGGAACATCTTCTTTTGATTCCAGTGGATTGTTATGGACTTTAACAAGTCGAATAAACGAACCTTTAAAATCGTATAATCCAAGTTCAAACCAATGGCAGTCTTTTAGTTTTACAGATATTATTGCTGATGGATTTGACGATAATTTAGGGTTTTCTGATTTAGTAATTAACACCGATCAAACCAAATGGATTGCAAGTTCTAATTTTGGAATTATAGGATTTAATGAAACGGGGAATTTAATTAAAAGTATTAAGAGTGAAGAAGACAATATGCCTTCTAACTATGTGTCTACTTTGGCTTTAGATAACAGAAATCAATTATGGATTGGTACTTTAAGAGGCTTACGAGTCTTGTATAATACATCAAATTTCTTCACAGAGGATAATATTCAAGTTGATGAAATTATTATTTCAGAAGATGGTGTTGCTAAAGAACTTTTGTTTCAGCAATTTATTACAGATATTGAAGTTGATGGTTCCAATAACAAATGGATAGGAACTGCAGATGCAGGTTTGTTTTATTTTTCTTCCGATGGGCAAAATACCATATTTCATTTTACTAAAGACAATTCTCCATTACCATCAAATACCATAAACGATGTGTCTTTAGACGATTCAAACGGCATTGTTTACATAGCAACCAGCAAAGGTTTAGTATCTTTTACATCGGGAGGGTCTAGCCCTAATGAAGATTTATTAAGCACATTTGCCTACCCAAATCCTGTAAGACCATCATTTGACATAGTAGAACAGAAAGTAAAAATTAAAGGTGTTTCTGAAAACGTAAATGTAAAAATAACCGATATTGAAGGCAATTTAGTTGCAGAAGCACAATCTAGAACCAATTTAAGATATAGCGGTTATAATCTCGAAATTGATGGAGGAACCGCCTACTGGAACGGTAAAAATCTGGCAAATAATATTGTAGCTTCGGGGGTTTATTTAGTTATGCTTTCAGATTTAGATACTTTTGAAACCAGAGTTTTAAAATTAATGGTAGTTAGATAATGTTAATTACTACAAACGCCATTGTTCTATCAAAATTAAAGTATCGCGAAACAGATTTAATCGTTAGGTGTTATACAGGGCAATATGGCATTGTTAGTTTCTTATTAAGAAATGTTTTAAAAAGTAAAAAAGGCAATGCTAAAGTAGCTTACTTTCAAGTGCTTTCTCAGTTAAAATTAGAGATTGTTTATAAAAACAATCGGTCTCTGCAAGCCATAAAGGAAGCAAAATTAAACCACATGTATTCAAGCTTACATTCAAATGTACTTAAAAGTTCGATTGTTATGTTTCTTGCTGAAGTGCTATCATCAACCTTAAAAGAAGAAGAGCAAAACGAAACACTTTTTAGCTATTTAGAAACCACTTTATTGTGGCTCGATACGCATTCTGAATATGCAAACTTTCACCTATTGTTTCTTGTTAATTTAACCAAATATTTAGGTTTTTATCCAGATACAACACATATTGAATTTGGATTTTTTAATCTGTATGATGGCAAATTTGAAAGTAAACAGACTAATAAATATTCCATTTCTGGAGAAAATTTAACATTGCTAAAACAACTATTGGGCACAACATTTGATGCTCTTTCTATGGTGAAAATAAACACCAAACAAAGACAATCATTTTTAAGTATGATTTTGCTTTATTTTGAACTACATTTGGGCAGTTTTAAAGCCCCCAAATCATTACATATTTTTAATCAAGTTTTTAGTTAAAAGCATGAAGCCTTTTTACATTCTTTTCTTTTTTTTATTTACTGGTATGTTACAGGCTCAGCATATAAAGGTGCTTAATAAAATTACAGAGGAACCTGTTTTTAATGTTGCCATATACAATGTAGATAAAACTAAAAGTATTGTAACAAACTTTAGAGGTGAAGCCCAACTTGATGAGTTTTCTGAAACCGAATTAATATATTTTAAGCATATATCGCATGTGTTAAAAAAGATAACAAAACTTGAATTAAAAAACACCAACACAGTGTATTTAGATTCAAATACACAAGGGCTTGAAGAAATTGTTATTTCTGCTTCAAAATTTGAACAGGATAAAAACGATATTCCACAAAAAATAATTAGTTTAAATGCAAAAAGCATACAATTTGCAAATCCACAAACCAGTGCCGATTTACTAGAAAATTCAGGGCAAGTTTATATACAAAAAAGCCAATTAGGAGGAGGAAGCCCTATGATTCGTGGGTTTTCTACTAATAGATTATTAATTACTGTAGATGGTGTAAGAATGAATAATGCCATTTTTAGAGGCGGTAATTTGCAAAATGTTATAGCTATCGATCCTTTTTCTATTGAAAGTACTGAGGTTACTCTAGGCTCAGGCTCTGTTATTTATGGTAGTGACGCCATTGGTGGTGTAATGAGTTTTTACACTCAAAAACCAAGACTGTCTTATACAGATGCACCCGTATTTAAATCTAATATTATTACGCGTTATTCTACAGCAAGTGATGAAAAAACAGGGCATTTCGATTTTAATCTAGGGTTTAAAAAATGGGCACTTATAACCAATGTGTCTTATACAGATTTTAACGATTTAAAAATGGGAAGTCATGGTCCCGATGAATATTTAAGACCAGAATTTGTTTTAACTACTAATAATAATGATGTTATTATTAAGAATAACAACCCTCAAATTCAAAGGCATTCGGGATACAATCAATTAAACCTAATGCAAAAGGTTCGCTTTGAACCGTTAGAAAATTTGAGCTTAGATTTTGGAATATATTATACTAAAACTTCAGACATACCTAGATATGATCGGTTAATTAGATATAAAAATAATGTCTTACGTTCGGCAGAATGGCATTATGGGCCTCAAAAATGGTTTATGTCTAATTTACAAATTACCAAACTAAGTAGTCGTTCTAGCCTTTACGATAAAATAAAAGCCACTTTGGCGTACCAAAATTTTCAAGAAAGCAGAATAGGCAGAGGTTTTCAATCTAATACACGAAATATTAGAGAGGAATCGGTAGATGCATATTCATTCAATTTAGATTTTGAAAAAAAACTTAGTTTACAAACCCGATTTTTTTATGGTTTTGAATATGTAAATAATAAAATCATGTCTAACGGCAAAGAAGAAGATATTATCAATAATACCACATCTTCAACAGTTTCTAGATACCCTAACGGATCGAGTTGGCAATCGGCAGCAGTTTACACAAGTATTAAATACAAACCTAATTCTAAATTTGTTTTTCAATCTGGATTGCGTTTTAATAATATAGTATCGAAAGCAGTTTTTTCAGAAAACAATATATACCTTAATTTACCATTCGAGTCCTCAAAAAATAATGCAGGCGCATTAACAGGAACAGCAGGTATTAGGTGGTCTCCAAATGAAATATTACAGTGGAAACTTAATGCATCATCTGCTTTTAGAGCACCAAATATAGATGATATTGGTAAAGTTTTTGATTCCGAACCTGGGTCGGTAGTAGTACCAAATGAAAATTTAAAACCAGAATATGCTTATGGTGGCGAATTGGGACTAAAACTAAATTTTAACAAGACTTTTGTTTTAGACATGAGCACGTATTACACGTACTTAAATAATGCACTAGTTAGAAGAGATTATACGCTAAATGGTGCATCCACAATTGTTTACGATGGAGAATTAAGTAATATTCAAGCCATTCAAAATGCTTCTAAAGCTTGGATTTATGGTTTTGAAGTAGGCTTAAAAATGCGTGTTTCCGATAAGCTAAAACTAACATCTCAATATAGCGTTATTGGCGGAACTGAAGAGAATAACGATGTTGAAGTTCCTATTAGGCATGTCGCTCCAAATTTTGGAAACACGCACTTAATTTGGACTAGTAAAAATTTAAAAATAGATGTTTTTGCAAATTATAATAACGAATTATCGTTCAATCAATTAGCACCATCCGAAATTGAAAAAGATTATATCTACGCTTTAGATGCTAACGGCAATCCGTATTCCCCATCGTGGTATACTTTTAATTTTAGAACACAATATCAAATTAGCAATTCAACTACAGTTACAGCAAGTTTAGAAAACATTACAGACCAACGTTATAAAACGTATTCTTCTGGAATTGCAGCAGCAGGCAGGAACTTTATTTTGTCTTTAAAATATAGTTTATAAAAAAACACCATCAACAAATACATGCTAATGGTGTTTAATTTTTTTTGATTCCTTTTTAGTTTTTTACAGCTTTTTTGGTAATTATTAAGCCGTTAGACAATTCAACCTTAGCAATAAATATTGAACTGTTTAAATTAGAAAACCTATAAGTTTCAGTGCTATTTTGCCCTTTTAAACTGTATAGTTGCCTTCCTAAAAGATCAAATATGCTAACAGATTTTATAGTTGAGTTGTTAGATATTTTAAATTGAATGTTGTCATTTTCTAATTCAACAATACTTAATTGATCTGCAGCTATTTCAAACTCATCGTTAGATAAGGCTTGCGCATTAAACCCAATTTGAAAACGGTTATTAAATTCACCAACTTCGGAAGTGAATGTATAATCTGAAGCAGACAAATCGTGGGTTTTATTAAGTAAGTTATCTTTTAAGTAAATGGTATTATTAGTTAAGAAATCACCTTCAAAATTTGCAATGGATAATTTGAATAAAGTAGGAACGTTAATTGTTGTTTTAAAACCAATATTAATAATCTCGTTTTCATTTAAACTATCAACAGCTTTACCCTGAATAGCAAACTTTTTTGTGGAATTTTCTATGTTTGAATATAAAGACGCAAAAGTACTCGGTGCAACAATTTTATGAGCATCATAAAAAGCACCATCATAAGCATTAGTAGCCCCATCTACATAACCTATAGCTATTTGGTTAAAAACACCATTATCTGACGTTAAATTAACCCACAATTTGTTACTTGTAGAATTATTAGAAGTCTTTTTTGAATTTGAGTCTTTAAAAAATTGACTATTGTCATTAGTAATACCACGCATAGAGTTATTAAAAATAACATTTCCAGAACTTGAAGGTCTAGCTTGCGCAAAGGATATAAAAAAGCCTTGACCGGAAGGGATAAAAGCATTTGGTGTAACGCCATCACCGCCTAGAGTACCAGTAACACCATTGCGAATCGCATAATCAGAAGTTGCAAAATTTAACTGTTGGTTTCCGTTAGCCGTACCAGAAGGAGGAGTGTTTTGCGACCAATAATAAATAGCGCCCTCTAGTGTACCTGTTGGGTTTGTGGTTGCATCGTATATATTTTGAGCAAAAAAATCAGAAACACTAATTGCCGACGGATAAGGGTTTCCTATAAAATTCCAGTTTTCATCAATTCCAGAGACATCATTTCTAACCACAGGAACAGTAATAATACCATTATTAAAATCTCCAGTAAATGAGTAATCAAATTGATACGGTGGAGAACCAGGGCCAATAAAGACGCTTTCTTCATGTGTGGAAGCGTATCCAACACCTGGAGCCATTATAGTTGCTCCATTAACAAAAGTCCAATCATCACCATTATCATCTATATCGTCTTGTCCAAGAACAGTCGCATTATTATTTCCAGTTTCCATAGTAACGTCTTCAAAATTAGCTGCATTATAAGAAAAACGTCTTCCAACATCAGAATCTGTTAAAGCATTACCGATAGTTGTCCCAGACACAGGAGAGCTCCAATAGGTGTATTCATACCAAGCAGCTAATAGCGATGTTTTTTTAACTACCTGGATAGTTCCATTATTTACATTATTATTGATATCATTATTTTGAATTACGGAACCATAGGGTCTTACATTTATACTGCTTCCTACATCCACTGTAATTTCATTCTGGATTTCTATATATGTGTTATCACTTACTGTTAAAGCGGAGGTGTTATTTACTGTAAGATTACAAGCGCTAAAACTTCCATTAAGAAATGTATTATAGTTGTCATTTAGTACTGCTGGTGTTGTAATATCTGGTGCACCATTATCCCATGAAGACCCATTCCATGTTGTAGTTGTTCCTGCGCATGTTGGTAATGCTGAAACACTACCGCCTATACTAAGGTCGTTACCTCCTAGTCTTCCAATGGCAAACGTACCAACTGTATTAGTTGCTCCCCATCCATATAGTCTAATAGTTATGGTAGTTCCAGAAGAAACATTTTGCAATGCTAAAATCGTTGATAAATTAATTTGTGTTTGAGCCGTACCATCGCCTACATTTACAGTATACGAAATTGAAGATCCAATATCAGTAAAATTAACGCCGTCAGTACTATATCTCCAAAGAAATGTATTTGGGCCAGTATTTGACCTTCTAAAAGTAGCATCGAGTGTACTTAATGAAACTTGAAATCCTGCAGAGGCTGAAACTTGAAACTGTAAATAATCACTATTTGTAATAGCATCTACTTGAGTGCCATTTAATGTGAAACTAGTTGAAGAAAATGCATTTGCAAATGTGCTTGGATTTACACCACTGCCCCGACTTAACGCAGAAGTGTTTAAGTTTCCATCAAGTGTTGTTGCATTAACTGTAGCTTCATTTCCTGCATTACCATTCATTTCCCAAGCAACAATTTGCCCATACCCAAAAGAAACCGCACAAAAACATGCAATTAAAAAGGTAAGTGACTTTATGTGTGTAATTTTTTTCATAATCGTTAAGTTTTAAAATCTATACGTCGACTTTGCTCAGTACAGTGGATTTGGCTTTTATAAATTTTTATGCTTTCATTTATTTATCTATTGTTATTTTTGACAAGCAATGCAGTCAAAAAAAACATATACCGTACAAGAAGCTACTAGTAAACTAGAGCATTATTGTGCGTATCAAGAACGGTGTCATAAAGAGGTTAGACAAAAACTTGAAGGTATGCGTATGATACCCGAAGCTATAGATGTTATAATAGTGCATCTATTGAAGCATAACTTTCTTAATGAAGAACGTTTTGCCAAAACATTTGTAAGCGGTAAGTTTAGAATTAAGGCTTGGGGCCGTCGTCGTTTAACTTTTGAATTAAAGAAAAAAGACATAGGCAAAGTTAATATAAATCAAGCACTTGCAGAAATAGGAAGCGCGGAGTACATCGAGGTTTTCAATGATTTAGCCGAAAAAAAGGCAAATTCTCTTACAGAAGGGAACTTATATAAAAAAAGAAAGAAATTAATTGACTATCTGCTATATCGAGGGTGGGAATCCCATTTGGTGTATGAAAAAGCGTCGGAAATTATACGGTAATGCCGTTTTTTTTATGTGTTCGCACTATGGCTTGCTCATTTTTCCAATCAATCCATTTCTGACCTTTTAGTCTTCTCATAACATTATCATAATTGCGCATTATTAACAAATTATAAATGGCTTTTGTAAAGTTTTTTGGATTTTTTGCAATAGATCGTAAACTCATAGAAAACCCAGGAGTAATGTAACGCATATAGTGCCAATAACCTTCGGGCATATATAATACGTCTCCATGATTAAGCGTCGTTTTATAGCCTTTAGCTTTTTTTAGCATAGGCCATTTTTTAAAATCTGGGTTATTAAAATCGATATCTTCTCTAGTAATTAATGCGTGGGGGATTTTATATAAATAATCACTTTGGTTTTGGTCGAATAAAATACACTGCTTGGTGCCTTCAAAGTGAAAATGAAAAATATTTGCCAAATCAATATCGTAATGCATAAACGTATGCGAATCTTGCCCACCAAAAAACAGCATGGGAATACCTTTCATAAGTTTTAAACCAAAATCTGGAAAGGTAAAATCTTGTTGTAATTGGGGCAGCTCTTTTAGGGCATTCCATAAAAAAATACGATATTTAGTAGGTTCACGCTTTAATAAATCTATATAATCGCTAAGTTTCATTTTGGCGTGTGGCTCATTAAAACCATCTTTATAATCTACAGGTCTGTCGTCGTAAAGCGGAATTGTAATATCTCCACCAACCGATTTTATATACTCTAAATTCCATTTGATATAAGCAGGCCAATCTTCAATAAAACGCTCAATAACCACAGGCTTTTGTAGTTTAAAATACTGTTTTAAAAAGTCCTGCTTAGTAAGTGTTTTTACACGAGGAATGTCTTGTAAATTTAGAGCCAATACATGATTTTTTAATAAACCAAAGTTAGTAAAACCTTCTTAAAATTTAAAATAGTTTTTGGGTGTTATCGTAATGTTTGGGTTTTTCAATACAAGTTTTTTCAGAAAAAGAAAGCAAAAGGATTTCCTTTTCAAATACTTTTAACCTGATTTCTATGATTAATAATCCATACAACAAATAATGGTAAACTACTGAATAATAATATATTGTAGTTTCGACAGAACGAAGCATGAGTGACGAGAAATCTCAGAATAATGAGATTCCTCCTCGTTCCTCGTTCGGAATGACAAAATCAATTACTCTTAACATTAAAACATTGACAATAAACTGATTAACAATCGAACTCAGTCCATCAATGGGCAAGCCCATATTATCTATTTTTATAACCGACTTCTTTTTACTTTTATTGAATTACAAACAGGAATAGTTAAATCAAACTTTAAAAAACATTGGTGCTTTAAAGCCCATAACTCAGTTTAGGTATGCATACTGTTAGATTATCTATTGGTGACTTAAGATCCCTTATGATAGAATATTCAATTTTAAGTATGCTGATTTAACCATTCCTATTAAAAGATATATTATGGCAACAAAATTAGTAAATTTAAATGCAGCAGGAATTGATATCTCCTCAAGAGAACACGTTGTGGCGGTTCCTGAAGACAGGTCAAAAGAATCAGTGAGGACATTTCTGGGTTTCACAAGAGATTTACATCAATTAGCAAAATGGTTAAAAGCTTGTAAAGTAGAAACAATTGCAATGGAATCCACTGGGGTCTATTGGTTTGATTTATACACAATCCTTTTGGATTACGGATTTGAAGTTTATTTAGTAAATGCTTATCATGTAAAAAATGTTCCAGGAAGAAAGAGTGATGTAAGCGATGCACGCTGGCTTCAAGAATTACACACTTTTGGTTTATTACGAGGTAGTTTCCAACCAGACAACCTTACTCGTACTTTACGTAATTATGTAAGACAAAGAAAGAATCTTATTAGGCAAATGACCAGAGAAACACAAAGAATGCAAAAAGCGTTGGAGCAAATGAACATTAAACTAAATAACGTGATAAGGGATATTAATGGAAAGACTGGGACAGCGATTATAACTAAGATATTAGAAGGAGAACGAGATCCCAAGATATTGGCTCAATATAGAGATTGGAGAATCAAAGCTACAGAAGAAACGCTAATAAAATCCTTGGAAGGCAATTGGCGCGAAGAGCAGATATTTAATTTACACATGGCTTATAATCATTACCTTTTCTTGCAGGGTCAACTTAAACAATGTGATATTGAAAGCGAAAAAGTGATTAAAACAATGACAAGTAATTCTTTGACCAACAAGAAAGTTGATAAAATTCAAAAGTCTAAAAACAATCCAAACTTTAATGTATCTCAATATTTATATGAAGCTTTGGGGTTGAAGTGACAAAAATATATGGAATTAAAGAGATTACAGCACTTACCATCTTTTCTGAAACTGGAATTGATTTAAAAGCAAAATTCCCCACCGAAAAACAATTTTTATCATGGCTTAATGTGGTTCCTAATAACAAAATTACAGGAGGAAAAGTAATATCAAGTAAGATAAAGAGAAAGAAAAATAAGGCAGGTCAAGCTTTTAGAGATGCAGCAGGTGCATTATGGGCTGCTCAAAACCCAATTGGTGATTACCTAAGAAGAAAGAAAGCTAAAAGTGGAGGAAAACAGGCAGTAGTTGCTACTGCTAGAAAATTAGCTGCGATTTATTATAAGATGGTTACTCAAAAAGTTGAATTTAATCCTAGATATATTACCAAAGACAAAGAAGAATATTTGAAAAATCGGTTATTACAACTTGAAAAATTGAAAGTGAAAACTCAAAGTTTACTCGATAATCATCAAAATGCTGCTTAGCTAGTTATATGATAGGTTTTTAAGGTTCAATTAGAAAGGTTCCTACCTATGCAGGAATAAGATAAACTATTTAACCAGTTTCCCTTTTTCTTTAGCAGCTTCGTTGCGCTCAATAGTATGCTCTGGTCGTGTCCATTTTGGTTTTTCACCTAAAGCTTCAAACTGAGATTCAGCAGCTTCAACAGTTTGTGGTTGTACTTTTTTAGTAAAGGGTTTTTGCGGATTTAACCCTAATAATTCAAACATTTTCATGTCTTCATTTACATCTGGGTTTGGCGTTGTTAAAAGTTTATCGCCAGCAAAAATAGAGTTTGCACCTGCAAAGAAACACATAGCTTGCCCTTCCCTAGTCATTTGAGTTCTACCTGCACTTAAACGCACTTGGGTTTCTGGCATTACAATACGTGTAGTTGCAACCATACGAATCATGTCCCAAATAGAAACAGGTTTTTGGTCTTCTAAAGGCGTACCTTTAACAGCTACTAACGCATTAATAGGTGTTGATTCTGGTTGCGGATTTAAAGTAGAAAGTGCAACTAGCATACCTGCTCTGTCTTCTATATTTTCACCCATCCCTATAATACCACCGCTACAAACGGTTACATTGGTTTTACGTACATTTTCAATAGTATCTAAACGATCTTGATAACCACGAGTAGAAATCACTTCTTTATAATATTCTTCTGAAGAATCTAAATTATGATTGTAGGCATACAATCCTGCTTCGGCTAAGCGTTGTGCTTGGTTTTCGGTAATCATCCCTAATGTACAACATACTTCCATATCTAGTTTGTTAATGGTACGTACCATTTCTAAAACTTGATCAAATTCTTCACCATCCTTTACATTACGCCATGCGGCTCCCATACAAACACGCGAGCTCCCTGTAGATTTTGCACGTAAGGCTTGTGCTTTTACCTGTTGCACAGACATTAAATCGTTACCTTCAATATTGGTGTGATAGCGAGCTGCTTGGGGGCAATAGCCACAATCTTCTGAACATCCACCTGTTTTTACAGATAATAACGTACTTACCTGTACCACATTGGGATTATGTTGTTCCCTATGAATAGTGGCTGCTTCGTATAGCAATTCCATCATAGGTTTGTTATATATCTTTAGAATTTCTTCTTTGGTCCAATTGTGTCTTGTTATACTCATAGTGTCAAATATAGTTGCAAAAGTAATTATAATGCATAAGATAGATAAAAATAAGCGATATTAATTTAACATTAAAACCTACTTTTATACCATCAATTGTGTAAATTATAACATTGTTTTTCTGAAGTTTTTAAGTGGATGTAGTTTTACTTGAAAATATTAAAATTATGACTATATCCACATTTTTAAAATCAAAATACAAATCAATAATACACTTGATTGTTTTTCTGCTTTTCTTTTTTTTAATATATAAAGCAATTACTGATACTTTAAGTCCTCCTAATAAAATCCCTTTTCGATACGGCCTTTTGGTTCTCTTGTTACATATTTTTACTTTTTACATTCTAGCTCTTGTAATAATTCCTCTGTTATTCAAGAATTGGAAAAAGTATTTATATTTACCCATCTCATATACTCTTTTTATTTCTGTTTTACTAGCTTGGATAAAATCTATTCAAAAAAGTAATTCCGTTATGTTAGATAAAGAAATATTTGTTCAACCCTTAGAATACTTTACTTTCGATTCGGTATTTGATGTGTTTTTGAGATTAATTCCATTCATAACTATGGCATTAATTTATAGCATATTGGTAATCGATATTAAGGTCTTAAAAAAAGCATTTGCAGTTAAACGTTTTGAATTAATTTTAAATAGTATAGTAATATCTCTAATATATTTTTATCCATTAATACGATTTCATGAAATAGATATTCGAGTAATTGCATTAATATCTGTATATGTAGTATTTTTTTACACCAGTGTTTTTTATATTACCCCAATTCTTTTGAAAAAGAAGCATTTTATAAAATATCTTCTCTATTCTTTTGTTTTGATAGTTAGCGTGGGTTTGGTTATTCTTTTATTAATGGATGTTCAATTTAATTCAATTTCTGACCTCATATCCGTTTTATCTTTAATTATCTTTAATCTACTAATTGTAATTACTTCTGGAATATATGCATATATACGCCATAGAATTATAAATCAAGAGGCAAAAATAGAAGCCAAAAACTCCGAATTAAACCTCCTAAAATCGCAAGTCAATCCACATTTTTTATTCAATACATTAAATACCTTATATGCTATCGCCTTAGAGGAAAAGGCATCAAAAACAGCAGAAAGTACAGCGAAATTAGCTAGCTTAATTAGGTATATGCAAGAGGATATTAATAAAGATTTTATTCCGCTAGAAAACGAAATAAAATACTTGCAAGATTATATTACTATTCAAAAATTGCGTTGTGCCGTAGAGCCAAATATTGAAACAGAGTTTAAGCAAATTGAAAACCATCAAATTAGTCCTGGGTTGTTAATTCCGTTTGTAGAAAATGCATTTAAATATGGTATAGACCCATCGCAACCTTCAAAATTAAAAGTATTGATTATTTGCGATGAAAATACCATACATTTTGAATGTGTAAATAGTTATAATAACGATTTTAAAACCTACTATAAAGAGCAAGGATTTGGTATTGGTATTAAAAATGCTAAGCAACGTTTAGAATTGGTATACCCTAAAAAACATACTTTTGATGTTCTAAAAGAAAACAATATCTTTTCAGTGAAAATAAGCATTAAAACTAAGCGTCATTACGAGGAGTGAGGAACGAACGAGGTGGTAATCTCACTATCAAGAAACAGATTGCCACATCACACAAAAAAGAGTGATTCGCAATGACGTAAAAAGAATAAACTAAATGTCTGTTCGAGTGGATTTGTGAAGCATGAACAAATTTGTATCGAGAACAGTTAAAACTTAAACAATTAAATCCAATTAAAAAGATTCCTGCCTTTGCAGAAATGACAAGAACATGATTACAGCCATAGCCATAGACGACGAACCAAAAGCGATACAAGTCATTCAGCACCATATATCAAAACTAGACACTGTTTCGCTTATGGCTTATTTTTACAATGCGGAAGATGCTATTGTATTTTTAAAGCACAACCCTGTCGATCTTATTTTTTTAGACATCAATATGCCTAATATGTCAGGGTTAGAGCTATTAAATGAATTGCAATTAAAACCTGAAGTTGTATTTACAACTGCTTATGCCGAATTTGCTATTGAAAGTTATAATCACAATGCGGTTGATTATCTATTAAAACCTTTTGAGTTGGATAGATTTCAATTAGCCATTCATAAAGTTGAAAAACGTTTAGAAAACAGAAAACAACACTCCAATTTCTTTTTTATAAAGGATGGATTTAAAACTATAAAAATTGAATTTGAAACTATTTTATTCGTTAAAGGATCGGGTAATTATTTAGATATTACTACTAAAGAAAACGTGTTTTCACCACGAATGACCTTTACAGAAATTATAACAAAACTACCCATGTCGCAATTTGTACGAGTGCATCAATCGTATTTGGTAAACATTGAAAATATTGATAAAATAGAGAATAATCAAGTTTACATAGACAACTATAAAATTCCTATTAGCAGTCGTTATAAAGATGTGTTTTTCAAATACTTGAATTTATCTTAAAATGCCCTAAATTTACCTAATGAAAAACTCACAAAAAAAGAGAATCGCATTAGTTGGTTTAGGAGATATTGCCCAAAAAGCCTATTTGCCAATTGTTGCAAATCATTCTAAAATAACTCCCATACTATGCACTAGAAATAACATGGTTTTAAAACAGTTGGCATACCAATATCGCATTACTGAAGCCTATTCAAGTATTGATGATTTAATTAAAGCACAGCCAGATGCTGTTATGATTCATAGTAATACGAAGAGTCATTTCGCGCTAGTTTCAAAATTATTACATGCAGGCATTCCTGTATTTGTAGATAAGCCACTTTGCTATTCTTTAAGTGAAGTAGAAACGCTGTTAAACTTGTCGGCTCAAAAAGACATATTATTATACTTAGGTTTTAATCGTCGTTTTGCTCCACTGGTTAATTCACTAAAAAATCAATTAAATCCTATTCAAATTTTTTGGCAAAAAAATAGGGTTGATTTACCTGGAGATCCTAGAGTTTTTGTTTTCGATGATTTTATTCATGTTGTAGATAGTCTTCGGTTTTTAGCGTCAGGCGAAATAGAAAACATTCAAGTTTTTTCAAAATGTAAAAACAAAAAGTTAGAAGCTTTGCAAGTGCAATGGCAGCAAAATGATGTGTTGTTAAGTGGTTCTATGAATAGAATGAGTGGTATTACCGAAGAACGTGTTGAATATTATGCTAATGGAAATAAATGGCAAATTGATGAGTTAACAACAGGAATTCATTATAAAGATGAAATACAAGACGTTATTGGGTTTAATAATTGGCAAAATACTTTATATAAAAGAGGTTTTGTTGATTTAATTGAAGATTGGTTACAGGCTTTAAGTGAACCTGATTTTAAGGCTAACCGTATTCAAGATATTTGGGACACACACTATTTATGTGAAACTATTGTAGAACGGATTTAAAGTGAAATTATCCATACACATACAGTAATCGACTAATTACTCAAATAAAGCCTTTAACTCTGTAGCCTCATTAGGCTTTATTTTTCCTGCTAATAAAAGGCTTAATTGCTTCCTACGTAAGGCAGCATCAAAACGTTCTTTTTCTAAGTCGGTTTCAGGTAAAACTTCAGGAACAGCAATAGGTCTTCCCGTTTCATCAACAGCAACAAAAGTATAAATAGCTTCGTTAGCTTTTGTTTTATCGCCAGACTCCCTATCTTCAATCCAAACATCAATAAAAACTTCCATCGATGTTTTAAAAGCACGAGACACTTTAGCTTCAACAGTTACAACACTACCAAGAGGCACTGCTCTATTAAAAGCGACATGATTTACAGATGCCGTTACAACGATACGCCTACTATGACGCCTTGCAGAAATACTTGCAGCACGATCCATTCGTGCTAATAATTCACCACCAAATAAATTATTTAAAGGATTGGTTTCACCGGGTAAAACCATATCGGTTAGAATTGTTTTAGATTGTATAGGTGTTTTTGCTTGCATGACATCTTTTTTTTAAGATTGCCACAAAGGTACTATGCTTTTAAGTATTAAAGAAGTAAAACGTATGAATTCAGCCAGAAACTAATCTAACTTTTTAACCAATAACCAAGCGTCTTTATTATGCGTTTTTCTAATCTCACGAATGGCTTTTAAAGCGTCTTTTCCGTTTTCGTAACTGGCATAAACAACTTCATGTAAACCATACTTATTAGCACCAATAGTTCTTGCATTATAACCTAAAGCCTTAAGTTGTTGTACTTTTTTATTGGAGTTTTCTTCAACTCTAAAAGCTCCTGCTACAATGTGATAGTTACCCGTTTGTTTAGTAAGATTCCAAGTAATGGCAGGAAGCGGATTTAAACTAAAAGTAGCTTCTTGAATTTTTGTATCTAATTGTTGCATGGCGTCTTCTTGAGCTATTTGGTTTTGAGCTTCAATTTGATTAACATAAAAATTAGAAGCAGTAAAACCGCCAAGAGTTAATGCTATTAACGCTACAGCAGCATACTTTAAATAAGGTCTTGTTTTTCGTTTTTCGGGAGTAACAGTAATAGGAACAACCTTTTCAATAGTTTCAACAGCGTCTTTGTAAACCTCTCGCGTTATAGATGGAGAAACAAACTGTGATAAACCAAAAGAATCGGTTAAATAGTTAAGATGATACGATGGTTCAAATAAAATTTTACCTTCACTATTAAAAACAATCTCACCTATATTATTAAACGTTAAGGTTTCACCTTGAGTTAAATACGCTTTTAATGTTTTAACTCGTTTAGCAATTTTTTTGGTAGCAATTTCAAAAGGAATTTTTTCAACATCAGCAATATAATGCGCTAATAAACCATCATTTTTCTGAATTTGCTCGTTAAAAGACACTGCTTTTTTTGGTGGCGAAAATGTGTTTGTAGCATTATTAATTGAAGCCGATACACGTTGTGTTAAAAAAGACCCAAACTCAGGAATAGTAACACATTCATATCTATATAGTAAATCGCTAATGTAAGTTTCTAATTGCATGAAAACAAAGTTAAAAAATAATACTTTCGGTTAAAGTTTAAAAGAAAATATTTATTAACAGTAATGAAATTACTTTCATTGTAAATGTATTTTGTTATTTTTGAAAATAATTAATTAATTGAAAATCAATTACTTTAATTTTTAATCGCAAGATAAATGACTAAATTATTTTTGAATAAATTACTAATGGGCACTGGCATATTAGTTTTTTTATTACTACTTGTTTGTAGTTACAAAGATTTAGAAGTTCAAACACATTTCTTAGAGTTTGTTATAACCTTATTAGTTCTAGTTCTTTATGTTATAAATAAAGAAAAGTGCTTATATCTTCTTGGGTATTTGTTTTTTACTTTTATTGGGCAAATTATATTTATTCTTTATATTACAGATGTTTTCGATAGTTTAAATTTTTCAATTTTTGGAGGCTATATTTATTTATTAGCATACTTTTCTATTATTATATATATGTCTCAAAAATTAGTAAAAAGTAAGTTAGATAAGCTGTCTTTTTTCAATGCAGGTGTAATTATTTTACTTTTTCTTTTTTTATTGTATCAAATACATAACATGATAGTTAAAAACACGGCGCATTTAAATGGTTTAGACGCTTTTATAGATATCATTTATGTGTATTTAATTGTTGTATCATTAATGACATCTTTAGGGTTTATTTACCTATCTGTAAAAGTAAATAAAGAAGTTGTTTGTTTGTGCTTAGCACTATCAAGTATTTTATTATCTGAATATTTACAAAGTTATCAATTCATTTACTATAAAACTGATACTATTGGGTGGATTAATGCAACCGATAAGTTTTTAACCATTATTGCTCTTGTTCTATTTTATAAAATTATGAGTAGTACCACCTTTTTTAAAATTGAAGCATAATATTACTTTTATAATTAAATGACAGCACATGAATTACTATACACTCTAGCACTCCAACATATTAGAAATATTGGTGATATTACTCCTAAAAAACTTATTGCTCATTGTGGTTCTGCTGAAGCGGTTTTAAAAGAAAAAAAGCAGAATCTCCTTAAAATTGATGGTGTTGGAAATGTTATTTTAAGTGATTTGTTTGAAACAAATCATTTAAAACTTGCCGAAAAGGAAATAGCATTTATAAAAGAAAATAACCTTAAGGTTTTATATTTTAAAGATGAAAGCTACCCCGAAAAATTAAAACACTGTATAGACGGACCAATATTGTTATTTCAATCTGGGAATATCAATTTAAAGCAACAGCATATTATTAGTATTGTTGGCGCAAGAAAAATAACAACCAACGGTATTGCATTTTGTGAAAAATTGGTTGAAACACTTAAACCTTATAACCCTATTATTATTTCTGGTTTTGCTTATGGCACCGATATTACTGCGCATAAAGCAGCACTAAAACAAGATTTACAAACTATTGGCTGTTTAGCACATGGCTTAAATCAAATTTACCCAAAAGCACATAAAAAGTATATGGTTGATATAGAAAAACATGGCGGGTTTTTCACAGACTTTTGGAGTAGCGATACTTTTGATCGGAATAATTTTTTAAAACGAAATAGAATTATAGCTGGTTTAAGTGAAGCGACTATTGTTATAGAATCTGCCGAAAAAGGTGGTAGTTTAGTTACCGCAGATATTGCTAATTCGTATAATAGAGATGTATTTGCTGTTCCAGGACGTATTACCGACTTGCAAAGCGTTGGATGCAATAATTTAATTAAGCACCAAAAAGCCTATATGCTTTCTACCCCTTTAGATGTCCCTTATATTTTGAATTGGCAATTGAAGGACAGTGAAAAACCAAGCATTCAAAAGCAGTTATTTGTAGATCTTGATGATACTGAAAAGGTGATATATAATTATTTAAAAGAAAATAATAAACAACCATTAGATGGTATTGCCCTAAATTGTAATCTTCCCATTTTTAAAGTAGCTAGTATATTATTAACTATGGAACTTAAAGGCGTTATTAGACCGTTACCTGGGAAATTGTTTGAGGGAATTTAAATTCCTGCGAACGCAGGAATCTCATAAACTGGAGGTCTAATTATGATTGATAATGTGAATCTAGAATTAGATAACTTTTTAGGCACTTTCAGGAGTAAGGTTAATTTTTAGAAACATAATGTTTTTAGGACTTTCCTTGATGAATATTTTAGGGTCATTTTCATACTAGAGCTCATTTTTTTCAATGATTGTAGCTTAAAACTTAATTTAGGTAAGGTTTGGAGCTAGGTATCCCTATACAATTACTTTTCTTGACTTGGGTTAAACTACCTGTTGTAGCAGTGTTTTGGCCTTTCGTCTTCCGATTTCAAGGGCATTGGCAGTATGTATGCCAAAGAATATCCATAATGTTTCCGTTGCCTTGGTCCTGGCCTTTATTTT
>CANKVS010000004.1 GCA_947487155.1 uncultured Flaviramulus sp.
ATAATAATTCAATTATTATACTAATTTATGGAAATATGTCATTGAACTTGTGTCTTCCGAACACTTATGTTTTTAAAACCTGACAGGTCTGCACATGCTATGATATTTTATTTTGATTCAATTATATTATTGTAAAAAAAGGGCGTTTTATTACGGTTATTTCAGATGAGAAATGGTATTATATAAAGGAAAAGGAGTATTTTAAAATTTAAAACGCTTGTTTTTATTTTATCAAACACCTATGAATAAATATTATATAGTTAAGGATTTACTGCTATTGGCCAACCAGGAAATTGTTCAGAATCACCTTTAGAAACATCTGCATCTCTAGGCCAACACTCAAAAGTGACTTTATTATCTACTTTATTAAATCGTATAAACCCATAACCACCTCCGTTAGATCGGTTGTCTGGATTAGCATACGAATGCATTGTGATTTTGTTGTTGAAACCGTCTAGGTATTGCCCTGTCCAGAGTAAACGTTTATTATTATTTTTGCCTGGTTTTTCGTTTTTAGGCCACCACCATCTACTATAAAAATTATTAACAATAGCTGGAGATAAAAATGCCCAAGGACCATCATCAAATTCGTCTATACCATGTTGCATCACTGTAGCTAAGTGCTGATCGCCAGCAATGTGAACTGCGTTTGCCTTTTTTATTGCTCTTAAGGCTTTGTTTCGTCCTGTTTGTGGCCATCCGTTAGAATCTAAATCGGCATGCAATCTACTCTTTTTTCGTCCATGTAAATGAGCACCACCGCTAAACCCTGTTTGAGACAGAACAGCTTTCATTTTAAGGCCTTCTTGTACTTCTGCCCATTGATTTAAAAATTCTAGTTGTCTTTCTCCTAAAAGTGTTAGTCCTTCAAAATCTATATCAGAAGGATTGTAATTTGGATCTGTAATATGGTCTGGTCGTGATCCCATTTTAGGAATTTTTCCTTTAGGACCAGATTTGAATTTACGATCTTCTATAATGGCAAAATCTATTTCTCCAACAATAATATTGGTATAATAAACACCTATACCTTGTTGAACAGGAGTAGGATTGAATGGGTCTGGTAAATGTGCTGTTTGGCACCTTTCAACCATTTTTACATATCCGTCATGCCATATATACCCACCATCAGTTCCTTTTTTATCTGAAGCTTTTTTACCGCCTTCACCCCAAAAATTACCATGACCTACATCATGGTCATCTGGAATAGTAATACAAGGTCTATTTCTAAAGACTTCCCTAAACTGCATTCCAAATTTTATCCATGCAGCAGTATGTTCTTTATGGTCGTATGACTGATCTCCAGCAAAAAAAACAATATCTGGATTTTGATAATTAATATTTTTAACGATGTTTTCTCGTCCGCCACGGTCTTTACTGCTATTACAGGACAGAGCTGCCATAGAAATTTCCTTTTTTTCTTTAGGATCTTTCCTAATCATTCCTTCATAAATGGCATTTTTACCATGTTTAAGCCTATAATATGTATCTTTAGAGCTGTTCCAATTTTCTATTCGAAAAAGGCAAGACCATCCCAATTCGTTAACGTTTTGGGTTTGCACTTCTTCCCAACTGTTGTTGTTTTTTAATTCTAAACGTATTTCCCTTGTTTCTTCTGGGTAAAGCGGAAATAACTGAGCAGAAAGCTTTAAAACATTATTAGAAACTGTGTATATGCCAAAAGCAATAACGGCATCTCTTTCCACTTTTAGGTTAATGATAGGGTTTTTTGCTCTATTCCACCAATCGTTTGTAGCTAGGGTGTCTAAGTTTTTAAAAGGTGCCTTCACATAAGTGATTTCCTTTTTTTTATCTCCGCATGAAAATGCAAGAAATAACAATATTAAAATTACAGTTAATTTTTTCATCTTTTTATTTAATATGTACCTTCTGGGATAGTAGTATTATAATTAGGATTTATTGTCACCCTATTTGCATTCATCGATTTTTGTAGTTCGTGTAATCTATTTTGAAGCGAAGTAGCAATTTCTGGATGTTTTAAAGAAAGATCATTCGATTCTGAAATGTCCTCAGTCAAATTGTACAACTCAACTGTATTGGTTTCATAAAATTCAATTAATTTCCATTTGCCTTGACGAATAGCAGCTCCTGGTTCCCAACCGCTTCCATGATAATGTGGAAAGTGCCAAAATAATTCTTCTCTATCAAGTGATTTGTTTTTCTGTAATATCGGGCTTAAATCTACGCCATCAATAGGAATTGTAGCATCTCTTTCTATACCTGCTATTGCAAGTAATGTGGGGTAAAAATCGTGCCCAACTACTGGTTGTTCACTAATTCTTGCTTCACCTAAATAATTAGAAGGCTTAATTAATAAAGGTACGCGAATACCGCCTTCGTAAAGCCACCCTTTTCCTGCTCGTAACGGTAATACTGCAGTTGGCGCTTTTTTATTTCTCTTTTTATATAAAGTTGTTAGGCTACCATTATCTGAAGTAAAAACTAATGTCGTGTTTTCATATAATCCTTTTTCTTTTAGTTTTTTAATTAAACGCCCCACATTGTTATCCATAGCGTAAACCATAGAGGCATATTTTGCATTAAGCTGACTTAATGTTGTAATACCATTTCCTTCTTTACGGTAACTTTTTTCTTGAGATTCTACATGTTTAAGTTTGTCTTCAAATTTATCAATAAACTCATTATTTGCTTGTATTTTTTCATGAACAGTGTAAAAACTTAGGTATAATAAAAATGGGGAAGAATGGTCTATAGTATCTAAAAAGTTAATAGATTCTGTAGTAAGTCTGTCGGTTAAATACTCATCTTTTGGCCCATCTTTTAATTTAGGGTTTTTATATGGCGGATAATAGCCTCCACCTCTAGGACCTCCTTTATCGTAGCCCCCTTTATTAATATCAAAACCTTGATTTTCTGGATAATAGCCTTCACTACCTAAATGCCATTTTCCTGCAAAAAAAGTTTTGTATCCATTCGATTTAAACACCTCTGCAAGCGTAAGCTCTTTTAAAGGAAGCTCATGTAAATCTTCTGGAGTTGTTAGTTTTGTATTTTTAAGGCGAGTACCAGGAATCCAATCTGTAATACCTACTCTTGCAGGGTGTTTTCCTGTTAATATTGCTGCTCTTGATGGCGAGCAAACAGAACTAGACGCATACGCATTAGTAAATTGAATACTTTCTCTACTTAAAGCATCAATATTAGGACTCTCATAAAACGTACTTCCTGTATACCCTAAATCTTTCCATCCTAAATCATCAACAAGAATAAATACAATATTTTTCTTTTTTTCTTTAACCTCTTTTTTATCCGTACATGAGATACAAAAAACTAATAAAATAATTAATACACTTTTTATGTTTTTTCTCATATTACTCACTTTAAAGTAATTCATAACTATGATATAATAATTTGTTAATTTAAAATTTCTTTTTCCACATCTGTTTTATTTATCCATCCAGCTTTTAATGTGGGATCACCTTCAATAAATCGTTCATAATAATTTCTCATTTTCTTTTCATTTTGAAAGGAATAATTATCAAATACATCGCCATTACCAAACATTCGTGGGTCTTTTTGCTTTTTTAAAATATTGAATAATTTGGTTTTTAATTGTTCTTTTACCGAAGCATTACTAGCATATTCAGCCAAGTTTTGCATACAATACCTATCCTTATTTAGATTATATAATTCTTCTAAAGGTCTTTTACCAAAGGCTAAATTCCAATAAAAATTATCATTAGGGTCGTTTCTTCGTTGGTTTAAGATAAAGGTTTTGGTAGGACTTGCATCACAATCCATATAACCTGTTTCTGGATTTCCTGAAGGCCAAAGTTCTGGTTTAAAATTGTGCAAATAAAGCATACGCTCTTTTACAATTCTGCGAACGGGATAACCTTGATTATTAGGCCTCCCGTAATCATGTCGCTCTCTTCCTATAATAGTAAAATTATCGTTAGGATCTACCATACCATCTTTTTCCGTTTTAAAAATATGTACAAGCGATTGCCCTGTGATAGGTTGCATTTTTAAACGTGCAGCAGGTATTTGTGCTACATCTAAAAAAGTTGGTGCTATATCTATAAAAGAAATATAATCATCAATTACTCTTCCTGGATTTTTAATTCCTTTAGGCCACATTATGGCAAAAGGCATATGGTTAGATATTTCATATTTTTGAGCTTTCCCTCGAGGAAATGGCATACCATTATCTGATGTAACTACAATAATAGTATTGTCTAATTGTCCTATTTCTTCTAGTTTTTTCATCATGCGAGAAAGATGCGTATCAAAATACTCTACTTCATAAGCATAATCGAGCATATCTGTTCTAATGGTATCATTATCTGGCCAGAATTTAGGCACTTCATCAATATCAGATAAAGATTTCCCTCCTTTTTTTATACCAGAACCATATTCGTAATTTCTATGTGGCTCTTGACCGCCGTACCAAAAACACCAAGAATTGCCCTCAGGGACTTTACTTAAAAATTGATTAAAATTAGCAGCATAATCTATACTCTTAATACCTTTGGTAGGTGGTTTTGCTATTATGCTTTTATAAGGTTTACCTGTAAGCTCTCTTGCTTTACCGTCTATTACACCAGGATCTCCTGGAGCCCAACCTTTTCCTGTGTAACCTATTTGGTAGCCATAATCATTCAATTCTTTCATAAAACTTTTGAATTTTTTGGGGAATTTAGCAACATAATTTCCTGCCTCTTCTAATTGCCACGAATGCCTGCCTGTTAAAATAATGGCTCTGGAAGGACCGCATTTTGCGTTGGGAGTATACGCATCATTGAATAACAAACCTCGACTAGCTACTTTATCGAAGGCAGGTGTTTTTATCCAATCGTAACCATAAGCTCCCATATATGGATAAGATGCATCATCTGCAATACAGAAAAGTATATTGGGTCTAGGTAATTTTTCTGGTTCTTTTTTACTATTACAACTTACAATGATTATAAGCATAATAAAGGTTGCTATATATGTCTTTACCATGATTCTACAATTAGTTAACTTTTGTTAATTTTAAAATAAGGCTGGTTAAAGGTTTTCTTAAGCCTACCTTTATTCCTACATTTATAAAAATATCAGCAGATATGTCTTTACCATTAACTGTTATGAGTTGTTTCCCTTCATCTTTATTAATTTCTTCAACACGATAAATAGCTCCTTTTTCTAAACCTTGCATACGCACTAAATTTCTTTCTAATCGCCTATGGTATGCGTGACTATACACCATTAAAATAGCTTCTTTTTTATCTTTAGAAACATAATTAATGGCAGCATAACCATCATCATCATAAGGCGATAGTAATCGGTAAAGGTCTCCATGTTGAATAACATCGCGCACATCTTTATATGAGTTAATAGCTTTTTTAGCAAAATCTAAGTCTTTCTTCTTTAATTTATCAGGGCTTAACTCTATCCCTAATCGTCCAGCAAAAGCAACATCAAACCTAAATTTTAAAGAGGTTTCTCGACCAGTTTGATGATTAGGTGAATTTGTTACATGAGTTGCTGTGGCTATAGGTGGAAAAATATGGTTAGTACCCCATTGGATAAATATTCGTTCAAAAGGATCTGTATCATCACTAGGCCAAAATTCATGCGTGTATTTTAATGCCCCATACTCTACTCTTCCTCCACCAGAAGCACAGGATTGGAATATTTTATTAGGATAATTTTTCGTTAACTTTTTATATACGTTTTCTAATCCGTGTGCATATTCTATCCATAAATGAGATTGCTTATTTGCTGATAAATATGTAGATCCAAAATTTTGTATATTACGGTTAGCATCCCATTTTACATAAGCAATTCGTGGGTTGTCTTTTAAAATATTATCAATTACGTTGTAAACAAAATCTTGAACTTCTGGATTAGAAAGATCTAATAAAGATTGATTTCTTTGCAAAAGTGCCTGCCTTTCATTACCACGTTGAATAATCCACTCTAGGCGATTTTCTGCCAATTCACTTTTAGGGTTCACCATTTCGGGTTCTACCCATATACCAAATTTCATGCCTTTAAATTCAGTATAATCAATAAGCCCCTTAATACCATTAGGAAGTTTCTTTTTATTTACTTGCCAATCTCCTAATCCAGCTTTAGAGTTATTACGTGGGTGCATGTTTCCAAACCAACCATCATCTAAAACAAAAATCTCAACACCCATTGATGCAGCGCTATCTATCATAGACTTTAAACGCTTTTCATCAAAGGTGAAATACGCCCCTTCCCAACTGTTTAAAACAATAGGACGTGTTTTGTTCCCATCTCTAAGGTTATATTTTTTTGCCCATTGATGTAGGTTTATTGAAGCTTGATTCTTTCCTTTGTTACTATATGTAAAAATCAGTTTTGGAGTTTTAAACACCTCATCTGGAGCAATAGTATAAGACGATGCAAACGGGTTGATTCCAGCTATCATTTGGCATCTTTCTTGGTCATCAACTTGAAATGCCAATTTAAAATTCCCCGACCATGCCAACGAACCTGCAACAACTTCACCAGAATCTTCTAAAGCAGGCTTATTTAATGAAAGCATAAAGGATGGATTTTCATACTCTGTAGTACGCACCCCACGTTTAGTTTCTATAGTTTTTATACCATTAGATAATCGTTCTTGAGTAATTTGCATTTCGCGAGCATGACTTCCGTAAAAATGCAATAAATGGTATTCTACAGCTTTAAACCCTAATGATGCCGATGCAAAATTATCAAGCCTTACGCTTGTTTTTTCTTTATGGTGTATTGTTGTCCACGCTTCAATAACATTATTTTGTTTATATCCTTTAAAATATAGATTAACATAAAACGGTTTTTTTTCATCTTCTAAATGTATTGTAGTGGTTTGCACACCGTCGTTTAAGGTTTGCTCATGCGATTCATAATAAAGATCAGTAACCAAAGTCCCATCGGCATGTTTCGCTATTAAGGCGACTTCATCAGATTGTCCATTTCCAAAACTGGGGTAAGCTTCATTAAATACAGGTGTTAAATGTATTAAACCTTGGGTTGAAGATAGGCGTTTTCCATAATGAACTTGATGAAGTTTTTTTGCTTTATCTACTTTAAATATTAAAGAATTATCGTTTGTATTTATGTGTATAATCTGAGCATTTAAAGGCATTAAAAACCCAAAAACTAGAATTAACAGACTTAAAGTTATTTTTTTATTATTGCGTATTATATATGTCATTAATTTGAAATAAATTAAAATTATGTATTTACATGACTTTCTCTAAGTAATACTTGCTATTTGTTTGCTTAGTTTATATTATTTTAATACTGATGCTTTAGGAAGCGGCGCTTTGTTATCTTCTCTCCAATCTTTCAATTCTTTTAATAATTCTTGAGTTTTACTTACGTTTTCTTCGGCTAAATTATTCTGCTCTTTTAAATCGGTTTTTAAGTTATAAAGCTGCAATTCGCCGCTAATTAAATTCTGAATTAATTTCCAATCTCCTTTTCTAATAATAGAAGATGGTGGATTTTTACAAGTACTGGCAATATGCCAAAAAAGTGGCGGGTGGGTTGTTGCTTTTCCAAGTATTTCTGGAACAAGGCTAGAGCCGTCTAAAACGCCATTAAAATCTTTAATGTTTGCTAAATCTAAAAATGTTGGAAAATAATCTAATCCAGAAATAGGTGTTTCTGAAACCCCTGCTTTAATCTTTTTAGGCCAATGTACAAAAGCAGGCACTCGTATACCACCTTCATATACTGTTCCCTTTGCTCCTCTTAACCTATAATTGGTACTTTGTATACCATTAAATCCATTATCTGAGGTGAACACAATAACAGTATTATCACTTAATCCTTTCTGTTTTAAAAAATCAATAATCCTACCTACGTTTTCATCTATAGATTTAATCATAGTAGCATATGCTGCAATTCTTTCTCGCCTAGATATACCCTGACCCGTAATGCTATCTCCTGCCTTAGCCATAAAATAATCAAACCATTTATTATTTTTAGCAACAGTTGGACGGTGAGGTGCATAATAATTTAGGTTTACAAAAAATGGAGCATTGGAGTTTGCTTCCATAAAGGCCATCGCTTCATCGGTAAGTCTATCTGTAAGCCAATTATCTGTAGGTTTGTCTTCTATAAACGGATTTTTAAATGGTGCTTTGTAACCGCCACTTTCTGAAGCATATCCTTTGTTATAACCTCTAGCTGGATCACCCCACCAAGTACCACCTACATTTTTATGAAACCCCCGTTCTGTTGGATAGTATTTTTTTGCTGAACCATTAGTATGATTTTCTAACCAAGATAAATCGCCAGAGTCGGGTTGACTTAATTTCGCTTTGAAAGGGTAATTCTTTTCTGTTTCAGGGTAAGGTCCTACAATATGCCATTTCCCAATATGAATAAGTTTATATCCTGCCTTATTTAATGGGTTTGAATACAATGGAATATTTTCATCCACAGTCCATCTGGAATAAATGTTTTTATCTGCATCCTTTTTTTCTAAAACAGGAACATTATAAACACCTGTTCTAAAAGATTGTTTCCCTGTAAGTAATGCGGTTCTAGAAGGTGAGCACGTAGGGTACATATAAGCATTAGTAAATACTTTACTCTTTTTAGCTAGAGCATCTAAATTAGGGGTTTCAAACCATTTACTACCCATAAAGCCTACATCTTGCCAACCCAGGTCGTCTGCCATTATAAAAATAATGTTTGGTTTTTCTAAAGTCTTTATTTCCTTTTTTGAAACACAACTTATTTGCAAAAATGTAAAAACAAGAATGCTTACTACTGTTTTTTTCATCTAAAATTATTTTGTATAATCCTATTTAATACCATTTCGCATCTGAAATAACCGTAATAAATCGTCCTTTTTCCTTTAAAGAAAAAAATCATCAATCTCTTTTACATTAATTTCAAACAAGAAATGGTATAAGTTTCATATATTATTTTATCTATCTATGGTAATCTCTTAATGTATTATCTTAATTGTTTTAAACATAAACATTTTTTACCGTTTTAACATGAGGTTTCTACTATTGCACAAAATCAGGGTTTAGCTTTGTAGGTATATCAGCATTTGTTTCTTTCACCCACTTCATCAGTTTTTTGTAGAGCTTCTCTGCCATTTTAGGGTTAGATTTAGGTAGGTCGTTTTGTTCACCTATGTCTTCTGCTACATTATAAAGTTCGTACTTTTCATATTCATAAAAGTAAATCAGCTTCCAATCGCCTCGCATAATAGTAGTTGACGGTACTGCACGCCAAACCATTTCATTGGTTCCGTATTTTGGCAACACGTTATCTCCTGGCCAACCGTAAGTAGACTTTTTACCTGTTAAATAAAGCGGATAATGCCAAAACATGTCCCTGATTTTCATATTGTTACCTGTTTTTAGCAAGTTGACAAAAGACACTCCGTCTACAGGTTGGTTTTTAGGTAATTCTGCGCCTACTATTTCGGCAAAAGTAGGCATCAAATCTACACCTGTAACAGGGCAATCATTAGATGTTCCAGGTTCTATTTGTCCTGGCCATACGGCTACAGCTGGAGTTCTAATGCCACCTTCGTACATGGCTCCTTTGGCACCTCTTAAAGGTAGGTTGGACGAGTGTCCTGCCGGCCCACCATTATCAGATGCCACCATAATCATGGTGTTTTTGTCTAAGCCTAATGCCTTCAATTTAGCTCGTAATATGCCTACACTAGTATCCATTACCTCTATCATAGCTGCATAGGCAGGATTCCATTTTTTAGATTTATCTGGCCAAGTTTCCCATTTCTTTGTATACTTATCTATAACCTCTTGTTTAGCTACCAAAGGCGTGTGTACATCCCAAAAGGAAAAGTAGAGAAAGAATGGGTTTTCCTTGTTCCTTTCCATAAACTCTGTTGCTGCTTTAGTCATACGGTCGGTAGCAAACTTATCCTTGTAATAATGTTTTCTGGAGGTATCTATACCATCTTGGGTAGATTCATCAAACACTTGCCCTCTTCTATGATCCACGGATATTTTTGCTCCTTAAATGCTGTGAAAAACTTTTCTTTCGATTAATTTCCATTTGATATATGGCTATCTGACTGAATTATTTCTGTTGCTTTACTATCATAAGAATTATCTTCAAAACGGACATTTTTTGATGCTTTGATTTTAATTACTGGGTTTTGAGGGTTTCGCTGCGGAAATGTACCAGAGTTTGTAATTGTATTCCCTTTGAATAATATGCCATCGGTATTGGTTGCCTGCAAAATAAGGTTATCAAACTGATTGAAAGTATTATTTGTTATTTCAATATTTTTAAACGCAACATTTTCGTTATCATCATCAGTGTCAAAACGGATAACCCCACGGTTATAACCACTATGTTGACAATCTTGAAATGTATTGTTTCGGATAAACAAATTGGCCGCATTGCCCGATTCGTACCAATGCCCACTTTCAAGTGGGACTAAAATCCCTTCCATCTCGGTGTGGAAAAAGTTGTCTTCTATTACGGTCTTCTTCGGGGTAGAAACAAGTATCCCTCTGGCCCTATTATTACCAATGTTACAGTTTTTAATCAGCACTTCTGGGTAAGCAGAAAGGTTCTCGAGTAAATCCCCTATTTTTATCTTCTCGGGTAATTTTTCATTAAAGGTGATAATTTGATAACGCCCATTAAGAAATTCAATATTTTTAATGGTTAATTTCTTATAAGGGAAAAAAGAATCTGACAACCTAACCAACCCGAGTGTATCATTTGGAGTACCAATAACAAAACCTTGTTGCTGATGGTGCCCCATATAAACGCCTAAGCGGTTATCGTCCAGTATATCTACTATTTTTTGATATACACCATGGATGTTTGATGCATCATCTAACTGGTTGTTAAACGTACAATTCTTCATTTCAATTTTACCCCTGCACCCAACAAAATGGGTTGCATCTGCCGTAGTTGAAACCATTCTACCCTGGGATGGGACTATATTGAAATTATCTAAAATAAGGTCTCGTGAATTTTCAGCAATAATCCCCATTCCCCCTGCATGATGTACGTTAACATTTTCTGCATTAAAACCATTAACAAACTTCACCCTAAATGCTGGGGCTAAACGATTAAGCCTTTTATCTCCCTTCATTGAGATAATCCACCCTAGTTTGGGCATTTTTTTTCCATGATTATGGATACGAACCAAGCCTGGTTCAATTTCTTCTGCCACTAATCTGTTTTCACTACCCCTAAACCCAAACTCGAGAGACTTACGATCATGTCCATACTTGTATTTTACATTCTCAAGATAACGGCTAACACCAACTTTACGCGTAGACGTAAGGCCCGTATATTCTTCTGTATTAAAAGCAATAGCGGAGCGTTGTGGATCAAAGCAAATACTTTGACCTATACCATGCTCATAATAAGGTTTTATAAAAACCAACTCTCCATTACGGATTTCGTATGGATAATTCTCTGATATTTTTATATCAAAGGTCTTTTTCTCCTCATCTCTATCAACAATAAGCCCTTCACTGTTAAAAGGGTCTTCCCAATCGATTGATACATTTTTAATGGTAATATCTTTACTTTCTTCAACTAAAAAAGGTATCATTATGCCATGAAAAATAAAAGTAGACCCCTGACCATCAACCGTTAGATTATCAAGCCCTTTAAGCGGAAATGCTGTACGCACCATACCATCGCGATGATTTGAAATATAACAATACTCTTCTTTTCCTTTTTCAGGGAAAAAATGGTAGGTCCCTTTTTCAAATTTAATTACTGAAATTGAGTTGTCTTGAACTTTCATGATGCTTGCCAAAACAGCTGGTGTTGCGTCTGCTGAAATATCGGTAGAAAATATGATTTCTTTCGTTTTTTCTTCTTTACAGGAAAAACAAAGGATAGTTAATACTACTATCACCAACATAACTCTATAAGTTATTTCTCTAATTTTATTCATATGTACATTTTTATAAAATTTGTTATACGCCCTGGCACAAACGGGTTTGTTTAATTATTTAATGTTTTGGAACTGCTTCATTTTCCCAAGCCTGGAGCTTTTCTTTTAATTCTTTTGTTTTTCGGGGGTTTACAAATACCAGGTTACTAACTTCCCCTTTATCTTGCTTTACATTATAAAGCTGAACTACTCCACTATGGTATTTTATAAGTTTCCAGTCTCCATCAATAATTGCTGCATATTGGTCTTCATACGAACGGAAAAAGAATAAATCCCGCTTTTCAATTTCATTACCTTTCAACAGGGGCATTAAGCTTACCCCATCAACTTGCTTGTCTAGCTGATCTTTACCTGAAGCGATTTCAACCAAGGTAGAATATATATCCAGTGTTTGAATTGGCGTGTTACATTTTGTCCCTGCTTTTGTTAGCCCTGGATAATAGACGATAAATGGGACACGGGCCCCTCCTTCATTTAAGGTATACCCACCATTTTTCTTTCCTCTTAACGGAAAATTTGTAAAAAAGCCCCCTTGGTCTGAGGTAAACAAAATAACAGTATTATCTGTAATACCCCTTTCCATAAGGGCTGCCCTTACCCGTCCTACAGATTCATCTATAGTTTCAACCATTGCGCCATAATTTGCATATTTGCCATCCATTCCTTTTGCCTTATACTTTTCTACTAAATCTTTCCTACCAATATGTGGGCTATGAACATTGTAATACCATAGGTTTAGCATAAATGGTTCTTTTTTATCATAGGTTTTAATGAAATCAACCGCTTTATCGGTTAAAGTTTCTGTTAAATATTGGTCTTTTGAAACTTCTTTTAAGGGATTTCCATGTTCAAAGTATGGTGGGTAATAATTGTCTGGGTGTCCGTGGTTTCCAGTTCCATATTGTTCATGGAACCCCTGATTAATGGGGTGGTATTCTTCATGGCCTAAATGCCATTTACCAATAAACATATTGAAATAACCAAAATCCCTTAACCGTTCTGCATAGGTTACTTCCTCTAAAGGCAACCAGTTTATAGATGGCATTTGTGCAGGGTCCCGCTTCCATAACCCAAATTTATTCTTGTTTCTACCTGTCTTGTCTTCTTGCTTAATATGGCGCACCATTTGAAAACGTACTGGCTCTTTTCCTGTTAATAATGAAGCGCGACTAGGGCTACAAGCTGGTGACGAAACATACGCCCGTTCAAAGCTCATTCCATCATCACCCAACTTCATAATATTAGGGGTTTCAAATAAAGGGTTTTTATGATTTAAATCGGCCCAACCGAGATCGTCAACAAATAGTACTACAACATTAGGCTTGTTTTTTAAGCTAGTTCTATCTTGTGCTGCACATACATTTATAAATGTGCATAATAGAAGAATGCTTGACGACTTTGCAATTATATTATTCATGAACATATAATTAATTTTATTCTTTTGTGAAATCTGGGTTGTCTTTAGTAGGGACATCAGCATTGGTCTCTTTCACCCATTTCATCAGTTTTTTGTAGAGTTTCCCTGCCATTTTAGGGTTAGATTTAGACAGGTCGTTTTGTTCACCTATATCTTCTGCTACATTATAGAGTTCGTACTTTTCATATTCATAAAAATAAATCAGTTTCCAATCGCCCCGCATAATAGTAGTGGATGGTACTGCACGCCATATCATTTCATTGGTTCCGTATTTTGGCAACACGTTATCCCCTGGCCAACCGTAAGTAGACTTTTTACCTGTTAAATAAAGCGGATAATGCCAAAATATATCCCTGGTTTTCATATCGTTACCTGTTTTTAGCAGGTTCACAAAAGACTTTCCGTCTACTGGTTGGTTTTTAGGTAATCCTGCGCCTACTATTTCTGCGAGGGTAGGCATAAAGTCTACGCCTGTAACAGGGCAATCATTGGATGTTCCTGGTTGTATTTGCCCTGGCCATACAGCTACAGCCGGAGTCCTAATACCACCTTCGTACATAGCGCCTTTGGCGCCTCTTAAAGGCAAGTTGGACGAATGTCCTGCCGGCCCACCATTATCTGATGCCACCATAACCATGGTATTTTTGTCCAAGCCTAGTGCCTTCAATTTAGCCCGAAGTACACCTACACTATTGTCCATTACCTCTATCATGGCTGCATAGGTAGGGTTCCACTTTTTAGATTTATCCGGCCAGTTTTCCCACTTCTTTTTGTATTTTTCTACAATTTCATTTTTAGCAACTAGTGGGGTATGTACATCCCAAAGGGAAAAGTAGAGAAAGAATGGGTTTTCCTTGTTCCTTTCCATAAACTCTGTTGCTGCTTTGGCCATACGGTCTGTAGCAAACTTATCGTTGTAATAATGTTTTTCAGAGGTATCTATACCATCTTGGGTAGATTCATCAAATCCTTGCTTATCTGATCCTATATGCCATTTACCAATACGTGAGGTAACATAACCGGCTGTATTTATTACCTCGGCTATAGAAGTGACAGAGGCATCTATTTCTACCCTGGTGTCCATTGATTTTTCATCGCCTTTGCGGTTTTTTGCAGGCACATGAAAGCGCATGTCCTTAGGGTTTCCTTTGGCTTGCCCCCCAGGGGTATAAATTTTGGTACGCGGTGTGTACATCCCAGATACTATACATGCCCTGGTGGGCGCACAATTTGCCCCTCCTGGATAAAAACGGTTAAACACCATACCTTCTGTGGCCATGGCATCTATGTTAGGGGTTTCGTAAAACCCTCCTGCTCCCCCATTGTAGCCTACATCTGCCCAGGCCATATCGTCAATCAATATAAAAACCACATTTGGTTTTTCTTTGGTATTTTGGGCCAATACTGGTGTTGTTATAGCTCTAACAAATACAAGTATGATTACTAAAATATTTATTTTTTTCATTGTTATTTTTTAAAAGGGGTCGTGTTATTTTTTAACCAATCATTTACGTGTGCGACAACATCGGGGTGCTTACTGGCCAAGTCTTCAGACTCGAATATATCATCATAGATACTGTATAATTGCCAAGGGTCATTGCTATCCATACGTACAAGTTTCCATTTATTGTACCTTACTGCTTGTGGCATTTTGCCCCCTTTTCTACCTGGCCACTCCCAATACAGACAATCATGTTCTTTTTGTTTTTTGGATTTCCCCAAAAGGGTTGGTAATATGGAAATTCCATTGATATCAGACGGGACAGCACTTTCTGCACCAATTAATTCGGCTATGGTAGGCATAAAATCTGCTGAATACGTAATGTGTTTACTTTCTGAACCTGCCTTGATTTTACCTGGCCATGATACGATTAATGGGGAACGTATACCGCCATCATGCATAGACCTTTTGGCTCCCTGTAAGGGGCCCGAAGAATCTAAAATGCCATCAAAACGCATTGCTGCCCCGTTATCTGACATGAAGAAAACAAGGGTGTTTTCTGCAATGCCAAGTTCTTCTAATAGATCTAAAACTTGTCCTGCTTGACGGTCTGCCATATTTACAAAAGAGGCATGTACCCTAGCTTCAACAGGCCATGGCTTATCTTTGTACATCAACCAAGAGGGGTCGTCTTCTGGTAAGTGGTAATCACCATGTGGTGGGGTCCATGGGGCATAACAAAAGAAAGGCTTGTCTTTGTTGTCTTTGATGAATTTTAGGGTTTCTTCAAAAATTACATATTGACTAAATTCTCTTTTTTCGCCCGTAGCTATTGTTGTTGATACCCCACCTCTTTTAGGGCTTTTCATTTTATCGTTCCTGTACAACTTACTTCGTTCCGCCTTTGTAGATACAGGGGTTACACCGTGTTCGTAACCATTATTTTTTGCATTGCCAGGTAAAACAAAAGGTGCGCCATCTTTCACTAGGTATGACGGGTAGTATGTATGTGCGTGTACTTGATCGTAATAACCGAAGAAGGTATCAAACCCTTGTCTCTCTGCTGCCCCAGATGACTGCATGGTGCCTAAACCCCATTTACCAAAGCCCCCTGTGGTATACCCTTTGCTTTTAAATACTTCTGCAACAGTCACATCTTCGCTAAACAGTGGTGATGTGCCAGAATTGCTCCTTACCCTTGAATTTCCAGTATTTTTACCAGTCATCAGCACACAACGTGATGGTGCGCAAACGGTATGTCCTGCATAGGCATCTGAGAAACGCATGCCATTGGCAGCCAGTTTATCAATGTTGGGGGTTTTAATTTCTTTTGAACCGTACACACCCAAATCTGCCCAACCCATATCGTCTACTAATATGAATATAACATTGGGTTGTGTTTTTTCTTCTTTCTGTTCTTTCTGTGTTTGCTCTTTCTTCTTTGTTGCTTGCGAACATGCTGTTAGTTGGAATACCAACATTGTTGCAAGACCTAACAGTAATTTTGAAATTTTCATAATCTATTCGTTGTTTTAATTTTTGTTGTTCTTGATTATATTTTTTCTGTTACTAATAATTTGGCTTCTGCTTTTGTGCCATTGAATGCCGACATTCTTACTGTTTCCCCTGATTGAATGTCTACCAAACCTATTAAGGGAATGCTCCCATCAGCTAAACTCCTAATGGCTTGAATGGGCGTACCATCTACCATGTCAAACTGTACATCTGCCAATGGTAATGTTTTTATGTCTGGCAATTTGGACACCACAACTCTTCCTGTTCCTGAAGCTTTGGCTTTATCTACCTGACCGTCTCCTTTGGGTTCGTCTGACGGACTATCAACCAAGTGCCTGATTTTAAGACTTATTTCTGCATCGTCAGGTGCCGTATCAAAAGTCATCTCAAGGAAATTCCAACATAACAAGCCTTTTTTATTTTTTTTACTTAACTCGGGAGAATGGTGCTTCTTTTGATATAAGGCAATACCATCCAGTTTATTATCATGCAGGTCTTTCATGTCTCTCTCCCAACCTGGAATAGGCTTGCGCCCACTACCCCTACCTATTGGTCCAAAGCTACATTCGTAGATTCGTTCTTTTTGATTCCTTACAATAGACCCATTGTGAACATCTCCATAAACTGCGGTCACCCCAGGTCTGGACCCTAGTAGTTCTATTATTCTGGAAACCCCAGCTTTTACCCAATAGGCATAGTCTGCTGCAATACGGTTAGTTTCTCCCTCACCGTTTTCAAAGCCAGCATCCCAAACAGCATGCAAACCATTGATGCCTGTGAGTGTGATGAGTCGAGATGCATCTGTTTTTATCAGGTTGGTGAGCCAGTTAAATTGTTCTTCACCCAGTAGCGTCCTTGTTGGGTCTTTTCTGGAATACAAGTTTTTAAATTCCCCCCATCCGTTATTATTCCATATATCTGTATCTTGTGATGTGCGCCATAATCTGGAATCACAAATGGCCAGGGTAAAATCTTTATTGGGCATTTTCCATTTTCTCCATCGTTTTGGATTATCTGTGCCCGTTGGGTTTTCTTTCCCAATCATCAAATGGCTTACAATTTGGAAGTTCCTTATCATGTACTCCTTAGATTGTCCTAAATCGTTTCTTTGCCTCAACAGCAGTTGTTCAGGGCCTTTTACATCATCCATACCATGGTCATGGTCTCCAGGGTTAATGACATTCCAGTGCCTCATCATCTGCCATCTGGATGTAGGGCCTCCTAGTGTAATGGCTATTATTTTATAGGCATCATCAGTGCTTAAAGGGTAATGCAACAATTCCATATACCAAACATCATCTTCCCATAGCATGACCTGAAAATTGTAATCTTCTAAGTGTTGGAAACAATTGTAGGTAGGTTGGTCTCTGACGAAAAAAGGATCGAAAGTCCCATCTGTTTTCTTTTGATCCCCAATGGGTAAAGTGGTAGAATTAGCGTGTATGGCATGACAACTTAATCCGCAGAGTTTGTATGGGGCTTTTAGCTGGGGTAGCCTTCCCACATAGGTGCCTGTTGCTGGTACATCTCCTACCATACCTGTACCTGGACCTGTACTGCTAGTCCCAATACGTACATCTGGGGTTACATCTTTCCCGTCTTTCCAGACGGTATAATAAAATGTTTTATCGGCAGGGTTTCCAGGGAATGCGACATCTATAATGGCTGTGTTCCTTCTAAAGTCATTATTCACTATTGTTCCCGTTCCTGCGATTGGAACTGCCGACCAACCTCCTGTTGGGTTTTCCGAATCACTTATTTTTATTTCTGCTTTTGTACCGTCATTCCTGAATAAGGACATGAAACGACATGTCCACACACCGTTTTTGTCTTGCTTTAGGGTATCACCCAAGGCATAGGCCATATGGCACTCGTTAACTGGAGCATTTAAAGGTTTGTTATTTTTTGGTTCTACTTCAAAACGGGTCACCTCAAAATCTACATTGCCTTGTCCGCACAATCCAATATAGCCTTCGGTTCGTGAGGAGTCTACTATCCCTGAAAGGGTTTCTTTAATGGTCTTACCTTTTATTTTTTGCTGAAGGGTTGTTTTTACCAAGGATTTCCCTCCTGCTTTAGTGCTTACAGTTATGCTTAATTGCACTTTAACGTCCTGTGCTAGTTGCTGTACAACATTTGTGGTTTGAATGGTACTTTCAGTACTGGTTTTGTTTACATGATAGCCCAGATTGAATGTATCATCATCTTTCCAAACCGCCATAATGGCTTTTTTCTCAGGCTTATCGTTAGTTCTAATACCAGCTTCAAACTGGCTTTTTGTACCTAATGCCAACCCAAATGCCCCAAAGCCTTTTTGGAACATTTTCCAGCTATCATCGTCCCCAAAACGCTTTTCAGCATATCCACGAATTACAAACTCTGCTTTTACCCCAAAACTGCCTTTCATATACCAATCCCGCCTCCAAAGAAAACCAAATGGCGCAGTGGGATCATAACTGGTGTCTATGCTTTTACCTTCTGTTTTGTAATGGTAAGGAAACCCTGTTCTTCTGGCCCTATCACCTACATTTACAAGCTTCCTGCGAATGGCTTTGTTTTTTACTTGCCAATATCCAGGGTTTAGGCTCTCCCACTGGTCACCATGATAAAGCGTATCTGGTGCAGTGAACTTTTCAACAAAAGGAAACCCCTCGTCGCTTGTATTTGCAAACAACTGGCTAACGGGAAACAGGGTTATCGCTGCTGACGACAAACTTGTTTGTTTTATAAATTCCCTTCTGGGGTTTTTGTTTTTTTTATTCATTGTATAATCACATGTAACAGGTTATGATTGTCAATTTTGTTTAGGCCAAACATCTTGCCACGGGTATTGTTTGTTTATCTTATTTAGTTTGGCTTTAAGTTGTTTATATATTTTGGTTTCTGTTTTACCTAAAGATTTAACATCCAACACATTTTGCTCCAAAACGTCTTGCTGTATGTTATAAAATTGCCCTGTTTGGTATAGCTTGTAGCCTATAGTCCTTGCAAAGCGGTTACGGTTTGTTGAGTCTGTTTCAATTCTTTTTGCATTATCATCCCTACGGGGATCATGGTGCATAAGGAGTACTTTTCGCGATTTGAAATCCTGGGGCATACCTTCTACCAGTGGAAGAAAACTCGTCCCATCTAAATCCTTCTCTTTCTGTACATTCACACCTGCTATATCTGCCAGAGTGGGATAGAAATCACTAAACTCTATTAACCCTTCCCAGTATGCCGCTTGTTTGATTTTTGCTGGATAATGAATAATTAATGGCACGCGTGTACCTGCATCGGTCATGGTTCCTTTGCCCCCTCTTACCTTACCATTCGCTGTGTCAATGTTCCCTCCCCTTCCTGTTCCATTGTCGCAAGTAAAAATGATGATGGTATTTTCATAAACACCTTCTTGCTTTAATGTTTCTACCAATTGGCCTACTATTTTATCTGTGTATTTAACCATATCTATTAAATACTGACCACCTTTCTTTTTTGATGAGGGTTTGCCCCAATCATCAGAATCTGGTGTTTGGGTATAGCTACCATGTACCAACACCATGGGGTAGTAGACAAAAAATGGGTTTTGTTTATTTCTTTTGATGAACCCCTGGATAAAATCCCTATGCATATCAGGGCCATAACTGCCCCTAACACGTTCGCCATTGCTATCTACAACAGAATTGGCGTAACGTTCCCCTTCTTTTCCTATATAGTTGTGCAAATGATATTCATCAAAACCAGCTTGGGTAGCCCTGTCTATATGGTTATGTTCTGGCACATAACCGCTCATTTTTGCATTGCCATTAAGCTGCCACTTGCCTGCTATGGCAGTTTTATAACCTGCTTCTTGCATCAGGTTACCAAATGTTTTGTGCTTGGGGTTGAGGTAAGACCATCTATCAAAAGATTTGTAAGTGCGCATCCCAGTCATCAGTTTCACCCTTGATGGGGTACAATTGGGTTGGGCAAAGCAATGGCTTACTTGCACTCCGTTGTTTGCTGCCAATGCATCTATATTTGGGGTTTGTATTTTACTACCATAGGCAGAAATCCCCTCTATGCCCAAATCGTCCACCATAACCAATAATACATTTGGTTTTTCTGTTTGGGCTGAAAGGTTTTGGTTTACCATTAAAGCCAATATTAAAAGGCCACTTAATAGACCAAATTGTTTTTTCATCTTTATACTCATTTTTTTATCTTGTTATTATCTCTCCGTATTTGGGTATTATTGTTTGGCAGGGTCCCAGTCTGCATCCCAGGGTGCTATTTTGTGGTATTTATCTAATTCTTTTTGTAGCATTTCATGTACCTTCTTTTCACCTTTATCTAGTTTGGTAATGTCTAGGGGGTGCGTTTCTAGTTCATCGTTTGTGATATGATAAAACTTGTTGTCCTGATAGAGTTTGTACGCTTTGTTCCTAACAAAACGGTTGCGTACGCTTTGGTCAAACTTGTATAATGATGGTACTCCTACCCGCTTGGGGTCATGCTGCATAAAAAGTAGTTTTTTGCCTAAAAACCCTTTTTTGCCTTTTTCAATGAGTGGCAGAAAACTAAGTCCATCTGAATTTTTGATGTCTTTTTTAGAGCCTACTATGTCTGCAAATGTTGGATAGAAATCAGAAAAGTCCATTAATCCGTCAAAAACAGAGCTTTCTTTAATCTTATTGGGCCAATGGATTAATAATGGCACGTGTGTGCCAGCATTGGTAAGATGTCCTTTATCCCCTCTTACTTCCCCTGTTTTCGTTTTCATGTAAGTGTTTCTGGCAGTTCCATTATCGGTTGTGAAAATGAGCAGGGTATTGTGGTAAACACCTTCATCTTTTAATAGTTGCACAAACTGCCCCACAATCTTGTCTGTGTATTTCACCATATCTGAAAAGTTCCTGTAATCTTCACCTTTCCAGGTCATGGCTTCTTCTATATTTTTAGAGTCTGGCGTTGGCCTGTATGCGGCATGTACCAATGCCATGGGGTAGTATACAAAAAATGGTCCTTGCTTATTTTTGCGGATGAAATCAAACAAAAAGTCCCTGTATATATTTGGGGTGAACTCACCTTTGGTATTTGGTACTTCTTGACCATTTTGTATGACCAAACAATCCCAAAAACGATCGCCCCCTACTCTTTCTGTCATATAGTCGCTCAAGCAATATTCATCAAACCCTGCATCAGGAGCCCTGTTTATATGGTTATCTTCTGGTTTGTAGGTTGTGTACTTCTTTTTGCCATTTAGTTGCCATTTGCCGGCAATGGCCGTTTTGTACCCTGCGTCTTGCATCATGTTACCAAATGTGCGGTAACGGGGGTTTAGGTAGGCAAACATATCGTAAGACCTGTAAGTGTGCATTCCCGTCATCAGCTTTACCCTTGTGGGTGTACAATTGGGTTGGGCATAGCAATGCGTAGCTTTGATGCTTTTTTCTGCCAACTTATCTATGTTGGGGGTTTGTATCAAACCGCCATAAGTACTTATTCCATCTACTCCAAGGTCGTCCACCATAATCATGACTATGTTGGGTTTGTCTTGTTTTTCTTGGGCTGTTAGCTGGAAAACCAATGTTGAAACAAAAAGTATCAACTTTATTTTTTTCATATCCCTAATTATTATTCTCTTTTGTATTTTGCAATCGAACTCAGTGCCTTTTAATTATGCAGGTTTGTTTATTATTCCCTAACTGCATCATACTCTGGGTTCACGCATCTTTCTTTCCATTTTTTGAGTACGCACTTCAAGCCAATTTCCGATTCGGGGTTTTGGCCTTGGTCCCCTGTTTCTGAAATCCAACTGGCTAGCATTTCCCTATGCTTTTTTAGTTCTTTTTTGTATTTCTTGGTATTGGCTAGATTGTTTAGTTCGTGGGGGTCGTTTTTGAGATCATACAACTCTTCTGCGGGTTTTTCATCTCCAAAAAACACTAATTGGTCTTTGTTCATCTGGCCATTGGCCATCATTTCCCTAAAGCGTATAGACACGTCCCAATTGTCCTTGTAGCTAGGTTGCATGTAAGGCCTGTCTGTTAAATAATTGCGTAAGTATTTAAAGCTTGGGGTAACTACTGCCCTAATTTTTTCTATGGTAAAATCGCAACGGTCGCGGGCAGCAATGACATATTCCCTACCTTTCCAGGTGTTTGAAAGGATGTTTTGCCCTTCCATGTTTTCTGGAACAGTAATACCTGCTACTGCGAGGCTTGTTGCTGAAATATCTATACCGCTTACCAGTTCTTCTTTTACTTGATTGGGGCTTATGCCAGGGCCAGAGAGCACAAATGGCATACGGATGCCCCCTTCGTACAGGAATTGCTTATGCCTGTGCAACTTCATACCATGATCACTAAACATGAAGATTATGGTATTGTCATATAACCCTTTTTCTTTTAGGTTTGCTATAATCTGTCCTACTTGGTTATCTGTTTGCAACAAACAGTCGTAATGATAAGCTATGGCTTCCCGTACTTCAGGTATATCTGGATAGTAGGGCGGTACGGGCACTTTAGACCTGTCTACTACCTTTGGTACGTTTCTAAGCTTACCTCCACCTAGTTGGATTTGCCCAAAAAATGGCTTACCGTCTGTATTTCCTTTTAGACAGTCTCCTGCCAAAAAGGATTTTGGTCCCCAACCGTTATTACTTTTTTCAAAATCATAAAATTCATTGACCTTCCATTCAAAATTATAATCGTCTTTCCCACCTTCATTAAAAGTCCAATAGCCTGCTTTCCTAAATTTTATAGGTAAGGGCACAACATCTTCAGGCAGGTAGTTTCTATCATATTCTTCAAATTTAAGCTTTCGGAAACCGGAACGCGAGCTTCTATGGTTATGTGCCCCTATTGAGGTTTGCATCATACCTGTAATGATTGATGACCGTGTGGCTGAACACACACCAGCAGGGGTATAAAACCGGTTAAACCGCATACCACTTTCGGCAAGGGCATCAATGTTTGGGGTTTTTATCATACTATCTCCATAGCTCCCAAACCAACCACTTACATCTTCAAGGTAAATCCATAAAACATTTGGTTTTTGAGTGGTATTTTTTTGAGCTGTTGAGGTTTTAACTTCTTTTTGGGCAATGCACAGGACGGTCATTGAAACCATCAACATAACTACTGCCCCTACTTTATATATTTTCTTCATTTTTTTTAGGGTTTTGGTTAACTTTTCTTTACTAGAATTTGCCTTTCTATTGGTTTTATGGACATATCTGCTAGCCATAGCTCGCCTCCTTGGTTTACAAAATTTAGCCCTTCACTTTTTGGTGCCCCTTCCTTACACCATATTAATAGCGGCCCTTGCTCCTTCATGTTGATGGTGAGTGTTTTCTCGTCGTTGCTAACCATTTTTACAGCTTGGGCGGACATAAATTTATCTGGCCTGCCTATTACCGACCATCCATTTTTAATGGGGCTTAATTGATATAGTTGCTCTTGCATGCTGGCTAACGACAATTTTTCTGGGCCATTTAATTCTTTGGCTTTCCCTGTTTTGTTGTTGTAAAGTACTAGTCCTTCTTCGGGCTGCTCCCAAAGCCCTTTGTAGGGTTGCAGCATTCCTGCCGCATTTGGGTAATCTTCTTTTGATATGTTGGCTGTAATGGTACCTGAATTGAAATTGAGTACTAAAATGGCTGCTGTTTGGTTTTCCAGTGGTGCAACAATGCGGTAGGGCTCATTGCTGAAAATAGGGTCATGCATCAAACTTTCGGGCAGGGGTACACCAGGTGCCAGTGTCCCTAATAATTTACCGTCTTCATAGATTATGGGCTTAATGAATTCATCATTGATATTAGCGGTTTCGTCAGATAGGTATACTGGCCCTCCTGAAATGGCCCTACTTATAGCCATCATTCGCGCAGTAATATCGAAACTGGTATGAAACATGTCTTGGTCTACCCAATGGATATGCCCCAACCAAAATGCGTTTGCAAAATTCTGGATGGTGGTTATTTTATTTCTGTCAACTTTTGTTTTATAGTCTACACTTCCCCTAATCAGGCTGCTATGTGTCTGGTTAAACACATTGAAGTTTTGCATGGCTATACAGTTAAGCAAGGCCAGGTCTTTTTCTACACATTTTTCTTCCAGGGCCCTGTTGTTGAAATGCACGCCTCTTATGGCATTTTCTGATCCTTTATTGAAATGGACATTGACAGATTGAAAATCTACTTTTATCATATCGAACCCATTATTTTTAGTGTCCCCGGTCATTTCTTCGTAAAATGCCACGGACGATTCCCTGGATATTTTGGGCATGTATTGGGACCCACCTTTATACTTTACCTCCGTAATGTGCTGTTTTAGGTTGGCCATGGTGTGGTCTGCTGAAACCCCTCTCTGGGTTCCTTGCATATTGCGCCATAGTCCCATCCATTTTATTTTTTCATCTTTTAGACTGGTAATATTTTTCCATCCATTCGGGAATTTTTCTTTATTGACACCAAAAGACATCATTTTACCATTTTCAAGATCGAGGTAACCATCGTCTATAAGCACCCATCTGATAGGGATACTACTTTCTTTGATATCGCTTATGGCATCAATAATAATTTGTTCATTAATATTTTTCCTGAAATGCTCCCAAGAGCACCATCCTAAGTAGGTATAGGGTTGTGGGAATTTTTTGTCTTCCCGCCATTGGACATTACCTTTCACCTTTTGGTTTGCCATGGCTTTTTCCCATGCCCCACGCATGGCTTCATACGGACTATGGGAACTCGCCCATGCCAGCAAAGGTGCTTCTGTACGTTCTGTCTTGGTATCATAAGTGGCTACTTCTAAATATATGGCATCTTCTTTTACGCTAAAGGTGTTGCCTATAAATTCGCTTACAATGGGTAAAAACGCCGCATAACTGTTGTCTGGTAACTGCAATAGCACCAGGTTTCCAAGACTGAGGTTATCCCCTTCCCTTGGGGCTTTATGTGCATAGGATGCCAGCTCTTTGTGTCCGTTAAACCATACAGGTTCCATCCTGTTGCCTGCTGCAAGGTTGTTGGTGTAAGGGCGGTAATACACTCCATTTTTGTAGTTCGGAAATTGCACTTTCACCATTGCAATTACACCTTCTTCATTGGGCATCAACGCCTGTTCTTTTAGTACTTTTATCCCTGAGCTGCCTTTTTTAAGGTTTGAAAAATCTAATAACTTAGGCACTTCAAGCAATTGTTTTTTTTCTTCATTAGCCTGTTTACACGCCACGAAGGATATGCTTATTAGGATAATTGCTGTACAAAATATATTTTTCATGTTACTAGTTTTCGTTGTTTCCAATATTATAATTAAGGCCTGATCCACATACAATGCCCTCCACCAGGGGCCATTATTGCTTTTATCACATCCCCTTTTTTTACTGTTGATTTTCTTACTTTATAGGCTTCAGGGTTGGTATCACAATGCGTTTCTTTGGTGTCTTCATAATAGGTTATTTGATATTCTTTTCCTTCTTTTAGAAAATCAAGTTTTATATCTAAAACTGCTCCATTTTGGCTGGCCACACTTCCTACAAACCATTGTTCGTTGTGGCGCCTTGCAGTGGACATATACGCGCCTATTTTGCCATGTAAAACCCTGCTCTCATCCCATTTGCCTACAGGTTGTTTTTGTATAAATTCAAATAAATCGAGTTTGGCTTCATAGGCTTCTGGCGCATCGGGAATGCACACCAATCCACTAAAAATAATTAAAGTCCGGGCTGCTTCTGCTGCTACCGTCGATAGGTACGACCCTATTTTTTTCGGGCCTTTTTCTCTTTTCCCTGCATCAATTCCTGTAAGGTCAAAGTTGCCATTGTTCATATCCAATGGACCTTGTACGGCATTTATCAAGGCCATTTTAATAAATGTTTCTGGGGTAAATGCCCTTCGTCCATCTTGCTGTGCATGACAATATTCCTTTGTGATGGCATTGGGCAGTGTACGGCTTATCCCTGTAAATGGCACTGGCAAATCATGAAAATCGATAAGCAATTTACTTTTGGCACTAAGTGCTATAGCATTACGGGTGAATGGCACATTGTCCTTCATAAAACCATATTTAATGCCTTTCATACCTAAATCCTGATAATAATCGAACAGGGCTTCATCTCCATAAGCCCCGTGCCTACGGTCGTAATATAAAATAAGGCCAACACCTTTATCTTTTGCATATTCACTTACAACCGATAGGTCTAATTTGTTTGAAGGGGTAATTTTACCAGGTTTTACCTCTGTGTACCAGGAGTCGTCTATTAGAAAATATTCTATCCCATTTTTGGCAGCAAAGTCTATAAAGCGTAAATAGCTTTCTGTATTGATTCCGTATTCAAACCCATCTGGGGCTATATAACCATGCACCCTCCAATCCCACAGGGTTTTCCCAGGCTTAATCCACGATACGTCTTTTAGTTGATTTGGAGCTGCCAGGTTCAATGGCACTGGGTTCACCACCAAATCACCAATATTTTCTTCCAAAAGAATAACCCTCCAAGGCGTGGTAATTTCTCCATTATTGGTAGCAACTTGATTGGAAGAAAATAATAAACCCTGATCTACCTGAAAGTTCATCACTTTAAAATCTGATGCACTGTATAAATCTGATTCCAGCAAAGACATGTATTTGCCTTTGCTATGTTCTACCACTACAGGCAATTTAATTTTCTTGGATGCTTCTTTTACCGCTACTGGCCCTTCTGGTTCCCGTTCCCCTACGGTGTAATATATTTGGCTGTTTTCGGGAAGTTTAAAATCGCACCTGTATATTGCTTGTTTTATTTCCTGATTGGCATTACTAACAAAGCGGAACGCTACCCCGTCATTGTATGCCCTACAGATAAGGTTTAATTCTGCACCATCAAATAACATTGAAATTACTGTTTCATTATAATGGTCGCGCATGGTGCTAAATTGCCCCCAAACGGGTTTCCATTGCTCATCGACAGTGCGCTGGGATACGCTTTTTATACTAAATAGGCCTGAGAGCAGTGATATGGCCGAACTATCCATCACTAATTCACCTGCCCATGTCAACCTATAGTTTAATACATCTTTCCCTTGGTTTATTTCCAGGGCAACCTTCCCATCTGGTGAACTGACCAACACGGTATTGTTATTCATGTCCCTACATCCCATAACAAGTACCAGGGCCAATGAAACCGAGGTATATATTAATTTCTTATAATTCATATATCTGTTTCATCTAAAACGATTTCTTCCCCTTTGGCAGTGATAATTGTGGGGCTTAATTTCCCATCATTATATACCCTTAAAGGTTTTCCTTGTAACGAGTGTACCTTTAACTCTTTTAGCTTGGAAGCTTCCCATTCCAGGTCGACTATAAATCCCCCCCTAGCTTTTAACCCTTGTATTTTCCCTGATGGCCATGCATCTGGTAGTGCAGGTAGGATATGTAGGATATAGGGCGCGCTTGCCAAATTACCTGTTGGTACAACAGGTCTAAAAATTGTACCTTCTTTATTACCCCTATATGAATGTCCTGCGGCTTTTAAAATACTTTCGCTATTGTTATAACTTCTCAAATGGCTTTGTAAAAGCATTTCGTTTACGGCTGCATGTGCCCCAAAATTACCATCTATTTGAAATGGCGGATGGGTATCTAAAAAGTTGGGCAATACACCATTTTCATAAAGGCCTTCCAGTATTTTATAGGAATGTTTTGCATCGTGAAAACGTGCCCAAAAACTTATTTTCCAAGCCCTACTCCATCCTGTGCCTGAATCTCCGCGATATAAAAGTGTTTGTTTGGCTGCTTTGGCCAAATCTGGGGTTGTAAGGGGCGAAATATCCCTTCCTGGGTGCAGTGCCCATATATGTGACACATGCCGATGTTCATTTTTCGGGTCATCCCAATCTTGTACCCACTCCTGCAACTGCCCATGTTGTCCAACACGCTGAGGGGAAAGTTTTGGGATACGTTCCGTCAACTTTTGCTGAAATTCTTCATCTTTATCTAATACCCTGGCTGCTTCTATGCAATCTACAAAAAGGTTGTACATGATTTGCTGGTCCATAGCGGCCCCTTCGGTTATTTTGTTTGCCCTGCCATATTTCTCTGGAAAAAAAGCATTTTCTGCTGACCAGGTTGGGGACAACACGTAAGTCCCATCTGTATAGGGGATCATAAAATCCATATAAAATTCAGCACATTCTTTCAAAATAGGGTACACTTCTTCCAGATATTCCTTATCCTGACTAAAGGCATAATGTTCAAATAAATGCTGTGATAACCACGCCCCAGATATGAGGTTGAACGAAGGCCTGAAATGTTTGCGCGGAGAGGTGTTACCAAAAACCGAACTGGTAGTTTGTATAGCCCATCCATCGGAATTTAATACCCTTCGTGCTGTATGCGTGCCAGATTCCCTAATTATTTTCATCCAATTTAAAAATGGCTCGAAGCATTCCGCAAGATTGGATGTTTCTGTCATCCAATAGTTCATTTCTATATTGATGTCTGTGTGGTAGTCTGAATCCCAAATTGGGTCATACACTGGGTTCCAGATACCTTGTAAATTGGAGGGTATCGCCGTATTTTCCCTAGAAGAGGCTATCATTAAATAGCGTGCGTAATTATAAAACAACTCATCTAATTCTGGGCTTGCCCCTTTTGCCAACAAACTATCTGCTGGTAAGTTGGACGGTTCATATTTTAATGACAGTGATGTTCTATCAAACAGTCGCTTATAATCGTTTATATGGTTCTGTTTTAGTTCATCAAACGACAATGTTTCAACCTGCTTTAAAGTTTTATCGCAAAAAGCATTTACATCCTTACCTTTAAACGTTGGGTATTCTGGTAAATAATCTGTTGCTGCAGCAACTACCAAAACAACTTCGCTTGCATTTTCAATAATCAACTGGTCTCCATCAATGCGTGTTTGTCCATCGTTTTTATGTATTTTAAGCACTTGTTTGTATGTCATACCAGCACGTTCTTCTGCTGGCACTACTTCGGTAATTATTTTCCCTTCTGGTAAGGACCTTGCTTTTCCTGCAAATTTTTGAATAAAAGCTTCCGAAGGCCCTTTGCCACTAATTTCCAGACGATCGTTAAACGCTTTGGCCTTTTTGATTTTATGCAAGGCACCTTGACTCAAATTAAGGTTCATAGGGCCTCCGTTAGAGGTATACCTAATCACCATAACCTGATCTGGGTGGCTACAGAAATATTCCCGTTTAAAACTAGCATCCCCTATTTGGTACGACACTTTCCCTACAGCACTTTTTAAATCTAATTCCCGATGGTAATTGGTGGCCTTCTTTTCATCATGGCCAGTACTAATACGTATATCTGCAAATGAGAGGTAATTGCCCATAAAAAACCTGCCACCTATATTTCCCATGGCATACTCTTCGGCTTCACTGTTGGCGTAACGCCCCTCTCGTATAAGCCTTTGGGCTTTTGCAAGTACTTCTGGGGTTACATCTGCTGCCCCACCCTGGTCTTCGGGTTTCAACCCCCGTACACCATCCCACATACTATGCTCATTACACACCAGGTGTTCTATATCTATACCGCCATTAAACATGGCCCCATACCGCCCAAACCCTATTGGAAAGGCTTGGTTAACGTATTGTATTTTCCTGCTGGCATTGCCTCCATGCAAATTAATATTATCCATTGGCAAACCAGGGTGGTCATGCCATAGGACTAAGGCCCTTTGATCTTTCTCTTTTTTAGGTGCTTCTTTAAAGGCACAAGACCCTAAAAGAAAAATAAATGCGATAAGTGTTGAATATTTTATTACCATATTAATTTTTATATTTTTATTCTTCCAGTTTAATTTCATACCTAAGCAAATGCGGCCATTTATTAAGCTTTCTATTTCCTTTATACATTGAAATACCCCACGATATTCCTTCGTCTTGTTTTGATGCATCTTTAAAATTACCTACACGATATGAACCCGGGGCTTGGGGAAAATCATCACCAAAAGAGGCTACTTTTTTAAAGCTAATACCATCTTCAGAGAATTGCAGTGTCTTACCTTCTGGCCCAGTATTTGAAAGCAAAGCCATTATTCCTCCTTGGTATGGCCAAACCATTACTTCGTGACCACTTTTAATAATTGGGTTGTTTTCGTATTTTATATAAGGCCCATATGGCTTATCGGCAATGGCAACTCCTAATTTTGTTTGTCTTGGCCCTTTTTTTCCGTGTTTCTGGTTTCTCCCCTTATAATACAAATAGTACTTATTATTTCGGTAAACCATACAGGCATCATCAATTCTGTAATTATCAAAAAAGTCGATGCTATCACTAATTTCTAATATTGGCTTTGAAGACACACGCACAAAAGGCCCATTAGGGGAATCGGATACAGCAAGCCCAATAGCAGTAATATCTGTTTCTGTATTGTTTTCAAACTTACCTTCCTTGTTTCCAGGAGTGGGCTTCACCCCAGTATAAAACAAATAATACTTTCCTTCTGCAACTAAAATGTTTGGGGTAAATACACTATATGCATCCCAACTGCCAGTATTTCCCTTAGGTATTGCTTCTCCTTTTTCTTCCCAGGTTTCTCCATCTTTTGAGCCTGCATACCAAACTGACGCGTTATAACCACTGTACCCAGGCTCAGTTATCCCTGTTTTTGTGTACCATAGGTAATACGTGCCATCTACTTTAATTACATCCGATGGATCTCTGCGGGTTACGCCATTTTCAGGCTCAAGTCCCTTTAGAATTGAATAACTAAAAGACACACTATTGATTTTAACCTCAGTGTTTTTTTTAGAAGTACAGCCTATTAAGGCTAACAGAAGAATTAAAGTACTGATGGTGTTTTTCATTTTATTTTTTTGTTAGTTTAATGAGGTTAGGTTTACCATGAAACCCAATGTACAAACATGCCAAATTTTGCATCTCTATACCATTTTAAAGTTTTCTGATTTTCTGGATTAGAATACCCAGCAACATCGTAAATATCAACTTTTGACTGCCCTTGAATATTAGTCAATCCAAAAACAAGCGCAACAACAAGTCCTATTAGTTCTTTTTTCATTAGCTTATTTTTTATCCAACCACCAAAGTTGTTTCCACATGTTTCCTGTGTCATTTTGCTGAACTTTACCATGGGTAGTCCTGCCATCTTGAATTTGCTTTGTTAGAAGTGCTTTTAGTTCTTCTACTTTTTCAGGGTATTTTTCATATAGGTTTGTTGTCTCCCCTATATCGTTTTTGAGGTTATAAAGCTGAATTGGAGGCAATGTTTTCAAAACTTCTTTATCTTTTCTGGGATCAGGATAACCCCACCCTCCAGAACCTGCGCACATGGCAAGTTTCCAGTCGCCTTTACGAATGGCAAAGTTTCCGTTGATTGAATGGTGAATAGTTGCTGTTCTTTTGAATTTTTTTGATTCTGGGTCTTTAAACAACGGCATCATGTTAAAACTGTCTTCTCCTTCATTATCGGCAAGTTTCTTTCCTGCTATTTTTGCACAGGTAGCCATAAAATCTGTAGTACAAATAGTAACATTAGAGGTAGTTCCTGCTTTTATTATTTTAGGCCATTTGGCAATAAAAGGCACCCTATGCCCACCCTCAAAGATGTCGGATTTATGCCCTCTAAAGGTGTAGCTAGGGTTATGGCCTTTTTCTTTTAACACTTTAAAATTACCTCGTGGTGAACAACCATTATCGCTGGTAAAAATGATCAATGTGTTGTCTTCTTTTCCTGATGCTTTTACAGCTGCTAACAGCTCTCCCATGTAAGCATCTACCATCATTACAAAATCTGCATATTCGTTTAATCCGCTAATACCTTTCCATTTACCAGTTGGTAAGATGGGGGTATGCGGTGATGGCAATGGCAGGTATAAAAAATAAGGCTTATCCTCATTTGATTTTTCTTCTATGTACTTAATTGACCTACGAAAGAAATTTGGCGTAACATCATCATGCACAAAATCTGGGGCCGTGAGCCCTTTACGCCAAAAGCCATAAGGGTCTTTATTCTCTGTAGTTTCAGTAGGAATGGCCGTGGCTTTACCATTTTCAACATATACGTATGGTGCCATATCTAACGATCCACAATGCCCATAAGCATAGTCAAACCCTAAATCGTTTGGGGTATTGGTCACTGGTTTACTAAAATCTATCTCTTTACCTTTTTTAGTCCAGTTCCAACCCAAATGCCATTTACCGATAAAAGCCGTGTTGTAGCCAGAGGATTTTAACGTTGAAGCTACAGTACTCCTGTTATTTGGGATCAATGCCTCGGACTTACCTCCTAACACGCCTCTTTTAAGGTGGGACCGCCAGTTATAACGACCTGTTATAATGCCATATCTGGTAGGCGTACAAACCGATGATGAGGTATGGGCATCTGTAAATTTCATACCATCAGCAGCCAATTGATCCAGGTGCGGTGTTTTTATTTTACCATTTTCATTGAAAGTAGATACATCTCCATAGCCTAAATCGTCTGCAAGGATGTAGATGATGTTGGGTTGGTTTTTGCTTTTTTTCTTAGGTGATTCTTGAAAAGATTGTAAAACTAACGCTAATAATAAGAAACTGCTTTTAACTAATATGCTTTTCATATTCAAATATGACTTTTATGTTGATTTTTAAAAAAATTATATTCCGTTATTGGGAATCCTTGTTTAAATGAAATACTCTATGTTTTATTAATGAACTAAACTATTGATAATCATTTCCTGCTTCTGATTCTATTTTTGATACTTTCCAAGTTTTCCATTGCTCAATCATTTCATTTAATTTTTTAGATTCTCTATCTGCAATATTATATTTTTCAGAAGCATCTTCTTTTATATTATACAGCTCAAACGTTTTTCCATTATCGGCACTGTATAATTTATAATCACCTTGCATTACTGCTATTTGCTTTTTAATATTAAAAACCAAACTTTCTTTTCTTAAAACGGTTTCTCCTGTTGCAAAAGGCAAAATATCAATCCCATCATAAGGACGCTTGTATTTGTTAATATCTACATCTAAAATTTTAGCTACGGTTGTAAAATAATCTGAAGTAAAACATGGTGCTTCTACTTTTGTTCCTGGGTTTATTTTCTTTGGCCACTCCATAATGCTAGGGACACGAATACCACCTTCATAAAGGCTTCTTTTTCTACCTTTTAACCCTTTAGTAATTCCTTGAGTTCTTCCGCTTACATATTTTCCTTCGGGTCCATTATCACTGGTGTAACAAATTAATGTGTTCTCTGCAATACCTAATTCTTTTAACTTATTTCGTAACCGTCCCACTTGTTCGTCAAGCGCTGTTATTACGCCATAATAATGTTGTTGATCGTTAGAAAGGTTTGCATATTTTTCTTTATAATCTTCTCCTGCTAACACTGGTAAATGTGGTGTATGAAACCATATAATACTTAAAAAAGGTTGTTTGTTTTTTGTTGATTTTTCGATAAATGGAATGACTCTATCCATAATAACACGCGAATCGTCTCCTTCTAAATTTTTTGTTTCAATTTCATCTGGCCCTGTCCAGTAAAGCGTACCATAAGGCTTGCCTTGTTCCATACTTGGTCTTATTTCGTCTGAGTCTTTTGGAGGTATAAGCATTGGATTCCATGTGGGTACTTTAGATTCTGTAACAAAACATTCATCAAAACCATGTTCCCATGGTGGTGCATAATAAGCATCATTTTCTTTTTTTCCTCCACGATTGGCATCTAACCTATCTTGTGTTAATGTACCTAAATGCCATTTTCCAAAATGCCCAGTGGTATACCCTTTTTCTTTAACCATTTCTGCAAGGGTTATTTCTTCAGGTTTTATATGCCCACAATTGGCATAACAGATACCATAACGAAGTGGGTGTCTCCCTGTCATAACACTTCCTCTTGTAGGAGAACATACTGCCGAAGCTGCATAAAACCTATTAAATTGAGCACCACTAGCCGCCATGTCGTCCAAATTTGGTGTCTTTAAATAGGGATGTCCATTATAACCTGTATCTCCCCACCCTTGATCATCTGCCATGATAAGAATAATATTTGGGCTACTGATTTCTTTATTATTAGAATTCTTAGCTTTATCAAACTCTGTTTGTGTTTTACAATTAGTAAATTGTATGGCTATAAGTAATAATAAGATACGTTTTAACATGCTATAGTATAGTAAACAGAAATTATAAAAACAGTTTTACATTATTTAGCAAAAAAAGTATTTACTAAATGGTCCTATTTTTAAAGACAAATTAATAAAAGATAGTTTTTTTAATCATCATCTTAAAACCTTATATAGGTCTATACAAATTTTGTCCTTTTAACTTAAACGTTAAGTTGAAAATTAAAATTCGTTGATAATAAAAAATAGTATTCTATTAATATTCAGCAATTTAAAAAAAAATAAATCGCTAAACCTTGTTGCTATTAATACAATTAAAAAAGACTTTTTGGAATATATATCTTTTTAAACTATTCTGGTTGTTCTAATAAATTAGGATTATTAACTATGGCTCCTTGAGGTATTGGCCATACGTAATAATTATCTGGATTAAAGAATCGTTCTCCTACTATAATTTTAAGAGAAGAATCTAAATCACCATCATCCACATTTTTATTAGCCTTTCTTTTTGGACCTAAAGGAATACCATATACATTAGGATCTGCAAATACTTGTGCTCCTAATCTATGGCGTCTAATATCGAACCAACGCTGTGGGCCTTCGCCTGCAAATTCAAGACGTCTTTCTTTAATGATAATATCAATATCTACTGGACGTCCGTAACTAGTAACTACATTGGGCATATTAACTCTAGATCTAACTTCGTCAACCATAGATTCTGCAATAGTTGTATTACCTATAGCTAATGCAGCTTCGGCATACATAAGAAGCACTTCGGCATAACGAATAAAGTGATAATGGATATTACCATTATTAGTAGGATGATCCCAATCAAAATCCATATACTTCTGGAAATAATATCCTGTTTTATTGATTGCATTTTTATTTACATCATCCGTTTTTACACTTTTCACCTCCGTACCATTAGGCAACGTTATTTTTGGGTTTTTAGATGGATGAGGATCAAACACATATAGGTCGTTTACGCCATCTCCTCCTTTTGCTGGAATTATTTCTCCACTTCTTAAAACTGTAATATCTAATCTGGGATCTCGTCCTGTCCAAGGGTCAGCTGGATCATAGCCTGATAAACCATCGTGAACATCTAATCCATTAGCTTGCATTTGGTAAGCTTCAACAATTCTTGAATCAAATCCTGCATAAGCACTATTATTCCTTTTTGACCCTGAAAAAGCACCTTTTGGTAAGGTCGCGTTAGCGTATCCATGAGTTTTTAATTCTCTATCGTAATTAATAGTCCACATAGCTTCAGATGTGTTTAAGCCAAAACTAGTATCTCTGTTAAATAAGCTTTGAAATCCTTCAACTCCAGCATCAAGGCTGTATACTCCTGAGTTTACAATTGCTTCACAGGCATCAAAAGCATTTTGATGTAGTTCTGTAGGGTTAGAGTGCCAATCTATAGCATTTAAATTATGGCGTGCTTTAAAAGCCAAAACAGTACCGCTGGTTATTCTACCTACATTCTCTTGCGCATATGATTCTGGTAAGATTGCTGCTATAGCATCAAATTCATCATTAATCCAATTAAATACTGTTTCACGATTCATTCTAAACGGGAAAAAATCTGGTGGTGTTGGTTCGGTATGTAAAACTATATCTTTAAAAATAAAATGTAGGCGAGCATACTGTAATACACGTAAAAAACGTGCTTCTGCTATATATCTAGCATATAAGTCTGATTCTATAGCAGGTTCTGCTTGAGGAGCACGATCTAAAAATTCATTAACATCTCTAATAAATGTGTATCTACTACGATATTCCTCACTAACAACTTGTTCAGATTCTGTGAAAATTAAAGTAGACCCTCTTGCTGTTCCTACACGGTCAAAACCATCATCTGTTAACAGTGAATATAGATATTCTGATTGGTCTGGGTTACCATTAGTGTTCATGCCTCGTACTTGTCTATACAAAGCATTTAAAGCAAAACGGATGTCTGTTTCTGTTTGAAAAACCGAAGACACAGAATATTGATCTGTGAGATCTCTTTCTAAAAATTCGTCACAACCTGTAAATAACAGGCCTCCTATAAATGCGAATATTATTATTTTTTTCATAAATCTATTTTTTTTAATCATTAAAATGTAAAATTAACTCCTAAAGTCATTGTTCGAGGCAACGGATAGTCTACAGCTCCAAAACCTAGTTCTGCATCCCATCCATAATCGCTTGCAAAGAAATCATTCCATATATAAAATGGATTTTCTATAGAAGCGAATACTTCAATATTCTTAAAAAACTTAAGTTGATCTATTAAACCTTTATCAAAAGTATATCCTAAATTAATATTCCTTACTCTTATATAATTAGCGTCTCTTATTGTATAATCTGAAGCAGAATAATTAACTAAACCAGATAACACTATAGGAAATGCTGCATTAGGGTCTGGGTTATTAGGATCAAAACTTAAAGCATGAACACCAAAAGCATTACCCACACCGCCAGAAAAGTGATTTATGGCTTGATTACCAGTAATACTAACCCTTCTATTAAACCTAGATTGTAGAGACATACCTAAACTAAGCCCTTTATAACTAAAATTAAGTTGAGAACCCAAATTATACACTCCTTTTCTATCATCATCTATAGGTGCTCTATCGTAGGTTGCATCAATAATTCCATCTGGAACACCATCGGGTCCACTAATATCTTTAAATTTAGGAGCTCCAATATATACTAAGGCTGCATTTGGACCATCCAGAGTGATATTGTTTTGATAAGATTCTAAATCTGCTTGATTAACAATAAGACCATCAAAAACATATCTTCTGGTAAGGCCTGATGTTTCTCCTTCTTGCCTAATAGTTCCTCCAGTAGTAACCTCTAACAGTTCTCCTAATTTATACCACTCTTGACGAATGTTAGAAGCGTTAACTCTTATACTATATGAAAAATCTTTGCCAATTTTGTTTTTATGACTTACTGCTAATTCCCAACCACGAAGTCTTAATATTGCAGAAGAATTGAAATCGGGTGCAGGTAGACCAAATTCGTCTGTAATATCAGAATTTATAATAAGGTCTTTTCTATCTCTTTGATATATATTAGCATAAATACCTAGTTTCTTCTTGAAAAATTCCATATCTAAACGTAAATCTGTTTTCTCAAGAGTTTCCCAACTTAAATTAGGAATTGCATAATTTGCAATTATAAGGCCTGGTTCTGTGCCATTGGGAAACACATATCCATTGTTAACATTAACAGCCGCTATATAAGAAAGATCACGACCATCAACTGATCCAACTTCCCCCCATGAGCCATTTATTTTAAATGTATCTATAAAGCCTACATTTTTCATAAAGCCTTCTTTATGTATATTCCATCCCACAGCTACTCCAGGAAAAAAACCACTTCTAAAACCTGGTGCAAATTGCCCATCATAATCATTTCTAAAACTAGCTTCTAGTAAATACTTTCCTTTATAATCGTAAGTAATTCTACCAAATATAGATTGTTGCCTACTATTTCCTTGATTTTGATTTGTTGTCTCTGTCTCTGGGTCTCCTAAACCTAATGAAATAACAGCATCATTTATAAATCCTGTTCTTGAAGCAGAAAATCCATTACTATCCGTTTTTCTACTCTCGTAACCTAATAAACCAGAAACATAATGTGCTCCAAACTTATGCTTATATTTTAATATAGATTGTGTACCAAATGTTGTGGCACGAACGGTATTTAAAGCCAACCTTCTATCTCCTGGTAATGGTTCATTTATAGGGTTTGCCGAATATTCTCCGGTTAGTCCATCAAACTCAAGAGTGGCATTAGCTATAGCGTTTCTCCAATCTAAAGAATTTGTACTTACTAAACGATAATTAGCATTTTGCTCAAAAGTTAAACCTTTTAATAGTTTAAGCCCTAAATTAGCTTGTATTTCTAAAGCGTCTCTTCTGTTTCTATCAAAACTACCTAGTGTAGAACTGGATACTGGGTTAGTAGAAGTGCCTCCATCTCCAAATGCAAATAAACCAGTGGGATTGTCAAGTCCTAAACGCGGATCATCATCTCTAACAGGATATAATGGTACAGCACGTAAAGAGCGTGCATTTTCGGTAGGTACTGTAACTTGCTCACGATGTGTATAAGCCATGTTTGCTCCCATAGTCAACCAATTGGTTACTTCAGTTTCTACACGAGTACGAATATTATAACGCTTAAAATAATCGAATTCATCATTTACATTTACACCATCTTGATCTACAAAGCCTAAAGTAACATTATAATTGGTACGTTCACTTCCTCCAGACATGCTTAACGAATGGTTAAATTGTACAGCAGGTTCAGCATACACTAAATCAGTCCAATTTGTATCTATAAGTCCGCCTGCTAAAGCACGATTAACCACGTCTTGACTGAATTCAGAAAAAAGGTCAATATTAGCAGGGTCTTCTCCGTTAATATAAACTTCTTGATTAAAAGCTGCTATATTTCGCAACTGCATATACTCTGCAGTATTAGCTAATTCTGGTATAGAAGTAAATTCTTGAATACTACTTTGTAAACCATATTTAAACGTAGGTTTACTATTCCTTTTTCCTTTTTTAGTAGTAATTAATACAACACCATTAGATGCACCTAAACCATATATGGCTGTTGCAGAAGCATCTTTTAAAATAGTAAAGGTTTCAATTACGTTAGGGTCTACATCATTAATACTGGCAGGAAATCCATCCACTAAAACAAGTGGCGCACCTTCTCCTCTTAAACTAAGCCCTGGAAAAGCACCTGGTCGTCCGCTTCCAAAACCAACCTGTAAACTGGGGTCTACACCTGCAAGTGCTTGCTGTACGTTAGTTATCGGTCGCTTTTCTAAAACTTCAGTATCAATAGCTACAGCTCCAGAAATTACTTTAGATTGAGATTGAACATCGTAACCTACAATTACGACTTCCTCTAATTGTGCACTGTCTTCTTCCAGTGCTATATTTAATGTTGTTTGTCCTGAAACTGCTACTTCCTTTGTTTTATATCCTAAATAAGATACTATTAAAGTTGCATTTGCATTTTGCAATGTTAAACTGTATTTTCCATCAAAATCTGTTTGACTTCCGTTGGTAGTTCCTTTTTCTATAATGTTGGCTCCTATTAGAGGTATACCATCAGCATCCATTACTACACCTTTTACTTCTGTGTTTTGAATGGGTTGAACACTATTTTCATTAGAAATTAGAATTGGTTTTTTCTTAATAACTATTTTATTGTTATCAGATAATTTAAAATCAAAATTATTATTTGATAAACTTTGTGCTAGTAATTCTGTTAGTAATATCTCCCCTTTCTTTAACTGTACTTCCGAAAATTCTTTAAATAGATCTCTAGGATAAATAAATCGATAATTAGTTTGCTTTTTAATTATTTTAAAGACTTTATCAACAGTAACTGTTTGGTCTTCATCTATAATTACTTTTTCCTGAGAAAATGAATTCTCAGTGTTTAAACTAAATACGGTAGTACATAAGAAAAAGATAAACGCTTTCATAATTGTAAAGAGCTTCAACTTTCTTATTAGAAAGCTGAAAATAGTTGGTTTAATTTTCATAAATTTGCTTTGTGTTAGTTATGATTGATACATCTATAGAGGGACGAGGTTTGACACACGGCGAAATGTTTAAAACTTCGTTCCCTTTTTTTATTTTAATATTACTGTTTTCTCATTTATAATAAATTCTTTTATAATTTCGTAATCTTTTATATCTGATAATATTTCTTCTACCCTTTGGTCTTTTCCTATAACGCCAATAAATTTTACATTTTTAATGGATTCATTCTCAAAAACAACCTCCATATTATACCATCTAGATAATACTTTCATAATTTCAATTAAAGGTTTTTCTTCAAAACTAAACACACCTTCTTTCCAAGATATTTCATTATAAACATCGTCTATAGTGATAACTTCTAATGTATTGGCTGTTTTATTTAATATGGATTGCTGGCTAGGTGTTAAATTTCTTTTTTTATCACCTACTTTAATTGTTACTTCTCCTTCTACTAAGGTTGCATAAATGTTAGATTCATCTTTATATGCTTTAACATTAAATTCTGTACCTAATACTTCTATGTCTTGACCTTGTGTTTGTACAATAAACTTTGTCCCTTTATTTAATGAACTAGGAGACACATCAAAATAAGCTTCTCCATAAACTAACTCTATTTTACGAGTTTCTTCATTAGTAAAACTTGTTGGATATTTAAGTTGAGATTCAGAATTTATCCAAACTTGAGTTCCATCTGATAACTTTATAAAATACTCGCCACCTCTAGGTATGGTTAAATAATGGTATTCTATTTCAGATTGCTTTTCCTTTTTGCTGTTTTTATTGTAAATAATTTGTTCTCCATTACTATTTACGTTTTTATTTTGGTAAGATGTTCCTTTTTCTAAAACTACTTGAGCGCCGCTTCCTAATGTTAAAACAGCTTTGTTTGTACCAGCTTCAATATCGCTAACAACTACTGTTGGCACATTATCTATACTGTTTTTATATAAACTATCTTTAAAAAAGTAACCAGACACCATAAGCCCTACACCAACTATTGCTGCTACATATTTAACATAGGCAAATCGCCTTTTTTTAGTAACCAAATTTTCTTTCCTTATAAATTCGATTAACTCTTGCTTAGCCTCATCTACATTAAAATTTTTCAAGCTTTGATCTGTTATATAATTAGTTTCAATATAGGATTTAAAAATATTATTATACTCTACATTTTCTATGTAGGTATTAAACCTATCTAATTCTTTTGCAGTAATTGAATTAGTTACGTATTTTATTGATAGTTCAATAAATTCTTCTAGAGTCATACATATATCGTTCTATTTACATGACGGCTCCCAAATCTTTAACCCCTATAATTTTAATATTTTTTTTATATTGCCCTCTTTACTTATTTACTTAGATGTATTTTATACGTATCTTGTTATTGTAATTAATGAAAAAAGTAATATCCCTAGACATAGAACTGATTTCTAAGCTTCAAAAAGGAGATGAAAATGCTTACACTTTTCTTATGGACACTTACCATCAGAAATTATGCGTGTATGCCAATAGTTTAATTAATGATGGTTTAACTGCTGAAGATATAGTTCAAAATGTTTTTATTAACTTATGGAAAAGGCGTAAAAAATTAAAAGTTAAAACCTCTATAGAAAGTTTGTTATACAAATCTGTTTACAATGAATTTATTGATCAATATAGAAAAAATGTAACTATTTTAAATGTTGAACAACGCTATATAGAACACTTAAATTTAATTGTTAACGATTATGACGAAGAAAAAATAAAAAAAGCCATTAAAATGGTTTATAAAGTAGTACAAAACCTTCCACCTAAGTGCAAAGAGATATTTTTATTAAGTAAAACAGATGGCTTAAGTAACATGGAAATTTCAGAGCATTTAAACATTTCTATTAAAACTGTTGAAAATCAAATCTCTAAAGCCTTTAAAGTTGTTAGAAATAAATTGAATGATAAGATAGGTGTTCTATTATTTCTACTATATGATTTTAAAAAAAACGACACACAACAATAGCCTTATTTTACTAATTTTTTATTGAACTCATAGTTTAAAACATTTTAAAGTGATTCCATAATTATATATATTTGCACGCAATGCAAGTTAATTTGACATATTAATATAATGGCGAGGTTTGTAATTTAATACAAATCATAAAATATTATAAATAGCTAGCAGAAGTGTTGGAGTAGAATTTATTTTTAAACCCTACATTACGATTACTAAGAGGTTAAGCAGTAAGCTTAACTTTTTTATTTTCGTTAAATTTATTTTAAGCGCACGTGGCGGAATTGGTAGACGCGCTGGCTTGAGGGGCCAGTATCCGTTTAGGATGTGGAAGTTCGAATCTTCTCGTGCGCACGACATAATAGTATTGGAATAAAAAAGCCGCTTTACGCGGCTTTTTCTATTTACTTAAATACATTTTACGCCTCGAGTATAAATCGTAAAATGCGTCATCTTTTAAGCTATCTATAAACAAGATGCTTTCTCCTGTGCTTTTCATTTCTGGCCCTAATCGTTTATCAACATTAGGGAATTTATTAAAAGAGAATACAGGTTGTTTTATGGCATAACCTTCTAATTGTGGATTAAAATTGAAATCAGTTACCTTTTTCTCACCTAGCATAACCTTAGTTGCATAATTTACATAAGGTTCTTTATATGCTTTTGCTATAAATGGTACCGTTCTAGAGGCTCTTGGGTTTGCTTCAATTATATATACAACATCGTCTTTAATTGCAAACTGTATATTAATTAACCCTACCGTGTTTAATGCTTTAGCTATGGTATGTGTATGGTCTACAATTTGCTGCATAACCAAATCTCCCAAATTAAAAGCTGGCAACGTAGCATTAGAATCTCCTGAATGCACACCACAAGGCTCTATATGCTCCATAATACCAATAATGTATACATTTCCGTCAGCATCGCAAATGGCATCAGCTTCTGCTTCAATGGCGCCATCTAAATAATGATCTAACAATAGTTTATTATTAGGCATTCTTCTCAGCAAATCAACAACGTGTTCTATTAAATCTTCTTTATTAATTACAATTTTCATGCCTTGACCCCCTAACACATAAGATGGTCTTACCAATATTGGAAAATCTAATTGATCTGCTAAAACTAAAGCTTCATCTGCATTTTCAGCAATTCCAAATTCTGGGTAAGGAATATTGTGCGCTTTAAGCAATCGAGAGAAACTCCCTCTATCTTCTGCTAAATCTAAAGATTCAAAACTCGTTCCTATAATCTTAATTCCATATTTGGTTAACTTCTCAGCTAATTTTAAGGCGGTTTGTCCTCCTAATTGAACAATAACACCTTCGGGTTTTTCATGACGAATAATATCGTAAATATGTTCCCAGAAAACAGGTTCAAAATATAATTTATCTGCGGTATCAAAATCTGTTGAAACCGTTTCAGGGTTACAATTAATCATAATGGTTTCATAACCACATTCGGCAGCAGCCAAAACTCCATGTACACAACAGTAATCAAACTCAATACCTTGCCCAATTCTATTGGGTCCAGAGCCAAGTACTACTATTTTCTTTTTATCACTTACAACACTTTCATTGTGTGTGTAAACCTCTCCTGAAGCTGTTTCAACTACATTTTCGAATGTAGAATAGTAATATGGTGTTTTTGCTTTAAATTCAGCAGCACAAGTATCAACTAATTTAAATACACGTTGAATATTAAATTCATCTCTTTTTTTATATACTTGACTTTCTAAACAGCCTAACATATGGGCTATTTGACGATCGCCATACCCTTTCTGTTTCGCTTCTAATAATAAATCTCTGTCAAGTGTGTCGATTGTATAAGTAGAAATCTCTTTTTCCAATTGAAACAATTCTTCATATTGTTTCAAATACCACATATCTATTTTTGTGATATCATATATCTGACTCAATGGAATTCCCATGGCTATCGCATCGTAAATTACAAATACACGATCCCACGAAGCATTAGTCAATTTATCAATAATTTGATTGTAATCTTTATAGCCTTTACCGTCTGCTCCTAAACCGTTTCTTTTAATTTCTAGAGATTGCGTGGCTTTATGCAAAGCTTCTTGAAAAGAACGCCCTATACCCATAACCTCGCCTACGGCTTTCATTTGTAGACCTAAAGTTCTGTCTGATCCTTCAAATTTATCAAAATTCCATCGCGGTATTTTCACAATAACATAATCTAAAGTGGGCTCAAACAACGCCGAAGTAGATTTTGTTATCTGGTTATCTAACTCATCTAAGGTATAACCAATAGCTAATTTTGTTGCTATTTTAGCAATAGGATACCCAGTTGCTTTACTTGCTAAGGCTGAAGAACGTGATACACGCGGGTTTATTTCAATAGCAATAATATCTTCTTTTTCATCTGGAGATACTGCAAATTGTACGTTACACCCACCTTCAAAATCGCCAATACTACGCATCATTTTAATAGACATGTCACGCATTTTTTGATAGGTTCTATCACTTAAAGTCATTGCTGGTGCAACCGTAATAGAATCTCCCGTGTGAATTCCCATAGGATCCATATTTTCAATAGAACAGATAATAACTACGTTATCGTTTCTATCTCGCAATAACTCTAATTCATACTCTTTCCACCCCATCATTGCTTTATCAATCATGACTTCGTGTATTGGAGAAATCTCTAACCCCCTACGCAACAGTTTATCAAAATCTTCTTCTTCATAAACAATGGCTGCACCTGCTCCTCCTAAAGTAAATGATGAACGAATACATAATGGAAAACCAAACTCTTGAGCAATTTCTTTTCCTTTTAAAAACGATGTTGCTGTTGCTTGTGGCGCCATGGCAACACCTATTTTTCCCATTAATTCTCTAAACTGTTCTCTGTCTTCAGTAATATTAATGGCATTAATATCTACACCAATTAATTCTACTCCAAAATCTTCCCAAATACCTTTTTCATCGGCCTCAATACATAAATTCAATGCTGTTTGTCCACCCATAGTTGGTAATACAGCATCAATTTGAGGGTGTTCTTTTAATATTTTTATAATTGATTTTGTTGTAAGAGGCAACAAATAAACATGATCTGCCATTGAAGGATCTGTCATGATAGTTGCTGGATTTGAGTTAATAAGGATTGTTTCTATTCCATCCTCTCTAAGCGATCTTAAAGATTGAGATCCTGAGTAATCAAATTCACATGCCTGTCCAATTACAATAGGACCTGAACCAATGATTAATATAGATTTAAGTTTCGAATTTTTTGGCATTTTTTACGGTATTGTATTTTGTGTTATTATTTCTAGCAAAATTACTAATTAGAAGATATAAAAAAAGGCATTGCACTTAAGCAATACCTTTAAATTATCAACAATTGTTAATCATTATTTTTTATGTCTTGTTTCAGAAGATACAGATAATTTTTTTCTGCCTTTTGCTCTTCTACGAGCTAGCACTTTTCTTCCATTTACAGAAGCCATTCTTTCTCTAAAACCGTGCTTGTTTCTTCTCTTTCTTTTTGATGGTTGAAACGTTCTTTTACTCATTATATATATCTTTAATTCTGAATTGTATTTTAACTACTTGGAGGGTCTCCAAAACTGAGGGCAAATATACAAACCCTTTATTACTTTGCAAACGATTTTTAAAAAATATTTTTTTTTATCTGTTTTTAATCAAACATCGCATAAACCCTACAATATTTTACACCAACGCCTGTGTTTTTTGTTAAAAACGAATGTGTACTTTTTAATAAAAAATTAGTTTCTTTGCAATCTAAACACAAAGTAGTCGTGTTTTTACGAAACTAAATTCAAAATAATAAGTACAAAATGTATAATAAAATTATAAAATTAATAATAGCAGCAGGTATTATAGCTTATGCTGTATACCAATTTACAGAAGGTTATATTGGCAACGGTATTATGTTTATTCTATTGGCTTTAATTTTTGTGTTCCTGTATTTTAAAAATGAATTTATCCTTTTAGCATTTTTAAGATTGCGTAAGCAAGATTTTGAGGGTGCAAAAAAATGGCTTAACAAAATTAAAAATCCTGAATCTGCTTTAGTAAGAAAACAGCAAGGTTATTATAACTACTTACATGGTATTATGGTGTCTCAAAGTAATATGAATGATGCTGAAAAATACTTTAAGAAAGCTATTTCATTAGGGTTATCTATGGATCATGATTTAGCCATGGCTAAACTAAACTTATCTGGTATTGCGTTTTCTAAACGCAGAAAACAAGAGGCTCAAAAATTATTATCGGAAGCTCAAAAACTTGATAAAAAAGGTATGTTAACAGATCAAATTAAAATGATGAAACAAAACATGAAGCGTTCGCAAATGCCAAATCAACATTATGGTTCTGGAGGTTCTTTAAGAGCTCAGAAAAGGCGAGGGTAATTTTAATTCTTTTTTTAATTAAAAGCTTGAATCTATTCGTTAGGTAAAACTTTTGAAAATTTCATTTATTAATTCAAGCTACTGCCCTACACTATAATACCCCTCTTCAGGAATATCGATAGTGTATTCTTTTCTGCTTTTATTGTTAAGATGTGGTTCGCGTAACCATGGATTATGCAATTTTAATATTTTATAATTGATTCCAAAACCTTGAGCAAATTTTGAAAAATCGGCTACAGCTGTATCAACCTTAACTTGATAAGTTGGTATATTGGTATATAAATCTTTTTCTCTAAAATTAAAACCATACTTCCCTGGATGGTTTAAAATTTCTTTTAATGCTACAATTCTAAAAAGATACCGCCCAGTTTCTTCACCTAATAATAAATCGTAATAACTAGATACGTTTTGCGCTTTTAAACGTCTGGACATACCAGCAGTACCACCATTATAAGCCGCAGCAGCTAATGTCCATGAGCCTAATTTTTCTTTCGATTTTAATAAATACTCACAAGCAACTTTTGTGGCTTTTTCTAAATTATACCGTTCGTCAACATTAGTATTAATTTCTAAACCATTTTCTTTTCCTGTAGTTTTCATTATCTGCCAAACACCTCGTGCTCCAGCAGGAGAAACCGCATTAGTTAAACCACTTTCTATAACCGCCAAATATTTAAAATCGTCTGGAATACCATATTCTTCTAATATAGGTTCGATTATAGGAAAATATTTTTTTGCTCTTTTAAACATTAATAATCCGTTAGATTGCCAATAGGTATTAACCAATAGCTCTCTATCCATACGTTCTAAAATATCTGGATTTTTAAGTGGTACTGGTTCCTCTGCAAAGTTTAAATCGTTTGGAACCTGTAAGGCATAAACATTATAATCATTAATTAATTTTGTTTCGAAATTTTCGTCGGTTGGAGCGTCTTGGAGGGCATAAATAAATAAGGCTGATAAACTTAATAATCCCACAAACGCTAGTGCTTTTTGTACTATCTTCATTTTTAATAAGTTTGGATAAAGTTATAAAAAATATTCGAAACAACGGTGTTAGCTGTCTAAAATAATAGTTGGTAAATTCTCGTTAAACCACTTATATTTATTGATTATCATTATATGTGTTCCGTTTTTAACAACAATACAATTGGTAATGTTTTTAATAGGAAAAACGGCATCATTATCGCCATGAATATGAACAATTTTTGGGTCATGAATTTCTTGATTCCAGCAAACCATTTCTTTTAATGCCCAACTTAAATAACGACTATCGTTTACAGATAAATATTTTTTATACAAATCCAATCGTTTTGCTACACTACTTCCAAAAGCATATTTAGCCAAAACGTCAATATTACTTGCTAATTGCGTTGGCACCAATTTATACGCCTTTGCTTTTTTAGCCAATAGCATATGCTTTGGCAATTCGTGCATCGATTTAACACTCGATACAATAATTAGTTTTCGCACTTTAATATGCTTACTTATTTCCTGAACCAAAACACCACCAAAAGACACACCAAGCAACACAATATTTTCGTGCTTTATAAACTTAGATAACCTCAACGCATACGCACTAATAGTTTCATTTTTAATAGGAATCATCCATTCTAGCCAATGGATTTTAAATTGATGTTCTGGTAACTTTATATGCTCGAAAATTATTGGATTTGCTGCCATACCTGGCATTAAATACACATGTATTACATCATTGGTCATTTGCTAAAATTATTACATAATAAAATGAGTTATACATATAGTGACGGCACCTAATTTAAATATCAATACGCTAATGGTTTATTTTATAAGGTATTAACTACTGTTTTCTTTTACAGTGACAATTATTTTTTGTAATTTTGCACTGCAAAGCTAAAAAATAGTCTTCACACTATTAATATTCCATTGAAATAAAACATATACACCATGATTGATGCTGCAGAATTAATAGATAATGATTTTTTACGTCAGTTTGAAATGAAAATTGATAATCAATTAGCTAAAATTGAATATTCATTACAAGACAGGAAAATTTTTCTAACAAAACTTATTATCCCTCAAACCATTACAGACGAGGATTTTAGTAAAGATTTTTTAATTGCTGTTTTTGAACAAATTGAAGGTCGAAACTTAAGTGTTGTACCTACAAGTCCTGAAATAGCTAAGTTTGTTAGAGGGAATAGAAAATATAAGCGTATGCTTCCTGTGGGGGTAAGAATATAATTCATTCAGATATAAAATTAAAAAACCGAAACTAAATATAAAAGTTTCGGTTTTTTTATGCTTTTCTTTGAATTCTACTTAATCATTTTAATCATTGTTTTATATAGACCAAGGTTAAATCTTTGGTTTCAACAATTTGAGTGAGGTCTTCATTGTATATTTCAATTCTATTTTTGTAAATTATTGAGATTTTATTATTTTCAATAACAGCCTCTATATTTCCAAACGAAATAATACTACCACTTAAAGTATAAAGGGAAGCCAAGCTAACAATGCCTTCGGTATCACATTCAACATTAAATCGATATTCATCATCTGCATCTGAGTTGTTCAGCAACACAACATCAAGATTAGGGTTGAATGTCGTATTTAGTGAAACCACGTTATTAGCCTCAAACAATAAAGTTTCTTGGTAAGAACAATCAATTTCATTTAAAAGGTTTGTACTAACAACACCATCATTATTAATATCAAATCCGTTTTCAATATTCCAAGCATTTAGTTTCCAAACACCGAGAACTTGCGAATTATTAGATTCTTGAATATCTTCTGAAGTACAGCTAGTAACAAAAACTAGCATTAACGCTAAACATAGGTTTAATAGTATCTTATTCATATTGGGGCATGATTAATTACTCCAAAAGTATATTTAGATAATCTTTTAGCATAATAAATAAGCTAAATGACAAAAAATTAAGGTTTACTAGTAATTACAAATGCTTTATTTGGAAAAATTGCTTATCAATTACTTAGATAATACTTCTAAAAATTCAAACCTTACCAGACCGTCTTCATCAATTTTGCTTAATTTAACCTCATGTAAAGTGTTTACCAATTCTGGATTCCAAGGTGCTTTTACTTTTACGTAGTTTTCAGTAAAACCATGAATATACCCGCCTTTATTTTCACTTTCAAACAAAACAGTTCTTTGGCTACCAATTTGGCTTTCATAAAACGCACGACGCTTTTTAACCGATAAGCCTCGTAGCATTTTACTTCGTTTACTTCTAACCTTAGCAGGCACTACACCATCCATATTAATGGCTTCTGTATTATCGCGTTCAGAATATGTAAATACGTGCAAATACGAAATATCTAATGTATTTAAAAAATTATATGTTTCTAAAAAGTGTTCGTCTGTTTCTCCTGAAAAGCCAACAATAACATCAACGCCAACACAAGCATGTGGCATAACTTCTTTAATTTTAGAAACCCTATCAATATACAATTCGCTCATATAACGACGTTTCATTTTTTTAAGAATCTCGTTACTGCCAGATTGTAATGGAATATGAAAATGAGGTACAAAAGCTCTGGATTTAGAAACCAAATCTATCGTTTCATTCTTTAAAAGATTAGGCTCAATTGATGAGATACGCAAACGCTCAATACCTTTAATTTTATCTAATTGGGTAACCAAATCTAAAAATGTATGCTCGTGTTTTTTATTTCCAAACTCACCTTTACCATAATCGCCAATATTTACCCCTGTTAAAACAATTTCTTTTATCTTTTGTTTAGATATTTCTTTGGCATTTTTCAAGACATTTTCTAAAGCATCACTTCTAGAAATACCTCTTGCTAGTGGAATTGTACAGTAGGTGCATTTATAATCGCAACCGTCTTGCACTTTAAGAAATGCTCGCGTTCTATCGCCTATTGAATAAGAACCAACATAAAAATCGGCGTCTTCAATTTCGCAGGAATGCACTTCGCCAAAATCATTTTTAGAAAGGTCGTTTATATAATCTGTAATTTTAAACTTTTCGGTAGCTCCAAGCACTAAATCAACACCATTAACATTGGCTAATTCCTGCGGTTTTAATTGCGCATAACAACCAACTGCAGCCACAAATGCTTTTTCGTTATTTTTTTGAGCCTGTTTTACTATGGTTTTAAAACGCTTATCGGCATTTTCGGTAACCGAACAGGTATTAATTACATAGATATCTGCTTTTTCTGAAAAGTCCACGCGGTCGAAACCTTCATCATTAAAGTGTCTTGCAATAGTTGATGTTTCAGAAAAATTAAGTTTACAACCTAAAGTATAAAATGCTACTTTTTTTTTCATTATATTTTCATTTCCGTACACACAGAAATCTCTCTATATTTACATTTTAAATGATTCCTTCCCGATAGGTCTATCGAATTCACAGGAATTTAGCGTGCAAATTTACAACTAATAAGTTATATGATAAAACAAGTTTTAAAACAAATAACACCTTATTTATCAATTAGTTGTGTTATTTTATTGTTGTTTAGCTGCGGAACGAGTACTGACTCTAAAAAAGATTTACTAGTTTTTAGGTATAATGAATATGAAAACATAAATACTTTAGATCCTGCATTTTCAAGAACCTTGCAAGATAATTCGATAAACAATCAATTATTTAATGGTTTAGTTCAATTAGATAATAATTTAAATATTATACCATGTATTGCTAAAAATTGGACTATTTCTAAAGATGCTCGTACGTACACATTTTCTTTACGAAACGATGTTTACTTTCATAAGCATTACTTATTTGGGAAAGATTCAACAAGAATAGTGGTTGCTAAAGATTTTGAATATAGTTTAAACCGTTTGAGGGACAAAAAAATTGCTGCTCCTGGAAATTGGGTTTTAAACAAGGTGGATGATTTTATGGCAATAAATGACACGCTTTTTGAAATCACTTTACAACAACCTTTTCCTGCATTTATAGGCTTATTATCAACAAAATACTGCTCGGTACTTCCAAAAGAAATTGTTGAACATTATGGTAACGATTTCCGTTCTAAGCCAATTGGAACAGGCCCTTTTAAATTTAAACGTTGGGAAGAAAACATCAAACTTGTTCTTAGAAAAAATGAAGCCTATTTTGAAAAAGATTCTGAAGGAAATGCGTTACCATATTTAGAAGCGGTTGCACTTACTTTTTTACCCGATAAGCAAAGTGAGTTTTTACAATTTGCCCAAGGTAATATTGATTTTTTAAACAGCTTAGATGCTTCCTACAAAGATGAATTACTAACTACAGATGGTAAACTTAGAAACTCTTACACTGAATCTGTTAACATGATTCGAGGTCCCTATTTAAATACTGAATATTTAGGGTTTTATTTAGATTCTAAAACGCCCGAAATACAATCGGAATTAATACGCAAAGCTATAAATTATGGGTTTGACAGAAAAAAAATGATGATGTATTTACGTAATGGCATTGGTAACCCTGCTAATGGTGGTTTTATTCCTATTGGGTTACCAGGTTACAATACATCTATCGGTTTTACATATCAACCCGAAAAAGCAAAACAGTTAGTTGAAAAATTTAAAAAAGAAAGTGGTATTGCAAACCCAGAAATTACACTCGTAACAAGTAGTAATTATCTAAGTTTTTGTGAATTTATACAGCGTGAACTTGAAAAATCAGGACTCAAAATTAATGTTGATGTTATGCCTGAAGCGTCTTTAAGATCTGCGCGTTCAAACGGAAAAGTAGATATGTTTAGAAGTTCGTGGGTAGCCGATTATCTTGATGCCGAAAACTATTTATCTATTTTTTACAGTAAGAATTTTGCGCCAAATGGCTCTAATTATTTTCATTATAAAAGCACTCAATTTGATAGTTTATACAATAAAGCGTTTACTGTAACTAATATTGAAGAACGAAAACATTTATATACAACTATGGATTCTTTAGCCATGCAAAAAGCACTTATGGTACCTTTATTTTATGATGAAATAATTCGTTTTACTAGAAAAAATGTAGAGGGTTTAGGTATTAATCCTATTAATTTATTGGATTTAAGGTACGTTAAAAAAACCAACTTAAAGTAGACTTCCCCGAAACAAACACAGATATTATTTTTATAAAGAAAAATATTAAAAATATCGATTATCGTGTAAAATAATAAATATCATCATCGCCTTTTCCTTTTGCGCGTTTTGATGAAAAATATCCAGTCTCATTATTATTAGAAGTAATTAAGCTAAAATCATCTTTATTGCTATTTATGGGCTTTGGTAGTTTTATAACTTTTTCAAAAGTTCCATCTTCTTTTATTATACTTTTATAAATATCAAATCCGCCATAACCTCCTGGTCTATTTGAAGCAAAATACAGCACATTATTAGTACTTATATATGGAAACATTTCTCTACTATAGGAATTAATTTTGCCTCCTAAATTTTTAGGTGTACTATAGGTGTTATTTTCTAAAATATCAACTTTAAAAACATCAGAACCTCCTTTAGTAGTTTCTTTTCCACCTCTAATATTAGCTATAAAATACATGGTTTTACCATTGGCACTTATTGTAGGGTGCGTATACGAAAATTTAGGCTTACAAAACGACAAAACTTTAAAGTTTGTCCACCCAATACCTGCCACATATTCCCCTACTTTAATATGGAAGTTGGTTGCCTTAAACGCTCCTGTTGGCCTGTCTTTATTGTTATAATTGGTTGTTAAATAAAGTAATTTCCCATTGGGTGATATTGTAGCACTTGTAATATGTCTTATATTATACTTAGCATCTATTACTATTGGTTTGGAGTTTATAATTTCGCCATTGTCTAACTCTCCAATATATACTGTTAATTCGGGATTCCCTAAATACCTTTTAATCTTTCCTTTTTTTGTTAAAGTATATGATGAAAAAATAACTTTGTTATCTGGCAACAGCATTAAACCAAAATGTGGATGCTCGTTATTTATCTTAATATTTGTTATGGTGTATTTTGCGTTTTGTGAAAAGGCGACTATAGTAACTAAAAAAAAGAAACAGGTAACTAACTTAACCATAGAACTTAAAGCTTGATTTTAACAAATATAGCGATTTGCGATAAAATCAATACGTACCAACAACAAGTCGTTTACAATTGGTATACACCATTAGAGTTTAGTTTAAACTTTTTTATTTTTTTATTTATAATCATTTCCCCTTTTCTGTACGGAATGCCTTTTATTTTTAATTGTTTAATTTTTCCGTTTTCCCATTTCATATCTACCTCAAAACCACCACGAGATTTTAATCCGCTTACTTCACCATCGCTCCATGCTTCGGGTAGTGCTGGTAATAGATCTAAATATCCAGTATGAGACTGTAATAGCATTTCTACAACACCAGATGCACCTCCCATATTTCCATCTAATTGAAACGGTGGGTGAGCACATAATAAATTAGCGTACGTTCCGCCACCTGTAGACATTTCAACTTTTGTTGAATACACTGGCTTCATTAATTGCTGTAGCATTTTATGCGCATGATTTCCATCTTTTAAACGTGCCCAAAAATTAAGTTTCCATGCTCTAGACCAACCTGTACCACTATCGCCTCTAGCATTAAGTGTTACCTTTGCTGCTTCTGCTAATTTAGGTGTTTTTGTTGGTGAAATTTGATTTCCAGGATGCAATGCAAATAAATGAGAAACATGGCGGTGAGTACTTTTAGGATCATCAACATCTTCTTTCCATTCCTGTAATTGTCCCCAACTACCAATTTGAGGAAGCGCAATAGTATTTCTCGCAATGATAACCTGTTTAGAAAATTCATCATCTATACCTAATACGTTATGTGCTTTTACACAGTTATTTAATAAATCCCAAGCTATTTGATGATCCATTGAAGCGCCACTTGAAATAACACCATGCTCTGGAGAATAAGAAGGCGATGATACTAATTTCCCATTGTCATCTAAAACTAAATAATCTAACCAAAATAGTGCAGCTTCTTTCATTAGTGGGTATGCTGTTTCTTTTAGGAAAACCTTGTCTTGAGTAAAATCGTAATGATCCCAGAAATGTTGAGCAAACCAACCAGCGCCTCCAGGGAAATACCCCCAAGGAATACCCCAACCTGGTGACGTATACCCAAACGCATTACACATTGTATTAACAACCCAACCTCGTGTGTTAAAATATGCTTTTGCTGCTAATTTGCCTGGTTTAACCAAACTCTCTATATAGTCTAAAAACGGTTCATGGCATTCTGATAGGTTAGTTAATTCTGCTGGCCAATAAATCATTTCTAAATTAATATTACTATGATAATCGGCTGCCCAAGGCGGATTGGTAGAATTGTTCCATTTTCCTTGCAAATTCATAGACATACTTTTTGGTCGACTTGCCGAAATCATTAAATAACGAGCAAATTGAAAATAAAGCACTTCCATTCCTCTGTCGTCTCCTTTTTCAAAATAACTTTTTAATCTTTCATCTGTTGGGAATACACTTGAAGAATTACCAGCTATTTGCAAACTAACTCTATTAAATAAATTAGTATAATCTGCAATATGTTCTTCTTTCAGTTCATTAAAAGATAATTGTGAAGCTACTTTTAATGTCTCCTTATTTTGTGATAAAAAATCGTTTCCATTATAAGTTGGATACTCTAATAGATATGCTGTAGCAGATGTATGTAAAATGGTAAACTCTTCAACATCATTTACATATAAAACCCCATTTTTATAACTAACCGAACCTTTAGGAACGTTTAATTTTAGCTTTGTTTCAAAGCCCATGCCGTTATCGGCTACTTTTCCTTGAAAACTGTAAACGCCATTTTCAAACGTTTCTTTAACTAAAGCATGTGGTGTTTTAAAACGGATTTCGTAACTTGTTTTTACTGAACTTTTAAATTGATAAACAAATACATTTTTTGGGTAATTTCCAAAATAAACCCGATTGTATTTCTCTCCATTAACCTCATAAGATACCTTAGCTAAAGCCTTATTAATATCTAAACTACGCTTGTAATTATCTACCTTATCTGTATGTGCTACTTTTATAAAAATGTCGCCCATAGTTTGTTGTGCACCATAGTCTCCAAACTCACCATTGTATTTTTCATTAATATCAATCGCACCTGGAAATGTTGCTTTGGTTAACTTATCGGCTTCATTAATTTTACCTTCTTCCAAAAGTGTTCTAATTTCTGATAAGTTTTTATGAACTCCTTTTTTTAATCCAAAATTATAATTTGGATTAGAGTTTGGTCCTCCCGACCATAATGTGCCTTCTGAAAATTGAATATGTTCCTCATTAACACCACCAAAAACCATAACTCCCATATAGCCATTCCCTAACGGTAAAGCTTCTGTCATCCATTCATTTGCTGGTTGATTGTACCATAATTCTAATGGGGCACTATTCTGTGAATACACACAAGCACAAATTGTAATTAAAAATATTGTTAATACATTCTTTTTTAAAATTTTCATCTTTACAGTCTTTTTTTGCTGAATAATTTATAAATAATAGAGCTACCTAGAAATAGACTCTAAAATTAAAAAGATTATTATAAAATATTAACTACTTTATTAACTTCTTATGATAGAATTATAGCATAGAAAATTTATTAGGACTCTTTATTCTCTTCTGTACTTTTTAGTTTCTTTAAAGACATGTTCTAAAATTTTTGCCTCTTGCTCTGTAAATTCTAATCCTCGTCTTGAAAACACAACCTTCGCAACCTCAAAAGCTTTTTTGGGTAAAAATGTTTTAAACCCACTACTTCCGCCCCAACTAAAGCTAGGGATAAAGTTTCTAGGGAATCCGCTACCAAAAATATTAGCACTTACGCCAACTACAGTACCCGTATTAAACATTGTGTTAATACCACATTTACTATGATCGCCCATCATAAGCCCACAAAATTGAAGCCCCGTTCTTGCAAATCCTTCTGTTTGATAATCCCACATACGCACTTCGGCATAGTTATTTTTTAGGTTAGAATTATTAGTGTCTGCACCTAAATTACACCACTCACCTATTACTGAATTGCCCAAATAGCCCTCGTGCCCCTTGTTTGAATTTTGAAAAATCACTGAATTTTTTACTTCACCTCCAACAGTACTATACGGGCCAATAGTAGTTGGTCCATAAATTTTAGTTCCAAGTTTTAGTTTGGATTCTTTACACAAAGCCAAAGGTCCCCGAATAATTGAACCTTCCATAATTTCGGCGTTCTTCCCTATGTAAATAGGGCCTGTACTAGCGTTAAGTGTTGTAAACTCCAAAGTTGCTCCATCTTCAATAAAAACATTTTCTGGAACTATTACGTTATTACTTGCTGGAATGGGTTGCGATTTCCTGTTTTTAGTAATTAGATTAAAATCTGCTTGAAGCGCTTCCCCATTTTTAGAAAATATGTCCCAAGTATGTTCAATTTTAATACAATCCTCATTATACTCTAATGTATCGTAAGTGTCAAAATCTATATCTTCTTGGGTGTCTTTAGTGTAAAAAGCAACAATATCTTCATCATTAAAAACAGCCTGATTTTCCTTTAAGCCTTTAATTAGGTCTACTAAAGAATCATTAGGAAGATACGATGCATTAATCATTATATTTTCTGGCATTTCAACCATCGGGTATTTATCGGCTAAATAATCCTCGGTAACAGTAGTTGTTGTTGAACCTAAAAATGCTTCCCATTTTTCTCTAATGGTTAATATGCCAATTCTAATATCGGCAACTGGTCTTGTATATGTAAATGGCAATAAATTGTTTCGAGAAGAGCCATCAAAAAGAATATAATTCATATAAATATCTACTTAAAAGCTGTAAATATAAACATTCAAATACCCATTTATACAAAGAACTATCAACAAAAACCCTTGTGAAATGTTGTGTTCGAGAACACTTAAAAAATTATCACAAAAAAAGCCTTTCAAAAAAATAAAAGGCTTTAAATATAATGTTGTAGCTAAATTATTTCTTAAACTTAGCGTACTTAGTTTTAAATTTATCAATACGTCCAGCAGTATCTACTAATTTAGATTTACCAGTATAATATGGATGTGATGTTCTTGAAATCTCCATTTTAACAAGTGGATACTCAACACCATCAACTTCTAAAGTTTCGTTAGTAGTTGCAGTAGACTTAGTTAAAAACACATCGTCGTTAGACATATCTTTAAATGCTACTAATCTATAATTTTCTGGGTGTATACCTTTTCTCATCGCTAAACGCTTTTTATTCTTTACAATTTTGGAGCTGCAAATTTAAGTATTTTTTATAAATGCACAATATTTTTTAATAAATTTTATTTCGCAGCTTTGTGTAACGTTTTATTATATTTGAATACTAACCAAACAACTAATACATTAAACAAAAATATTATGGAAAAAACTATTAAATCAATTGCTACAAATTATGGTTTATATCTGGGTGCAACCTTAGCTTTAATAACGGTTATTGTATATGCCGTTGATTTAAAACTGTTTGTAGATACTCTTTTTGGCATTTCTATTTACATTATCGTAATTGTTTTTGGTATTATTGCCGTAATTAAATCAAAGCAACTTTTTAATGGATACCTGTCGTTTAAAGAAACCTTTACCTCATATTTTTTAACCGTTTTAATCGGGCTTGTTATCAGCTCTTTGGTTTCTTTTCTTTTGTTCAATTTTATTGATGTTGAAGCGGCAAATGTTTTAAAAGAACAATCTATTGAAAAGATAATAAAAATACTTGAGGGTTTTAATACGCCAAATGAAATTATAGCTGAAACTGTCGATAAAATAGAGGGAGAAAACCTATTTTCTATCGGTAATGTTCTTCAAAGTTTAATAATAAATTACTTATTACCCATTACCGTAATTGGTTTGATTGTTGCAGCTTTTATGAAAAAAACTAACCCAGACACAGAATAAATTCATTATTTTTGAAGTATCAAATTTTGAAAATTATACATGAATATATCTGTAGTTATACCACTACTTAACGAACAAGATGCTTTAACAGAATTACATGATTGGATTGCAAAAGTTATGCAAAACAATCATTTTTCTTATGAAATCATTTTTATAGATGATGGCAGTACGGATGATTCTTGGCAAGTTATCTCGCATTTATCATCACAACATAATCAAGTTAAAGGTATTCGGTTTTTAAAAAACTTTGGTAAATCGCAAGCTTTACATGCTGGTTTTGAAAAAGCACAAGGCGAAGTTGTTATAACTATGGATGCCGATTTACAGGATAATCCCGATGAAATTCCAGAACTTTATAACATGATTGTTAATGACGATTTCGATTTAGTTTCTGGCTGGAAAAAGAAACGCTACGATTCGGTTATCTCTAAAAATCTGCCTTCAAAATTATTTAATTGGGCCGCTAGAAGAACCTCTGGTGTTAAATTACACGACTTTAATTGCGGGCTTAAAGCATACAAAATCGATGTTGTAAAAAACATTGATGTTAATGGCGAAATGCATCGCTATATTCCTGTGCTATCTAAAAATGCAGGGTTTACTAAAATAGGTGAAAAAATTGTACAGCATCAAGCTAGAAAATACGGCGAAACTAAATTTGGCATGAACCGTTTTATACATGGCTTTTTAGACTTAATAACCATTTGGTTTTTGTCGCACTTTGGCAAACGCCCCATGCATTTATTTGGTGCTTTAGGAGTTATTATGTTTGCTTTAGGTTTTGGTTTTTCGCTTTATCTTGGTATAGATAAACTATTTTTAAACCCTTTAGGCAGACTTATTACGCAACGCCCTCAATTTTACATCGCGCTGGCAACCATGATTATTGGTACGCAATTTTTTATTGCTGGGTTTTTGGGTGAAATTATTTTACGCACCAAACAAGATAAAAAACGTTACTCTATTAAAAGCGAATTGAATTTTAATTAGTATTTATTACTTAAACGTTTTAGTTACAATATTGCATTAACAACCTATAAAAAGGGCATAACAAACTAATGAAATGTTTATTTTTGCAACATATTTAATGACATATGATTTACATAAAACCTGAAATTTTAGACAGAATAAACACTTGGTTAACCCCAACTTTTGATAAAGACACACAAGCCATTATAAAAGATAGTATAGCTAACAACCCTGAAGATATTCAGGAAAGTTTTTATAAAGACTTAGAGTTTGGTACTGGAGGAATGCGTGGTATTATGGGAGTTGGCACCAACAGAATAAACAAATACACTTTAGGTAAAAACACGCAAGGTCTAAGCAATTATTTATATAAAATTTTTCCAAACGAAACACCTAAAGTTGCTATTGCTTACGATTGTAGACATAATAGCAAAAGTTTAGCAAAAGTAGTAGCCAATGTGTTTTCGGCAAATAATATTGAAGTGTATTTATTTGAAGATTTGCGTACAACACCAGAACTATCTTTTGCATTAAAGCATTTAGGATGCCATTGTGGTATTGTTTTAACCGCATCACATAATCCGCCAGAATACAATGGCTACAAAGTGTACTGGCAAGATGGTGGGCAATTAGTACCACCACACGACGATGCTGTGATACAAACCATTAATGATTTGGATTATGCCGATATAAAATTTAAACCAGACAATAACCGCATTCATTATATAGGAAAAGATGTTGATGATGTATTTATTGATGCCTCTGTAGCTAATGGAAGCTTTAATACACCCGAAACCGCTAAAGATAATTTAACCATTGTTTTTACATCCTTACACGGTACTTCCATTACTGCTATTCCAGAAACTTTAAAACGTGCTGGTTATAAAAATGTACATATTGTTAAAGAGCAAGAAGCGCCAAACGGAGATTTCCCAACTGTAGCTTCCCCAAACCCAGAAGAACCTGCTGCTTTAAAAATGGCTTTAGATTTAGCTGAAAAAGTTAATGCAGATATAGTTATTGGTACCGATCCTGATAGTGATAGATTAGGTATTGCTGTTAGAAACGGAGACAACAAAATGCAACTGCTTAACGGAAATCAAACCATGGTGATGATGAACGATTTTTTACTTAAACAATGGAAAGCAAAAAATAAAATACAAGGAAAAGAATTTATAGCCTCTACTATTGTATCAACGCCAATGCTAAATAAATTGGCTAATGCTTATAATGTTGAAAGTAAAATTGTACTCACTGGATTTAAATGGATTGCTAAACTAATTCACGATTTCCCAGAACTTAATTTTATTGGTGGCGGCGAAGAAAGTTTTGGTTATATGGTTGGCGATTTTGTTCGAGATAAAGATGCTGTTACCTCAACCCTTTTAGCTTGCGAAATTGCTGCTCAGGCAAAAGCGAATAACAGTTCTTTTTTCTACAACCTTATTCAACTGTATTTAGAACATGGTTTTTACAAGGAACGCTTAATTTCTTTAACAAAAAAAGGTATAGAAGGTGCTCAAGAAATTACGCAAATGATGATTGATGCACGAGAAAATCCACTTACCGAAATTAATGGACAAAAAGTAGTTAAAATTGAAGACTATCAACTATCCACTTCAAAAAACATGATTTCTGGTGATGTAAGCACTATTAATATTCCAAAATCTAATGTATTAATTTATTATACCGAAGATGGTAGTCAAGTAGCATTAAGACCTAGTGGTACCGAGCCTAAAATAAAATTCTATGTAAGTGTTAATACACAATTAAAATCGGTTGAAGATTTTAAAACAATAGAAGCTCAACTTGACACCAAAGCAGAAACCATTTTAAAAGACATGAACCTTATTTAATGAAACATTCCACATTTAATGAAACATTCCACAAATATGTTTTACAATGCTATAAATATTATTATAAATGTTACATCTAACCTTACTTAATAAAACAATAAACTGCGCTAGATGAATCATTTTTTAAATATTTTAAAGTATGCAAAACCGTATAAACGATATGCAGTTGGTCATATCATTTCAAACATCTTTTTTGCGCTATTTGGCACCTTGTCGTTTGTGGCTTTAAAACCCATGCTGGATGTTATTTTTAAGAAAGATGTAGATCCTTGTGGAGAAGACGTGGCTTTAATTACGCCTGTAAAACCTGTATATGAGGGTTTAAAGGATATAGGAGATTATGCTGAGGGTTATTTAGAGTTTCTAATGTATCAATTTACAGGAGGCGATAACTCTAAAGCTCTTGTTTTTGTTGTTTGTTTAATTATAATTATGTTTTTGCTTAAAAACATTTCAGGGTATTTAGCCAATTATTTTTTGGTTTTTTTACGTAATGGGGTTATTCGGGATTTAAGAAATAAAGTTTATAAAAAAACTATTGAATTGCCACTTTCTTATTTATCAGAACAAAGAAAAGGCGATATTTTATCAAGAGTAACAAGCGATGTTTTAGACTTACAATATTCATTTCTATCTGTTTTAGAACTTATAGTTAGAGAGCCACTTACTATTATATTTACCATTACAGCTATGCTTATTATTAGTGTAGAACTCACTCTATTTGTATTTGTTTTTATTCCAGTTATGGGATGGATTATTTCTATGATTGGTAAAAGTTTAAAACGAAAATCAGATCGGGTTCAAAAAGAACAAGGCACATTTTTATCAACTTTAGAAGAGACTTTAACAGGTTTGCGCATTATAAAAGGTTTTAATGCTGAAGAAAAATTTAATGAAAAATTTCAAGAATCGACCTCTCGTTTTTATCATTTTTCAAACAAATTATTAAATCGTCAAAACTTAGCATCACCAACCAGCGAGTTTTTAGGTATTTGTATGATTGCTATTATTTTGTGGTACGGAGGAAGCTTAGTCCTTAGTGGCGATACAAAATTAGACGGTAGTACCTTTCTTGTTTACATGGGGTTATCTTATAATATACTAACACCTGCAAAAGCAATTTCAAGAGCACTTTATAACATTAAAAAAGGAGGAGCCGCTGCCGAAAGAATTCAGGAAATTATCGACACTCCAAATCCATTAAAAGATAAAGACAATGCCAGTATTAAACATAGTTTTGATTCAGAAATAGAATTCAAAAATATTTCTTTTAAATACGAAGATGACTATGTTTTAAAAGACTTTTCCTTAACCATTCCAAAAGGAAAAACAGTAGCTTTGGTTGGGCAATCTGGCAGTGGAAAATCTACTATTGCGAACCTCATCACACGTTTTTACGATGTTAATAAAGGAGAAATATTAATAGATGGCGTTAATATTCAAGATTTAACAACTAAGTCACTTCGTGCTCAATTAGGCATTGTTACACAAGATGCTATTTTATTTAACGACAGTATAAAAAATAATTTACAACTAGGTAATGAAACCGCTACAGATGAAGATATAATTGAAGCTTTAAAAGTAGCTAACGCCTGGGAGTTTGTAAAAGATTTAAAAAATGGTATTGACACCAATATTGGTGATTCGGGCAATAAGATTTCTGGAGGACAAAAACAGCGTTTAAGTATTGCCAGAGCAATTGTAAAAAGTCCCCCAATTATGCTTTTAGATGAAGCGACCTCAGCACTAGATACCGAAAGCGAACGTTTAGTACAAATAGCTTTAGAAAACATGATGAAAAACAGGACATCTATTGTAATTGCCCATCGATTGTCTACCATACAAAATGCAGATGAAATTGTTGTTTTAAACAAAGGAGAAATTGTTGAACAAGGCAAGCATAATGAGCTTATAGAAAAAAATGGTGTCTACAAAAAATTAGTAGATATGCAAAGTTTCGAATAAACAAGAAAACTTATAAAACTAAAAAAGGATAGAGATTTGGGCTTCTATCCTTTTTTTTGTCCATTGCTAGACTTGGGGACGACTAGCAACATAAGTAGGTTTCTGATACAAACATAAAACAAATAAATATATTTCACAAGAAAATAATGCTTTTTATCGTAATTTAATTACACTTTATCGATAAAATATTCATAACTCATTAATTATAAACACTTTGTATTTATAATAAAAAACAAACTCACTCAATTTAAACTTTTAGTATATTTATTAGTCTAAATGCTAAACAATTTTTGTGATTGACGAAGCACAACTATTAGAACAATTAAAATCAAACACCAATAGAGAACAAGCCTTTAGAGCCTTAATAACGCTTTATAAAGAGCGTTTATATTGGCACATTCGTAATATTGTTAAATCACACGAAGATACCGATGATGTGCTTCAAAACACGTTTATTAAAATTTATAAAAACATTAATAATTTTAAAGGAGATAGTAAGTTATATTCTTGGATGTATCGTATTGCGACTAACGAATCTATAACCTTTATAAACAAAAACGCGAAGCGCTTACAAATTACTAATGAGGAAGTACAGCAACTAGCTATAAATAATTTAGTTTCCGATGTGTATTTTGAAGGTAGCGAGATTCAATTAAAATTACAAGAAGCCATAAATAAATTACCTCCAAAACAACAACTTATTTTTAATATGAAATATTTTGAAAATATAAAATATAAAGATATGGCAGATATTTTAGAAACCAGCGAAGGTGCATTAAAAGCATCTTATCATATCGCAGTAAAGAAAATTGAAACCTATTTAACTAAAAATTAAACCTTTATTACAAATTAAGGTCTTAATGATATAATGAAGCAAAACAAATTACATAACATAAAAAACACAGGGTTTAAAACACCAAATGCTTACTTTAAGGGTTTAGAAAATCAAATACTAAATCAAGTTAAACTTAGTGAAATAGATAATTCTGGTTTTAAAATGCCAAAAGACTATTTAGATACTGTCGAAAATCGTGTAATAAGTTCACTTTCTTTAAAAGAAGAAACCAAAGTCATTTCATTATTTAGTAAACGGAATATTATTTATATTTCTAGTATTGCTGCTGCTATTTTACTAGTATTTAATTTATCTGTTTTTGAAAAAGATGTTTGGGATTTAGAAGCAGAAACCGTAGAAAACTACATAATAGATGAAGCCATAAGCACATACGAAATAGCTGCGTTATTAGACGATGAAGATTTAATAGAAGATAATTTTATAAATCATAGTTTCTCTGATGAAATTATTGAAAACTATGTATTAGATAACATTGATATTGAAGAATTAATATTAGAATAAAAAGCAAGATTATGCGAACACTTATACTTTCACTTTTTGTACTCTGCATGTCATTTAGTGCACTTTCTCAACAACAAGACCGCAGAAATAAAATTAAAGCACTTAAAGTATCATTTATAACAGAAAAACTTGACTTAACCGAAAGTGAAGCTCAAAAATTTTGGCCCATTTATAATGCTTACGATGAAAAAACATTTAAACTAAAACATAGAGAATTACGAGGTATTCGTAAAAACATTAAGAATAATGCAAGCACACTTACCGATGCAGAATCTCAAGTTTTATTAGATAAATTAATTGCAGCTGAAAAAAAACTATATGAAGCAAACAGTCAGTTAATTCTCAAATTAAAAAAAATCATTTCTCACAAAAAAATTATTCTACTTAGAGTTGCTGAAGAAGACTTTAACAGAAAACTATTTGATGAATATAGAAAGAAACGCCATAGCGATGAAAAAAGGAAGTAAAAACCCTTTAGCTAAATGAAACACATCGTTGTACTTACTGGAGCTGGTATGAGTGCCGAAAGCGGTATTAAAACCTTTAGAGATACCGATGGATTATGGGAAGGACACGATGTTATGGAAGTAGCAACTCCAGAAGGTTTTGCAGCAAACCCTAAACTTGTTTTAGATTTTTACAATCAACGCCGTAAACAACTACTTGAAGTACAACCAAACACTGCGCACCTAGGTTTAGCCCAATTAGAGAACAACCATAAGGTTACGATTATTACTCAAAATGTTGACGATTTGCATGAGCGCGCAGGTAGCACTAATGTTATTCACTTACATGGCGAATTACTAAAAGTAAGAAGCACGCATAACGCACATGATATACAAGACTGGAAAACCGATTTGGTTTTAGGTGACACTTGCAAAAAAGGTTATCAATTACGTCCACATATTGTTTGGTTTGGAGAAGATGTTCCTATGATTGAAAAAGCTGTAACCATCTGCGAAACTGCCGATATTTTAATTATTATTGGCACGTCTATGCAAGTATATCCTGCTGCAAGTTTAATGCATTATGTACCAAAAAGTACACCCACTTATTTTATAGACCCCAAGCCTAATATTAAAAGTAAAAATCATTTAACAGTTATTTCAGATACGGCAACTATTGGAGTAGACAAAGTTGTTGAATTGTTAAAGAGTAAATTTTAAAATTAGTTCTATGTTGCTTATCTAAGTATAGTGTTCTATTCTAAAATTGTTGTTTTATTTTCTTGTTTTAACGAATAAAACACTACACAAGAAATAATTAAAATAAAGAACACAAATATTAATTTATAAATGCTTAAATTCATTTGTAAAACGCCATAATGAGATATTCCTATTAAACGATTTAAAACATGGAAACTTAAAAAAGTTAATAATTTACTAACTATTATAGTGCTTACTAAAATTGGAATACTTGTCAACTTTCTGATATTTAAATTTACATTTTTATATTTTTTATAAGAGAACATTAATAATATAAAAGTTGATAATATAAGTAGCCCTACAGAAACAAAACTTAAATTTTTATCATTTACACCAAGCTTGTTAGCTATTAGTATCGATAAATTTGCCAGTAAGCTTGTTATTGTTAAAAATGCAACAAATAGTAATATACCTTTTAGATATGGAATAATTTTATTTTTAAAATATATTCCTTTATTAACTTTACTAAATTCAGTTACTAATTCTTCTATATTTCCAATTCTTTTTTTTGCTATTAGCATTGATTCTTCAGCACTTAAGCCTAATTTTTGTAACTCATGAATTTCATCCTCTAAATGACTTTCCAATTCGTTAATATTATCGTCAGTCATATTTGAGTTTTTGGATAATTTTGACTTCCATATCTCTACACTTTCTTTTAGATTAAACTTGGTTCTATTTTCCATAATTTTGATATAATTTGATTGATAATTGTCCAACTTTCTTTTTCAGTTAAGAGCTCCTTCCTTCCTTTATCACTAATTTTATAGTATTTCCTTTTTCTTCCTGATTCGCCAATTTTCCAATAAGATTCTATGAAGCTTTTTTTCTCTAATTTGTGTAACACTGGATATAAAGTTCCGTCTCCATATTCTATTTTTCCATTAGATATTTCTTTTACGTTTTGTATTATTTCATAGCCATAAGACTCCTTTTTAGAAAGTACTGATAGTATAATTGGTATAGATGAAGCTCCAATTAATTCTTTTGATAATTTTTTCATATTCATATTATTTATAGCAAACATACATAGAAGTTCGATGTTTAAAAAATAAAAACATGTTTTTTTAGAAAAAAGAATTCTAATGTCCTAAAATTATTGCTTAGATAAACACTACTACCCTAGTTAAATTAAAAAGCTGATAAACACAGTGTTTATCAGCTTTTTAATTTTATTTAACTACCCTCAACACAAGCGCTAAGAGGCAATTTTTTATTTAGAAGACATCCCATAAAGTGCTCCATAAGTATGACAAGCTCGATAATCTGAACCTTCTTTATCCATACCAAATGAAGCCCAAGCACTAGGTCTAAATATTTTATCTTCATCTACATTATGCATATTTACAGGAATTCGTAACATTGATGCTAATGAGATTAAATCTGCACCTATATGCCCATATGTAAATGCACCATGATTTGCGCCCCAATTAGCCATAACACTATATACATCTTTAAAAGCACCTTTACCCGTTAAGTTTGGCACAAACCAAGTGGTTGGCCAAGTGGGATTTGTTCGTTCTACTAAAGTATCATGTACATTTTCTGGTAAGTCTATTGTTTTACCTTCGGCAATCTGTAATACGGGACCTATGCCCTTAACAATGTTAATTCTACACATAGTAACAGGCATATCGCCTTTTGTATTAAAGGTTGACGAATATCCGCCACCTCTAAAGTATTCTAACATTCCTGGTCCCCATGTTGTATTATCTAAACACTTTTGTGCTTCTTCTTCTGTAATATCCCACCAAGGTTTCATTACTGGCTTTCCATCAATAGTTTGTTCTCCTGTACCATCTAATGCCGATGCTCCAGAGTTTATTAAATGAATAAATCCGTTTTTAGCGTCACCTGTTAACTCATGCCCTGTTACACGTTTTACAGATTCTGGACTCCAATATGTACGTACATCACTAAATATTTGAGCAGCACCAGTAATTAGATGCCCAAATAGCATTGATACACCATTTAAGGAGTCGTTTTCTGTAGCTACCATAAATGGTTGTCTAAGTCCGTTCCAATCAAATGAAGATGTTAAAATAGCTTCCATAAAGTCGCCATTAGGGAAATGATCTGTCCATTGTCTCTGGCCTTGGAACCCTCCCGAAATAGCATTTCTCCCTAAAGCTTCTTCGCCATACCCTAAGGCTTTTAGTTTAGGGTTTCCAATCATTAAGTCGCGGCCTATTAGTGCCATTTTAACAACAAATTCCCAATCTTTATCTAAATCTTCTCTCGATTTCTGTCTGTCTTCAGGGTTATAATCTTTTCCTTCCTTACAGTTTGCTTTAGTCCACGCTAAAGCTTTTTCGTATTCTTCTTTATCGTATATTTCTTTATCTATTCTTCTTATAAATTCAGACATGTCAATATATTCACATCGCATGCCTAAAAATCTTTCAAAAAAATCAGCATCAACTATAGATCCTGCAATCCCCATAGACACAGCTCCCATTGATAGATATGATTTCCCTTTCATTGTAGCTACAGCAAGACCTGTTCGCGCAAAACGTAACAGCTTGTCTTGAACATCATCAGGGATTGTAGTATCGCCACTATCTTGAACATCTTTACCATAAATACTAAAGGCTGGTAAACCTTTTTGATTATGTCCTGCTAAAGCTGCTGCTAAATAAACAGCACCAGGGCGTTCTGTTCCATTAAATCCCCAAATAGCTTTTGGAATTGTAGCATCCATATCTATGGTTTCACTACCGTAGCACCAACAAGGTGTTACTGTAAGCGATAATCCAACACCTTCTCTACTAAATTTATCAGCAGATGCTGCTGCTTCTACAACGCCTCCAATACAACTATCAGAAATAACGCATTCTACTTTACTACCATCTGCATGTCGTAAATTTTCTTCTAAAAATGACGCTGCGTTTTTCGCCATTTGCATTGTTGTTTCTTCTAGTGATTCTCGAACACCATCCAATCTTCCGTCTATTACTGGTCGTATTCCTATTTTTGGCAATTGCCCTACTAAAGTTTTATATTTCATAATGCTTTTATTTTAGTTTATTTATGTGGTATTAAAAGTATAAAAATATTTGGTGTTTTCGTTTGTGTTAACAGTTCTATCTCACTCAAAACTAGAATTTATATCTGAAGGCATAAATACTCAAAAGCATTATATTTGTATCTAATTTAAACACCTGCTTATAAAAATAATGAAGTATATACATGAAAAAGAAGTAGGAGATCCATCTAAACAACGCCAAATTTTTACCAATATTGATTTAAAACTTTTATGTTGTCGGTTTTGGTCTTTTTCTCTGTGGGATTGTAATAATATGATTTTTCCATATTGGCGTATGTATTGGAATAAAAATGATGGTGGAATAATTGAATATAATGAGGAAATATACCAAATGGATAAAAATTTCTTATATGTAATTCCTCCTTTTACTTCTTTTAATGCTAAATATTCAAAAAATCATATATATAACGAGGGTATTCATGTTTCTGGAAAACCTGTAAAATTTACAGGTGAAAAAGCAAAAACAGAAGACAAACACTTATTACACTTTTTTATTCATTTTAATTTAGGAGTTCCTTTTGACAATGTAAACCCTGGTATACATAAAATAAAATTATCTAATCATTATAGGGATACGCTAAATGATATCATCATAAATTTAGGGATTGAGAATAAAAAATTTCCAATAAAATTCAACTTAAAACTGCAATCGTTTATTACAGAAGTACTGTCTAATATGGATAACGAATTGTGGCAAACCATTAATATAGATCAACGCGTTTTAAAAATACTGCGTTATATAGAGTATAATATGAATGGAAATCTTAGTAATGATTTTTTAGCTTCGGAAGTTAATATGGCTCCAAATTCGTTTGCTCGGTTATTTAAAAAAGAAATAAAAATTACTTTACATGCCTTTATTCAAAAGCGAAAAATTGCTAGAGCTTGCGAGTTATTTGACCATTCTAATAAAACCATAGAAGAAGTTGCCTATATTTTAGGCTACGCCAATCGCTATCATTTCTCAAGAGTATTTAAATTGGTAACAGGTGCTACTCCAGCAACTTACAGATTAGGTGCTGTAATTAAAATTTAACTTTGTTGTATTTTTTATTTTAATCAAAAAAATATAGATTTTATTCTGTACTAGAACCTAATTTTAAATAAGCCTTATAATTTTCGTCATACACTTTTGCTTTTATAGGGTCTGGTACATATTCCTTTTCTACACCTCTTCCCATATTTTTTTGCGCATCTTCAAGATTGGAATACACACCTCCTACAATGGCACCATACATAGCAACACCTCGCGCGCATGTTTCGTAAGATTTTGGTACTTTAATGGGCAGGTTTAATACATTTGAAAGTGTTTGTATTACAAAGGCCGATTTTTTAGCTACCCCACCTAATGCAATAACTTCGTTAATATTAATATCATTCTCTTTAAATCGTTCTACAATCGCTCTAGAACCGTATGCTGTTGCTTCTACCAAAGCCTTAAAAAGTTTTGGTGCCGTTGTTCCTAATGTTAAGCCTGTAATACTTCCTTTTAGCATTTGATTGGCATTAGGAGTTCTTCGTCCGTTTAACCAATCTGTAGCAATTAAATCGTTTTCTGTAACAGGCAATTTAGATGCTTCTTCAGATAGTTTTTCTATTATCTCGTTTTCTATTTTCTCTTTTACTACAGCATCTTCTATTAAAGAAAGTGGCCATAGTAGCAAATCTTTATACCAAGCATAAATATCTCCAAAGGCACTTTGTCCTGCTTCTAACCCTATATAATTTGGAACAACAGAACCATCTACTTGTCCGCAAATACCAGGAATTAATTTATTATCTATTTCCTGTTGTGGTACAATCATAATATCGCATGTAGATGTTCCTATAATCTTTAAAAGTGCTCCCGATTTTATTTCCGCTCCAACAGCACCGGCATGTGCATCAAAAAGTCCCACACCAACTTTAACATGAGTGCTTAAACCCAGTTTTGTTGCCCATTCTTGATTAAGGTTACCTACGCAAGTATCGCTAGTATATGTTTTAGTATATAATTGGTTGTTAAAAATATTTAATAAGGGGTCCAAAGTTGTTAAAAATTCATTTGAAGGAAGCCCGCCCCATTCTTCATGCCACATGGCTTTGTGTCCTGCTGCACATCTACTACGTTTTATCTCTTTGGGGTTTGTATTTCCTGTTAATAAAGCAGGCATCCAATCGCAATGTTCTACCCATGAAAAAGACTGTTCTCTAAGAGATTCATCATGCCTAAGAATGTGCAACATTTTTGCCCAAACCCATTCAGAAGAATATATACCTCCTGAATATTTTGTGTAATCAACATCCCATGTTTTAGCTAAAGCATTAATTTCTTCAGCTTCTTTTATAGCTGTATGGTCTTTCCAAAGTACAAACATAGCATTAGGGTTCTCACTAAATTCTGGTAATAATGCTAATGGAACACCGTCTTGGTTTACCAAAACTGGTGTGCTACCTGTAGTATCTATATTAATACTTATTATATTCTCTACTACCGAATTATCACACTTAGATAATGCTTCTGTAATAGTATATGTTAATCCTTCAATATAATCTTTAGGGTGTTGTCTATATTGATTCTTAGCAGGGTCACAATATTTTCCTTCACTCCACAGTGTGTGTGTTTTTACCGAAACAGCTATCCTTTCTCCTGAAATAGCATTTATAATAACTGCTCTAACTGAATCTGTACCGTAATCTATACCTATAACAAATTTATCCATTGTTTCTTCTATTATTTTTTAATGCTAAAAATACAAATGTTATTCTTATATCCTTTTAATTAAACGCAACTTTACAAATCAATACATTTTTTAACAAAATACAAATACTAAAAAATAGTATTTATATATCTAATTTAAACACATTGTTATGGTCTAGGTCATTAAATGCCGTTTGGTTAGCTATTTAATTTCTTTAATTTTTTACTTATTATTTTAGTGCAATACTTCTAATTTATATTTTATAGTTAAAATCAAAATAAAACATAGTATGTGCAGACCGACCATCTCACTTAAATATAATTATACATTATGACAACTTATAAATCTTAAACTTTATTTTAGTGAATATTAATCGATCAACATGTTAAAAAAAAATCAAAAATTTCATTTTACAATCAAGTATTATTATAATTAATTGTAATATTAATATAACTGAAAAGTGCTTTAATCAAACTAGCAGAAACTTAAAATTCAAAAAGGTAACACCTTTCCAAAAAACACCTTATAATAAACAATTAAATTATCTTTGCTGCTTAAAGAATACTCAATGCGCATAGATATTATTACTGTTTTACCAGAATTACTTAAAAGCCCGTTTAAAGCATCTATTTTAAAACGTGCCATTGAAACTGGTTTAGTTGAAGTACACTTTCATAATTTACGTGATTATACAACAGATAATTACAAATCTATTGACGACACCCAATTTGGTGGTGGTGCAGGTATGGTTATGATGGTAGAACCGATTGATAAATGTATCACAGCTTTAAAAGCTGAACGTCATTACGACGAGGTTATTTATATGACACCAGACGGGGAAACTTTAAAACAAAGTATTGCCAACCAATTATCGTTACAAGAAAACATTATTATTTTATGCGGACATTATAAAGGTGTAGACCAACGGGTACGCGATCATTTTATAACACGCGAAATATCAATTGGCGATTATGTATTGTCTGGTGGCGAATTAGGAGCTGCTGTACTTTGTGATGCTGTAATACGATTAATACCTGGTGTATTAGGTAACGAAACATCTGCCTTAACCGATTCGTTTCAAGATAATTTATTGGCACCGCCTATTTATACAAAACCAAGAGATTACAAAGGTTGGAAAGTACCCGAATTATTATTTGGAGGCAATTTTCAAAAGATTGAAAAATGGCGTGAAGAACAAGCCTATTTAAGAACTAAAGAGCGACGACCAGATTTGTTGGATGAGTAAATTCTATGAAGAAAAACTCAAAAACCTAATAACAGCTATACTCATTACACACATAGTGCAAACTTTTTAACTTTTAACTTTTAACTTTTAACTTTTTAGTTATCTTTGCACCCAATTTCGGATTAACCTCTGGCGAGAATCGTGAATGTTGTTCTGAATTAATACTAATTAAATTTAAAGATATGGAATCTTTAGTAAAATTTGTTCAAGACGAATTTGTAACAAGAAAAGATTTTCCAGAGTTTGCAGCTGGAGACACAATTACAGTTTATTACGAAATTAAAGAGGGTAACAAAACACGTACTCAGTTTTTTAGAGGCGTTGTAATTCAAAGAAGAGGATCTGGATCATCAGAAACTTTTACAATCAGAAAAATGTCAGGATCAATTGGTGTAGAGCGTATCTTCCCTGTTAATTTACCTGCATTACAAAAAATAGAAGTTAACAAACGTGGTGCTGTACGTAGAGCGCGTATCTACTACTTTAGAGGTCTTACTGGTAAGAAAGCTAGAATTAGAGAGCGTAGACGTTAATATAGTATTACTGCAAAAGAAGCAGTTAGTTAAAAGCCTTGGTATTTTTATCAAGGCTTTTTTTATTAACAAAAGTTAACAAGTGTGGTTTATAATAGGTTGATATCTAAATGCTTGAATATTTTTATTTTTATAAATGCAGTTATATATTAGCAAAAGAAATTAATAACAACCTTTGGTTGGTTTCATTTTAAAATGAATTTAATTTAAGATTCTGAATAAAGTAACGTTCTTTATATAATTGTTTTTTGAGGTTTGGTTGTGCCACGTGTATGCGTGTGCGAGCAAGAAACCATGACACTATAAAAAGTCCCATACACGCAAGTAGATGGCAACTGGTATAGTTGAAAGCTTAAAAAATGGCAGAATCGAAAGTAAATACCATAATACAAGCAATGCTTTAAATAATCTTAACGCGAAAGCGAAGAGTGGGTTTAATAGCATCAAGAAAAACAGTTAACGGAAACATTTTGGTAATAGGTCAATACATTTTGAAAATTACAAAGCAAAGTGTTTCTTTTAAATAGTAGTACTTGAATTGAAAAGATTTAAATGCAAGTTTAAATCGATTTAGTAGCAATACTAATTAGATCATGTCATGCTATTTTAAAAAAGCCATATCAAAGGAGATTAAATTCTGCAGTGATATGGCTTTTGCTATTTTATAATTTCTTCTTGCGTTACTAAAATAGCTTTTTTGATGTTTTCATAAAACAAAAAAAGGTTAAACCTTTTAATTTAATCAATAATATAAAGGGCTCTAGACGTTTTTACCAACCATTTTTGACCATTAAGCCGTAAAAAGAATACCAATCAATAACGTTAAAGCAATACTCAACTTATGAGTAATTATTTTAAACTTTTTTGAGATTATCAAGTTATTAACTTTAAAACAACGTTATTTGTCCTTCATCATCGGCCTTAACCTCATATGAGTCGTCAGAACTTTGATTACCAACAGGTGGTTTTTCATTAGAGACTGTTTGTTCTCCAACAACTTCAATTTCATCTGCTGGGGTTTCTTTTGGAGTTTCATAAGGAATGGGTTCCAATAAATTGACTTGATTTATTTTTTCTTTAGTCAGTTGGTTTCCTAGTGCAGCAATGCCTTTTACTGATATAAATTCTTCCAAATTTATTTCTAAGTTTTCTCTTCTATCTTTACCGCGTTCTTTAGCGAATTGTATTTCTGCCATGGGTTTCCAATCAGTTGAAACAATTTCTAACTGCGAATTTGGGTGTTCAGATATAAATGATTCTTCTTTGCCTTCATGTTCAATTAAAAAACGCTTTACATAATACAAGTTTTTTTCTCCATTAAAATAAATTGCAGAAATTGGTTTTTTAGGAATCCATTTTTCTAATACAATCATATCATTATCAAAATGCGCTGTTAACTCTGGAATTATAGTTTTTACAACACCCGATTGCTTAATAATAAGTATTCTATCTTCTCCTCTAAATTCACCTACAAGTTCACCTCTTTCATCAACATTTAAACGTTGTACGGTATCATCAAACCAAATTTTACGAGGCTTTAAAGTAGATACCCCTTTTTCCTTTAATTCAATACGCTTAATAGAGTATTTAGTAACCAAATTACCTTTAGAAACTCTTCCTTTTATAAGAATATCGGCAAAATCGATATCCCATTTTAGTTTCTTAACACTTCCTGATTGTCTTAAATTAATAGAAATAATTTCGGCTTCGCCATTAGGATTTGCTGAAAAATAAAGCACATTAGAACTTTTATTTCCATTTGTTAAATCGTACTCCCTATCTCTTGTAACACTAGTAACGGCAAAACGTTTTATATAAGATGGTCCTTTACTCCCATCTTTATAAATCATATTATAAATAGTACGCTTGTCTTTCTTTTTAAAAACAGCAACATGTATAATGTCTTTACCAATAAAGGTTTTAGTACCCACCTTAGTTACCATCATTTTACCTTGCTTGGTAAACACAATAATATCGTCAATATCACTGCAATCTCCAACATATTCATCGCGTCTTAATGAGGTGCCAATAAACCCTTCTTCTCTATTTACATAAAGTTTGGTGTTTCTAATAACAACTTTAGTAGCATCTACATCATCAAACGTTCTAATTTCGGTTTTGCGTTCTCTACCCGATCCGTATTCTTTTTTAAGTCTTATAAAATACGCAATAGCGTAATCTATAAGGTTTGCTAAATGATGCTTTATTTCTGCGATTTGCGCTTCTAAAGCTTCAATTTTTTGTTGCGCTTTGTCAATATCGAACTTTGAAATACGCTTGATTCGTATTTCCGTTAAGCGTGTAATGTCATCAATTGTAATAGCGCGTTTTAAATGTTTAATATGTGGTTGTAATCCTTTATCTATTGCATTTATAACGCCTTCCCAAGTTTCTTCTTCTTCAATATCTCGATAAATTCTATTTTCAATAAAAATACGTTCTAAGGAAGCAAAATGCCATTGTTCTTCATGCTCATTAAGTTTTATTTCTAATTCTTGTTTTAAAAGCTGAACTGTATTGTCAGTACTTCGGCGCAGCATTTCTGTAACTCCAACAAACAATGGTTTATTATCTTCAATAACACAGCCTAATGGTGAAATAGACGATTCGCAATTTGTAAATGCATACAACGCATCAATGGTTTTATCTGGCGATAATCCTGAAGGTAAATGCACTAATATTTCAACCTCAGCAGCGGTATTATCTTCAATCTTTTTAACCTTAATCTTCCCTTTGTCATTCGCTTTTAAAATAGAATCTATAAGTGAAGATGTCGTTGTTCCAAAAGGAATTTCAGAAATTACTAAAGTATTTTTATCTAATTGATAAATTTTAGCACGAACACGTACTTTTCCTCCACGTAAACCATCATTATAATTAGAAAAATCGGCAATTCCAGCGGTTGGAAAATCTGGTAAGATAGTAAAGCGTTTTCCTTGTAAATGCTTTATTGAAGCATCAATTAATTCAATAAAATTATGTGGTAATATTTTTGTTGATAACCCTACCGCAATACCCTCTCCACCTTGCGCCAAAAGTAACGGAAACATAACTGGTAAATTAACGGGTTCTTTACGACGACCATCATAAGATGCTTGCCATTCGGTGATTTTTGGGTTGTAAACAACATCTAACCCAAACTTAGAAATACGTGCTTCAATATAACGTGATGCTGCTGCACGATCGCCTGTTAAAATATTTCCCCAGTTTCCTTGGGTATCAATTAATAAATCTTTTTGACCTATTTGAACCATAGCATCGGCTATACTAGCATCGCCATGTGGGTGGTATTGCATGGTATGACCAACTATGTTTGCTACTTTATTATAGCGACCATCATCCAAATCTTTCATAGAATGCATGATACGGCGTTGTACGGGTTTAAAACCGTCTTCAATAGCAGGAACAGCTCGTTCTAAAATTACGTATGATGCATAATCTAAGAACCAATCTTTATACATACCAGTAACTCTGGTTATGGTTTCTTGGGGTTCTTCGTTTTGTTCGTTAGTTAAATCGTCGTTATCTTCTTCTATCATACTTTTTGTTATTCCTGCAAATGCAAAAACTTAACAGTTATTTAATGGATTCCGCATCAAGTACGGAATAATAGTTACTTTTCTTCTTCTATAAGATCAAGTTCAACCTTCAAATTATCAATAATAAATTCTTGTCTGGTTGGTGTATTTTTACCCATGTAAAATGCTAATAACTCTTCAATAGACATATTATCATCTAGCATAATAGGGTCTAAACGAATATCTTCACCTATAAAGTGTTTAAATTCATCTGGCGATATTTCACCTAAACCTTTAAATCTAGTAATTTCTGGTTTTGGTTTTAATTTTTCAATAGCGTTTCTTCGTTCATCTTCAGAATAGCAATAAATAGTTTCCTTTTTATTTCTAACGCGAAATAGTGGGGTTTGCAAAATATATAAATGCCCTTCTTTAATCACTTCTGGAAAAAACTGAAGAAAGAATGTAATTAATAATAATCGAATGTGCATACCATCTACATCGGCATCGGTTGCAATTACAACATTATTATATCGCAAATCTTCTAATGATTCTTCTATATTTAATGCAGCTTGTAATAAATTAAATTCTTCGTTTTCGTATACAATTTTTTTACTTAAACCATAACAATTAAGCGGTTTTCCTTTTAAGCTAAATACCGCTTGTGTGTTGACATCGCGAGATTTTGTAATACTCCCAGATGCTGAATCTCCCTCGGTAATAAACAGGGTTGTTTCTAAATTACGTTCGTTTTTAGTATCGCCAAAGTGCACACGACAATCGCGTAATTTTTTATTATGAAGGCTTGCTTTTTTAGCTCTGTCTTTTGCTAGTTTACGAATACCTGATAACTCTTTACGCTCACGTTCGGCCTGTAATATTTTACGTTGAATTTTTTCTGCGGTATCTGCATTTTTATGTAAAAAATTATCTAATTGTGTTTTTACAAAATCGTTAATATAAGTTCTTACAGTTGGTAAATGCCCACCCATATCTGTTGAACCCAGTTTTGTTTTAGTCTGACTTTCAAAAACAGGTTCCATTACTTTTATGGAAACTGCAGTGACTATAGATTTGCGAATATCGGATGCTTCATAATTCTTCCCATAATACTCTCTTACGGTTTTTACAATAGCTTCTCTATATGCCGCTAAGTGTGTTCCACCTTGCGTTGTATTTTGCCCATTTACAAAAGAGTGATACTCTTCGCTATATTGTGTTTTACTGTGTGTTAACGCTACTTCAATATCATCGCCTTTTAAATGAATAATAGGATACAATCTATCAGTTTCATTAATGTTCTCGCTTAATAAATCTTTTAATCCGTTTTCACTATAATATTTTTCGCCATTAAAAATAATGGTTAATCCAGGGTTAAGGTATACGTAATTTTTCAACAATTTAATTACATATTCATTTCTGAATTTATAATTCTTGAAAATGGATTCGTCTGGGACAAAAGATACTTTAGTTCCTTTTCTGCGAGAAGTGTCTTCTAACAAATCCTGATTTATTAGATTACCTTGTTCAAATTCAGCCGAAGCCGATTTTCCATCTCTGGTAGATTCAACTCTAAAATAATTAGATAGTGCATTAACGGCTTTAGTACCAACACCGTTTAATCCCACCGATTTTTTAAAGGCTTTAGAATCGTACTTTCCGCCTGTATTCATTTTAGAAACCACATCTACCACTTTTCCTAAAGGAATACCACGACCATAATCGCGTACAATAACTTTGTTTCCTTGAATGGAAATTTCAATGGTTTTTCCAGCACCCATTACATACTCATCTATCGAGTTATCTAAAACCTCTTTAACAAGGATGTAAATACCATCGTCTGGCGACGATCCATCACCTAATTTTCCAATATACATTCCTGGTCGCATCCGGATGTGTTCCTTCCAATCGAGTGAACGTATATTATCTTCGGTATAATTAGATTGTGCAGACATAGAATTGAGTGAAATTTTATGATAGAACGCTAATATAATACAACGCTATAAAAAATGAAACAGGCTTTCCACAAAGTAATTAACAATATTTTTTAATAAGTTAAAGTGCTTTGTAATCTGTTGGCAGTATCAAGTATATCGCAATTGGTATTATAAATATTGATGTTTGTTTTCAACTTCTAAAACACTACACTTTTGTTTTCTTTGAAGACACTAATAGTATACCAACAATAACTACCAAAGCTCCAAATAATTGCAATGCCGTTAGTTTTTCGTTTAAAAAAATAGCAGCCAAAACAATAGTAGAAATTGGTCCTGCTCCAGCAACTATAGAAAAATTTGACGAGTTAATCATTTTAATAGATACAGATACCAAATACGATGGAATTACAGTTGCGAAAATAGCTATTAAAAATCCTAGAAAATACACCTGCCAAGGGTACCCAAAAATGCTTGCATCAGACATTAAACTAAAATGAACAAAGACACAAAAACAAGAGACTAACATGGCATACGATGTAAATTTAACAACTCCGAATTTAGGTATTAACCAGCCGCTACCTACTAAATATGAGGCATAAGTAATGGCACTAAGCAATATAAAAACACCGCCAATATAAGTGTTTACGCCAGAAATAGCGACCTCATCCCAAAAGGCAATAAGAATTCCGAAGTATGTTAAAAGTATAGCGCCTTTTTGAATTTTTGTAATTTGCTTTTTTAAGAATATACTATTTAATAGCAAAACTATGGTTGGGTACAAAAATAAAATAATGCGCTCTAAACTAGCTTTTATATAGATAAGTCCCACAAAATCGAAATAGCTTGCCAAATAATACCCTACAACTCCAAATAGCGCAACCCAGAGATAGTCTGTTTTTAAAATAATATTATTAGTTTGTTTGTTTCTATATATAAAAGGAATAGCAACGTAGAATGGGAAAGAAAATAACATTCTTAATAGTAACATACTAATCGCGTCAACTTGATATTGATACGCTAATTTTACCATAACGGCTTTGGAAGAGAATAAGACTATTCCTAAAAGTCCTAAAAGCACTCCGTATATAAATGTTTTTGAGTTTTGCATAGAACGAATATAACCTTCGCGTGTTTTTACTGTAAACTATATCACGAACAGATTACGATGTTCAACAAAAAAGTAGTTGAGTTAAAATCCTTCCGTTTTTAGCTTCAAGGTATTGAAACAAAACTAATAAAAAAGATTGCCACGTTATTTTTCCTCAAAATAACACCTCAATAGCCAAATTTAAACGTTAAACAAAAAGTGCATGACATCGCCATCATTAACCACATAATTTTTCCCTTCAACACGCATTTTACCAGCTTCTTTTACTTTGGCTTCACTTCCGTATTCTACATAATCGTTATACGCAATAACCTCAGCACGAATAAATCCTTTTTCAAAATCGGTATGAATAACACCAGCGGCTTGTGGTGCCGTCGCGCCAATGTCAATAGTCCATGCACGAACTTCTTTTACTCCAGCAGTAAAATAGGTTTGTTGGTTTAATAATTTATATGCAGAACGGATTAATTTTGCAGACCCTGGTTCTTCCAATCCTATATCTTGTAAAAACATTTGGCGTTCCTCATAATCATCTAATTCATTTATATCAGCTTCAATTCCAACAGCCAACACTAAAACCTCTGCATTCTCATTTTTAACAGCTTCTTTTACTTGCTCTACATAAGCATTACCAGAAACAGCAGCAGCTTCGTCTACATTGCAAACATAAAGTACAGGCTTATCTGTAATAAGTTGCGATGGTACTACAAAATCATTATAATCGTCTTCCGAAAATTCTAATGCTCTAACCGATTTACCTGCTTCTAAACCAGCTTTTAAGATTAATAAAACAGCTTCTTCCTTTTGCGCTTCTTTATTACCTGTTTTTGCAGCACGCTTTACTTTATCTAATTTTTTTTCAACAGTCTCTAAATCTTTAAGCTGTAACTCTATATCGATCGTTTCTTTATCGCGAATAGGATTTACATTACCATCAACATGTACAATGTTATCATTATCAAAACAGCGCAAAACATGAAGAATAGCATCAGTTTCACGAATATTTGCTAAAAACTGGTTTCCTAAACCTTCACCTTTACTTGCGCCTTTTACTAAACCTGCAATATCTACAATCTCAACAGTAGCTGGTAATACACGTTCTGGATTTACAAGGCTTTCTAATTTTTCTAAACGTGGGTCTGGTACGTTTACCACACCAATATTAGGTTCAATTGTACAAAACGGAAAGTTAGCACTTTGTGCTTTAGCATTTGATAAACAATTAAATAAGGTCGATTTTCCTACGTTTGGTAATCCTACGATTCCTGCTTTCATCGAATATGTTTTTTCATTTCCGTGAAGACGGAAATCTTTTAATAACTAAGTTTTAATTTAAAAGATTCCCACCTAAGTGGGAATAACAAATCTTTTTTATTTGCGAGTGCAAATGTAGTTATTTAGAATAAAAGAAAGTGGTAATTTATTTTTTTGAAATAATTAGTTCATTATTAATAGAACTTACACTACAAAACATTGATGTAATTTAGAATTAATTTAAAAAAACATTTTTTATCAAAGCATAACGATTTATTTTGTATATTTATGTTTTAACCACCTAAAAATGAACACTATATGGCTATAAATAAAGAAGATTTAGACGTTATTCATAATAATAGACTCGCTGATGTAGAGCAAACATTTGAGCTCGGTTCTAAACTATATATGTACGAATGGTCCATTGGCTCAAAAGGAATAGGTATAATAACGGTGTTGATTCTTATTACAATAGTTTGGATAACTACTCTTGGATTATCAATTGAATATGCTTTAATAGCTGTGAGTATTTCTGGATTATTTGGACTTGTTTCAATTTGGAGACTTCGTTCAAAAGTAATTAACTGGCAAAAAAAGCTATTAAAGGACACAAATTCTGACCGAGAAAAGGCCTATGCTAGACATATAGACGAAGTTGATCAATTATAAAAACAGAAAATTATTATGCCTTTAACTCCAAAAGAAAAAGAAAAACTAGCTCACGAAAAAAGAAAACGCGAGATTGCAAACACTTTCACTGGAACAGTTCAAGAAGATTCATACAGTGAAGGAGCTGAAGAATGGATGGTAGGAATTATTATGACAGTTATATTGGCAATAATTGCTATTCTTCTTGTTGCACCTGACCCCATTTCAAAACTTGCGGCAGTCATAGCTGCTCTAGTTACTGGTGTTCTAGCAGCTATAGGAATAGCAGTTATTGTAGCTAGATCTAGTGATAAATTTATTGAAGCTAAACGAGTTCGAGATAGAGAAGAAGACGCTGAAGACGATAGACATAAAGAAACTTTAGGAGGTCTTACATAAGAATAACCTCAATAACGCCGTAATAGTTGTGGAAAATCCTTTTAAAATAAAAATCCCAAGCTATACAAAGCTCAGGATTAAATTATCAATTCTCAATTGTAAATTTTCAATTACTACCCATCAGGATGCATAAAACGTTGCTTTCCTAACAATTCTTCTTCTGTTTCTACAACATCTTCATCTGGAATACAACAATCTACGGGGCATACGGCTGCACATTGCGGCTCGTCATGAAACCCTTTACATTCGGTACACTTATCTGGAACAATGTAATAAACCTCATCACTTACTGGTTCTTGAGCTTCATCGGCATCAACCTCAGTTCCGTTAGTTAAAACAACAGTACCACTTAAACTAGTACCATCTTTATAGCGCCAGTCATCGGCACCTTCATATATAGCAGTATTTGGGCACTCTGGTTCGCAAGCACCACAATTAATACATTCGTCTGTTATTATAATAGCCATAGCATTTTTATCTTTTAAAATTTAAGAACTCGCTTTCGTTTCCTTAAATTTGCAATCGCAAAAATAAAGCCAAAACCATTCATAACCAAATGCAGAATGAATTTACAACAAAGAATTAACGCTTTTGTAAAATTAGGAGATTTTTTAAGTCAATTTTCTAATAAAGTTATTCAAAAAAAGGATAATGTGAAACATAACGATATATTTTTTGACGGGTTTAAGCATCAATTAAAATTAGCCGAAGAACATAACGCTTGGTTTACTAAAGAAAATATAACATTTGCCCTTAAAGGATGGGTTAATACTTTAACACCTAAAAATTTAAACACATGGCTTAAACCTTATAGTTTCAAAGCTGTTAGTCCAAAAAAAGTGGCGGTAATTATGGCAGGAAATATTCCGCTGGTTGGGTTTCATGATTTTCTTACGGTGTTAATTTCTGGGCATCAGGTGTTGGTTAAACAATCATCAAACGATAAATACCTACTACCCTATTTAGCCAAATACTTAGAGTATGTCGCTCCAGAATTTAAAGGCACTATTAATTTTACAGAAGATAAAATTGAAAATTTTGATGCTGTTATTGCTACAGGCAGCAATAATACAGCGCGTTATTTTGAATATTATTTTAAAGACAAACCTTCTATTATTAGAAATAATCGAAATTCGGTAGCTGTTTTAAAGGGTGATGAAACGCCTGAAGATTTAAAAAATCTATCTGAAGATATTTTTAGATATTATGGATTAGGTTGCAGAAATGTATCGAAACTCTTTGTGCCAAAACATTATAATTTTGATGCTTTTTTTGAAGCCATGTACCATTGGCATCCTATTATAAATAAAGCAAAATATGCCAATAATTACGATTATAATAAGGCCGTTTATTTAATGAGTGAATTTGCTATGTTAGAAAATGGTTTTTTAATGATTAAAGAAGATGAAAGCTTTGCATCGCCCATTGCAACAGTCTTTTATGAATACTACGATTCTAAAGAGCAATTAAAAAATAAATTGGATGTTGAAAAAGATCAAATTCAATGTGTTGTTTCAAAAGGGTTTATAAAAAATGAAGTTGAATTTGGAGCTACGCAAAAACCTCGCCTTTGGGATTATGCAGATGATGTCAATTCTATTGAATTTTTGTTAGAAATATAGCTTAAAAATTATCAATTTTATACCTTGAAATCATCAATTAATTATAAACTTTGCATCTTTAAAATTTATCCCATCCTTAAAAATACTTCTTTGAAGGAAAAAAGTTTGGGTTTAAAAACAAATATTAACTAAAAATTCTCCCAATATATGCTTTTTCCAAAGGAAAGAGTTAGGGATAAGACAAATGAAAAAACATAACTTTAGTGCTGGACCGTGTATTTTACCTCAAGAAGTTTTACTTAAAGCTTCTCAAGCAGTTGTCGATTTAGATAACAGTGGTTTATCTTTAATTGAAATCTCTCACAGAAGTAAAGCTTTTGTAGATATTATGGAAAAAGCTAGAGCATTAGCTTTAGAATTACTTGGTTTAGAAGGCAAAGGTTACAAGGCTTTGTTTTTACAAGGTGGAGCAAGTACTCAATTTTTAATGGTAGCTTTAAATCTATTAGAAAAAAGAGCAGGTTATTTAAATGCTGGCACTTGGGCAGATAAAGCCATTAAGGAAGCTAAAATTTATGATGATATATTTGAAGTTGGTTCGTCTAAAAACGCCAACTACAACTATATTCCTAAGGGTTACGATATTCCTTCAGATTACGATTATTTTCATTGCACATCTAACAATACCATTTTTGGAACACAAATGAAATCCTTTCCAAAATGTGATATTCCGCTAGTATGCGATATGAGTAGCGATATTTTTTCACGTCAATTAGATTTTTCTAAATTCGATTTAATATATGCTGGAGCTCAAAAAAATATGGGACCTGCAGGAACAACACTTGTTATTATTAAAGAAGATATTTTAGGCAAAGTATCTCGTAAAATTCCATCAATGATGGATTACAAAACACATATAAGCAAAGGTAGTATGTTTAATACACCACCTGTTTTTGCTGTTTACACATCAATGCTAACACTAGAGTGGTTAAAAAATCTTGGAGGTATTAAAGCCATAGAAGAGATAAACGAAAAGAAAGCACGTTTAATGTATTCTGAAATTGATTTAAATCCATTATTTAAAGGGTTTGCAACTAAAGAAGACCGTTCTAACATGAATGCAACATTTACTTTAGAAAACGAAAACTTAAAAGAAACTTTTGAAACCATGCTAAAAGAAGGTGGTATTAATGGTTTAAATGGCCATAGAAGTGTTGGTGGTTACAGAGCTTCTATGTATAATGCTATGCCACTAGACAGTGTAAAAGCATTAGTAGAAATAATGAGTGAATTAGAAAGTAAAGCATAAAAAAGTTTTCAGTAAAACAGTCGCAGTTTGCAGTTGATTACTCATAACTTTAATAATAACGTCATTCCGAAGGAAGTGAAGGAATCTCATTAAAAGATTGCCACGTCATACTTCCTCGCAATGACAACAAAACAAAATTTAATCAAAGGTTGAATTATTAATCGTTCGCAGAACTTTTTAACATTTAACTTTTAACTTTTAACTTAGACAAATGAAAGTATTAGCAAACGATGGTGTTTCTCAAAGCGGAATTGATGCACTAGAAAAAGGGGGATACGAAGTTATCACTACTACAGTAGCACAAGAGCAATTACAAAATTACATTAACGAAAATGACATAAGTGTTTTATTAGTACGTAGTGCAACTACAGTACGTAAAGACTTAATTGATGCTTGCCCTAACCTAAAAATAATTGGTCGTGGCGGTGTTGGTATGGATAATATTGATGTAGAATATGCTAGAGAAAAAGGACTTTCTGTAATTAACACACCAGCAGCTTCATCGCATTCGGTTGCCGAATTAGTATTTGGACACCTATATGGTTTAGCGCGTTTTTTACATAACTCAAATAGAGAGATGCCTTTAGAAGGAGATTCAAACTTTAAAGGTTTGAAAAAAGCTTATGCAAAAGGTACCGAATTAAAAGGAAAAACTTTGGGCGTTTTAGGCTTTGGTCGTATTGGTCAAGCTACTGCTAAAGTGGCTTTAGGAGCAGGAATGAAAGTTGTTGCTTTCGATCCGTTTTTAGAAACAGCCAATTTAGAATTAGACTTTTTTGATGGACAAACTGTAAACTTTGATATTAAAACAATTTCTAAAGAAGAGGTTTTAAAACAAGCAGATTTTATCACACTACACGTTCCTGCTCAAAAGGAATATGTTATTGACGAAGCAGAATTTAACATTATGAAAGATGGTGTTATTATTGCCAATGCAGCTCGTGGTGGTGTACTTAACGAAGTGGCACTTGTAAAAGCACTTGAAAGTGGTAAAGTAGCAAGAGCAGCTTTAGATGTTTTTGAAAAAGAACCAAAACCAGAAATTCAGTTATTAATGAACTCCGCTTTATCATTAACGCCGCATACAGGTGCAGCAACAAACGAAGCTCAAGATAGAATTGGTACAGAATTAGCATCTCAAATAATTAGTATTTTAGGGTAAATATTTTTGTTTTTATTTCGGTTTAACTCAACGCAAAGCGTTTTATATTGACACGAAATAAAAAACATTTTGTATAAAATGTGACCTAACTAGTATAAAGGAGTCTTAACTATAAATGTTAGGACTTTTTTGTACATTGAACATTCAATTTTATTAACCTTAATATTAAAATATAAATTATGTCAGGAATTTTAGATTTACTAGGCAGTGACTTAGGAAAAACAATTATTAGCGGTGTTGCTGGTCAAACAGGGCAAAACGAAAGTAAAACTGGAAGTGTTTTAACCATGGCTTTACCTGTATTAATGCAAGCTATGAAACGAAATGCTGCCACGCCTCAGGGTGCAGAAGGATTACTTGGTGCTTTAAACAGTAAACACGATGGTAGTATTTTAGATAACCTAGGTGGCTTATTTGGCGGTGGTGTAGACTCTAACGTTTTAGATGATGGCAGCAAAATACTTGGGCATGTTTTAGGTGGTAAACAACAGCATATAGAAAATGCCTTAGGTGCAAAAGCAGGAATAGATGCTGGTTCGGTTGGGCAAATACTTAAAGTAGCTGCACCAATTTTAATGGGCGTTTTAGGAAAACAGAGTAAACAACAAAATGTAAGTAATTCAAGTGGAATAGAAAGCTTATTAGGCGGGTTACTTGGTGGCAACTCTCAACAACAAGAGCAAAGTTTTTTAGAATCTATTCTTGATGCTGATGGTGACGGTAGCGTTATTGATGATGTAGCTGGTATGGTTTTAGGGGGCAATAAAAAGAAAGGTGGCCTTGGTGGTTTATTAGGTGGACTTTTTGATGGAAAGTAATATTCCATAAGCTATAAATACAAAATAGTCAAACACATTTGTTTGGCTATTTTTTTGTTAAAAATACTATAAAACAAGCAATTAATGCCATTTCTTGTTTGAAATTACTGTAAAAGAAATTGATGATTTTTTTCTTTATAGAAAACAGAAAAATAAAGCATAGCCTAAGTTACGGTTTCTTTTTATGTTGAAATAGAAAGGGAAAAAGGGCGATTTATTACGGTCATTTCAGATGAGAAATGGTATAAGGAATAATTTTTGTAAATTTATGTTCGTCACTATTTAGTTTACTCAATGAGAATGTATGTTAACTCATTATAGCTTTTCCGACTTAATATAGACATATACATTTGACTAAAAACTTAAAATTATGAAAACACTTATTTACATTTTATTAGTCGGTGGCTTTATTATAAGCTGTAATACCTCTAAAACTACAGTTTCTAAAAAGAACAAAACTAAAAAAGAATTAGCAATAGCCTCAAACGATACAGTATCTATTGCTAATGACGAATTAGAATACGAAATTATAATTATTGAACCTGGTTTTAATTTCTGGCTTGCAAGTAGAGCTAAACCAGAAGGCTTCTATTCGCAACAATACATGGAAAACAGAAATTATCTTTATGTAACCGAGTGGAATAATAGAGTACTACAACCACAACGTTATAATTCAAATTTATATGAGCTTCGAATAGATTATCAGCCTAATATAGATTACGGGTATGAAGTAAATTATAAGTTATACAATTATTTTATTTACTTTCAATTAAATTACAAACAACAATTAACAGGTTTTGTTCCTAGAATTTAAATTGCATTTAATTACTTTTGCATTCTTAAATTGTACATGTGAAAAAATTAAAAGAACGCTGGGGAATAGATTCTAATTTTCAAATTATAATCATTTTTATTGTATTTGCAATTACAGGGTCTACTGCTTCATTTATTGGGAAGCCTATTTTAAATTATTTAAATATTACTCCAGAAAATTTTAGCACTTTTGGATATTGGACTATTCGTATTTTATTACTTTTTATCATGTATCAAATAATGCTTGTCTTTTTTGGTTGGCTATTTGGTCAATATAAATTTTTCTGGAATTTCGAAAAGAAAATGCTTAGTAGAATTGGATTAAAACGTTTTGTTAATTAGTGAAACTACTAAGAGAACATATTATTTTTAAAGCGCTAATTCTTGTATTAGTTGTCTCATTAGTAACGCCATATTTTGTAAAGTTTACTCATATTTTTACACATCATACCCATGAAGTATGCCTAGGCGAAAAAGCTACACATTTACATAAATTAGACTTCGATTGCGAATTTTATAAATTCAAATTAAACAAAACTTTAACCTACGATTTATCTAATTTTGAATTCTTTATAGAAAAAAAAGAATCACAACAAATAGTATCTCATTACCATTTTTTAAGCAAATACCAAAGCTTACACTTTTCTCTTCGCGGACCACCGCAAAAAATTTAATATTTAAGACTTATTTGGAATCATGAATTCCGAAGCACATTTTATTAAATTAATTAAAGTATAAATAATGAAACATTATATATATGTATTGCTATTATTAGCCATACTTCCTGCGTACGCGCAAAATACATTAGAGGGTCATATTGTTGATAAAAAAGACCAAAAACCTATTCCTTCAACAAACTTATATTTTCCCCAATTAGAAAAAGGGACAACATCAAATGAAAGCGGAAATTTTGTTATAAAAAACATCCCCAACGGAACTCACAAAATTGTTGTGTCTTATTTAGGTTACGAAACCATTTCTCTAAATATAAGCTTTCCAATAAACCATAAATTAAACATTGAAATGAATCCTTCTATTATTGAAATGGAAGGTATTATAGTATCAACACCTTTTCACAAATTACAAAGCGAAAACGTGATGAAAGTTGAACAAAAAAGCATTGAGGATTTAAACACTGCAGGTGCTGTAAATTTATCCAACGGTATATCAGATTTTGCTGGAGTTGAAAGCATTTCAACTGGATTAGGCATTGGAAAACCCGTTATTAGAGGATTAAGCTCCAACCGTGTATTGGTTTACACTCAAGGCGTTAGATTAGAAAACCAACAATATGGTGATGAACATGGTCTAGGACTAAGCAGCTCTGGTATTGAAAGTATAGAGGTTATAAAAGGTCCTGCTTCTCTACTCTATGGTAGCGATGCTTTAGGAGGCGTTTTGTATTTTAATCCTGAAAAATTTGCGCAATCCAACACTACCAATGCAGATATTACTACTAACTATTTTAGTAACACGCAAGGTTTTAACAGTAATGCAGGTGTTAAACATTCTACAGATAACTTTAAATTTTTAATTAGAGGAAGTGTAGCGGAACATGCCGATTATAAAACTAATGCATACCGAGTTACTAATACACGATTTTTAGAAAAAGATTTTAAAACTGGATTAGGGTATCAAGTTACTCATTTTAAAACTGAATTACGTTATAATATAAACCATTCTAAAATAGGGATACCAGAAGAAATTGGTGAACAATCAACCTTAGTTACTCCATTAGACCTCTTTCAAGAAATTACGAACCATGTTATGAGTTCTAAGTCAACATTCTTTTTTAATAATTCTAAATTAGATGTAAATTTTGGACTCACATATAATGACAGAAAAGAATTTGAGGAACATGACCATAATGAAGATCATGATGAAGACGAGGAAGGAGAAGAAGAACATGGCGAGCATGATGATGAAGCCGAAGAAGCAGCTCTCCATATGAAGTTAAAAACTTTAAACTATGATGTTAAATATCACCTTCCAGAGTTAGGGAAATTTGAGACCATTGTAGGGGCTCAAGGATTAACACAAAGCAACACTAATTACGGAGAAGAAATACTAATTCCTGATGCTTCTGTAAACGATGTCGGCTTTTTTGCTACCTCTCATATCCATTTTAACAATGCCGATGTACAGTTAGGTGTTAGATATGATAACAGGAATATTACTGCTATTTCTGGTTTAGATAAAAACTTCAACAGCTTTAATGGAGCTATTGGATTTAAAACAAATTTATCAGATAATTTTATTGCAAGAGTAAATTTGGCATCTGGATTTAGAGCTCCTAATTTAGCAGAGTTAACCTCTGATGGAGTACATCATGGTACAAACAGATACGAAATTGGAAATGAAAATTTAACGAGTGAACAAAACTTTCAAACCGATATTGCCTTAGAATATAAAAGTGAACATGTGGAGTTTTTTGCAAACGGATTTTACAACCACATTAACAATTACATATTCCTATCACCTAATGGAAATGAAATAGATGATGCTCCAGTATTTCTTTATCAACAAGATAATGCAAAATTATATGGCGGCGAATTTGGGTTTCATTTACATCCGCATCCATTAGATTGGTTACATTTTGAGTCAAGTTTTGAAACCGTTACTGGAAAGCAAGATAATAATGACTATCTACCTTTAATTCCCGCTAATAGCTTAACCAATGTTTTAAGAGCAGAATTTGAAACAAATTCCTTTAAAAAAGGGTATACTTTTATTAAATTAAAATCAACTTTCAACCAGGATAACATAAGTGCTTTTGAAACAATCACAACTAGCTACAATCTATTAAGTGCTGGTTTTGGTGGCTCTATAAATCTTTTTAGTAATGAATTGAATATTTATGTTTCGGGAACTAATTTAACCAACAAAACCTATATTCATCACTTATCACGTTTAAAACCTGATGGTATTTTTAATATAGGGCAGAATATTAATATTGGGTTTACTTATAATTTATAAAAATATACTACAACTAAACCATCATAATTTGTCATAATCTATAATTATATTTAAGTGAAATTAAAGAGACCTGTTAGGATTTAAAAACATAAGTGTTCGGAAGACACAAGTTCAATGACATATTTCCATAAATTAGTATAATAATTGAATTATTAT
>CANKVS010000005.1 GCA_947487155.1 uncultured Flaviramulus sp.
TTAACTATCTCGCTTTCTTAGTTATAGCTATTAAAAAAATTAAGAAAAGAAAAATTATAAAAGTTTAAATCACTTCACTTTAAATTTTTAGGTTAACTATTTCTTTCGTTTCTTTTTAAATGCGCATTTATATTATATATTTAACCAAAATGTCATTGTAAATGAGGTACGATTGAAGCAATCTCATTAACATTAACTTGAAAGTTTAAGGCACGAATTAGTTACTTCATATACTTCCCTTTTTTACTGCCTCCATACATCACACACTCAATTGAACGTCATTGCGAGGAGGCACGACGTGGCAATCTGCCAATAATTAACTATAATACACCATGCAATACTAATTTTAAGCTTATAAAACTTCAATTTATGAGATTACCACGTCATTCGTTCCTCATTCCTCGTAATGACGATTCAATTTAACAGATTGCTTCACTTCGTTCCTCTCAATGACAAAATGTGTTATATTTAAACTATGAAAAAATCATTTGTTTATTTTATATACAGTCATTTATATTGGTGTTACAAGTGATTTACTAAAAAGAGTTTATCAACATAAAACGAAAACCTACAAAGGTTTTACTTTTAAATACAATTGTGATAAGCTTATTTACTTTGAAGAATTTGATAACATTAATCAAGCCATTGCAAGAGAAAAGCAAATAAAATCTGGAAATAGAAAAAGAAAAGAGGGTTTAATACATTCAACAAATCCTAAATGGAATGATTTATCTGATGGTTGGTTGTTTTATTTTGATTGACGCCGTCATTGCGAGGACATAGGACGTATTACTTCATATACTTCCCCTTCTTACTCCCTTCATACATGACATATTTAACCAAACGCGATTCTAATTTCGCATTAAACAACTGTATTTTTCGTGATGGACGTAAGCCAACATGTTTAAGTGCATCAAGATTACTAGTTATAAACCAAGCATCAGTATCTGGGTAATTTTGTTTTAAGGTATCGCCAATGTTTTTATAAAACGCCTCCATATCTATATTTAAACGCTCACCGTATGGCGGATTAAATACCATGTGTAATTTTTCGTCACCTCCTTTTTGAGTTTTAAAAAAATCTTCGTGTTTTACCTCTATAAAATCTTCTAATTGGGCATTTTTAACATTGTCTTTAGTTTTACTTACAGCACTTGGTGCTTTATCGTAACCTATAATTTTATAATGAAAATCGCGTGTTTTACCTAACAACGATTCTTCTATTTTCTCAAATAAATCGACATCCCAATCTTGCCAACGCTCGAACGCAAATTCTTTACGCATAAGATTTGGTGGAATATTACAAGCTATCATCGCCGCTTCAATAAGCATCGTACCAGAACCACACATAGGATCCATAAAATCGGTTTGTCCATCCCAACCAGACAACATAATTAACCCTGCTGCCAAAACCTCGTTTATAGGTGCAATATTGGTTGCCGTTTTATAACCCCGTTTGTGCAACGAATCGCCAGAAGAATCTAACGAAATGGTACATTGTCGCCTGTCTATATGCACATTTATTTTTAAATCTGGAAATTTTAAATCAACGTTAGGGCGTTGTCCATCAGTATCTCTAAATTTATCAACTATAGCATCTTTTGTTTTTTGTGCAATGTAAAGCGAATGCGAAAACAAATCAGAATGTATCGTAGCATCAACCGCCAATGTGCCCGTTGGTTTTAAATACTGAGACCAATCCATAGCATAAATTTTATCGTATAAATCTTTTTCGCTATTTACGGTAAAAGAATGAATGGGTTTTAAAATTTTAACTGCTGTACGCAATGCTAAATTTGCTTTGTACATAAAGCCTTTATCGCCAGAGAAAGCCACATTACGAACCCCTATTTTAACACCTTGCGCACCGAGTTGGGTGAGCTCTTTTGATAGTAATTCTTCAAAACCAAATAAAGTTTTGGCTACCATTTTGAAATTTTCTTCCATTTTTTACTACTACTTACTTGGTTTGCTTTAATAGATTGCAAAAATAGCGTAATTTTGTGTTAAATTTATGTTAATACAAAATGGATTAAAGGTTACTTGCTGGTTAAAATTTTAAATAATGATGTCGTGAATATATAGCATTTAAAGCTACATCCTTTTTAAAAGATATAGTAGAAAATCTTATCACGCAAAAACAAGGTAATCTTCAAATATTTATATGAACAATAACACTACAAAATGGTTTTCTTCTTGGTTTGACACACCATTTTATCACACTTTATACAAGAATAGAGATGATTCTGAAGCGCAAGCTTTTATGGATACACTTACTAATTATTTAAATATTCCTGAACATGGTACTATTTTAGATTTAGCTTGTGGTAAAGGGCGACACGCTAGATATTTAAATACTCTTGGATACCATGTTACCGGTGTTGATTTAAGTGAAAACAGCATTAACTACGCAAAACAGTTTGAAAATGACAGCTTGCATTTTGAAATGCACGATATGTGCAAACCATACAAAACACAATTTGATGCCGTTTTTAATTTATTTACTAGTTTTGGATATTTTGATAAAGATGAGGACAACTTAAACACCGTTGAAGCTATTAAAGCAAACTTAAACACATTTGGTTTTGGAGTGATTGATTTTATGAATAGTGAGTTTGTTATTAATAATTTAGTATCTGAAAACACTAAAACAGTTGATACTATAACTTTTAATTTAAAGCGTTATGTTGAAGATGGTTATATTGTTAAAGATATTTCGTTTAGTGCTGATAGCGAAAATTATAATTTTCAAGAACGTGTAAGAGCCTTTACTTTAAAAGATTTTGAAGCTATATTTGCCAAAGCAAATGTGCATTTATTAGATGTTTTTGGTGATTATAAATTAAATAAATTTAACCCTAAAACATCTGAACGTTTAATCATGATTTTTAAATAACCAATAATTGGTTTTTAATTATTATTACTGTTGCAGATAATTGTTTAACAATATTGGTTTGAGTTACTGATTTACTATTGGGATGTATTGAGAACTAATTTAAAATTTAATTAGGTTTTTTTAATGAATAAATTTTTATTTCCTGCATTAGCAGTAGTTTTAGGAGTTATTATTGCTTTAGCTACTAAAAACAAAAAAACATGGAACACCAAGCTCCTACTCTCTTTTAGTGGTGCTTTTTTATTAGCTTTAACTCTTTTTGAATTACTCCCAGAAGTTTACAACCATTTAGAGACCAAACGTACTGGCTTATACATTATGTGCGGTATTATACTGCAAATTGTTTTAGAGCTATTCTCTAAAGGTGCCGAACATGGGCATGTGCACATTCATAAAAACGAAACTAATTTTCCGTGGTTATTATTTATAAGTTTATGTATTCATAGCTTTTTAGAAGGGTTCCCTATACACGAACATAACGATATGATTTATGGCGTTTTAATACATAAAATACCAATCGCTGCTTTAATTAGCATGTTTTTGTTTCAGTCAAATTATAGCAAACTGCAAATTGTGTCTTTCTTATTAGTTTTTGCTATTATGACACCGTTAGGGACTTTTATTTCAAATACTTGGGAAACTTTTGCAGACTATGCACATATAATTAATGCTATTGTTATTGGTATCTTTTTTCATATTTCTACTACCATTTTATTTGAAAGTGGAGAAGGTCATAAATTTAATTTATCAAAGTTTATTTCAATTATTTTAGGTGTTGCAGTTGCTTATATGATATAATATTCCTTTTTTGTATTTCCGCGAAGGCGGAAATCTCATTAATCAAAACTTAATTATATAAAGATTCCCTTCTTCAAGGGAATAGAATAAGATAATATTTTCAATGTTTAGCAAAGAAGAATCACGATTATTACGACAAGAATTCTGGATCAGTTTCGGAAAATCGTTTCCACGGAAATGGATATTGTATAACACCAAATTGAAAGGCCTCTCGTTTAAATTCCATTTTGATACTAAAAAAGCTTTAGTAGCTTTAGATCTTGAAGATGATTTAGAGCACCGCATTAAATACTGGGAAAAACTACAGGCTTTAAAATCGATTCTTTTAGACGAATATATTCCTGATGCTATTTTTGATGAGGAATACTTTTTAGAAAGTCATAAAGAAATTTCTAGGATTTATGTGCCTTTAGAACAAAAAGTATCTATTCATAATAAAAACACATGGCGTGATGTCATGGAATTTTTCAATGAAAAAATGAGTCTATTTGAAGCTTTTTTTGAAGAGTATAAAGATATTATTGAGGGGTAGCTACCCATTCAAATAATCATTTCGTTTAAAATCGACACCCTTTCTTATTAAATAAGCATGATATGCACTAGGTATATCGTGAGTCCATTTTGGTAAAATAAGTGTTATTAATATTCTATCAATATGCGAAATTAAGCCCATTATTATTGCAGTAAAAAAAGGAATTCCGGCATGATTAAAACCTATTAATGATGTAAAAGCAATTAAAAGTGTAATTCCCCACAATTTAGAAAGAAAAGCATGTGTACAAGTTTCTCTTTTAAATCTAATAATGCTAATTACATAGCATGCAACCTCCATTCCTAATATTGTCCAAATTGCAATTGAATTATCACTAATTAATTTTGGATACAAAATCCACGTTGCAAAACCTATAGAAAGCCAAAAAATCATGTCTGTTTGACTATCCATTCTTCGCAGTTTCTCGGAAGAAATATTTTGCTTTCTAGCAATAATTCCATCTAAAATATCTGATATCAAGCCTAAATACATTAATATCAAAATAATTGGTTTTGAACTTTCTCCAATAAAATATGACAAAGATAAAATTATAGGAGCCAATAAAAACCGAAATACTATCAACGCTATTGGTACATTCATATACAAAACATATTATTTGTTTAAACTTTTCTTCATTTGATAATCATCCATAACATAGCCATTACCAATATCTTTAACCAAAGCACCCACATTTATAAATCCAAGTTTTTCATAGGCTTTAATTGAGTTTGTGTTATTCTTATTTACCGTAAGCATGATTATTTTTAAACCGTAGTTTTTTGCTTTTGTTTCAATAAATTGCATTGCTGTTTTGCCTACCTTTTTTCCTCTATAATCACTTAGCACATATATTTTACTTAAAAACAATGTATCTTCTTCTTTTCTAATAGAAATATAACCTACTGGAGTTTTTTCATATGCTAAAACAAAATATTCAAATCCTTCTTTTTCTACTTGAATAGAAATAGCCTCTATTGATTGATATTTTTTTAGCATATATTCCACTTGCCCTATTCCAGTAATCGGAACATAATGATTGCGCCAAATCACATCAGCCAATTCTTCAATTAAAACGTAACCTGGTCTTGTATTTGCAAGAGTAATTTCTATCATAAAAATAAAGCTATAATTGAAACACCGTAAACAATTAGTGAAATCAATACTACAATTCCAAATGAGACTCCAAGAGTATAAGATATGGTATGTAACTTTTCTTCAAAAGGTATTTGAATTCTCATTGCTATTTTTTTTCTTTAGTATTTAACCATTTATCGGTTAAATCGTAAAAATCGAATTCAATTGCAGATTTTTGCCTTTCTAAGCGGCCACTCTGAAAATTTCGTTGCAAGACATCTTCAATCAAGTAATCTTCCTTATTGTTCATAGGATCGAATTCTCGCTTTAAAGAAATATCGAACATGCTCGCTGTAGTATTATACCAAAAGGCTCGCCAACCGCTACGTAATTCCTTAACAAGCTCGAAGGTGGTTATTCCCGTTTGCCTGTGTATTAATTTAACTAAAATTTGTCCCTCGGTACGGGTGAGTTTTTTTAATTCATCTGAAAACTCGCCTTCAATATACTTTTGAATTTGTTTGGTATAGCGTTTTTTGTCGCGCTTTTTAGTTAGTCTTGCTAAACGCTTACTTAAAGAATCTAATCTATCAGCAGCCATTTTAGCATAAGGATATACTTTAATTGTTTTTCTACGTATAATTAAATAGCGAATACGATCTTCTTTACTATCAAATTTCAGCTTATGCAAAAGCATAACTTCATCTAAATTTATAGCTGTTCTAGGAACAGAATCGCCTTCAATTATAAGGTATTTAACTATAGTAGAGTCTTGTTCCTTAACATTAATTTGAGACAAGGTAATTAATGGAAAAAATATGAATATGTATTTTAAAAAATTCATTTACAAAACATTGGAGCGTTTAATATGCCAAAATTACTAATATATCTTCTATTTGATAATAAAATTAACAATACAATTTTATAAAACTTTTTTTGGTTGATTGAAAAAATCAAGACGAGTTCTATATCAAACTTAAATATTAACGCATAAAAAAAGAGGTTGTCTAAAAAAAAAATAGACAACCTCTTTTGTTTTTGTAAACTTTCTAAACTAAAATTCTAAATCTGATACTAAATCGAATTCATCATAAATAGCTTTATCTTTTAAGCTATCAAAAAAGCTTGCCGATTTATATTTTATACCATATTTAGTTCTATCAATTTTTAAGGACGCCGTAGCTTTATTTCCAGAAATTACCATTTTAAAAGTAATTGGGTTTGTTTTTCCTTTAATGGTTAAATCGCCTGTTACAGTATATTCATTTTCATTCGTAGCCGTTACTTTATTAAATACTAAAGTAGCTGTAGGGTGAGCTGCAACACCAAAAAAATCATCAGATTTTAAATGTCCATCTAATTTTCCTTTACCTCCACCTTTCATATCGGTTGTGTTTATACTTGTCATATCTATAACAAACTCTCCCCCTGATAATATACCTTCTGTAAAATTTAAAAATCCAGACTGAATAGCTATAGTACCTTCATGAGATCCTGTTACTTTGTAACCTTTCCAAATAACTTTACTTTTTTCAGTTTTAATTTCTTTTTTATCAACATTAATAGTTGCAAAAGACAATGTAATAAACGCAACAACTGCTGCTAAGGCTAAGGTTTTAATAGTATTTTTCATTTGTATTTATTTTTTTTAAATAATCAGCAAATATATTATAGGTTTCAATGTTATGCAGCATATTTAACCTTTATTTATGAGTCTTCTATGGTAATTTATTTGCCCAAGATGATATGCTAAATGTGTGGTTAAATGTGCTAAGAAAAATTCTGTAGTCATTTTTTCCTCAAAAACACGACGCGAATATTCCTTTTGTAAATCGGCTTCTGTTAACAGGTTTAAAGTGCTTACAACTACCTTAGTTACATCATCTATTTGCTTAATTAATTCTGATCTCGGAATATCTTTAAGTGAAAACTCTAACTCTCTTTGTCTTACATAACCTGTGTTCCCTAATTCTGCGCCTATAAAATGATTAAGGTTACCAATTAAATGCAAACATAAATTACCCGCAGAATTACTTATACCATCTTTTAATATCCATAGGCTTTTTTCGTTTTTATAAGCTTTAATTTCTATTTTAAGTGCATTGAGGTCTCTCTTAAATATTGCCATTAATGTTTTGGTATACATGGTGTTTTTTATAAGTATTAAATCTAACAATAATATTATAATTTAATAAAATTGAAATTTGATTTTACTCAACTAAATTACTCTATTTTTGCCCAATGCAAAATCAGCAAAATTTTAAATATGAATTCGTAGCACTAATGGCTTCTTTAATGTCTATAGTGGCATTATCTATTGATGCATTACTACCTGCATTACCCAAAATAGGCACATCGTTAGGTGTTTTTGATGCCAATAAACATCAATTGCTAATTACAATGATTTTCTTAGGGTTAGGTTTTGGGCAACTTATATTTGGTCCATTATCTGATAGTTTTGGAAGGAAACCTATAGTTTATTTCGGATTTATACTTTTTATAATTGCCAGTATTATTTGTGTAACTACCACTAGTTTTGAAATGATGATTATAGGCAGAGTTTTACAAGGAGTTGGGTTATCATCTCCAAGAAGTTTAAGTATCTCTATGATTAGGGATGAATTTAATGGCGATCATATGGCGAAAATATTATCGATTGTTGTCATGTTTTTTATTTTAGTACCAGTTATAGCACCAACCCTAGGTCAATTTTTGCTTAACTTTTTTAATTGGGAATCTATATTTTATGTTAATCTTATTTTTGGTGTTATTATTATGATTTGGTTTTGGATAAGACAACCCGAAACATTATGCCAAGAAAAGCGTATTAAGTTTACTTCTCACTTGTTTATTGATGGAATTAAAGAGTTTTTTAAACATAAAGAAGCTGTTGCTTACACATTAGTTTCTGGATTTATTACAGGTTCGTTTATGGTTTATTTAAGTACCTCGCAACAAATTTTTCAAGTGCAGTATAATTTAGCAGATCTGTTTCCTTATATATTTGCGAGTTTAGCAATATCTGTAGGGTTAGCAACTTACTTAAATAGCAAGTTTGTAGTTAAATTTGGTATGTTTCGTATGGCCTATGTTTCTATAATAGCTTATGCGTTTATTTCTATTTTGTATGTAGTTTTGTTTTGGTCTGGAATAAATCCAAATATAACAGTCTTATTAAGTTTTTTTGCTTTACAATTTTTTGCAGTTGGCTTTTTATTTGGAAACCTACGTGCTTTAGCTATGCAACCACTTGGGCATATTGCCGGCACTGGTGCTGCTATTAATGGTTTTATTTCTACGGTAATGGCTGTACCTATTGCTAATTATATTGGAGGTTTTGTATCTGATTCTGTATTGCCGTTATTTATGGGCTTCTCTCTTTTTGGTATCTTATCGTTGGTGGTTTTTATTGCACTTAAATCTAAATTACAAGCATAAAAAAGAGTCGCAAAAAAATACGACTCTTTTAGTTATATTAAATCAAGATAACTAGTTTTCAACTTCAAGAGTATCTACAGTTTCTTTAAGTGACTTATATTTATCGGTTTCGCCTAAAACACTATATATATTCATTAATGTTTTTGCCGCATTGATGCTTTTAGGGTTTATTTCTAAAGCTTTAGTTAAAAGTGGTACTGCAGATTTATATACCTCTTGGCGCTCTTCTCTTAATTCATCATAACGCTTATCATCAGCTTTTGAACTTCCTAAACCGTTCATTTCTTCAATAAGAGCTTCTTCTTGACCTAATACTAAAGCAGCCATATTAATATATGCATTAATATAGTTAGGGTCTAATTCAATAGCTTTATTATAATATGCTTTAGCTTCTTCTACTTCACCAGAATCTGAAGCAATAACACCTAAATTATATCTAAGTTCTGCATTATCTGGGTCCATTTCTGTCGCCTTCACTAATAATGTTTTAAAATTTTCTGTATTACCCATTTTAAAATGAACGTTAGCTTCAGATAAAATTAAATTAATGTCATCAGGACTTTCTGCTCTTGCATCTTTCATTGCTTTCAAGGCTTTTTCATTATCTCCTTGATTTACGTATATAAGTGCAATGTTTTTAACAATTTCTGGTTTTCTAGAATCTGTTAAACGTTCTCCTGGATTGATGTGGCTTTTTGCTTTAACATAAATATCTCTAGTTTGTTCGTCTATTACCTCTTCTTCCCCAGTTTCTTTATTAGTTGCAAAATACTCTTTTGTAATACCTGTATAATTCATGCTTTTTAACTCTTCATACAATTGAAGAGCTCTATCATACTCTTGAACATTTACAGCTGTAGCTGCAGCATAATAGAGGAACAGTGTATCTTTGGCAGATGTTCTGTAAGCATGTTCAAAATGTTTAGATGCTTTCGCAAAATCTTTTGCTTCGTAAGCTTCATTACCTTTTGCTAAAATTCCATTAGTCATAGTTTGCTTAAGTTCAGCTATCTCTGTTTTATAAGCTCCTTTTACTTTTTCTAAATTTTCTATGGCCGAATCGATGTCATCACTTGTCCCTGATCCATTAGCATACAAGGCTTTACCTAATAAATAATAATATTTGGCTTTTGATTTTTCATCCATAGCTCCCATTAAGGCTTTTGCTTGATTTAAAGCTGCTTTTGCTTCAGAAAAATTAACGCCTTTAATTGCTTTTTCAGCAGCTTTTAGTTCTTTTTTTTGTGCGAATGAAAATACGCTTAGGCATATTGCTAGCGCTAAAATAATTTGTTTTTTCATTTTTAAAATATTAATTTATGTTGTTTTAATTGTTTTCTTCTAAATTATTATCAAGAGTTGTGCCACCTTCAGGAGTGTCAGTATTTTCAATGGTTTCGGAATCATCAACCTCATCTTCATCATGCATTACTTTAGCTACTGCAGCAATAGAATCACTTCCTTTTAGGTTAATTAATTTAACGCCTTGAGTAGCTCTACCCATAACTCTTAAATCTTGAACAGCCATACGAATTGCTATGCCAGATTTATTGATAATCATTAAATCATCATCATCGGTTACATTTTTAATAGATACTAAGTTACCTGTTTTTTCTGTAATAGAAATCGTTTTTACACCTTTTCCGCCTCTATTAGTAATCCTATAGTCTTCTAAACTAGATCGTTTACCATATCCATTCTCTGACACTACAAGAATATTACTTTCCATATCATCAACAGCAATCATACCTATAACTTCGTCTGTTTTTTCATCTTGCAAACGAATTCCGCGAACACCAGATGCACCACGACCCATTGGTCTTGTTTTAGCTTCTTCAAAACGAATGGCTTTACCAGATTTTAAGGCTAACATAACTTGACTTTCGCCAGTGGTTAATTTTGCTTCTAATAAAACATCGTCTTCTTTAATAGTAATAGCATTAATACCATTTGTACGTGGACGAGAATACTGCTCTAAAGACGTTTTTTTAACTTGACCTTTTTTGGTCGCCATAATTACATAATGGTTGTTTATGTAGTCTTCATCTTTTAAATCTTGAGTACAGATGAAAGCCATTACTTTATCGTCTTGCTCAATATTTATTAAATTTTGAATGGCTCTACCTTTTGAGGTTTTACTACCTTCTGGAATTTCGTAAACACGCATCCAGAAACACTTTCCTTTTTGAGTGAAGAATAGCATGTATTGGTGATTAGTACCAACAAATAAATGTTCTAAGAAATCTTCATTACGAGTAGTGGATGCTTTTTGACCAACACCTCCTCTATTTTGTGTTTTATATTCGGTAAGCGATGTACGTTTTATGTAACCCGCATGAGAAATAGTAATTACTACTTTTTCGTTAGGAATCATATCTTCAATACTTAAATCGCCACCTGCATATTCAATTTGTGAACGACGCTCATCACCATACTTATCTCTAACAACTTCAAGTTCAGATTTAATGATACCCATTCGACGCTCTTTTTTGTCAAGAATATCTTTTAAATCGATTATGGCTTTCATTATTTCGTCATACTCTGCACGTAACTTATCTTGCTCTAAACCAGTAAGCTGACGCAAGCGCATTTCTACAATAGCTTTAGCTTGTATTTCAGACAGTTTAAAGCGTTCAATTAAATTCGCTCTAGCTTCATCGGTGTTAGATGATGCTCTAATAATTTTAATAACTTCATCTATATTATCAGAAGCAATAATTAAGCCTTCTAAAATATGAACACGCTCTTCCGCTTTGCGTAATTCGTATGTAGTACGTCTTACAACAACGTCGTGCCTATGCTCTACAAAATAATGAATTAGCTCTTTTAAGTTTAATAACTGTGGACGTCCATTTACTAACGCAATATTATTTACACTAAAAGATGATTGTAGTGCCGTATATTTAAACAATTTATTAAGAACGATATTTGGAATAGCATCACGTTTTAAAACATAAACAATACGCATTCCGTTTCTATCTGATTCATCACGAATAGTAGAAATACCATCTAGTTTCTTATCATTCACCAAATCAGCAGTCTTTTTAATCATGTCTGCTTTATTAACTTGGTATGGTATTTCATTAACTATAATGCATTCCCGTCCATTAACTTCTTCAATATTGGCTTTAGCACGCATAACAATACGACCTCTACCTGTATGAAACGCTTCTTTTACGCCATCGTAACCATAAATAGTTCCTCCTGTAGGGAAATCTGGTGCTTTTACATGTTGTATAAGCTCATCAATTTCAATATCAGTATTATCAATATAAGCTATGGTACCGTTAACTACTTCTGTTAAGTTATGAGGAGGCATATTAGTTGCCATACCTACAGCTATACCAGATGCGCCATTAACAAGCAATCCAGGAATACGTGTTGGTAGTACTGTAGGTTCTTGAAGCGTATCATCAAAATTTAATTTGTGGTCTACAGTTTCCTTGTCGATATCTGCTAACATATCTTCAGATATTTTGTGCATACGTGCTTCTGTATAACGCATTGCTGCAGGACTATCGCCATCTATAGAACCAAAGTTCCCTTGACCATCAACAAGCATATAACGCAAACTCCACTCTTGAGCCATACGTACCATAGCATCATAAACAGAAGTATCGCCATGTGGGTGATACTTACCTAAAACTTCTCCAACTATTCTTGCGGATTTTTTATGTGCCGAATTAGCTCTAATACCTAGCTCATGCATACCATAAAGCACACGCCTGTGCACTGGTTTTAAACCATCTCTTACATCTGGTAATGCACGTGACACAATGACCGACATTGAATAATCAATGTAAGCCGATTTCATCTCATCTTCAATATTAATAGGGATCAATTTTTCTCCTTCTGCCATATAAAATATTATTAAGTTTTTATAAGTATTTCAAAACGTGCTAATATAACAATTCCATTAGTAATAACAGGTGCTTTAGATGTGCTTTTTCAATACTTTTTATTAACAATTTTAGGGTGGTTTTTCGTTAATAAGTATGCTTTTAAAAATTTTGATTTTATAAAGTTTTTTTCGTCAATTAGCAAATTAAGGTACAGTTTTTGCCTTTAGTAAAATGATTTAGTATTTTTAATGCAGAAAGAAACCGAATATGGATGATAATTTTTCGCCAAGAGTTAAAGACGTTATTGCTTATAGCAAAGAGGAAGCATTGCGCTTAGGTCATGATTTTATTGGTACCGAGCACTTAATGCTTGGGCTGTTACGCGATGGTAACGGAAAAGCAATTAACATTTTAAATGCTTTAGATATCGATTTAAATCATTTAAGACGAAAAGTTGAAATTTTAAGTCCTGCCAATCCCAATATTACAGTGGCTTCTAACCAAAAAAAGAACTTACATCTTACCAGACAAGCAGAACGCGCTTTAAAAACAACATTTTTAGAAGCCAAATTATTTCAAAGTACATCAATAAACACGGCACATTTGCTACTTTGTATTTTAAGAAATGAAAACGACCCCACTACAAAGCTTTTAAATAAGCTAAAAGTTGACTATGATAATGTTAAAGAACAATTTAAACTTATGATTACAAACGATAACGACTATATAGAACCAAAAGCGGAATCTTTTCCAGATGATGATTCGGGTTCAGCAGACGACACTTCAAAAGACAATATATTTAATGCACCCGCAGGCAAAACTAATAAGAAGTCTAAAACCCCTGTTTTAGATAATTTTGGACGCGATTTAACAGTTTTTGCCGAAGAAGGGAAGTTAGACCCTGTTGTTGGCAGAGAAAAAGAAATACAACGTGTCTCACAAATTTTAAGCCGACGTAAAAAAAACAATCCGCTTTTAATAGGTGAACCAGGAGTTGGTAAATCTGCCATTGCTGAAGGTTTAGCCTTAAGAATTGTTAAACGAAAAGTTTCAAGAATTTTATTTAACAAACGTGTTGTAACGCTTGATTTAGCAAGTTTAGTAGCTGGAACAAAATATAGAGGGCAGTTTGAAGAACGCATGAAAGCTGTAATGAATGAACTTGAAAAGAATGATGATGTTATTCTCTTTATAGATGAAATTCATACTATAGTTGGTGCTGGAGGAGCTACTGGAAGTTTAGATGCTTCTAATATGTTTAAGCCAGCTTTAGCACGTGGCGAAATTCAATGTATTGGAGCAACGACCCTTGATGAATATAGACAATATATTGAAAAAGACGGTGCTTTAGAGCGTCGTTTTCAAAAGGTCATTATAGAACCAACTACCGTTACAGAAACCATTGAAATTCTGAATAATATTAAAAGTAAATATGAAGAACATCATAATGTAGATTATACTCCTGAAGCTATTGAAGCTTGTGTTAAGCTTACCAATCGCTATATGACTGAGCGTTTTTTACCAGACAAAGCTATTGATGCTTTGGATGAAGCAGGGTCTCGTGTACATATTACCAATATAGAAGTACCAAAACAAATTTTAGAGTTAGAAAAACAACTAGAAAGTGTAAAGGAAACTAAAAATACCGTTGTAAAAAAACAAAAATATGAAGAAGCTGCTAAGCTTAGAGATGATGAAAAACGTATTGAAAAAGAACTAGCCATAGCTCAAGAAAAATGGGAAGAAGAAACAAAACAACATAGAGAAATTGTTACTGAAGACAATGTTGCAGATGTTGTATCTATGATGACAGGTATTCCTGTAAACAGAATTGCACAAACCGAAATTAATAAACTTGCCGAATTACCAAATCTTATAAAAGGAAAAGTAATTGGTCAAGACGAGGCTGTTGCCAAAGTAGTAAAAGCTATTCAGCGTAACCGTGCAGGACTTAAAGATCCTAACAAGCCTATTGGGTCGTTTATATTTTTAGGTCAAACAGGAGTTGGTAAAACGCAACTTGCAAAAGTACTTTCAAGAGAACTATTTGATAGTGAGGAATCGCTTGTTAGAATAGACATGAGCGAATACATGGAGAAATTTGCTATTTCCAGACTTATTGGTGCACCTCCAGGATATGTTGGTTACGAAGAAGGCGGCCAGTTAACCGAAAAAGTACGAAGAAAACCCTATGCCGTTATTCTTTTAGATGAAATAGAAAAAGCACATCCAGATGTGTTTAACATGCTGTTACAAGTACTTGATGATGGCTACTTAACCGATAGTTTAGGTAGAAAAATTGACTTTAGAAACACCATTATTATAATGACATCTAATATTGGTGCACGTAAACTAAAAGATTTTGGTACAGGTATTGGTTTCGGAACTGCTTCTCAAAAAGCACAGGAAGATGCTAATGCTGTTAAAATTATTGAAAATGCGCTTAAAAAATCATTCGCTCCAGAATTTTTAAATAGAATTGATGATGTTGTTGTCTTTAATGCTTTAGAAAAAGAGGACATTAATAAAATTATCGATATTGAATTAGATAAACTTTTAATAAGAATAAAAGATTTAGGTTATATTCTAAAACTTAGTAAAAGTGCTAAAGATTATATAGCTGAAAAAGGTTTTGATAAACAATATGGTGCAAGACCGCTAAAAAGAGCCATTCAAAAATATATTGAAGATGCTCTAGCCGAAGAAATAATTACATCGCATGTTGAATCTGGCGATAAAATTATTATCGATTTAGACAAAAAAGCAGATGAATTAAACATTAAAATTGAAAAAGCTGAAAAGCCTACTGAATCTTAATTTTAAAGGAATCTTATCCATAATCAAATCCTACAATCTTAAGACTGTGGGATTTTTTTTGTCAAAACTGTAACAAACAAAACCATTATCAATCTATACTATAACAATTTGTTTTTTTGACGTCAACCAAACTAAATACTGAACAACTTATACAACTTTGCATATCTGGAAACCAATCAGCGCAATTGGAAATTTACAACAGATATTACAAAGTCATGTACAACACATCTTTCAGAATTGTGAAAAATAGTTTTTTGGCAGAAGATATTATGCAAGACTCGTTTTTATTAGCATTTACAAAGCTAAAAGAGCTTAAAGACATAAAAATATTTGGACCTTGGTTAAAGCGAATTGTTATAAACAATAGTATTTATCATTATAAAAAGAACAGCAAAATTCAAAATGTACCTTTAGATGATGTCTTGTATAAAATTGAAGATACCACTACTGACATTGAAAATAATAGCGAGCACACAAATTTAAAAGTTAGAATGCTTTTAAACACTTTAAAAACATTAAAAGAAAACTATAGAATTGCGCTAACACTTAACCTTATAGAAGGTTATGATTATGATGAAATAAGTGAAATTATGAACATTACAAATGCCAATTGTAGAACAACAATATCTAGAGCAAAAGAAAGTTTACGACAAAAATTACAACTTAAAGAAACGCATTAAAAATTGAGCGATGGATAGCGAAAATTTAAACGATTTATTTGAAAACCTAGAGAACAGGTTTGATATTGAAACCCCTAATTTAGGTCATCATCAACGTTTTTTAAATAAGCTAGTTAAGCAAGATAAAAACAATGAAGCTTTCATTCAAACTTCAACTTCTAAGAGTAAATTCTGGAAGCCTTTTATTGGAATCGCTGCAACTATTACATTGCTTGTTTCAGTATTTATATTTATAAATCAACATAATTCACAAATAGATTTAGCTGAAATTTCGCCTAAAATGGCGCAAACAGAAACTGTATTTATCAAGGTATTCACTAATGAATTAAGTAAAATAAACAGTGAAGAAACACCTGAATATCAGGAATTAATTGTAGATGCGCTTTACAATATTAAAGTTATTGAAGAAGATTATAACCAATTAGTTATAGGTCTAAAAGAAAGCCCAAACGATCAATTAATTATGTCGGCAATGATTCTAAATTTTCAAAGTAGAATTGACATTCTACAAGACGTTATGCAAAAAATAGAAGAAGCTAAAAAATCAATAAAAAACAAACAAATTATTATTTAATATTTAAATTATTTTTTTTCGCTAAAGCGGAAATACAAAAGTCTAAACAAAATGAAAAAAATAATTATTACATCAATTTTTGCACTATTATTAGTTAGTGTTACTAATGCTCAAAACTGGGGAAAGAAAAAAATTAAAGGAAACGGTAACGTTACTACAGAAACAAGAACTACAGGAGATTACAACGGCATTAAATGCGCAGGATCTATGGATTTTATTTTAGTGTCTGGTAACGAAGGAGAAATAAAATTAGAAGGAGAATCTAATTTACTTAAATATGTTGTTACTGAAATAAAGAACGGAAATCTTATTGTAAAACTAAAGAAAGGTATTAATATAAGTTCAAGCAAAGGTATTAAAATAACAATTCCATTTAAAGACATTGACAATGTGTCTTTAGCAGGTTCTGGTGATTTAATTAGTAAGAATCAAATAGTTACCAATAAATTAAATGTTTCTTTAGCTGGATCAGGAGATGTGAGTTTAGATATTAAAACAGACTCGGTTAAGGGAGCAATTGCTGGATCTGGTGACATGACCTTGAGGGGGAACACTGATAATTTGGAAGCCAAAATTGCTGGTTCTGGCGATTTTCATGGTTTCAATTTACAAGCCGATAATACTGAGGTTTCTATAGCAGGATCTGGCAACGCTCAAGTTGTAAGCAACAAAAATCTAAAAGCCAGAGTTGCTGGGTCTGGAGATATTACTTATCGCGGAAACCCAAAAGTTGATAAAAAAGTTGCTGGGTCTGGAGATATTTCTAAAGACTAATTTAATTTGTAGCAATAATAAAGAAGCGGTCCAACTAATTGTGTCGCTTTTTTTCTTATATCATTTTTTTATTCTTGTTTTGGAACTCTAAATAAAAGAATAATGCCAACTAGAAAAAACACAAATAAAAATAAAATAGCATTGCGCATAGTACTTATTTGATCAACTACTGCAAATATAGACATGCCAATTACGATACCTATTTTCTCTGCAACATCGTAAAAACTAAAATACGATGTCGTATCTTCTGTTTCTGGTAAGAATTTTGAATAGGTTGACCTCCCTAACGCTTGTACTCCACCCATAACCAAACCAACTAAGGCTGCGGCTATATAAAATTCATTTGGAGTAATCATAAAATACGCATAAAAACAAAGGCACATCCAGATAAAATTAATAACGATAAGTGTTTTTATGTTTCCAAATTTCTCTGAAGCTCTTGATGTTATAATTGCTCCCAATATTGCCACCAACTGAATAACCAGAATACTAACAATTAGTCCTTGTGTTTTTTTATCGCTATTCGTCCAAGAAATTTCTTTTTCGCCAAAATATACAGCCATTAGCATAATAGTTTGCACTGCCATACTAAACACAAAAAATGCATATAAATAACGTTTCAATCTTAAGTTTTGTTTTAATTGTTTCCATACGGTCTTTAATTCTCTAAATCCATTAAAAACAACATCTTTAGTAACTTTATGCCCAGTCGATGCGCCTTTAGGTAAAATATAAAACGTGTATTGACTAAACAAAATCCACCACAAACCAACAGTTATAAATGAAATTTTCATGGCTTCAAAAGACGCTTTATTTCTTACTTCTTCTAAAGCAATCATAATTTCTTCTTCTGTTCCTGTTTTCATTATACTATCAGAAATAGACAAATCAAAACCAAACCATTCTGGTTTCATAACCATAGCTAAGTTTAACAATAACAATAAGACACTTCCTATATAACCTAATGAAAAACCTTTAGCACTAATACTATCTTGTTGGTCTTCAAAAGCGATATCTGGCAAATACGAATTATAAAACACCAAACTACCCCAATACCCAATTAACCCCATAAAGTAAAACAGAATACTTAAATGAATTTGATCTAAATTAAACCAATACAATCCAATACAACCTAATCCACCAACATAGCAGAAAAATTTCATAAAATTCTTTTTATTCCCAACATAATCTGCAATTCCAGACAAAATAGGAGATGAAAAAGCAACAACTAAAAAGGTAAATGCTGTTACAATTGAAATTAAAACTGTTTGTTTCATTTCAAAACCAAAGGCAGAAACGAGCTCTTCATCTGATGAAAATAGATTTGAATAAAAAATAGGAAATATAGAAGACGCTATTGTAAGTGTATAAACCGAATTCGCCCAATCGTAAAACGCCCAAGCGTTAAGAAGTTTTTTACTTCCTTTTTTAAGTATTGCCATAAAAAAAACTGCCCTTTTATGAGCAGCTTCTAAAATAAACAAATATTTTTATTCGTGAATTATTTTCTGAATGATGTTACTCCAAATTTTTGGGCTTCAGCTTTTGCTTGTGGTGCTAATTTAGCAAGATTTGCTATTCGCGAATCGTTTGATGGGTGCGTACTTAATATTTCTGGTTGAGCACTTCCGCCACTATTAGCTTTCATCCGTTTCCATAACTCCGAAGCTTCATCTGGATTATAACCAGCAATAGCCATTAAATACAAACCAATTTTATCGGCTTCAGTTTCGTGCGCTCTACTAAAAGGCAGCATAACCCCTACTTGAGATCCTATGCCATAATATTGATTAAAGGCATTTTTAGATTTTTCATCTTTAATAGCCACATTACCAGCTATAGCTACACCAGCCTGTAAATAAGCTGCACTCATACGCTGTTGTCCGTGGTTTGCCAAAGCATGAGCTACTTCATGCCCCATTATAGCAGCCACACCAGTTTCGCCTTTCGCTATGGGTAAAATACCCGTATAAAACACTATTTTACCTCCTGGCATACACCAAGCATTTACTGTTTTATCATTTACTAAATTGTATTCCCATTTGTAATCTTTTAAGTAACCTTGGTGCCCATTAGCATTTAACCAACGTTCTGCGGCAACAGCTATACGCTGCCCCACTCTAGTAATCATAGCAGCATCTTTTGTTCCTGTTACCACTTTATTTTCAGTTAAAAACTGATCGTATTGAGCAAAAGCAGTTGGAAATAATTGAGAATTTGGCACTAATGCCATTGTTTTCTTTCCTGTAAAAGGATTTGTAGCACATGAAAATATCAAGGCAATTAATCCTATAACTATAAAGGTGTTTTTAAAATTCATAACACATGGTTTAATATTCTATAAAAATACAAAATCGTTTCTTAATTTTTTAGACACATCGTTTTTTTATTAGTCACAAAAAATAATAATTGAAACATACCATTTCACGTTATGTTAGGCAAACAAATACGACTCACCTTTAAAATATAACATTATTATAAATGAAAAAGTATTTAATATTCATAGTTACAATTATGTTTTTTAGTTGTAATAGCTCTGCACAAAAAAAAGAACAAATTAATTACAAAGTTTCTAAAACTGAAGCTGAATGGAAAGCTCAATTATCCGATTTAGAATTTCATGTACTAAGAAAAGCAGGGACAGAACGTCCATTTTCCAGTGCACTAAATAAAAATTATAAAGAAGGCACTTACCACTGTAAAGCATGCAATACGCCACTGTTTAAAAGCGAACATAAATTCGATTCAGGCACTGGATGGCCTAGTTTTGATAGAGAAATTAAAGGTAATGTAGCCTACGGATCTGATAATAAATTAGGCTATTCGCGAGACGAAGAACATTGCGCAACCTGTGGCGGACATTTAGGTCATGTTTTTAACGATGGCCCTAGAAACACAACAGGTAAGCGTCATTGTATTAACGGTGTTTCTCTAACATTTGTTCCAAAGGAAAAAGAAGAAAAATAAAATTATATTTGTTAAATGAATAGTTATTTAACAAGTATTATTAAACAATTTGAATACTACAAAAGCCTTGGTGACAATACTATTGAATTGTTAAGTTTTGATGATTTACAAAAAGAGTTTGCTAAAGATTCAAACTCTATCTCCATTATCGTAAAGCATATTGTTGGAAATATGCTTAGTCGATGGACAAACTTTTTGACCGAAGATGGTGAAAAAATATGGCGTCATCGCGATGCTGAATTTAAAAACACCTACACCTCTAAAGAAGCACTCATTGAAAACTGGAATACTGGTTGGGAATGCTTATTTAGTAATTTAAATGCTTTAACAGAAATTCATTTAGAACAAATAATTTACATTAGAAATCAAGGGCATACCGTAACCGAAGCTATTAACAGACAATTAGCGCATTATTCCTATCATGTTGGACAAATCGTTTTTTTAGGGAAACTTATTCAAGGTGAAAATTGGAAATCATTATCTATTCCAAAAGGCAATTCTACTAAATATAACAATGAAAAGTTTAGTAAAGAAAAAGGAAGACGCCACTTTACTGATGATTTTTTATCAGATTCTAAATAAACTATTATAGCCTTAATAATTATAAAAGTTGTAGTTTTTAATTACTACTACTCGCATTTACTATAAATGCTTATAAAACACATCTTTTTATATGGCTTATAAGTTAGTAAAGTTTTAAAGCATAATTTAATCAAGCTGTTAAACCCATCTTAAAATTTTAGCCATTTGTAATTTGATAGTTACTTTTAACCCTAACAAAATTCTTTTAATATTATGCATTTTAAAAAAATTATAATTACCTCAATTATATGTATTACTAGCCTAATTAGTGCTCAAGATGTTTCTTTCGAAGAATATAATCCAACATCTACGTTAGTCGTTCCAGGTAGCATTATAAAAAAAGCAAAATTTCCGTTTATCGATGTACATGGACATCAATACAGAATGGCAACTCAAGATTTATCGCCAGTTGTTGCTGCCATGGATACGCTTAATATGAAGATTATGGTGAATCTAAGTGGACGCTCTGGTGATAATTTACTGAAAGCAGTTAAGAATGTTGCTAACCATTTTCCAAATAGATTTGTGGTATTTGCTAATATTAATTTTGATGGTGCAGGAACTGAAGGTTGGATTGAAAAAACGGTAAACCAACTAAAGCAGGATGTTAAAAATGGCGCTAGAGGCTTAAAGGTTTATAAAAGCTTAGGCATGTACAATAAAGATGTAGATGGGAAAAGATTAGCTATAGATGATGATAGGTTGAACCCTATATGGAAAACCTGTGGCGACTTAGGTATTCCAGTGCTTATTCATGCGGCTGACCCTAAATCGTTTTGGGATGAATTTGATGCAGATAATGAGCGTTGGTTGGAACTTAAAACGCATCCAAGAAGAAAACGTGGCGCAACAAACCCCGCACCTTGGGAACAAATTATTGAAGAACAGCATAACATGTTTAAAAAGCACCCAAATACAACGTTTATTAATGCACATATGGGTTGGTTTGCTAATAATTTAGGAAAGTTAGGCGAACTACTAGACGACATGCCAAATATGAATGTTGGTATTGGTGCCATTATAGCAGAACTTGGGCGTCAACCTCGATTTGCAAAAGCGTTTTTTATAAAATACCAAGACCGTATTCTTTTTGGAAAAGATAGCTGGAAACCCAATGAATTTCCAACATACTTTAGAGTGTTAGAAAGCAATGATGAATATTTTCCATATCATAAAAAATACCACGCGTTTTGGCCAATGTACGGATTAGATTTACCTGATGATGTTTTAAAAAAGGTGTATTATAAAAACGCTTTACGCATTGTACCTGGTTTAGATAAAAGTTTGTTTGAGTAGTGATTTTTACAACGGAATATTACCATGCTTTCGCTTAGGGACATTAACTTGTTTGTTTTCAAGCATTGAAAACGCTTTAATTAGTTTTCGTCTGGTATTTTTAGGTAAAATAACTTCATCAATAAAGCCTCGTTGTGCAGCACTATAGGGGTTCGCAAATTTTTCAGCATATTCTGCTTCTTTTTCAGCTAACTTTTCCTCTGGATGTTCTGAAGCAGCAATATCCTTTCTAAATATAATTTCACTTGCGCCTTTTGCTCCCATAACTGCTATTTCTGCTCCTGGCCATGCATAATTTAAATCGGCTCCTATATGTTTAGAATTCATAACATCATAAGCGCCTCCATAAGCTTTTCTAGTAATTACAGTAACTTTGGGTACAGTAGCTTCACTTAGTGCATAAAGTAATTTGGCACCATGAACAATGATTCCGTTCCATTCTTGATCGGTTCCTGGTAAAAACCCTGGAACATCAACTAAAACAAGTAAAGGTATATTAAAACAATCACAAAATCGTGTGAAACGTGCCGCTTTTTTAGAACTATTCACATCTAACACACCAGCTAAAAATTGTGGCTGATTCGCAACTATCCCAATACTTTTACCGCCCAAGCGAGCAAATCCAACAATAATATTTTCGGCGTAATCTTTATGAATTTCATAAAAAGAATCACTATCAATAATCCCAGAAATAATATTATGCATGTCGTACGGTTTATTTGGGTTATCTGGAACAATCTCAGACAAAACGTCTATAATTTCATCATTTAAGAGATAATCAAATGTTTTTGGGGTTTCCGTATTGTTTTGTGGTAAATAAGCTAGTAACTTTTTTAAATCTTCTAAACACGCAATGTCGTTTACTGATGTTTTATGGGCAACCCCAGATTTTGAAGCATGGGTATATGCACCGCCTAAAGCTTCGCTCGTCACCTCTTCGTTAGTTACTGTTTTTACAACATTTGGTCCTGTAACAAACATGTAACTTGTGTTTTCTACCATTAGTGTAAAGTCAGTCATCGCAGGAGAATATACAGCACCACCAGCACAAGGTCCCATAATTGCTGATATTTGAGGAACGACTCCTGAGGCTTGTACGTTTCTATGAAAAATATCGGCATAACCGCCAAGAGACCGAACACCTTCCTGAATTCTTGCTCCGCCAGAATCGTTTAACCCAATAATAGGCGCTCCAACTTTTACAGCTAAATCCATGATTTTACAAATTTTTTCAGCATGTGTTTCAGAAAGTGCTCCTCCAAAAACCGTAAAATCTTGGGCGTAAACATAAACTAATCTGCCATTAATTGTGCCATAGCCTGTTATAACGCCATCACCATAGTATAGTTCCTTTTCCATACCAAAGTCGGTAGTTCTATGGGTAACTAAAATACCAATTTCTTCAAAAGATCCTTCGTCCATTAAATAGTTAACACGTTCTCTAGCTGTTAATTTTTTCTTTTCGTGTTGCTTATCAATACGTTTTTGCCCGCCACCTAAATGCGCTAATGCTATGCGCTCATTTAACTTATTTATTTTAGAATTTGAGTCCATAATTTATAGTTTAATTTGGTAAACGCAACACCTTTTGGTCTTTTAAATACTGCTTTAATGCTATAATTGCAGCAATTTTTGCTTCACTTTCTTTTTCTTCCTTTAGTACTTCTGGCGAATAATAATTTTTAACAAAATGGGTGTCAAAATTACCAGATTTAAATGCTTCATGCTCGCACACATATTTTCCAAACGGAAGTGTTGTTTTTACGCCTTCAACATGGTAGTTTTCAATAGCTTTTAGCATGACCTGAATGGATTCTTCTCGTGTTTTTCCATACGTTATTAATTTAGCTAACATAGGGTCGTAATACATAGGAATATCCATATCTTCTTCAAAACCATTATCAACACGAATGTCTTTTCCTACTGGGAGTTTATAAGTATTTAAACGGCCTACACTAGGTAAAAAATCGTTTAGAGGGTCTTCAGCATAAACCCGTAATTCTAAAGCATGTCCTTTTATTTTTAAATCGTTTTGATTTAATTGAAGTGCTTCACCTCGTGCTACCCGAATTTGTAACTCCACCAAATCTATTCCTGTAATTAATTCTGTAACAGGGTGTTCAACTTGTAGTCTCGTATTCATTTCTAAAAAATAGAAATTATGATTTGAATCTAGTAAAAATTCAACTGTTCCTGCTCCTAAATAATCACAAGATTTTGCCACTTTAATTGCTGCTGCTCCCATTTTAGTCCTTAATTCTGAAGATAACACAGAAGAAGGAGCTTCTTCAACTACTTTTTGGTGACGTCGTTGAATACTACATTCTCGTTCAAAAAAATGCAGAATATTACCATGACTATCTGCCATCACTTGAATTTCTATATGTCTTGGAGAAGCTATGTATTTTTCAATAAATACCGCACCATCACCAAAAGCAGATGTTGCTTCGCTAATAGCACGCTTCATTTGAGATTCTAAATCACTTTCTTTTTCAACAATACGCATGCCTTTTCCGCCACCACCAGCCGATGCTTTTATTAAAATAGGAAATCCAATTTTTTTAGCAATACTGTTTGCTTTTTTAACATCGGTAATAGCTTCGTCAATACCAGGAACCATAGGGATATTATACGCTTTAACGGCTTCTTTAGCTGCTAACTTACTTCCCATTATTTTAATGGCTTTAGAGCGCGGACCAATAAATATTATATTATTGGCTTCGCAGGATTCTGCAAACCCAGCATTTTCACTTAAAAAACCATATCCTGGATGGATAGCATCTACGTTTAATTGTTTCGCTACTTCTATAATTTTATCGCTTTTTAAATACGATTGGTTTGAAGGCGGCTCTCCAATACAAACAGCTTCATCAGCAAATTTCACATGAGGCGCATTTCTATCGGCTGTAGAAAAAACCGCCACTGTTTTTATGCCCATGTTCTGAGCTGTTTTCATAACTCTAATCGCTATTTCACCTCTATTGGCAACAAGTATTTTTTGCATAACTTATTCAAATTCAATAATTAGTTGATTTTTTTCTACGGCATCACCTGTGTTTACAGAAATAGATTTGATAATTCCATCTCTTGGAGAAGATATAATGTTTTCCATTTTCATAGCTTCTAAAATAAAAAGCGTATCGTTTTCTTTTATTTTTTGACCAACTTTTATAGCTATTTCTAAAATTAGCCCAGGCATTGGTGACTTTATAGAATTTACGTGTTTTGCAGAACCTACAGAAAAACCCATATTTTTAATTAATAAGTCTAAATCATTGAATATGTTTATATTATAGTTAGTATTATTAACTTTTACTTTATAGTTTTTATTATTAAAATTAGTCTCTTGAATTTCAGCATTATAAGATTTATTATGCTGAAGAATATGATATTCAGATTCTGAAACTTGTAGAATATCAAGGTGTGAAATCTCTTCAGCCTTAATTTCAAATTCAAATGAATTATTTACGTTTAACTTGAAAATCTTACTCATATTATCGGTAATTTGTATTAGTAAATATAAGAATTATATATGCTAGATTTTACTAGATAATCGAGATTTAAACTTTCTTAGGTTAAGTTACTATTACAAATTAAATTTAGAATTTTCTTGATGGGTTTTAATAGCTTTTCTAGATAATACAATGCCAATAAATAGCGATATAAATGCGCCAACCCAAATACCAGGTACAAAGTCTATGAATAAGAAAAAATCGTAAGCGCCATGAAACATGATTGTAAGTAGCAATCCTAATAAATTGAGAAGTATTTTATTATTAGAAAACTTTGCTTTTCCCATATAATAACCCATTAAAATTCCAAAGGTTGCATGCGCAGGAACAGCTGTAAATGCACGAATAAGTGCTGTTTGATACCCACCTTCTAACACATAAAAAATATTTTCGGTAGCTGCAAATCCCATAGATACCATTACAGCATATACAATACCATCAAAGGGTTCGTTAAACTCTTTATTGGTTTGCGCGTAATAACGAACAATAACATATTTGCTATATTCTTCAGTTAATCCAACAACAAAAAATGCTTTTACAAATTGCTGAAAGATACTTTGATGATTGGGCAATGGCAAAATGAAATTAATTACATAATAAAGAACCGTTGTAATTATAATACTAACAATAGCGCCTAATAAAAAGTTATAAAAGAGAAATGGCTTAGGTTCTTTTTCATATTTATCTTTAAAATAAATGTAAAGTATAATTATAAAAACAGGGGCAACAGCTAGGAGTAGTAAATTCATTATATAAATGTAGTTAAAAAATGAATTTAAATAATAACCTGCTTAATGTTTTGCAAAACAGTTTTATAGTATGATTTGTTAGATGCTATAAAATGATTATTGGTTCCAGCGTTATTAATGAGTTCGTTAAACGTTGAAAAAGACACTAATTTAAGTGCTTCAACTTCTTCAATTTGTGGTTTTAATATGGTAAGTGGTATTTTAAGTTCTGCTATAAATGTGTTATGAAACTCGTTATCAACTATACAATTATCGTACGTTTGAGAGCACTTAAATACACCTATTTTTTTTAAATCATTTTCAACTATTTTTACCCCAATCTCTTCGTAAGTTTCTCTTATAGCTGCTTGGGTAATCGTTTCGCCAGAATCTACATGACCAGCAACGGATACATCCCAAAGTAATGGACAAATTGCTTTTTTTTTAGATCGTTGCGATAATAAAATTTCACCAGTATTAGTGTAAAACCAAACATGTGCTGTATGATGGTAATACCCTTTTTTATGGATTACAGATTTTAATTCTGATTTTCCAGTTGGTTTTCCTTTTTTATCTACAACGTCTATTAATTCGTCCATATTAAAAAAGCCCCATTTAAGAGGCTTAATATTTATTCAAAATAACTAAAAGACTCGTTGCCTTTTATATTCAGTAATGTTTCATAAATTAATTTAATAACATTTTCAACATCATCACGATGCACCATTTCTACCGTAGTATGCATGTAACGAAGCGGCAAAGATATTAAAGCTGAGGCCACACCACCATTACTATACGCAAAAGCGTCGGTATCGGTACCAGTTGCCCTTGATAATGCAGAACGCTGGAAAGGGATTTTTTTGTCTTCGGCGGTTTCAGTTATTAAATCACGTAATTTTTGTTGTACTGCTGGCGCGTATGCCACTACAGGGCCTTTACCAATTTCTAAATGACCTTCTTTTTTCTTTTCAATCATTGGTGTGGTAGTATCATGAGTAACATCGGTAACTATAGCAACATTAGGTTTAATGGTGTGCGTAATCATTTCGGCGCCACGTAAACCTATTTCTTCTTGTACAGCGTTGGTAATATAAAGTCCGAAAGGCAATTCTTGTTTATTCTCCTTTAATAAACGCGCCACTTCAGCAATCATAAAACCTCCCATACGATTATCTAGTGCACGACAAACAAACTTATCACCGTTTAAAATATGAAATTCATCAGGATAAGTAATCACACAACCTACATGAATACCTTGTTTTTCAACCTCTTCTTTTGTTTTGCAACCACAATCAATAAAAATATTATCTGGTTTTGGTGCTTCCTCTTTGGCTCTATTTCTGGTATGAATTGCAGGCCACCCAAAAACACCTTTTACAATACCCTTTTTTGTATGAATATTTACTATTTTACTTGGTGCGATTTGATGGTCGCTACCCCCATTTCTAATCACGTAAATTAAACCGTTATCGCTTATATAGTTTACATACCATGAAATTTCATCGGCGTGCCCTTCAATAACAACTTTGTATTTAGCTTTAGGGTTTATAACACCAACTGCTGTACCGTAGGTATCGGTAATAAATTCATCAACATAAGGTTTTAAATAATCCATCCATAGTTTTTGTCCTGTCCATTCGTACCCCGTTGGAGCTGCATTATTTAAATATTTTTCTAAAAAAGTTATTGACTTTTTATTAAGTATGCTTTTTGTAGACATAAGATTCTATATTCAGGTTTAAGTTATAACATTCGTTTTCTTCTGTATTTTGTAAAAATAATAGGATTTGTTTATTTAAGCTGGATTTTTTTAAAATTAATTTATAATAATTCCTATGTATCTCCTACTCATTTAAAAACTTGAGCTATAACATCCATGACTAAAAATTTAATCACACATAAAAATAATCAACTTGGGTTTATAAAGATTTCACTTCCATTATCTTAAAATGACTTCAATATCTTGTTAAGAATATGATTAATCTACGAACATTTTTTTCAACTAAAAATGTAAAAAACCAAGGTTGGAAAAGATATTAATTTATTAGGATTCTAAATTCTTTATTCAAAATCGATTTTGTAAATTTGTTACTTCAAAAAACGACTTAAAAATATACGCATGAGTAAATACGATGTTATAGTTCTTGGAAGTGGCCCTGGTGGATATGTTACAGCTATTAGAGCCTCTCAATTAGGTTTTAAAACCGCTATTATTGAAAAAGAAAGTCTTGGTGGTGTATGCTTAAACTGGGGATGTATCCCAACAAAAGCTTTATTAAAATCTGCTCAAGTTTTTGAATATCTTAAACATGCTGGTGATTATGGATTAACCGTTAAAGATTACGATAAAGATTTTGATGCTGTTGTAAAACGAAGCCGTGGTGTTGCTGAAGGTATGAGTAACGGTATTAAATTTTTAATGAAAAAAAATAAAATTGATGTTATTGAAGGTTTCGGAACATTAAAACCTGGAAAGAAAGTTGACGTTGATGGGACTATTTATAGTGCCGACCATATTATAATTGCTACTGGAGCGCGTTCTCGCGAATTACCAAGTTTACCACAAGACGGCAAAAAGGTAATTGGATACCGTGAAGCAATGTCTTTACCTAAACAACCAAAGAAAATGATTGTTGTTGGCTCTGGCGCCATAGGTGTTGAATTTGCCTATTTTTATAATTCTATGGGCACCGAAGTTACCATTGTTGAATATTTACCAAATGTTGTACCTGTTGAAGACGAAGATGTTTCTAAACAACTAGAACGTTCTTTTAAGAAAAGCGGTATTAAAATAAAAACATCTGCCGAAGTTACAAGTGTTAATACATCTGGTAAAGGTGTTAAAGCTACTGTAAAAACTAAAAAAGGTGAAGAAATTTTAGAAGCCGATATTATTTTATCTGCAGTTGGTATTAAAACAAATATTGAAAATATAGGGTTAGAAGATGTTGGCATTGTAGTAGATCGCGATAAAATCTTAGTAAACGATTTTTACCAAACTAACATTCCTGGGTACTATGCCATAGGTGATGTTACACCTGGTCAAGCTTTAGCTCATGTCGCTTCTGCGGAAGGTATTCTATGTGTAGAACATATTGCTGGACAACATGTTGAAGCATTAGATTACGGAAACATACCAGGTTGTACATATTGCTCTCCTGAAATTGCATCGGTTGGTTTAACTGAAAAGCAAGCTAAAGACAAAGGCATTGATATAAAAGTTGGAAAATTTCCATTCTCTGCTTCTGGTAAAGCAAGTGCTGCTGGTACCAAAGATGGTTTTGTAAAAGTAATTTTTGACGCTAAATATGGTGAATGGTTAGGGTGCCATATGATTGGAGCTGGCGTAACCGATATGATTGCTGAAGCTGTTTTAGGCAGAAAACTAGAAACCACAGGACACGAAGTATTAAAAGCAGTACATCCACACCCAACCATGAGTGAAGCTGTTATGGAAGCAGTTGCTGATGCTTATGATGAAGTGATACATTTGTAAACAGATAGAGAAGCCCCTCCTAGCCTCCCCAAAGGAGAGGGACTCTTACTCGGACGAATAAACAAAAAATGCGATTCAAAATTGAATCACATTTTTTGTATTAATTAAATTGTTTTTTTACCTACAAGAGTGGGCATTCCTCCCCTTTGGGGAGGCTAGGTGGGGCTCAAAAACTCTGTATTGCTAACTCATAACTCTGTAATCCAAAACCTAAAATAACACCTCTAGCATTTGGAGATATATAAGATTGATGCCTAAATTCTTCTCTACTAAATGTATTAGAAATATGCACCTCTACTACAGGTGTCTCAATAGCCTTTACTGCGTCACCAATTCCCACAGAGGTATGTGTATATGCTGCCGCATTAAGAATTACACCATCATAATTAAAACCAACGTCATGTAATTTATCAATAATTTCACCTTCTATGTTAGATTGAAAGTGTTCAATCATAACATCAGGGTATTTATGCTTTATTTCATCTAAAAATTCTGTAAAAGATAAACTACCGTAAATATTTGGCTCTCTTTTTCCCAAAAGGTTAAGGTTAGGACCGTTGATGATGATTAGTTTTTTCATATAACAAAAGTACAAAAGTTATTGCACAAAAAAGAGGCTGTTTAAAAGTCTAAACAGCCTCTTTTTTATTATAATACTATTACGCCTTACCAAGCATAGCCTAAAGAAAGTCCCAAACTTACTGCTGTAGAACTAATAGAAACTGCAAGATTATCAGATTTTCCAGTTACATAGCCTAATCCTGCAAACAAATCGAGTGCAAAATGTTCTCCAAAAATCCATTGATGAGCAACTTCTCCTCCTATTGAAAAGAATCCTGCAGAATTATTAAAATCATCTTCAAGAGAAAAATAACCAGCAGATGGTCCTGCATGCCAACCTCTTAAAGCTTCACCACTTGAGAAATAAAATCTATACTCTGCCCCTGCTCCAAAACCAGATACATCAGAAATGTTATAATACAATCCAGAAACGGTAAGCGTTTGAGTATCATTAGTTTAAAATTCATACCCCGCATTAGCTACTCCAAAAGCTAAACCTAAAGGATTTACTTTAATAGCTTGTTCTTGAGCATTTACACTTGTTAACCCAAATACTGCAATAGCAGCACATAATAATAATTTTTTCATAATTTAAAATATTTTCGTTTTTGATTAAAACAAATTTAGTACGAAAAACCTTATTACACAAGAAAAATCGTACTTATTGTTAAAAGAAACAGGAACTGATAGCCTCTTATTTAACAAGTATTTAGCCATTAATACTAAATAATTTATTTTATTTTTACAGTAAATGAAATGGCAACACGCACTTAAAGATTATCAGTTATATTTAAAGATAGAACGCGGCTTATCACAAAATTCAATAGATAGTTATTCGCTAGATATAAAAAAACTAATGGTGTTTTTAGAAGAAAATAATATAAGCTTATCTCCTATTTCAATAACTTCAGAAGTTATTCAACAATTTATTTACGACACAGCAAAACGCGTTAATGCACGTTCTCAATCCCGTTTAATTTCTGGACTACGCAGTTTTTTTAACTATTTAATTTTTGAGGATTATATAGACCTAAATCCGTTGGAACTTATTGAATCACCTAAAATTGGGCGTAAGCTTCCTGACACATTAAGTTTGAAAGAAATAAACAAATTAATTGGTGCAATAAATTTAAGTAAAAAAACTAACGGTATTAATATTGGTGAACGTAATAGAGCTATCCTTGAAACCCTATACGGTTGTGGATTACGAGTTAGCGAACTCATTAACTTAAAACTATCAGATTTATTTTTCGAAGAAGGTTTTATAAAAGTAACAGGGAAAGGTGATAAACAACGCTTTGTTCCTATTATAGACATTACGCAAAAATATATTAATATCTACAAAAACCAAGTGAGAAACCTGCCAATGCAAAAAATTCAACCTGGTTTTGAAGATACCCTTTTTTTAAACAGGCGCGGAAAACAGCTTACCAGAGCTATGATTTTTACAATTATTAAGCAATTAGCAGAAAAAATAGAACTTAAAAAGAATATTTCTCCACATACGTTTAGACATTCGTTTGCTTCACATTTACTAGAAAATAAAGCTGATTTAAGATCTATTCAGCTTATGTTGGGGCATGAAAGTATCACCACAACCGAAATTTATGTGCATTTAGATAAAGGTCATTTAAAAGACACTATTGAGGAATATCATCCTAGGAAATAATAGTTATTGGTTGTTGGCAAAATTAAAAAATCCAGTATATACTGGATTTTTTAAACTATTATATTAGATTCCTGCCTTCGCAGGAATGACAAATAAACCTTTTCTATTTCGCAATATTAACGGCGCGTGTCTCTCTAATAACTGTAACTTTAACCTGACCCGGATACGTCATGTCTGTTTGAATTTTTTGAGAAATACTAAACGACAAATCTGCGGCCTTATCATCATTCACTTTTTCACTTTCAACAATTACTCTAAGTTCTCTACCTGCTTGAATAGCATATGCTTTTTTAACACCATTAAACCCAAAAGCAATATCTTCTAAATCCTTTAAACGTTGTATATAACTATCTAAAACTTGTCGTCTTGCTCCTGGTCTCGCGCCAGATATAGCATCACAAACTTGAATAATAGGTGCTAATAACGATTTCATTTCAACTTCATCATGGTGAGCGCCTATGGCATTACAAACATCAGCTTTTTCATTAAATTTTTCAGCCCATTGCATTCCTAAAATAGCGTGAGGTGTTTCTATATCAGCTTCAGCATCTGGCACTTTTCCTATATCATGTAATAAACCAGCACGTTTAGCTAGTTTAGGATTTAACCCTAATTCGGCAGCCATAACACCACAAAGTTTAGCGACTTCTCGTGAGTGTTGCAATAAGTTTTGCCCGTAAGATGAACGGTATTTCATTCTACCCACCATCTTAATAAGCTCTGGATGCAAATTATGTATTCCTAAATCGATAACTGTACGTTTACCTACTTCAATAATCTCCTGCTCAATTTGCTTCTGAGTTTTCTTAACAACTTCTTCAATTCTTGCTGGGTGAATTCTTCCATCAGTTACTAGTTTGTGTAATGATAGACGTGCAATTTCTCTTCGTACAGAATCGAAACACGATAAAATAATAGCTTCAGGAGTATCGTCTACAATAATTTCAACACCTGTTGCTGCTTCAATAGCACGAATATTACGACCTTCTCGTCCGATAATACGTCCTTTAACATCATCAGATTCAATATTGAAAACAGATACGCAGTTATCAACTGCTTCCTCTGTTCCTATACGCTGAATGGTGTTAATAATAATTTTCTTTGCATCTTGCTCTGCAGTTAATTTTGCTTCTTCTAAAGAATTTTGAATAAAAGCCATCGCATCATTTTTCGCTTCACCTTTTAAAGACTCAACTAACTGTTCTTTAGCTTCTTCTGCAGATAAACTAGAAATAACTTCAAGTTGCTGTACTTGGCTTTTATGTAACCTATCAAGCTCTACTTGTTTTTTATCTAACACTTCCAACCTATGGTTGTAATCTTTTATTTTTCCTTCTATACTTTCATTTAGTTTTTTACCTTTTGAAAGCTCATTAGATATTTGAGATTCTTTATCGCGTGTACGTTTTTCGGATTCAGCCATTTTTTTATCGCGCGATAAAATTACTTTTTCGTGTTCAGATTTAAGCTCTATAAATTTTTCTTTTGCTTGAAGAATTTTATCTTTTTTAATTGATTCGCCTTCGCTTTTAGCTTCTTTTAATATGTTAGACGCATTTCTTTTTGCTTCTTTTATAAGCTTTGAAGCTCTATTTTTTTCAAATGTCTTTGCTATAATAAATCCTACTATTAGTCCTAGTAGTACGCCTCCTGCTGTTAATATAATTGAATTAGTATCCATCTTAATTGGTTGGTTTGTATATATAAAAAAGCCTACATCGGCATAAAGTTTTGTATAAACTCCTTAAAAACAAGTTTAGGGCTAACAAGCTGATCAAGGATCTGCGACTAAGGCAGCATGCTTTTACAACTTAAACTCACCCTTTTTAAAGAATTAACGTTGAGTTTATCAAAAAAAATAACCAATGTAGGCAGTAACTTTTAGTTTATTTTAAAGAACGCTAAGAGACTAAGTAAGACTGTAATAAATCGTTAAGCGCGTTTAGTTTATCTTCAACATGCTCGTTTACAGTTTCTTTATCAATAGATTTCTGTTCTACTTGAGATGCAAATTGTAGCGCACACATGGCTAATACATCTTGTTTATCTCTAACAGAATAACTTTGCTCAAATTGTTTAATCATTATCTCAATGTTTTTAGCCGCTTTTCGCAATCCTTCTTCTTGATTTGCATCAATAGTTAAAGGATATACTCTGTTAGCTATAGATAGCTTTATTTTAAGCTTTTCTGACATTGAGTTTATTTACATTAATCTGAAAGTTGGGCAATACAATGATCAATATCTCTAATTAATGCATTTATTTTAAGCTTAGTTTCTCTTTTATTATCGTCACTACCAAGTATTGAGTTTGCAATTTTTAGCGCTTCATATTTTTCTTCCCAACCCGCAATTTGCGTTTTTTGGTTTTTAATTTCTTGCTTTGAAATATCTAATTCTTCATTTAATTTCAAGTTAGCAAGTTTTAAAAGTTCTAGTTTGTGTAATACTTTACTAATCTTGTTTTCTAAAGAATCTACAATATCTTCAATACTACTCATTTACAAATTTCAATACTTATCACACAAAGTTAACACACCTGCTTATAAATTACAATTGTTTTATCATAAAAATTTCAAAATAAGTCTTAATACGTATTAATAGTACAATGGCTTGATTTTTGTTTTATTCTTTGCAAATTCATATCTAATTAATATTTTAGCGATAATACTTTTCTATGCGATTAATCCTTATTTTTTTTTTAGTTTCTTCTACATTATGTACTGCTCAAAATAACTATCCTCAGGATTATTTTAGCAATCCTTTAGATATACCTCTTATATTATCTGGCACGTTTGCCGAATTACGATCTAATCATTTTCATTCGGGATTAGACATTAAAACACAACAACGTGTGGGTTTAAAAGTAAAAGCAGCGGCTAGCGGATTTGTAAGCAGAATAAAGGTTTCGCATTTTGGATACGGAAAAGCTTTATACATTACGCATCCTAACGGATACACTACCGTATATGCGCATTTACAAAAATTTTCACCTGAGATTGAAGCTTATGTTAAAAAACAACAATATAAAAAGGAATCGTACGAAATTGAATTATTTCCAAGTGCTGAGACTTTACAAGTTGTAAAAAATAGTATTGTGGCGTATAGCGGAAACTCAGGGGGTTCTGGCGGTCCTCATTTACATTTCGAAATTAGGGATAAGGCAGAACGCCCCATGAACCCTATGCTTTTTGGAATTAATGTCACCGATACAACAAACCCTATTGTAAATTCCATTTTTGCCTACCCTATTGGCGAAAATTCTTTTGTTAATGCATCGAATACTAAACAAAAACTTAGACTTATACCGTTAAAAAATGGTGACTATACTGTTGAAAATATTGAAGCCATTGGAGAAATTGGTTTTGGTATTGAAACAACCGATAGGCAAAATTTAGCGGCTAATAAAAATGGTGTTTATAATATTCAAACATTTGTTAATGGCAATAACAATTTTGAATTAGACTTTAAGCAGTTTTCCTTTAGCGAAACGAAACACATTAATCAGTTAATAGATTATGAATATTACAAAACAAAGAAAAAACGAATTCAAAAACTATTCAAAGAAAACAACCCTTTAAGTTTGTTTAAAAAATCATTAAACGATGGATTGTTAAATATTAAAGATAGCACATATTCGGTTTATAAAATACGTGTGTCTGATTACGAGAATAATGAAGCGTGGATAACCGTTTCTATTAAAGGGGTTAAAAACAGCATCACAACGCCCAAAACAAATAAAACTACACCGTATTATATTAATGCTAATGAAACTATTAATTTAAAGCAAGGCAATATTTCGGTAAACATCAATCAAAATACCTTTTACAATAATTTTTATCTCGATTTTTCTGTAAATAACGACACTTTAAAATTACATGAAGATATTTACCCTGCTAAAAAAAGCTTCACAATAAATTACGATGTTAGTGCGTATTCTGAGGATGACAAAAGCAAACTATACATTGCTAAATTAGTTGGTTATAAAAAATATCCATCCTATTCTTACACTAAAAGAAAGGAGAACGTATTATCAACCTATACAAAAACATTAGGTACATTCGCTTTAGCCACCGATACTTTAAAACCTACCATTAAACCGTCTAATTTTAAAAACGGACAATGGTTAAGTAATTTTAGGTATTTAAAAGTTGAAATAGACGACAAATTATCGGGTGTTTCAAAATATAGAGCTACGGTAAATGACAAATGGATTTTAATGGAATACGATTACAAAACTAAAACACTTACATACGATTTTGATGATGGTATCGTTACAGATACAAAGAATAATTTAAAAGTAATAGTAACAGATAATGTTGGAAATAATTCTACTTTTGAATCATTGTTTTACAGGAAATAAATTTTAGGCTTTTGAATACGAAAAAACTGCTAACTGCATTGCTCTTTTTAACTATAACCTTATTTAGTTATTCGCAAACCGCAACTGTAAAAGGTATTATTTTAGATGAAAATAACAACCCCATTCCTAATGTAAATATAAAGGCTAAAAATGATGGAACACAAACAAACAGCAATGGTTTTTACATTTTAAAAATAGCAGCAAATCAAGATATTAAAATAGAATTTACTCACATTTCCTTTAAAAAAATTGTAAGTGCTTTTAATTTAAAAAACGGTGAAGAGTTAGAGTTTAACCCTGTAATGAAAACAGCAGTAGAACAAATAACAACCATTATTGTTACCAGCAAAAGTAGAAAAGGCATAACAGGCATTACTACTTTAAAACCAGAAACTATTAGAAAAATACCTGGAGCCAATGCTGGTGTAGAAAATTTACTATTAACACTACCAGGTGTTAATAACAACAACGAACTAAGTACACAATATTCAGTTAGAGGCGGTAATTATGATGAAAACTTAGTTTACGTTAACGATATTGAAGTATACCGTCCTTTTTTAGTGCGATCTGGTCAACAGGAAGGTTTAAGTTTTGTGAATACTAATTTAGTACAGAATGTCGACTTTTCTGCTGGTGGTTTTCAAGCAAAATATGGCGATAAATTATCATCGGTCTTAGATATTACATATAAAATGCCGTATCAATTTGAAGTTAATGCCGATTTAAGTTTATTAGGCGGAAGCTTATCGGTTGAAAATATTAGTAAAGACTCCAAGTTTTCGGCTATCGTTGGTTTGCGCTATCGAGATAATAGTTTGCTTGTAAATTCAAAAGAAACTGAAACAAATTTTAAGCCTGCTTTTGCAGACACTCAAGCATATCTTACTTATAAGTTTACAGATAAATTTCAATTAAGTTTTTTGGGAAATGCATCTTTAAACACATACAATTATAAACCGCTAACAAGACAAACCAATTTTGGCACTCTAGAAGATCCGTTAGCACTTATTGTTTTTTATGAAGGCCAAGAAAAAGACCGTTACCAAACCTTATTTGGAGCATTTAAAGGCACTTATTTTGCAAACGATGCTGTAACCCTAAAACTTATAGCTTCAACCTATCATACTACCGAAGAAGAATATTTCGACATTTTAGCACAATATAATTTAGGACAAGTAAATACCAATATTGGAGATGAAAATTTAGGTGAAGTAGAATTTAGCGAAGGTGTTGGAAGTCAGTTAAATCATGGAAGAAACGATTTAGATGCACTAATAACGACTGTTGAACATAAAGGTAATGCTAAAATTGAAGATCATAGAATTGAATGGTCTGTTAAATATACAAATGAAGATATTCGCGATCGTTTAGTAGAATGGGAAGTTATTGATTCTGCTGGATTTTCTATTAGGCCGCCAACAATTGACAATTTTAACGAGCAGCCTTACCAACCCTACTCAGGCCCTATTGAAGCGTTTCAAAATGTAAGAGCTACAAACAACACGCAAATAAACAGATTACAAGCTTATGCTCAATGGAGTAAACGCTCTAATATAGGAACTAGCGATGTTTGGTACAATGCTGGTATTAGAGTTCATAACTGGTCGGTAAAAGATAATGCGTCAACTACACTTAATACAGGTTCAAAATCATCGCAAACTGTATTTAGCCCTCGCGCACAATTTACAATTAAACCCGATTGGGAAAAAGATATGCTTTTTAGAGTTGCTGGCGGCTTATATTATCAGCCTCCTTTTTATAGAGAACTTCGTGATGCCAATGGCGTTGTTCAACCTAATGTAAAAGCACAACAATCGTTTCATTTGGTTTTAGGTAATGATTATAGTTTTAAAATGTGGGACAGACCTTTTAAACTAACAACCGAGGCCTATTACAAAAATTTAAGTAATGTAAACCCGTATACTTTAGAAAATGTACGCATACGCTATAGCGCAAATAATAATGCTAAGGCTTATGCTTATGGGTTAGATATGCGTCTTAATGGTGAATTTGTTCCTGGTACAGAATCGTGGTTTAGTTTTGGGTATTTAAAAACCGAAGAAAATATAAATAATCGAGGTTATATTGCTAGACCAACAGACCAACGTTTAAAATTTGCTGCTTTATTTCAAGATTATGTACCCAATGTTCCTAATATGAAAATGTATTTAAACCTTGTTTACAATACAGGATTACCAGGAGGCTCACCTAGTTATGCCGATCCATACGAATATCAAAATAGGTTACCCGCATATAAACGTGCAGATTTAGGCTTGCAATTTGTGCTTGTTGATGATAAAAAACAATTTAATAGCGGTTGGAAAAAAGCCTTTAAAGAATTATCATTTGGGTTTGAAATATTTAATATTTTTGATGTACAAAACTCCATTACCAATACTTGGGTGAGAGATGTTTATAGCAAACGACAATATGCTATTCCTAATTTTTTAACTCCAAGAGTTTTTAATGTAAGGACGACTATGAAGTTTTAAACATTGGTTAATGAATCAAACTATATATAAAACACTTCTATTTTTTTTAATTGTTATCTCGTCTTACGCTCAAAATCTAAATTTAGATAAGGGGCGAATTACTACCAAAAATTATTACACAGAAATACTATATAAAAATGTAAATGGAAAATTAATAATTCCAGTAACTATTAAAAACAAAACTTATCGTTTCCTTTTTGACACTGGAGCTCCTAATTTAATAACTTCTCAACTTAGCAAGCAATTAAAACTTGAATCTGGTAATAACATTTCGGTATCTGATGCTAATAACGCGAGTCAAAAAATGAAAATTATTACACTACCATTTTTTACACTTGGAAATGTATCGTTTAAAAACACCACTGCTTTAGTTTATAATGGCACTGATAATATGCTTTTTGATTGTTTTAAAATAGATGGTATTATTGGAAGTAATATTTTTAAAAAATCTATAGTTCAAATTTCATCCAAAAAACAAGTAATCATAATTACTAACCATCCAAAAAAACTAAATCTGAAAAGTCAAAAATCATCAAAACTCAAAGCATTAGGAGCTCAAAGTAGTCCATATTTCCAGCTTGTATTACATGGGGAAAAGCAAGTTACCGAAAATGTGTTATTTGATACTGGCTCAAGTACATTTTACGATTTATGCCTAAAGCATTATAATACTTTTAAGCCACATAATGTTGTTACAGCAGTATCTGAAGGAAAAGGCGCTAGCAATATTGGATTATTTGGAATTGCAGATGCGCAAAATCAATATCGTGTTAAAATCCCTAAACTAAGCATTAACAAAACTAATTTTAGTAATGTAATAACAATAACCGAGAGCAATGATAATTCTAGAGTTGGATCAGACTTATTAAATCATGGTATTGTAACCCTCGATTTTAAAAACAAAAAATTCTACTTCTCCCCATTTGAGACTGAAATAAATTTAGAAGAAAAACTACTTGGTTTTACACCTACCCTAAATAACAAAAAGCTTAGTGTTGGTTTTGTTTGGGATGAATCCATAAAAGATAAAATTAGCTTTGGAGATGAAATTTTAGAAGTAAATGGTGTCGCCTTTAACACTATTGATATTTGCGATTTTATAACTAAAGAATCGGTTTTTAAAGAAAGTGACACTTTAAATATTCTTTTTAAAAACAACAAAGGAGAAACAAATAAAATACGTTTTAAAAAACAATAATCATGAAAATTATCATCACATCACTATTAACACTTATAACTTTAAGTGTGTGTAATAAGAAAAGTAACACTGCTGAAAAGCACCAAAAACCAAATGTATTATTCATATTAGTTGACGATTTAGGGTTTAAAGATTTAAGCTGTACAGGAAGCACTTTTTATGAAACCCCAAACGTAGATAAAATAGCTAATGCAGGTATGGTCTTTAATCAAGGGTATGCAGCTAGTCGTGTTTGTAGCCCTTCGCGAGCTAGTATTATGACTGGAAAATTTACTGCTAGACACGGTATTACCGATTGGATTGGAGCAAAACATGGAAAAACATGGAGAGAACATAATAGACATGATAAATTACTACCAGCAGACTATGTTCATATTTTACCAAAAGAAGATATTACCCTTGCCGAGGCCATGAAAGCTTCTGGGTACAAAACATTTTATGCTGGAAAATGGCACTTAGGTAAAGAAGGGTCTTATCCTGAAGATCACGGATTCGATATAAATAAAGGAGGGTGGGATAAAGGCAGCCCTATTGGTGGCTATTTTTCGCCATGGAAAAACCCCAAATTAGAGAATACAACACCAGGTGAAAACTTATCGATGCGACTTGCTAAAGAAACATCTGAATTTATAAAAAAACATAAGGACACTAGTTTCTTCGCTTTCATGTCGTTTTATGCGGTTCATGGTCCTATTCAAACAACCCAAAACAAATGGCAGAAATATAGAAATAAAGCTGAAAAACAAGGCATTAAGGATAAAGGTTATAAAATGGAACGTGTACTACCTATAAGACAAGTTCAAGACAATCCAATTTACGGCGGTTTAGTTGAAGCTATGGATGATGCCGTAGGCCATGTTTTAAATACCCTAAAAACATTAAGATTAGATAAAAATACTATTGTAATATTCACATCAGATAATGGTGGTGTTGCTTCAGGCGATAATTACTCCACGTCTAACTTACCCCTACGCGGTGGTAAAGGCTACCAATGGGAAGGCGGTATAAGAGAGCCTTTTTTCATTAATGTACCTTGGTATAACTCTAATGGCGCACGTACAGATTATCCTGTAACAGGAACCGATTTCTACCCAACCATTTTAGATTTAGTTGGTGCAAACCTACGTCCAGACCAGCATATTGATGGAGTTAGCTTAAAGCCGCTTTTAGAAGGAAATACTTTGGCAAATCGACCTTTATTTTGGCACTATCCGCACTATGGTAACCAAGGTGGTGAACCCTCATCAATTATTCAAGAAAATGGCTGGAAACTTATACACTATTGGGAAGATGAAAGAAATGAATTGTATAATTTAGCACTAGACGGTAATGAACAAAACAATGTCGCTTCCGAAAACTCGAAAATAACGGAAGATCTTAGTAAAAAACTCAACTCTTGGCTATTAAATGTTAAAGCCAAAATACCTACTAAAGATTTAGAGTATAGCGAAAGTTTAGCTAAAGAACGACAAGCCTATTTAAAAAACACATTTATGCCTAAACTTGAAAGTGATAGACTAAAATATTTATCAGAAGATTTTGAACCAAATGCCGATTGGTGGCAAAGTAAAGTTACTGTTGATTAGAATTTATAAATTAAACAAACTCTTTTAAAACATCAATAACATAGTCTACTTCTTTTTTAGTATTGTAAATACTAAAGGAAAACCTAATTGAAGGTTTGTGCATATCAGCATCATTAAGTATTTCAGCTAAAACGTGAGACCCTTTTGCACTCCCGCTTTGGCAGGCACTTCCTTTAGAACAAGCTATACCTTTTAAATCTAACTGAAATAACAACATAGACGCTTTTTTCTCATCAATAGGCAAGCATACATTAATTAAAGTGTAAGTACTTTTTTCTATATCTCCCGAACTTCCATTAAAAGTTACTAAAGGTAATTCAGTCTTTAATTTCTGAATAAAATATTGCTTTATGTTTCTCACATACTGGTATTCCTCATCATAATTAGTATAGGCATGTTTTAAAGCCTCACTAAGCCCAACAATATTATGAATGCTCTCTGTCCCTGCTCTAAGTCCTCGCTCCTGCTCGCCACCAAAAATTAATGGTTTAAGCCTTGTATTTTTTCTAATAAACGCGAAACCTACACCTTTAGGACCATGAAATTTATGAGCACTCGCTGCAATAAAATCTATAGGAATCTCTTCTAAATCCAATTTATAATGCCCTACAGACTGCACAGCATCACTATGAAACAACGCATTATTTACTTTACATAAATTGGCAACTCTCTTAATATCTAAAAGGTTTCCAATTTCATTATTTACATGCATTAAACTAACCAATGTGTTTTCATAATTATTAAGAAGTTCTTCTAAGTGTAAATAATCAATATGTCCATTAGCATCAGTATTCACAAAAGACACCGCTATATTATATTCTTTTTCTAACTGTTCAATAGTATGCAATATGGCATGGTGTTCAATTTTAGTTGTAATTATATGGTTTATCTTCAAATCCCTAACGGCACTTCTTAAAACTAAATTATCGGCTTCTGTTCCTCCTGAAGTAAATACAATTTCACCAGCCGAAGCATTTAAATAACGTGCTATGGTTTTTCTTGAATGTTCTATTAAAGACTTAGATGACCTACCAAAGCTATGCGATGAAGACGCATTACCATAACTCGCTCTCATGGTTTCTGCCATAACAGTTATGACTTCCTCACGAATTTTAGTTGTAGCAGCATTATCAAAATATACCTGAGTCATAAAACAAAATTTTAATAGCTTTTAAGAGGTCAAAAATACTTGAAATAAAATTATTATCAATATGATGCGTTATAAATAACAATTCTATTATTTTTGTGCAAAACCCAAACTCTATGCGTAAGTTCGTTTTTACTCTTTTATTGTTAAGCTTATTATGCTCATATTCATGTGATGATGGCGATGTTATTACTTTTGAATTAGAATTCGATGAGGATTTTAGTGCTTGTGGAGAAACCAATTTAGTGTTATTTAAAACTAAAAACACGCCTTCTGAATCTTTATCTGTAGTTATAAATAATCTTAATGTTGAAGATTTATTAGAAGTTGATAATGATAACAACCTTACTCTTACAAAAACAGGAGCATTTAATTACCGTACGTATAGCAACGAAACGCTTCCTACAAATTTGTTTTGTAACGATATTCCTCCTGCAGAGGTTAAAATTGTAGAAGATGACAGTGATGATTCTGTAAATGCAACGTTCACTACAAAATTAGTTGAAGATGACCAAGATGGTGTTTTAGCTGCTTTAGAAGATGTTGACGGCAATGGTGATTTAACTAATGATGATACTGATGAAGATGGTTTACCTAACTATATTGATGCCGATGATGATGGTGATAATGTGCTAACAAAAGATGAAAATCCAGACCCAAATGGTGATGGTAATTTTGATGACGCTTTAGATACTGATGGTGATGGAATTCCTAACTATTTAGATGCTGATGACGATGGAGACGGAATTGATACTAGAGATGAAGAAAACGAAAGTCAAGACCAAAACCCAGGAAACGACGTCACAAATAGTGATGTTGGTGCCGATTATTTAAACAAAGATGTTGCCAATGTAGATACGCCAAAAGCAACAGCGTACAGAAATCATACAATTATTCAAACCTATACAGTTACTTTAACGATAACAGATATCGCTTTAGATCTTATCTCTATAGACGAGTTTGATTTTGGATTATTAAATGACAGTTCTTTATCTGGATCTAGAACAGAAACTCCTAATTTTAATTAACGCTTTAAGTTCTGATAAATATAGACTTCGGTTGCACCTAACCCATATTTTTGGTAATTAGCATCGTAGAATTTTAAATTATCGTAACGCCCAAATAAATATTCTAATTCTATTCTTAAAACACCTTCTCCAACGCCGTGAATAAATACTACTTTTTGAATGCGTTTTGTGATAGCAAAATCTAATTGGCGTCTTGCCGTATCTAATTGTAACGTTAACATTTCATGATTAGACATTCCTTTTGAAGATTTCACCAATTGGTTTATATGCAAATCAACCTCCATAGTTGGCTCATAACTATCTTTAGCTCTTAATTTTATTTTGTTTTTTCGCTTTGGTTGTTCCTTTTCAGAAATAACAGTATTAATACTTTTATGAGAAAATAATTCGTTTTTAAGGGGTTGCTTAGGTTTAGCTACAACCAATTCCTTGGCTTTAAAATTTAATAAAAAGCCATCATCAGTTTCAATAGAAATGGTTTCACCAGCAATTTCTTTTACAAAACCAGATAAATCTTCATCTAAAACCAAAACATAATCACCCAAAGTAAATGCCATAATTAAGCGTCTTCATTTTCATCACTATCATTTTCATCCTTATGTTTGCTAGGAATATTTTTAGAGATTCTATAAATACCTATCATAAGTATTATAATACCTCCAATTAGTACATACTGATTTTGTTCGGTTCCTGCTTTAGAATACATAGCAACCGCTGCGCCAATAATTATTAATAAATAGTTTACATTTTTCATTTAAAAACAGATGAATTTTATGCATACAAATTACACTAAAAAATAGATTTCATTTAAACATTTCATCAATTAATTTTAAATTAAATTAATCGACAAAATACATTTTTTAACGATTAATTGTTGTGTATGCAGAATATTTATATATTTGCAGCGTAAATTGTTAGTCTCTCAAAATATGCATTATCGTTTTACTCTTATTATTGCCTTTATTTGCAATGTATCATTCTCACAGCTTTCCGTAAGGAATGATTACTATGTCTTTGTTAATGATGAAGTTGTTTTTGTAGAAGATGATGTAAACCTGAATGAAACAGACAGTAGAATATATCTTCGTAGTGAGGGACAACTTATACAAGGCTCTGGTACAACAGGAAATTCTGGCGATGGCGAATTAAGTGTTTACCAAGAAGCTAATGTAGATGAATATGAATATAATTATTGGTGCTCTCCTATTATTGACCAATCGAGTAATATGTTTGGTATTTCTTTATTAAATGATGCAACTAGCATTACAGCATCAACACCTGCCACATACAACCATAATGGCAATTACAACGGAACATCTAGTCCATTAAATATTGAACCGTATTGGATTTGGAAATATATTGCTTCTGATGAGTATTCAGAGTGGATACATGTGTTGGGCAATACAACTATAAATCCTGGAGAAGGTTTTACCATGAAAGGCACTTCAGGTTCTGGTAGCGCTCAACAATTCGATTATAGAGGAAAACCTAATACTGGTACTTTAGAGATTGATGTTTTAGATAATCAATTCACTTTGGTAGGTAACCCCTACCCGTCTGCACTAGATGCATTAGCCTATATTCACGATACCGAAAACGCGAGTGTAATTACTGGCACGTTATACTATTGGGAGCAAAATCCAACTATCAATTCTCATATTTTAAGAGATTACGATGGTGGTTATGCGACTTATACCATTAATGCCGCTGGAGATGTAGAAACTTATATCCCTGCCACATTTAGCACATATAACAACGATGGCACTGTAAATGGTACTAGCGGTACGCCTCCATCTGGAAAAACAGCAAGACGCTATATTCCCATAGGGCAAGGATTTATGGTTGAAGGTACAAGCACAGTTGGAACACCAAAAGTTAAAGCGAAAAATAGTCATCGTGTTTTTATAAAAGAAACAAACCCAGATAGTGAATTTTTTAAATCTACAAATACAAAAGGAAAAGTTAGTCGCACAAACACAAGTTTTTCTATTGTTCCTGATGATTATAAACGTTTTAGATTAAATATAGATTTTAATAATACGTATACACGCCAAATAGTTGAAACATTTCATAATTCTGCCACTACAGGCTTTGATTACGGATTAGAATCTGAAATTAATGAAGGGGATATTTTAAATTCTGATGCCTATTGGAACGCTGAAAATTCATCATATATTGCTGAAGCATTACCGTTTGATGACACTTTAAAAATACCTTTAGCTGTTAAGGTTTCTGAAAATATGCCAGTTAAAATAAGAATGGTTGATATTCAAAATTTTGAAAGTAACCAACCTATTTATATTCATGATTTAGAAAACGATGCATTTGTCGATTTAAAAGCTCAAGATTTTAATATAAATCTCGATGCTGGTAGTTATACCAATAGGTTTGAAATTACATTTAGCAAAAACAATAGTTTAAGTATTGCTGACGAGGTGCTTGAAGGATTTAACGTGTTTCAGAATAACAAAACATCAAAACTTAATCTATTTAATCCAAACTTCTTAGACATAGAAAGCTTTAGCTTATTTGATATTTCTGGCAAACGTGTTTTAAACGAACAGATTTCTTCAAATAAAAAATCGTATAATTATTCAACCAACGCGCTTAGTGATGGCGTATATGTTGCAAAAATAAGTTTATCTAACAATCATGTTTTTAGTAAAAAGGTGATTATCAGTAATAGGTAAGCTATTTTTATATTCATTTAAAAAACACTATTCTTCATTAAAATCATTTTCCTATATTTAATATTATTTTTATCAACCAAAATATATTAAAATGGAAAACAAACCAGCAAGACCTAATAGCTATTTAGCCCTAGCCATTATAAGTACTATATTATGTTGTTTACCAACAGGTATTGTGAGTATTATTTATGCTACAAAAGTTAACAGCACTTATGAAGATGGTAAATACGAAGAGGCTAATAGAGCATCAAAAAATGCCAAAACTTGGGGACTAGTATCAATTGGTCTTGCCTTTTTTGGAATTATTATTTATGTTTTAATTTTTGGAGTTGCTTTTTTAGGAGCTATTAGTGGTGCATAAATACTTAAAACGCCTTTTAATAGCTTTAAGTCTATTAGTTTTAGGTGTCATTATGGTGTTTTATTTTAATTACAACCCATCGGATTATAACCTTTTTCCTAAATGTCCATTTTATACAATGACAGGTCTGTATTGCCCAGGTTGTGGAAGCCAAAGGGCTATACACCAAATATTGCATGGACATATTCTTAAGGGTTTAAGTCATAATTTCTTAATTATATTATTGATTTTCGTTTTAAGTTGCGATGCTATTATTTTATTAATGAATAGTATTCTAAAAAGGAAATTAAAAAACATCTTACATAAACCTATAATTACTTATTTAATACTTGCATTAGTTATTTTATTTTGGTTTTTAAGAAACATTGATTTATATCCTTTTAGTATTTTAGCTCCCTAACAAACCCTATTTATGCAGCTTCTTGAAGACTATATGCTTCCCTGTTTAAACAAAAAACTATTTGGTATAGAATGTATGGGTTGCGGTATGCAAAGATCTGTTGTATTAATTTTTCAAGGCAACTTTGTTGATGCTTTTTATATGTATCCAGCAATTTACACGCTTATGCTTCTTTTTGCAGTCATTATAATTAATCTATTTAAAAAATTTAAGTATGCGAATAAAATAATTAGCAGCCTTTCAATACTTTCTATTCTAATTATTATCACTAGTTTTATTATCAAGAAAATTAATTAAAACAAACTTATGAAGAAACAACTTAATCCAACTTTAGTTTATGTATTATCAATATTAGGATTTCTTTGCTGTTGCATTGGAGGTGCTTTTTTATCTATTCCTGCATATTTTATTGCAAATAACAAAATAAAAGACGCTGAACTTAATCCAGATGATTATGAAGGAAGTTTAAAAGCAATGAAAATAGCGAAAATAGTTGCTTTAGTATCTTCAATTATTAATTTAATAGTTTTAATTAGAATTATTTACATTCTAACTACTAGCGATTTAGATGAATTACAAAGAGTTTTTGAAGAAGCTTTTGAACAAGCAAAGCAACAACAATAACAAAGCATTTAACTTTATAAAAGTCGTTTGAAAATTTATTTTTTAGACGGCTTTTCCTTTTTAAGTGTTTTATTAACTAAGTCTAAAATAATATCAAATTGTGCTTTTATGCCTAACGTCGAGTTGTCAATTTTTATAGCATCTTCTGCCATTACCAAAGGAGAATCTTCGCGGTGTGTATCGATATAATCGCGTTCTTCTACGTTACGTAATACATCTTCATATTGTACATTGTCTCCTCTTTCTAAAAGTTCGTTAAAGCGTCTTGTAGCTCTTGTTTCAGCAGAAGCCGTCATAAATAGTTTAAGTTCTGCATCGGTAAAAACAACGGTTCCAATATCTCTACCGTCCATAACAACACCTTTGTTAACACCCATTTGCTGCTGCTGTTTTACAAGTAAAGATCTAACCTCAGATATTTCGGCTACCTTACTTACAAACCCAGATACTTTTAATGTTCGTATTTCTCTTTCAATGTTTGTATCATTCAAATACACTTCAGCAAACCCTAAGTTTTCATTAAAAACGAAACGTATTTTAATATCATCTAATTGAGATATTAACCCGCTAACATTAAAAAAATCTTCATCAATAAAATCATTAGTCATAGCATAAAAAGTAACCGCTCTATACATGGCACCAGAATCTACATAAATATACCCTAAATGCTTTGCTAGCTGTTTTGCTACGGTACTTTTACCTGTGGATGAAAACCCATCAATTGCAATTGTTATCTTATTTGTATTCATATTGAATTATTGTAAATCAATTTGTAAGCCAAAAAAACTAGAATTGGCTGCACTTGTATATTTAGCATGTGTGTAACTAAATCGCATTTTATTCATTTTAATTGAAAAACCAGCAGATAATCCTGAAAAATTTCTTTGATCAACAATTCGCAATTCTTCAGCTCTTCTAAAATTATACCCCAACCTAATATTAAAACCACCTTCAGGAAATAATTCTGCTCCAAGAATAGTATGCCTAATAACCTGCCCTAAAAACCCTATATTTTCACTAGACTGGTTACCGCTTAAATCGCTTGTTACACGCGCTGGATTTGGTCTTCCTATCGGCCATTTTTGTAAATTCTCGAAGGTAACATGCCACCTAATGGGTACATTCTCTAAAGTTTGAGACATACCAAAATCAACTTCAAAAGGCAGTGGTTCATTTAAACCAGCATAGGTTGTAATTTGTGTTCCTAAGTTTCTAACGGCCAATGCCGCATGAAAATCTATACGGTCGTTAATATATAACAACCCTAAATCCGTAGCAACTCCAAAAGAGCTATATTGTTCTAATTTTGAGGTTATTAATTTTACATTGGCACCAAAATAAAAATTAGAATACCCAAGTTGAAGCGCATACCCCATGGATAGTGCTGCTTCGTTTCCTGTAAAAGCTCCTGTTTCGTTTCCGTTTTCGTCATAGCCTTCAAACTCTCCATAATTAATATAGGTAATACCCGCATGAAATGTTTGTGTTCGCCTATCTACAGTATAAGCATAAGCCGCAGTACCATAACCAATTCCGCCTAAATAGCTTGTGTAATTTACGGCTAATTGATTATCCATATCAACATTAATAGTTGCTGGATTATATAAACCTTGCGTTACATCGTAATCTACATTTGTTAATACTTTACCTCCTAAAGCGGCTTGACGTGGTGACGAGATTAAGTTAAGAAATTGATAGGTACTTTCACCACCAACTTGCGCGTAGGTTAAAGTAAAACAAAACAAACAAAAAAAGGTGATAATTTTCCTTAGCATATTTACAATACAAAGTAACTAAATCTATCTTAAAACGGTAGCACCAATCTTTTATTTTAAATAAAAAGAGTTCCTTATGACTCAGTATAAGATTTTATTTGAAATTGTCATTCTCTTGAAAGCTGTAATCATAAAGAAGAGGCTATGTGAAAATAGTAGAAATTCGTCATTCTGAATTTATTTCAGAATCTCAACAAATTGAAAACCAAAATTGTGAGAAAACTGAAACTAGTTCAGTTTGACGTAACATACTCTAATTTTACACAGCCTCTTTAAAATATTATGTTTACTAAAGCTTTTTAGCATTTTTAACCTTTTGAGTTGTTAATGCTATTTTAATAACATCGCTCATATCGGTTACATAATGAAAGGTTAAACCTTTTAAATAATCGGCTTTAATTTCTTCAATATCTCTACGGTTGTCTTCGCATAATAAAATCTCTTTTATACGAGCACGTTTCGCTGCTAAAATCTTTTCTTTAATGCCGCCTACAGGAAGTACTTTACCTCTTAGCGTAATTTCGCCTGTCATCGCTAAACTTTTCTTTACTTTTCGTTGCGTAAATAATGATACTAACGAGGTTAACATGGTTACTCCTGCACTTGGTCCATCTTTTGGTGTTGCGCCTTCTGGAACGTGAATATGTACATTGTATTTATCGAAAATTGTAGCATCAATACCAAAAACATCTGCGTTAGATTTAATATATTCCATGGCAATGGTAGCAGATTCTTTCATTACTTTACCTAGGTTTCCTGTAATTGAAAGTGTGCCTTTTCCTTTAGAAAGAATAGATTCTATAAATAAAATATCACCACCAACACGTGTCCATGCTAAGCCTGTAACTACACCAGCTACATTGTTGTTTTCGTATTTATCGCGCTCTAATTTAGGCCCTCCTAAAACTTCAATAATAGCTTCGTTTGAAATTTTAACATTATAATCCTCTTCCATGGCGATGTTTTTGGCAGCATAACGTACCATTTTTGCAATTTGTTTTTCTAAACCACGAACACCAGATTCGCGTGTATAACCTTCAACTATTTTTTCTAATTGTGGCTTTGCAATTTTAATATGCTTATCGGTTAAACCATGTTCTACCAATTGTTTTGGTAATAAATGACGTTTACCAATTTCAACTTTTTCCTCAATAGTATAGCCTGTTACATTAATAATTTCCATACGGTCGCGTAATGCAGGTTGAATAGTCGATAAACTATTTGATGTTGCTATAAACATAACTTTAGAAAGGTCATATCCCATTTCTAAAAAGTTATCGTAAAACTCGCTATTTTGCTCAGGATCTAAAACTTCTAACATTGCTGAAGATGGATCGCCTTGATGTGAATTAGAAAGCTTATCAATTTCATCTAAAACAAACACAGGGTTTGATGTTCCTGCCTTTTTTAAACTTTGAATAATACGCCCTGGCATAGCTCCAATGTATGTTTTTCTGTGTCCGCGTATTTCTGCTTCATCACGTAAACCACCTAAGGAGATTCTAACGTATTCTCTTCCCAAAGCTTCTGCAATAGATTTTCCAAGTGATGTTTTACCAACCCCTGGAGGGCCGTATAAACAAAGAATTGGAGATTTCATATCATTACGCAATTTTAAAACTGCTAAATACTCAATGATCCTCCGTTTAACATCTTCTAAACCAAAATGATCTCTATCTAATATCTTTTTTGCACGTTTTAAATCAAATTTATCCTCACTAAACTCATTCCAAGGTAAATCTAAAAATAGCTCTAAATAATTTCGTTGAATTGAATATTCTGCAACTTGTGGATTCATACGTTGCATTTTGGCGATTTCTTTATTGAAATGCTTCGCTACGTTTTCGTCCCATGCTTTTTCTTTTGCACGCGCTTTCATTTCTTCAACTTCTTCATCATGACTCACTCCTCCCAATTCTTCTTGAATGGTTTTCATTTGTTGATGCAAGAAATATTCACGCTGCTGCTGATTCATATCCATTTGAACCTTAGACTGAATATCATTTTTAAGTTCTAGCTTTTGAAATTCAACATTCATAAATTTCAAAGTAGCCAAAGCACGACTTTTTAAATCGTTAGTTTCTAAAAGGCTTTGTTTTTCGGCTACTGAAAGATTCATGTTAGACGATACAAAATTCACCAAAAACGAATTACTTTCAATATTTTTAATAGCAAATGATGCTTCACTAGGAATATTTGGACTTTCCTTAATTATTTCGAGTGCTAAGTCTTTAATAGAATCTATAATTGCTGAAAACTCCTTATTATTTACTGCTGGTTTAGCTTCTGGAACGTCCCTAATAGTAGCATTCATATAAGGTTCTTCAGTAATAACCTCGGCCACTTTAAATCGTTTTTTACCTTGAATAATAACTGTTACATTACCATCTGGCATTTTTAAAACGCGTAAAATTCGGGCAACCGTACCTGTCTCATTAATTTCTTTGGCTGTTGGGTTTTCAACCGATTCGTCTTTTTGAGACACAACGCCAATTACTTTTCCGCCTTTATTAGCATCGTTAATTAATTTGATGGACTTGTCGCGTCCTGCTGTAATTGGAATAACAACACCTGGAAACAAAACCGTATTTCTTAAAGAAAGAATGGGTAAGGTTTCTGGCAATTCTTCGTTATTTATTTCTTCTTCATCCTCTGGAGTCATTAATGGAATTAATTCTGAATTTTCATCAAACTCCTGTAATGACAAACTGTCAATGGTAGTAAATTTAGATTTTTTCATATATATTTTTAGGGTCAAACTGTCATTAAAACAGCATGACTCGTGTTTTTAACTATTTTTAGACAATATTAACTACGTGACTGTCAATTAGTTAATATTGACATAGAATACAAATTCGTAGTATAAATTCAATAGCTATGCCATAAGTAACTTTAGAAGTTTAATTTTTATGAGCGGTAAACGCTTTACATCTTACCTGTTTTCTTCAAAACAAATAATAATACTATAGGTAACGCCAATAAACCAACCATCAATAAATTAGTTTTAAACAACCATGGAGATACTATTAGCGTAATAATATAACCTCCAACAGCGCCACCAAAATGGGCGTCATGACCTATATTTCCTATTCTATTTTTCATACCATATATGGAGTACAATAAATACCCAATACCAAAAATATATGCTGGAATAGGTATGGGTATAAAAAACATATACAAACTCATTCCTGGTTGTAATAAAATAGCCGAATAAATAACGCCCATAACAGCACCACTAGCACCTACAGCACTGTAATGATACTCTTCTTTATGAAAATAAAGTGATAACAAACTACCAAGTAATAAACTGCCTAAATAGACAATTATAAAATAGAAAGCACCAATTAAATTAATAACAACATCAGCAAAAAAATACAACGAAAACATATTGAAAAATAAGTGACCATTGTCCGCATGCAAAAACCCAGAACTAAGCATTCTAATTTGTTCACCTCTACGAACAGCGCCTACATTAAATTTATATTTTTCAAAAAAAGCATAATCACCAAATCCTTTATACGATGCGATAACATTTGCTGCAATTATAATTATTGTAATCAAATCTAATTTGCCCATAAGGTATTAACGTTTAAATATTATATAACATATCTTTGCTGCTGCAAATCTAAAATTATTTAATGCAATTTCTAATTTATATTTTAGTTTATCCGCTTTTATGGTTTATTTCTATTTTACCTTTTAGAGTGCTTTACTTAGTGTCTGATGGTGTTTATATTTTACTTTATTACATTATTGGTTATCGTAAAAAAACAGTTACTGAAAATTTAAAACTTGTATTTCCTAATAAATCTGAAAAAGAAATTACTTCAATTAAAAAGAAATTCTACAGGCATTTATGTGATATGTTTTTAGAAATGGCAAAAACCATGTCTATTTCTGAAAAAGAATTAAAAACGCGATTTAAAATTTTAAATCCAGAAGAATTTAAACGACTAGAATCCTTAAACAAAAGTATTATTTTAATATTTGGACACTATGCAAGTTGGGAATGGTCTATTGTACTTCAAAACTACATAAACTTTAAAGGGTTAGCCGTTTATAAAAAATTAGCAAATAAACATTTTGATAAGCTGGTTCGGGATATTAGAACCAAATTTAATACCTCACTAATAAGCACACGAGATACTATTGGCATTATAAATAAGAATGAAAAAGATGGTATAAAAAGCATAACTGGTTTTTTAAGCGACCAATCTCCACGACTAACCAAAGAGGTGTATTGGGGAGAGTTTATGGGTGTTAACATTCCTTGTTTTACGGGTGCCGAACGTTTAGCAAAAAAACTAGATTTAACTACCGCTTATTTAAAAGTAACTAAAGTAAAGCGTGGTTTTTATGAAGCAGAAATATTAACACTTGCCGAAAACCCAAAAAATTATAGTGATTATGAGCTAACTGATATGTTTTTACGTGAAGTTGAAAAACAAATTAATAAAGCCCCTGAATATTATTTCTGGACTCATAAACGCTGGAAGCATCGAGGAAAACTATATCAAAATAAATAACACAAAAACTTACTGTTTTATTTGTTGGAGTAGCTTATTAAAAACAGGATTCTTTTTTAGTCCGTTTTCCATTCTATCTGCGGAAAGTAAATAAAAATCATGATTAGCTTCTATTATAACAGGTCCATTTGGAGTTATTGCTATATCCCAACCTAACAAAGGGATCTTAAATAAATTTGATGCTTTAATAACTATATCCCTAACTTCATTGAAATAAGGAATTTGAAAATCGTCAAACACAATTCCTGTATCGGGATGCTTATAAAAAACACCACCTCCATTATCAAGTAACTGCACTCCTTCATCTCTTATTTTTCCTGTTTCTTTATTAAAAGAAACAAATAAACCTCCAGTATGGGAATTATCTACAATTGCCCCTGTTCTTCCAAACCTTATAAGTCCAGACAAAATTTCCACTTTATTGTCTTTAGGTTTATAGGTAACTATTCTTAAAGTGTTCGCACTAAAAGAGTTAATTTTATTAAGAGACTCATGCTGCAATATCACCTCTTGGAATATAAATGCTTGAGAAAATATTGAATTGATTAAAGTATCTGTTGAATCTCTGAATGTATTTTTGTCTAAAACAAATATATTTCTCCCCATCGATCCATCAATAGGCTTGCAAAAAAAACGCTGTACGCTTAAATCATTAAAAACGGTTTCTAAAAAAGAGAAAAAATCCTTTTTATTTTCTATTTCAAAAACAGTGTTTTTATAAGTAAATTTGTTTTTTGAATTATGAAAAAAAATTTGTGGTGTTGGTATGTTATTTTTAGTTAATAACTCTTCAAATAATAATTTGTTTTCAGCTAAAACTATTTGCTCTTTTCCATAAGAATAAGACCATTCCAGTAATTTTTCACTTTCTTTTATAGTTAAATAGTCTTTATAATTAGACGCACTTTTTCGGTAAAGAAAACTGGTAATATAATTTACTGGTATTTTTTTTTCAAAATAGTAAAGAGTTGCAAATTCTTTAATTATTTGAAACCAATTTTTTTTATGCTTATCTCTTAAAAAAAGTAGTAGTATTTGCTTACTTCTTTTAGATATCATAATCTATGGATTTAATTCTGTTATCTCCTCAATAAACTTATCTGCTAATGCATCTGCTTCATCTTGAGATTTAGCTTCTGTATATATCCTAATTATAGGTTCTGTATTACTTTTACGTAAATGTACCCAACTTTCAGAAAAATCTATTTTAACACCGTCAATAGTTATTAGTTGCTCATTCTGGTAACGATCTTCCATTGTTTTTAAAATACCGTCAACATCTAACCCTGCTGTTAATTGAATTTTCTTTTTACTCATAAAATAATCAGGGTACGTTTTCCTAAGTGCACTAACGCTCATTTTCTTATCTGCTAATAAACTTAAAAACAAAGCAATTCCAACTAATGCATCTCTTCCGTAGTGTGATTCAGGGTAAATGATACCGCCATTACCTTCACCTCCAATAACAACTTTATTTTTCTTCATTAATTTTACCACATTAACTTCTCCAACTGCACTAGCTTCGTAGCTACCTCCATGTTTTTCAGTAATATCGCGTAATGCTCTTGTAGAACTCATATTACTAACTGTGTTTCCAGGTGTATTACTCAATACATAATCAGCACAAGCAACAAGCGTATACTCTTCCCCAAACATGTCTCCGTTTTCATCCATAAAAGCTAAACGGTCAACATCTGGATCGACCACAATACCAAAATCGGCACGTTCTTTAATCACCTTTTCAGATAAATCGCCTAAATGCTCTTTTAAAGGTTCTGGATTATGTGGAAATTGCCCATTAGGTTCGCAAAACAGCTTAATAACATCTACGCCCAACCTTTCAAGCATTAACGGAATAACAATACCTCCAGTAGAATTAACTCCATCTACAACCACTTTAAATCTAGCAGCTTCAATGGCTTTTACATTTACTAATGGCAAATCGAGTACTTCAATAATATGCAAATCAAAATACGCATCATTTCTTGTTATTTTACCCAAGCTATCAACATCGACAAAATTCATATCATCACTTTCAGCAAGCTCTAAAATTTTAGCACCTTCAACAGCATCTAAAAATTCTCCTTTTTCATTTAACAACTTTAAAGCATTCCATTGCTTTGGATTATGACTTGCCGTTAATATTATACCACCATCTGCATGCTCCATTGGTACAGCAACCTCAACCGTTGGTGTTGTAGACAGACCTACATCGATAACATGAATTCCTAAACCAACTAAAGTATTCATAACCAAATTCTGAATCATTTCTCCAGAAATACGAGCATCTCTACCAACTACAATGCGATAGTTTTCTTTTTGGCGTTGTTGCTTTAACCAAACACCGTATGCCGATGCAAATTTAACCGCATCAATAGGTGTTAAATTATCACCTACTTGCCCGCCAATAGTTCCTCTAATTCCTGAAATTGATTTTATAAGTGTCATATTATTACTAACTTTTTTTTGCAAATATAACATTCAGAGTGTTAATCTTAACTATGAATTTGTAAATTACACCAATGAATTTTTTAGCACACATTTATCTATCGGGAGATAACAACCTAATTACCATTGGTAATTTTATTGCTGATGGCATTAAAGGAAAGGATTACAAAGCGTTTTCACCCCAAGTTCAAACTGGTATTTTATTGCACCGCCATATCGATACTTACACTGATGCTCACAAAACAGTTAGATTAAGCACTAAACGCTTACATAAAAAATACGGACATTATTCTGGTGTTATTGTAGACATTTTGTACGATCATTTTCTTGCAAAAAACTGGAGCAATTATAGCGATATTCCTTTAAATGAATACGTCGATAATTTTTACGATTCGTTAGAAGAACACTATGATATACTTCCATTGCGTATTCAAAAAATGATGCCTTATATGATTGCTGATAATTGGTTATTAAGTTATGCCTCCATTAATGGAATTACAAGAGTTTTAGAAGGTATGAATAGAAGAACCAAAAACAAATCGAGCATGAATGAAGCAATTATAGAATTAGAGACATTTTACGAAGAATTTGAAAACGAATTCACTTCTTTTTTTAATGAACTCATAGCGTTTTCTAATCTAAAACTAAAAGAATTATCACTATAAATTGTTTTATGAAGAATGTATTTTATCTATTAGCATTTACACTGTTATTATTGTCTTGTAAAAATACTGAAGGCAAAAAAGACAAAACACATTTAAGAGGTGTAATTACCAAAAATGCTATGGTAGTTTCTGCACGAAAAGAAGCGTCTAAAATAGGTAGTGATATTCTTAAAAAAGGCGGAAATGCTTTTGATGCCATGGTAGCAACCGAATTAGCTTTAGCAGTTGCATACCCATGTTCTGGAAATATTGGAGGCGGTGGTTTTATGGTTTATAGAAAATCAGATGGTAGTATTGGCAGTTTAGATTATAGAGAAAAAGCTCCCAAAGCCGCTACAAAAGATATGTTTTTAGACACTATGGGGAATGTTATCCCCAATAAAAGTACGCACGGAGCTATGGCTGTTGGCATTCCTGGAACAATAGCTGGTGTTTTTGCTGTTCATGAAAAATTTGGATCACTACCACTAGAAGATATTTTAAACCCCGTAATAGCCTTAGCAAAACAAGGTGTTATAGTTACAAAAAAACAAGAAAATCGCATAGCTAATAAACAACAAGATTTTTTTAAAGTTAATACCGATTCTATTCTTTTTACTAAGCAATGGAAAACCAACGATACTATTAAACATCCCGTTTTAGCAAAAACTTTTGAACGTATTCTTAAAAACGGTAAAGATGAATTTTACAAAGGTAAAACAGCCAAAATACTCGCAAAGTTTATTCAAGAACATGGAGGCATTGTTACCGAAGATGATTTAACAAGCTACGAAACAAAATGGCGAACTCCAATTACGTTTACTTATGATGATTTAAAGGTTATATCCATGTCGCCACCATCTAGCGGAGGCATTTGTTTAGCCCAAATAATGAAAACATTAGAGCCCTATAATTTAGATACTTTTGGACATAATACGCTCAAATCCATACAAGTTATTACAGAAGCCTCACGTCGTGCCTATGCAGATAGGAGTTACTATTTGGGTGATCCAGATTTTGTAACAATTCCTAATAAAAAATTAATAAGCGATACGTATTTAAAAGATAGAATGTCTAATTTTTCTTTTGAAAAAGCTACAAAGTCAAGCGAGTTATCGTATGATAATGTTGACATTATTGAAAGTAACGAAACCACCCACTACGCTATTATAGATCAGTTTGGAAATGCCGTTTCTGCAACAACAACACTAAACGCCTATTTTGGATCAAAACTTTTTTGCTCGGAATTAGGTTTCTTTTTAAATAATGAGATGGACGATTTTAGCAGTAAACCTGGTGTTCCTAATATGTTTGGGGTTACAGGTGGTGAAGCTAATAGTGTTTTACCCGAAAAGCGAATGCTTAGTTCTATGACGCCTACAATTATTGAAAAAAACGGAAAATTATTCATGACTTTAGGTACGCCTGGAGGTTCAACAATTATCACTTCGGTATTGCAAACCATTTTAAATGTTCATGAATTTGATATGACCATGCAAGAGGCGGTAAATGCGCCTCGTTTTCATCACCAATGGCTTCCAGATGAGATTAGAATGGAACCTAATACATTTAATAAAAACGTGATGCTTCAACTACAAAAATTAGGCTATACTATCAATGAAGAAGACGCTCCTGTAATTGGTAAAGTCGATGGAATTATGGTTTTAGAGGATGAAATACTAGAGGGTGGAGCAGATTATCGAGGAGACGATACGGCTGTCGGTTTTTAACACTTTTTTTTTAGTAAACCAATAGCATTTAATAATTTAGACGAAATATTACTATGTGTTTTTGTGACAAATTACAAAAAATAAAACGTCTATGATTAAAATTTATTGGTATCAAAAACGTTTTACTAATAGTTGTATGTAATTGTAAAAAAGAGGAAACTACTTCAAAACATTTAAATCTCGATTATCGAGTAATTACAAATCTATGAAACCAAAAAAAATATTAAAAATACTAATTGGTGCTGTTATATTTTTAACGCTACCTAGCTTATTATTTTTTGGCTTTATGTATTATACATATAATGAAGATTTGCCCTATGGCATCCAAGGTAAAGAGGCTGATGCATTAGCCTATAAAATGCTGGATGCATTAAATTACGATGCTTTTAAAGAAACCAATTATTTAGAATGGACGTTTAAAAACAAACGTCATTACGAATGGAAAAAAAATAGAAAAATTTGCAATGTTTTTTGGAAAGAATACAAAGTGTCACTTAACCTAAATGATTATTCACAAAGTAAAGCTTACGTGCATAGTTTTAATATTGATAGCGAACTTACCGATGAGCTTATAAAAAAAGCAATACACTACTTTAACAATGACTCCTATTGGTTAGTTGCGCCTTATACTGTTTTTGATAAAGGGGTTGAACGCAGATTAGTAAACCTCCCTAACAATGAAGAAGGATTACTAGTTACTCACACATCTGGCAGTCATAAATTAGGAGAGTCCTACCTATGGCAATTTGATAGTACAGGAAAACCAAAAAATTTCAAAATGTGGACATCAATGCTACCTATTGATGGTATTGAAGCCTCTTGGAGCCATTGGATTACCACAGAAAGTGGCGCACAACTCCCCGCCTTTCATAAACTACTGTTTATGGGATTAGAAATGGGAACCGTAAAAGGAACAAAGTAAGTTAAGGTATGTAACTTCAATTTACACTTTTTTAAATATATCCGCATTGTATAAGGAGGAATAACTAATTTAACCTCATAAAATAGAACTCTAATTTAACAGACTGTCACGTTATAACTTCCTCTCAGTAACGTAAAGAATTCATATAAACTTTAGTAACTTTTAACAATCAATTCATCTTCATTTTTAGACACAAAAAACGTACCTTTGCAACTTTGCGTTTCTATGACTAATTTCGAAGAACTTATTGAAGTAAAAGGAGCTAGGGTACACAATCTTAAAAATATTGATGTATCTATACCTCGCGAAAAACTTGTTGTTATTACAGGTTTATCTGGTAGCGGAAAATCGTCGTTGGCATTCGATACAATTTATGCCGAAGGGCAACGCCGCTACATCGAAACATTTTCGGCTTATGCCAGACAATTTTTAGGAGGTTTAGAACGACCAGATGTTGATAAAATTGACGGCTTATCTCCCGTTATTGCTATAGAGCAAAAAACAACAAGTAAATCGCCACGTTCTACAGTTGGTACCATTACCGAGATTTACGATTTTATGCGTTTACTTTTTGCCCGTGCTAGTGATGCTTATAGCTATAACACTGGCGATAAGATGATAAGCTATAGCGACGAGCAAATTAAGGCACTTATTACAAGTGACTTTAATGGAAAACGCATCAATATTCTTGCTCCTGTAGTACGATCTCGTAAGGGACATTATCGCGAATTGTTTGAACAAATTGGCAAACAAGGCTTTGTTAAAGTGAGGACAGATGGTGAAATTCGAGATATTGTAAAAGGCATGAAACTCGATCGTTACAAAACGCACGACATCGAAATTGTTATAGATAGGTTGGTTATTAACGATACCGCTGATAATGATAAACGCCTTACAGAAACCATAAATACAGCCATGTATCATGGTGAAGATGTGCTTTTAGTAATAGACCAGGACACCAAAGAAACACGATACTTTAGTAGGCATTTAATGTGTCCGTCTTCAGGAATTTCATACCCAAATCCAGAGCCTAATAATTTTTCGTTTAACTCACCAAAAGGTGCTTGCCCAAATTGTAATGGTATTGGAGAATTATATCAGGTTAACGAAAATAAGATTATTCCAGATGATACACTTTCTATAAAAAGTGGCGCTTTAGCACCTCATGGTCCAGAAAAAAATAGTTGGATATTTAAGCAGTTTGAAACCATTGCACAACGTTTCAATTTCAAGTTAACCGATGCTTATAAAGATATTCCCAAAGAAGCGAAACAAATTATTTTATATGGAGGCAACGAAAAATTTTCTGTTGAAAGTAAAACTTTAGGGGTTACTCGCGATTATAAAATAGATTTTGAAGGGGTAGCTAACTTTATTGAAAATCAATATAAAACAGCAGATTCTACATCGTTAAAGCGTTGGGCAAAAGATTATATGGATAAAGTTAAATGTCCAGAATGTCATGGCTCACGGTTACGTCAAGAATCACTTTACTTTAAAATAAACACTAAAAACATAGCAGAACTTGCCAATACCGATATTGTTGATTTAGCCGATTGGTTTAATAATTTAAGCGAGCACTTATCAGAAAAGCAAATAAAAATTGCAGAAGAAGTTATTAAAGAAATAAAAACCAGACTTCAATTTTTACTTGATGTTGGTTTAGATTATTTATCGCTAAACCGAAGCTCTAAATCGCTGTCTGGTGGTGAAGCGCAACGTATTAGACTAGCAACACAAATTGGCTCACAATTGGTTGGCGTACTTTATATTTTAGACGAACCCAGTATTGGCTTGCATCAAAGAGATAACGAGAAACTAATAAACTCTCTATTATCACTTCGAGATATAGGCAATTCAGTAATCGTAGTAGAACATGATAAAGACATGATTGAACGTGCCGATTATGTAATTGATATTGGTCCAAAAGCAGGAAAACACGGTGGAGAAATCATTAGTATTGGCAATCCGGATGAGTTAAAATCTCACAACACCTTAACTGCTGATTATTTAAATGGTACTAAGAAAATTGAAATTCCTAAAAAACGTAGAACAGGAAATGGCAAGTTTTTAGAGCTTAAAGGCTGTACAGGCAATAATTTAAAAAATGTGTCTATTAAACTGCCTTTAGGAAAAATGATTGGTGTTACTGGGGTTTCTGGTAGTGGTAAATCTACTTTAATAAACGAAACACTCTACCCTATTTTAAATGCTCATTATTTTAATGGCGTAAAAAAACCAATGCCTTATAAAAGCATAAAAGGTTTAGAGCATATTGATAAAGTTATAGACATAAATCAATCCCCTATTGGAAGAACGCCTAGAAGCAATCCTGTAACTTACACGGGTACGTTTAGCGAAATAAGAGCCTTATATGCTAAAATTCCTGAAGCCATGATTCGTGGTTATAAAGCGGGACGTTTTAGTTTTAATGTTGCTGGTGGCAGATGCGAAACCTGTAAAGGTGGTGGTTTGCGGGTTATTGAAATGAATTTTTTACCAGATGTATATGTAGAATGTGAAACCTGCCAAGGGAAACGTTTTAACAGAGAAACTTTAGAAATACGCTACAAAGGAAAATCGATTAGCGATGTTTTGAATATGACCATAAATGAAGCTGTTTCGTTTTTTGAGCATATCCCAAAAATTTATAAAAAACTTAAAACCATTCAAGATGTTGGTTTGGGTTACATTACCCTTGGGCAACAAAGTACAACACTTTCTGGAGGCGAAGCACAACGTATTAAACTGGCTACCGAATTAAGTAAACGAGATACAGGTAACACATTTTATATTTTAGACGAACCAACTACGGGCTTACATTTTGAAGATATAAGAGTATTAATGATAGTACTTAATAAGCTTGCCAATAAAGGAAATACGGTTTTAATTATCGAACATAATTTAGATGTTATTAAAACGGTAGATTATATTATTGATATAGGATACGAAGGCGGAAAAGGCGGCGGACAAATAGTGGTTGAAGGCACTCCTGAAGTGGTAGCGAAACATAAAAAAAGTTACACGGCTAAATTTCTTAAAAAAGAATTACATCAGTAAACAATATGGAGTGGCGTTTACAGGAAACTACCTCGTAGCAAACTCACGAGACATTTAAATCTCGATTATCGAGTAAATCAAATAATAAAAACATTTAAATTTGAAAAAATCATTTTCAATTGAGCAACACATAAACGTATACAGATGAGAAAAGAAAAACATCATAAAGGTTGGAATGCCATAAAAACAAACGACTCTTGGGCTATTTTTAAAATCATGGGTGAATTCGTTAACGGATTTGAAAAAATGAGTAAAATTGGTCCCTGTGTATCTATATTTGGCTCTGCTAGAACAAATCCAGATAACGAATATTACAAATTAGCAGTAAAAGTAGCGCATAAAATTGTAGACCATGGCTATGGCGTTATAACTGGTGGAGGTCCAGGTATTATGGAAGCTGGTAATAAAGGGGCACATTTAGGCGGCGGTACTTCTGTTGGATTAAATATAGATTTACCTTTTGAACAACATGATAATCCTTATATAGACTCTGATAAAAGTTTAGACTTCGATTACTTTTTTGTACGTAAAGTCATGTTTGTTAAATACTCTCAAGGTTTTGTTGTTATGCCTGGTGGCTTTGGGACTTTAGATGAATTGTTTGAAGCCATCACATTAATTCAAACACATAAAATTGAAAAGTTTCCCATTATTTTAGTTGGAACAGATTTTTGGAAAGGGCTGTTAGGCTGGATAAAAGAGACACTTTTAGATAAATTTGGAAATATAAGTGAAAAAGATCTAGACCTTATTCATCTAGTTGATAATGAAGATGAAGTGATAACTATTTTAGATTCCTTTTATAAAGAATCTGGTTTAAGTCCAAATTTCTAATAACAAAACGTTAAACTTTTATGCTATTGCTGTGTTGCATAGTATTAGACATAACAAAACCACCATATTTTACTATATTGTAACGCCTTTCATGATTTATTAACCTTTTAAATGTTTGTTCAAAAATTGAAGTTACGCTTTTTAAGTTCTATACTATTTTTATCTATTTGTTGCGCTAGCTTTAGTCAAAATAAAATTGATGTTAAGGCAAAATTCGATATTGAAAAAAGACAAATTGTAATTTCTCAAACCATTCAATATCAAAACACATCTCAAAACGAACTTAAAACCATTTATTTAAACGATTGGAACAACAGTTTTTCAACAAAAAAAACACCATTAGCTATACGTTTAGCAGATGAATATAAAAACGTTTTTCATTTTGCTAAAAATAAAGACAGAGGCTATTCTGTAGTTACATCAATAAAACAGAACAACGAAAATCTAAATTTTCAGCATCTTAAAAATCAAATAGATATTATTGAAGTTCAACTAAATAAACCTTTAAAACCTAACGCAACATATTCAATACATTTAGAATACATAGTACAGATACCTAGTGCTAAATTTACGGGGTATGGCATCACTAACTCTGGAGATCTTAATTTAAGATATTGGTACATTACACCTGCTGTTTACAACGGAGAATGGCAGCACTTTAGTAATAAAGATTTAGATGATTTATTTATTCCAAAATCTGATATTACACTAGATCTAGAACTTCCTGAGCATTATTTTTTAACCACAGAATTAAATACGGTAAGCACCAAAACCATTACAGACAAACAACATATAAAGTTAGAAGGTAAAAATCGCACAAACAACAAATTATTTTTAAATAAATCGCGTGTTTTTAATGCTGTAAAAAACGACCGTTTTGCTTTAGTTTCTAATATTAATGACGAAGGCATACAGGTTCTTAATAAAGTTTTAATTACTGAAAAAGTTACCAAGTTTATTATTGAAAACTTTGGCGATTACCCTCATGAAAAACTTCTTATTTCAGAAATAGAGTATAACAAAGACCCTATTTACGGGCTAAATTTTCTGCCTAAATTTATAAAACCTTATCCCACTTATTTTAACTATGAATTAAAAATTTTAAAAATTGCATTACGTAATTATTTAGAAAACACACTCCTTATAAACCCTAGAAAAGAGCAATGGCTTTTTGATGGTTTACAAGTGTTTTACCTAATGAATTATATAGATTTACATTACCCAGACATGAAGTTTCTTGGTAACATAGCAAACTTTTGGGGTGTAAGATCGTTTCATGTAGCCGATATGCGCTTTAATGATAAATACATTTTGGCATTTATGCTTATGGCAAGAACTAATAGAGACCAGCCATTAACTATGCAAAAAGATTCTTTATTAAAATTTAATAAAAATATTGCTAATAAATATAAAGCAGGTATAGGTTTAAAATATCTAGATGACTATATAAATTCAAGTATTTTAGAAACAACGATTACATCATTCTTAAATAAAAACAAACTAAAAGAAACGTCGACTAAAGCTTTTGAAAACTACTTAAAAGCTAATACCTCAAAAGATATTAATTGGTTTTTTAATGATTATTTAAACACGCGTAAAAAGATAGATTACAAAATTAAAAAAGTTACCAAAACCGAAGATTCTATAACATTAACTATTAAAAACAAACGAGATACAAGTATGCCTATTTCTTTGTATACTTTGAATAACGATAGTATTGTTTCTAAAACTTGGATAGATAATATTATAAAAAGCAAAACCTTAACGCTACCAAGAAATGATGCCAATAAACTTGTTTTAAATTACGAAAAAATTATACCCGAAACCAATTTAAGAGACAACTGGAAATCGTTAAAAGGCTTCTTTTTTAATAACAAACCGTTTCAGTTTAGATTATTTAAAGATGTAGAAGATCCGCATTATAACCAAGTTTTCTTTTTACCAATTGGTCAATTTAATAATATTTATGATGGTTTAACCCTAGGTATACGCGCCTATAATACAACACTATTAAGAAAACATTTTAATTATAAAATTGAACCTCAATATGCATTTAAATCAAAGACATTAACAGGTTCTGCTGCAGTATCTGTACTTCACAATATTGAAAACAATAACCTTTATTATATAAACTATGGTATTAAAGGTGGTTACAAATCATACGCTGAAGACTTATTTGTTAGACAAATAACACCATCATTAACCTTGGCTTTTAGGGAGGATAATGATTTTCGTTCTAATAAAAGAAAATCGCTCACCTTTAGATATGTTAATATACGTCGTGACGAAGACGTTAATAATATACTTAATACCACAGAACCAAATTATAGCGTTTTTAATATTAGGTATAGAAATTCAAACGATAATTTAATTAATTTTAGCAAGTGGTACACCGATTTCCAGTTATCAAAAAATTTCAGTAAAGTAGCATTCAACTATGAGTATAGACGCTTATTTGAAAGTAACAGACAACTAAACTTGCGTGTGTTTTCAGGACTTTTTTTAAGCAATAAAAACGATATAGATTCAAACTATTTTAGTTTTGCATTAGACAGACCAACCGATTATTTGTTTGATTATGCGTATTTAGGACGTTCAGAATCTTCAGGAATTTTTAGTCAGCAATACATAACCGCTGAAGGTGGTTTTAAATCCATGCTCGAAACACCTTATGCCAACCAATGGATGACCACATTAAACGTAAGTACTACCCTTTGGAAATACGTATTAGGATATAGCGATTTCGGATTTGTAAAAAACAAGTTTAACTCCCCTAAATTTGTTTACGATTTTGGCATACGTATTAATTTAGTTACCGATTATTTTGAAATTTACCTTCCCGTATATTCCAACCTTGGCTGGGAAATTGCTCAACCAAATTTTGATGAAAAAATAAGATTTAAGTTTACTGCAGACCCAAAAACACTACTTGGTCTTTTTAGAAGGCGCTGGTTTTAAAGTGTTAATTTTTTGATAATAATTTACAAATATTCATTTTTATATAAATATTTAATAAATTCATTAATTTAACCACTCTTATTTTAAGAATAGTTAAAAATTTTACACTTAATTTTAATTGCAAAAACCACTTAGTTTACCTACTTTTGCAAAAGTAAAAGCTGCACACTCTATGCAAACAATTCCGAACTTAAAAGACAATTTATCATTTGAAGACTTTCAAACAGAGGTTTTAAATGATTATAAAATTGCCGTAAAAAGTCGCGAATGTAGTTTACTTGGTCGTAGAGAAGTTTTAACAGGAAAAGCTAAATTCGGAATTTTTGGAGATGGCAAGGAAACTCCTCAACTAGCTATGGCTAAAGCCTTTTTAAAAGGCGATTGGAGATCGGGGTATTATCGCGATCAAACATTTATGATGGCCATTGGCGAATTAACGGTTGAGCAATTTTTTGCTGGTTTATATGCCAACACAGATTTAGCTTTAGAACCCATGTCTGCTGGTCGTCAAATGGGTGGACATTTTGTAACGCATAGTTTAGATGACGCAGGAAACTGGAAAGACCTTACTAAGCAATACAATTCAAGTGCAGACATCTCACCTACCGCAGGACAAATGCCTAGGTTGTTAGGGCTAGCTCAAGCCTCAAAAATTTTTAGACATGTTGATGGAATTAATTCTTCTAAATTTTCTGTAAACGGAAACGAAGTTGCTTGGGGCACTATAGGAAACGCTAGTACAAGCGAAGGTTTATTTTTTGAAACTATAAACGCTGCAGGTGTTTTACAAGTTCCTATGGTTATTAGCGTTTGGGATGACGAATACGGTATATCTGTACACGCCAAACATCAAACAACTAAAGAAAATATCTCTGAAATACTAAAAGGATTTCAGCGTGATAATAACCATGAAGGCTACGAAATACTTCGTGTAAAAGGTTGGGATTACGCTAATTTGGTGGCAACATATATTGAAGCAAGTGCTATTGCTAGAGAAGAGCATGTTCCTGTTCTTATTCATGTTCAAGAATTAACACAACCTCAAGGACACTCAACTTCTGGTTCGCACGAACGCTATAAAAGTAAAGATCGTTTAGATTGGGAAGTTGAGCACGATTGTAATTCTAAAATGAGAGCGTGGATTATTGAAAGTAATATTTCTACAAATGAAACGCTTACAGAAATTGAACGCGACATAAAAAAAGAGGTTCGTGAAGCAAAAAAGAAAGCATGGTCAACCTTTTTAGCTCCTATTCAAAAAGAACAAAAAGAACTAATTTCTATTTTAAATACAGTTAGTAAATCTAGTGCAAATGGCGTTTTTATTTCTAAAATTAAAGAAGGTTTAGCTGCCATAGACGAGCCAAATCGTAAAGACATATTATCTCATGCACGTAAAGCTTTAAGATATACACTTGGTGATATTTCTAATGAAAAGCAACAATTAAGTAATTGGATAGATGCCCGTTTTGCTGATATTCAACCTAAATTTAGCTCGCATTTATATTCTGAAACCGCTAAATCAAACATTTTAATAAAAGAAGTTAAACCGAATTATGATGACAACGCAAAACAAGTTGATGGTCGTATTATTATTCGTGATAACTTCGATGCTATTTTCAAAAACTATCCAGAATCTTTAGTTTTTGGCGAAGATACTGGTAATATTGGTGATGTAAATCAAGGGTTAGAAGGTTTACAGCAAAAGTATGGCGAGCTTCGAATTGCAGATGCAGGTATTCGTGAAACAACCATTTTAGGGCAAGGTATTGGTATGGCATTACGTGGTTTAAGACCTATTGCAGAAATACAATATTTAGATTATATACTGTACGCTTTACAAATTATTAGTGACGATTTAGCCACATTACATTATAGAACCAAAGGAAAACAAAAAGCACCTTTAATTATTAGAACTCGCGGTCACAGGCTCGAAGGTATTTGGCATTCTGGTTCGCAAATGGGAGGTATTTTAAATTTAGTTAGAGGGGTTAATGTTTTGGTTCCAAGAAATATGACCAAAGCTGCAGGATTTTATAATACACTTTTAAAAGGGGATGATCCTGCTATAGTTGTAGAGTGTTTAAATGGCTATCGCTTAAAAGAAAAACTTCCTAATAATTTAGGAGACTTACAAACACCAATTGGTGTTGTTGAAACCATTAAAGAAGGTAGCGATATTACCCTAGTTTCTTACGGGTCTACACTACGTATTGTTAACCAAACTGCCAAAGAATTATTAGCTGTTGGCATTGATGCCGAAGTTATAGATATTCAATCATTATTGCCTTTCGATTTAAACCATAGCATTGTAAAAAGCATCGCAAAAACCAACAGAGTAATGGTTATTGATGAAGATGTTCCCGGAGGTGCTTCGGCATATATTTTAAATGAAATATTAAATACTCAAAATGCGTTTCAATATTTAGATAGCGCCCCAAAAACACTAACGGCAAAAGCACACAGACCTGCTTATGGTAATGATGGGGATTATTTCTCTAAACCATCGGCAGAAGATATTTTTGAAGCCGTTTACGAGGTTATGCATGAAGCTAATCCTGAAGAGTTCCCTAAGCTTAGGTAATATTCTAATGTAGGGAACTTATAAGAAATTCACAACACTAATTAATCCCTCAATTTGTTTTGCTAGTTTTTTACTTTGAATTACTGACGCCTTTAATTTATAGCTAAGTATATTTTCTTTATTTAAGTTTTCTTCCATGTAAACAATGCTAAAATCACAGAAAGTATCGCCGCACCAATCCAAAATATACTAATGGTGTCAAAATTGTATATAGTTTCTCCATTAACAATAGTCTTGTTGTTCTCAATAAGATATCCACTAGCTATATCTTGTATTCCAGCTGCAGCATAACTCATTACACCTACTATTCCTAATGCTGCTCCTGATGCTTTCTTTGAAGCGATATCTACTGCCATTAAACCTCCTAACAAACATATTAGTGCACCAATACCTAAACCAAAGATTACCATACTTAAAGCATCAAGCCACCATATATTTTTTGGTCCCAATAAAAATAATGACAACGCCAATACATTCATCAATCCAAAGATTAATGCTGACGCGTTTCTTCGTCCTTTAAAAAACTTATCTGATATAAAGCCCGATGAGGCTGTTCCTAAAATACCACAAACGGCACTTATGGCTACTAAACTATTAGCTTGTGTTAACGAATACCCCTTAGCAGCTTCAAAATAATAAGGTCCCCAACTATTTACGGCATATCTTGAAATGTACATGAATGCACTGGCCAGTGCTAATAACCATACATACGGATTTTTTAACACGCCTCTCTGCTCTCTCCAAGTAGATAATTTTTCTTTTCTAAAATCTTCATTTACTGTTGGTAAGCCTTTACTTTCTGGAGTATCATGAAAAAACACAGCAATCATCAATGCCCCTATAAGTCCCACAATAGCCGCTGCCCTAAACCCCCATTGCCACCCAAAATAAGACGCTACGACTGCAGTTAATATATAGGTTATCGCTTCACCAATATTATGACTAGTACTCCAAAAGCCATAAAAACTGCCACGTTCTTTATCCTTATACCAGCGAGATAATGAGACAACACTTGAAGGTGCTCCCATAGACTGCACCCAACCATTAATACCCCAACAAATCGCAAAAAATAAAAATGTGCTGGTAAAGCCCATAATTAGATTAGCTAAAGCCGAAATTAAAAGACCTGTAGCCATAAAACGCTTTATATTACTATGGTCTGCTAAAAATCCATTGACTAACTTACCTATAGCATATGAAAAAAACAAAGCTGATCCAATAATTCCTAATTCTGATTCGGTTAATAAACCACTATCAACAATTGGTTTTTTAACTACGTTTAAACTTAAACGACAAACGTAATACAAACCGTAACCTAATGTTGCAGAAATAAATACTTGCCATTTCAGCTTATTATAAAATGTTTTTTGTTCTTGTTCTGTTCCTTTTATTGGTTTTGGTAATGATTTTTTGAAATAATTTATCATTGGATATGTTTTATATAACTTTTTAAACTAAAAAAAACACAACTACTTAGCTGTGTCTTTTCATTTTTCAACTAAATAAAATGACAAACGTGCCATCAATCATGCAAGCCTTTACTCCTTAAGTATTTTAACAACATTTCTGGTCGATCTGTTTGAATTATATTGATTCCTTTGCTTATGTACCAACCATAAATACTGTCTAAATTTTTAACAGCCATATCATCATCGTGGTTTGCATTTAATGACCCCCACAAGGAATTAACCCATATTCTACTACCCTTATTTTTCATTTCGGAAAACGTATTCAAAACTTTAGAAGTGTCTTGTGAAAAAACAATCTCAAAAGCTAATGGCTTTAATTTTTTTTGATAGTTTTCTATTATCTGACTAGCCTTAATTTGTTTATCAAGATTAATTACTGGCATAAAGATTATTGAATCTAACTTGGTACCGAAATCTAATTTTACGTCTTCAATAGTTTTATCAAAGCCTTTTATTACTACTTGATTTGTTGTACCTGTTTCTTTTAAAACATTAAAAGCTTCATCAAAATAATTATAACACTTATCTAAGTTGACTAATATTTTACCTTTAGCTACTAATAGTGCTTCCTTTAATGTTGGAATTTTATGCTTTGAAGGGTGTCCTACTCCATTTTTTAGATATAATGTTTTTAAAGAATCTAATGTCCATTCTGATACTAAACCCTTGCCTGTTGTAGTCCGATTGAGTGTCTTATCATGAATAACAACTAAATGATTGTCCTTAGTTTTCCTAATATCAATTTCCACCATATCAACACCCATTTCGATGCTATTTTTAATAGCTTGGATTGAATTTTCTGGAGCATTTCGCCAATCTCCACGGTGTGCTACAACAATGACATTATTACTGTTAGAGTTTTCTAATTTGGTTATAATAGTGTTAACCTCTGGTGTTTTTATATCATCAAACTCCTGCTTATTAGAACTATATTTACAACTCCAAACAAAGATGGTTATTAACAAAAGGTTAATAGTTAGTCTACTTATCTTATGTTTTCCATAAAAAATTTTAATGACCATTTAGAATAATTGTTTTTAATTATTTACAACAAACTTTCTTGAACCTAATACAGTATTGTTTTCTGTTTTTACATTTATGTATAAATACCAGATTTAATAGTGCTTGAAGGTGTTTTTTCAAAATTATTTGTACTGAATTCTAGATTAATTATTAGTTAATCAATTACATATTCAACCTCATCTTTTTAGAAATAATTTTCTTTGTAGTGAAATGAATTTTCAAACAGTAATTATCTATTATGAGTTGATAAATTCATTCAAAAATCTCAGCTAAATATGTAATTGATTTTGTTTTTTGCTTACTGCCTTCCCGTATGTTTTACGTTATTTCCAAATATTGGCCAAACATCATTGGCTAAACCTTCTGCAAAAAACTCAAAAGCATGTAGTTTTCCATCATAACCACCTATATAAACCGTTCCGTCATTTGCAATAACAGCTGAAGACCATACATTAGCACTTGTTTTAACTTTATATTTTTCGGTACCGTCTGGATTAAGCACATAAATATTATCATCAAAAGAACCAAAATAAATTGCTCCATTTTTATCGACTGTTGGTGATGAAAGAATTATATTTTCTGCAGCAAATGACCATAATTCTGAGCCACTTGATGCATCTATAGCTAATAAGTTGTTGCCTTCTTTAGTTCCAACATAAATAGTTCCGTTAGCAATAGTTGGACTTGAAAAAATTCGCCCTGTATTTCTACTCCATTTTTCTGTTCCATCAGAATTAACAGCGAGTAAAGCACCGTTTGGAGAACCTTTATCAAGGCCTACAAGTATAGAACCATCACTATTAATAGATAAACTCCCATCAACTTTCCCTCCTATTGGGAAAGACCAAACAATCGCTCCGTTAGAAGGATCTAAAGCATATAAATTTAGATCTTGAGAAGCTATATAAACAGTTCCATCACTTGCAATTGTAGGCGTAGATCTTATATTAAATCCAGCAGTATTAAAAACCCACTTCTGAGTACCATCTGGATTTATAGCATATAAATTATCTCCATCTGATCCAATATAAATGGTGCCATCATTGGCAATAGCGGGGCTAGACCAAATAGGATCACCTGCCATTAAAAATTTCCATTTTAATGTCCCATCTGGGTTTAAAGCATGTACATTACTATCTTTCGAGCCTATATAAATAGTACCATCGCTACCAATAGCAGGAGCTGAAGACCCTTGATTATCTCCAAGTCCAGAATACGTCCATTTTAATGTGCCGTCTGGATTTAAAGCATATATGTTATCGTTATCTTCAGAGCCTACGTAAATTGTACCATCATCTGCAATAGCTGGGATTTGTTGTTTAATTTGAGCACCAATATCATAAGCCCATTTTTCTCCCCATACATATACCGTTTGAGTATCACTAAAATTAAAACCTTGATCATCAACTATTTGTAATTGTACATCATAAGCACCAGGTTCTGTAAAAATATGTGCTGGATTTTCTTCGGTACTGCTCGTTCCATCTCCAAAAGTCCAACTCCAAGACGAAGCACTACTAGTTGGTAAGAAAGCTGCATTATATGTAAACTGTACTTGCTCTGTTGCCATTGGTGATTCAATATCTACCAAGAAAGCCGAAATTTCTCCGGGTGTAGCTGTTGTTTGAACAACTTCTGAATTACTTCCTCCAGAATAATTAATACCAAAATCAAAAGTATATTCTACATCATTATCCAAACCAACTATTTGATATGAATTTGTTCCTGCAGGTATTGTAACCTCTTGATTATTTGGTGACCAAGACAATGTATAGTTTGATATATCATCTCTATTAGGAGTCTCCCATACTGCAATTGCAAATTCATTTCCTGGAAGCACAGCAAAAATCAATTCATCTTGTGGTATAAGACCAATTTTATTGATGCCAGAGATTTTAGATTTGCCATAATTTGCCTGAATAGAAAAAGAATAATTAGTACCATTTTCTAGCCCTAATATTTCATAATTTGTTACAGAAGGGGCCAAATCGACCTTATCTCCATTAGGTGTCCATTCTAAAATGTAACCTAGAGGGCTTGCTTCTCCATTTGGTGCGCTCCATGTTAAATCAACTTTTTCATGAGCTACTTGACCAGAAAAAACCGTCACTGCATTAAGGTCAAAATTTGCAGTTGGTAAATCATCATTTTGACATGAGTAAATTACAATTACTAATGTCAGTATACTTACTAATATTGAATTTATTTTTTTCATTGTTATAATATTTTAGGGATCTAATGGATCCGATGAATCTAAATGTAATACGTCAATAATGGGAGTGAACTCTAAATCAAAACTAGATAAACGTTCATGCAATTTTAAAGGAATATGTCCCATTTCATTTTGACAACGTGTTAAAAAATTAGGAGACGAAATGGACTCACTATGCCCTTGAGAAGTAGAGACAATGGCTTTTTTATCTTTAGAAATACCGTATCTAAATATCTGCCTTCCTATATTTCTCATATTTGTTGTGGTATGCCTAGCATGAGGATCAACTAATATTCTATTCTCAGGAATACTATGAGTGTTCATTATATATTTTTTCATTTCAATAGCCTCACTAAACGCTGTATGTACTGGCCATACATGCCCACCTGAAAACATAATTAAAGGCGCTTTTCCTTGATTGTATAATTCTACACCATGATCTGCACGAGCTTTACCTCCTACACTAATATTAGGTGCATCTCCAGATGAATTGGGAGAATCTCCTAAAACTACAATCATGGAATAATCATAATCACTCCAAGTAATATTCCCTAGGTTTTGATAAGCAACACTATTTACACCATTTTGTAGTTGAAAATATCTACCAGCTTCATCTCTATCATTAATATCTAATAACCCCAATGCAAAATTTAAAAATGGTTCGTAAAACAATTTATAGTTCCCTTTGTTAGTATCTAAATCTGTAACCAAAGTTTTTATAAGTGATTTGTACTGACTGCTATTTACATCAAAGCTTATAGCATCAATTGTTGGATAACGTGGATCAATACCTGCCCCATAAGTATCAATTATCTGATTTACCCCACGTAACATTTCTTCAACAATTAATTGTTGTAACCTAGAAATATCTGTGATATCTCTAAAAATTATAAATGCTCCAGATGGACCAATATGTGTGTTACTAAAATCAATAAAAGATGATGCGTTACCTGTTGCTAATTCTTTTATAGCTATTGATATGCTTTTTATTTCATTATCGGTAAACCTTAATACGTTAGCATATTCTTGAACTGTCGGATTATCTTTATTTGCAATTGTAGTTAAGCGCTGTTTTGCAGTTGTTAAAAAACCTAAAAACTCTGTATCGTTCTTTATTAAATTACTAATAGAAGAACTAGCTTCTACAAGTGTTGTCCAATAAAAATTACGATCTTTTACCTTAGAACTACTCTCTTTAAATACATAATTTTCATTAAAATCTGTGAGGGTGAATGCTGTACTACCATTATCAGGGTTTCCTAAATCTGGTGGTACTTCACCTCCATTATCTGTAGAAGAGCATGCTAAAAAGAATACTAAGACTACAAATAAATATTTAATCCTAGTAACCCTCATTCTGATAAAAGATTGAAGTATTGTTAATTTTTTCTATTTCTGCCTGAGGCACTGGATATAAAAATTGAAAGTTCTGAATATTAAGTCCTAAATTAGAATTCACTTCTGTTACACCAGAGAATATTTCGGCTTCTGCAGTATTTGTTCTTATTAAATCAAACCACCTTTGTCCTTCTAAAGGAAATTCTAAAAACCGCTCATTTAATATGGCGTTTCTAAAACTTGACTGGTCTGGTAAATCAATAGCTGTTAAAGCACTTAAACTAGCACGTGTTCTAATTTGATTTAATAAATTGAATGCCTCACCATTTGGTTGATACCCTTGTTCATTTAATGCTTCAGCTAACATTAAAACTACATCTGCATAACGTAGTAAAATATAATCATTACCATAACGATTAGTAGAACTGGATTGGGTATCAAAGAACTTAGAAGGTACTAGTAGAGCTCCTGCAGATTGAAAATTAATTAAATTCTTTCTAGTGTCACCAACATCATAAGCATTGTTAAGTTTAGATGTTAGAGGTGAGGTTGAAATATCTGAAATAGCAAACCATAAGCCATGCCCCTCTCCTGAAATTTCTTTATCAAATCGGATTGAAAAAATAATTTCATTATTAGTTTCATTAGATGGGTCAAATACATCTTCAACATTGCCCAATAGACTATACCCTGTTACCCCATTAAGTGAGGTAACTGCTTCACCATATTTACCTTGCGTTAAAAGCACTTTTCCTAAAAAAGCTCTAGCTGCTCCAGATGTTGCTCTTCCAAAATCGGATGTACTATGCGAAGTAGGTAAATTTTCTACAGCAAAAGTCAAATCTTGCTCAATTATTGAATATACTTCAGAGACACTGCTTCTACCTAATTGCAATGATTCTTCGGCACTTATTTCAGAAAGTACAATAGGAGCATCACCCCAATACCTAACAACATTAAAGTATGTAATTGCTCTTATAAATCTAGCTTCTGCTTCATATTGCCTTTTTAATGCATCATCAAAATTAGCCTCTGGCAGGTGGTCAGTTATAACGTTACATCTAAAAATACCATTATAAAAATTAGCCCAGACATCTTGAATAATTCCATTTGCTGAAGTTTCTTGAAACTTACTTATATTAAAACGGTCTTGAGCACCAGATGTACCTGCTCCTAAATCTAAATTATCAGACCTGTATTCAACCAATTCAAAATAAGAACTTACCTGTCCTTGTAATTTTGCATAAGCTGCAAGAATGGCAGAATTAAAATCGTCTGGTGTTTTATAGAAATCTTCAGTATTTAAAAAGTTTTCTGGAGCAAGTTCAACAAAATCTTCACTACAACTGTTTAAAGTTATTGCAAATAATAATATATATATGATTTTTTTCATCTTCTTCTTTTTTTTAAAATGAGACATTTACACCTAATGAATATGTTTTAGATAACGGGTATACACCATAGTCTAATCCAGGGGTTAATTGATCTCCTCCACCTGCTAAATTTACTTCTGGATTATATCCCGTATAATCAGACCACGTATACAAATTATTACCTACTACATATATTCGCAACTTTGATATATTTATTTTCTCCAAAATAGATTTAGGCAATGAATATCCAATAGATACATTTTGAAGTCTTAAATACGATCCATCTTCGACATGCCACGTCGAAGTACGCCCGTTGTTTCCTCTAGCTTTTCTGTTTGCCCGATTTGTATTTAAATCTCCTGGATTGGTTTCAGATTGCCATCTATTTAACAACTCTCTAGTATTGTTAAAATTTCCTTCTCCATTTGCAACATATCGTCTAGATAAGTTTAAGATTTCTCCGCCATAACTTCCTTGAAACGCTACATTTAAATCAACACCTTTATAAGCAAATGAATTTGAAAAGCCATAAGTGAAGTCTGGCGCATAATTACCAACTATAGTTCTATCTTTATTTACATCAAGGATGCCGTCTCCATCAACATCAACAAATCTAAAATCGCCTACTTCGGTACTGCTAAAATGCGGGTATTGATCCAATTGTTCTTGTGTTGCAAAAATGCCATCTTGAACTAATAAATAATAAGACCCAATAGATTCGCCAACTCTTGTGATGAAAAAGGCATGACCAGTTCCAGCTGTATCGATAATATCTGTGTTCTCAGGCCCTAACTCTTTGACTTCATTTTCGTTGACTGACAAATTAAAATTACTAGTCCATTTAAAATTCCCCAGATTAGGTGAAATTTTTACTGAAATCTCATATCCTGAATTATTTACTCTACCAATGTTTTGTAATGACCTTTCAAATCCAGTGGTTATTGGTACTGGTACATCTAAAAGTAAATCGCTGGTATCTCCATTATAATACTCAAATGTAAACCCTAACTGTCTATTAAATAATTCTATATCTATACCTGCATTAAACATTTCAGTTGTTTCCCATGACAGATCAGGGTTTGCTATTTGAAATGGTGCTAATCCAGTTTGTAACCCAGATCCTGTAACATAATTTTTTCCATTATCTGATTCTATTCCAGCGATATGTTGATAATTTCCTATTTTAAAATTACCTGTCAATCCAAAACTTGCTCTTAATTTTAATTCACTTACCCAATTAACATTATCAAAAAATTCTTCTTGAGACACTCTCCATCCAGCAGAAACCGATGGAAAATAACCCCATTTATTATTGGCTCCAAACCTGGAAGAAGCATCTGCTCTAAACGATGCTGATAGTAAATATTTATTATCGTAATTATATTGTAAGCGTGCTAATAACGAATACAACGACCACTCTTGTAACTCACTATCTGAATCTGTTAATTGGTCAGCATTTATAACCTGAATTGCATTTGATACTGGTGTATCTGAAGTAACAGACGATTCAATACGTTGTAGTTTCCTTGAATTTTTTTGCGCTGTTATACCCCCAAGCAAATCAAAATTATGATTACCTAGGCTCTTGGTATAATTTAAAGTGTTTTCAAAAATCCAATTGTAAATATTCGTAGAACTTAATCTAGCTGAAGGATTAGAAAGATTACCAAAATTGTTTCTACCCCTAGTTTCTAATTCAGAAGGTCGATAGAATTCATTTTGATATTTATTATAGTTAACTGCAAATGATGATTTTAACTTTAGTCCTTCCAATAATTCATACTCTACAAATAAATTTGATAATAAATTATAATGTTCTATTTCATCTTTTGGTAATAATGCTAAGGCCACAGGGTTTACAATTTCATTATGCTGATAATCAGTCCCTATTCTCCAAAACCCATTACCTTGATAATTAAAACTTCCATCTTCATTATATACCGACCACGTGGGAGAATAAGCCAATGCCGCTTGAACAATACCATTATCCCACCATGGTTGGTTTGCACTTACTCTATTCTCTTTAGTATATGAAGGGCTTAAATTTAAACCTATTTTAAATTTACCTGAATTAATATTTAAATTAGCTCGTAACCCCGTTTTTTCATAATCAGAATTTAAAATAATGCCTTCTTGAGAGGAATGATTAGCTGAAATAAAATAATTAAGTTTCTCTGTGGCACCACTCACAGAAATATTATACCTTTTAATTTCTGCTCTACGATATATTTCGTCTTGCCAATCGGTATTTGTTAATCCCTCAACACCTGCTATATAAGGCAATAATTCTTCTGGAATTTTATGATACCCTACTGGCCTAACACTATTAGGATCGTCAGCACTACCAGTTGGTACCTCTTGTAAATAAGCAGCATCATGCCCCTCTTTAGATAATTGAGCATACTCATAAGCATCTAGCAAATCTATCTTCTTTGATAACTCTTGGAAACCATAAGATTGATTGAAATTGATTCTCATCTTTCCTTGTTTTCCTTTTTTTGTACTAATTAAAACTACACCATTCCCTCCTCTAGATCCATATATTGCTGCTGATGATGCATCTTTTAAAACTTGAATAGATTCAATATCTTCCATATTAACAACTTCTGTTGCTCGTCCAGAGCTTTCAAGAGGTACACCGTCAATAACATACAATGGTTCTACTCCGGCAGTAATAGTACCTGTTCCTCTAACTCTAATATCCAACTCTCTACCAGGTTCACCAGTTGTTTGTAACACTTGAACTCCTGCTAATTTACCCGCCAGTGCTTGATCGTAATTTGAAGTTGGATAATCTTGTAACTCTCCAATTGAAGCTTTAGCTATAGACCCTGATACATTTGCTTGTTGTTGTGTACCGTAACCAATTAAAACTACCTCTTCTAATTGAGCTGTATCTGGAAGTAACTTTATATTAACCTGGGTTTGGTTGTTAACTGAAACTTCTTGAGTTGTAAAACCCAAATACGAAACAACCAGTATAGCATTTTCACTAGAAACTTCTAATGAAAACTTGCCATCAAAATCAGTCTGTGTTCCATTAAGAGTTCCTTTTTCCAAGATGTTTGCTCCTGGAAGTGGCTGTCCATTTTCATCACTTACAATACCAGATATTATTATACTCTGAAGCTCTATAATATTTGATGCTTTATTAGTGTTTTCATTAATAACAATAACATTATTTTCAGAAAGTTTGAAGTTAACATTACTGCTAGATAAGGTATGATCTAATAATTTTTTTAATTCGATTATTCCTCTTTTCAGTTCTACTTTAGAAGCATTTTTAAAAAGCTCTTCTGGATATATAAAGCTAAAATCAGATTGTTTTGTAATAATTCTAAAGACCTCATCTACAGATACAATCTTATCTTCTTTTATTTTTATTGTCTCTTGCGAAAAGCCATTGATAGAATTAAAACCGAATACAGTGGTACATAAAAGAAAGATGAATGTTTTCATAATAAGAATTAGAAGCTGTTTTCGTATAAGAGAACAGCAATAAATAAATTTAATTTCCATAAATTTGAATTGTGTTAGTTTAGTTAAACATTAAATTAATACGCATAATAGAAGGGATAAAGTGAAACGTCCAAATTTCAAATACTTTGTCCCTTTTTATTTTATCATTATAGTTTTTCCATTGATTTCATATCCTTTAATTTTTCCAAAATTTTTGATTGCATCAAGTATTTCATTAATTTTCAGCCTTCTTTTTAACGAACCATTAAATCTTTTTTCTTCAGAAGATTTATCTACAAAAACAAAATCCACATCGTACCAGCGAGATAATACTTTAACAATATCTTTCAATGGCTTACCTTCAAAAGTAAATATCCCTTCTTTCCATGAAATTTCATTATAAACATCTACTTTAGTAACTGTAACGCTACTACTCAAAACATTTAAGTTTGATTGTTGATTGGGTATTAAATTTTCTTTTCCTCCACTAAAATCTACGACAACCTGACCCTCTACTAATGTTGTATAAATATTTATTTCATCTTTATAAGCTTTAATATTGAACTCAGTACCTAATACTTCTATTTCCTGAGACTGATTAAATACTTTAAACTTAGAACCTTTGTGTAGTGCACTTGGAGATACATCGAAATAGGCTTCTCCATAAACAAGTTCTACCTGTCTTGTTTCTCCTTCTTTAAAGCTTACCGGATATTTTAATTGTGATTCTGAATTGAGCCAAACTTTGGTTCCATCCGCTAAAACAATTTGGAATTGGCCACCTCTTGGAATAGTCAAGTAGTTATAGGCTATTTCTTTAGTACCCGTTTTGTTGTATATAACCTCTTCTCCATTACTTGTTAGGTTTTGAGTTTGGAAAGACGTTCCTTTTAATAAAGTTACTTCTTCTCCAGTTTCCAAAGTTAAGGTTGCTTTATCTGTGCCTGTTTCTATTTGGTTGCTAACAATGATAGGTGGTTCTACAGACTTGATTGAGTTCCTTTCTTTATTTAAAAATATGCTTAGAGACACTATCAATATAACAGATGCCGCTACAGCATATTTATATACTACATTCGTTTTTAGTTGGTGAATAAAAGATTTTTCTTTACGAATGACATGAAGTAATTGTTCAGCTGTTTTTTGAGAATCATCATTGTTCATACCACTAATAATTGCATAATATGTTTGCACATAATCTTTAAACATTCGTTCATTAGCAGGTTTACTAATCCAGTCTGAAAGTATATCCAAATCAGACATGGTCGCAGAGTTGGTTAGATACCGAACTATTAATTTTTCAATTTTATTGGTCATTTTTGAGGTCACTATTTTTATATATAGCAAAGCTGAATTCAAATACCCTTGCTTTTTATTATTTTTTTATAATCTTTACATAAAATTTGTAAGGATTTATTAGTTAACACCATGTCTTCTAAATTTAAAAATGAGTCTGTTTTAGTATCACATTTAATAAATGGGAATGAGCAAGCTTACATTTTTTTAGTAAAGACCTATCACAATTTGCTTTTAAATTATGCGCAAAGCCTAACTAAAGATAATGCTATGGCCCAGGACATTGTTCAAGATGTTTTTTTGTTCATTTGGAGAGATCGAAAAAAACTTGACAGGGTTTACTCTCTAAAGAATTTCCTTTATAAAATCACATATAACCAATTTGTTAATAAATATCGTAAAAGTCGGGCTGTCACTAATCTTGAACGAAGCTATATAGAAGCTTTGGACGAAGCTATTGATGATAGAAATTCTGAGTTAATAAAACGTAAAATTGCTATTGTTACTGAAGGTATTACAAAATTACCTAAACGCTGTAAAGAAACTTTTTTGTTAAGTAAAAAAGAGGGGCTTACTAATATTGAAATTGCAGAATACCTGAATGTATCAGTTAAGACGGTTGAAGGTCACCTTACAAAGGCATACCAATTGCTTAGAGAACGTGTTGGTAATCAGTTAAAAAACATTTTATTCTTGTTATTTGGACGGTCGGAAAATGTTTAATATTTAGTGTTTTATTTTAATCTGCTTTTTAATTAATTTTTGATGTGTGATTTTCCTACACAATAGCTGTGTCCTGTTTTTCCCAAATATACGCAGCATACTGACGTGATTAATTATTGCTTGATGCAGTGTCCTCTTGACGTGATATGGAAGCCCATAGTCTTGTGCCGTTTGTAATACAATTGGCTATTTTATCAGGAAGAGAAAACTCGTTCGCAGGCATAATATGAGCTATCTGAAAAACAACGCTCATCAAAAGTCCAGTTAAAAAATGCATGCATAAGAATGCTAATAGAATCAACCACCAAGATTGATGTACTACTGAGTAATTCAACCCGATTTTGCGCAAACAAACCGGTTGATATAAAGTAAAAAGTATGAAAATACTTTTTTTTAGCACTATAAATTATTCTAAATCTAAATTACAGTTATAAAAGAGAAATAACGAGATAAACATATACTCTATTAGATATACAAAATTATACACAGTTCGTACTTCAGTCTAATACAAACTTAAAACCTGTGGATATAATACCAGCTTTTAATCCATCACTCCTATTGTATAAACTGTATTTTAAATCAAATGACTTAAGACCGAAATTGAAAACTTTAAACTTTGTGAATATGTCGGTATATCTCAATCCTAAGCCATATTGACTGCTATTAAACTTAGACAAGTCGTAATCTGATGTATAAAATTCTGATATTGAAAGGTGTGCTTCATAAGGCGCAAAATAATCAGCTGCCGTTTGGTTGTAAAAACGATATGTAGGGTATAAAGTGAACTTCCCTGCTTTTAATTTTACAGGCAATTCTACACTGAAAGTATGCGAATTGATGCTCCAGTCATCAAAATAATAGCGGTAGTAGGTTCTTAAGGATATTGATTCATTAATGTAATAATTAAATCGGGCGCCTATCGGAATTTTAAATCTGGAATTTGGCAAGCGTTCAATATCATCTGCTAAATGGAATACATCTCTATTAACAGGAGATGTATAATTGGATATATTTGCAGCATTGCCAATATAATAATTAGCACGATCTTGAAAATATATCCGTTGCATAGGGTTTCCTAGCCACCCTTTTTGTTGCACTACATCAAAGAATATGGAGAACTGTGCATTCTTACTCAAGATTTGAGAAAAACTAAACGATAGCGAGTAAGAATTTCTAGATTTATTTTGTATAAGTGTTGTATTTAAAGGCGACCAAACTGTCGCTGAATTTTTATCAATAACATTACCATCTTGATTTAGAATATCGATACCATTAAAGAATCCATTATTTAAATCTTCACCGGCTTCTAAGTAAGAATCTAACTCCGTTGGGTATTTTGGGCTCCATGTATCTAAATACACTTGAGCTTTGAGACCTATTTCTGTATTTTTCTCATTAAAAAGTCTGGTTATACCACCTCCAAAACCAATGGATGTATAATCGTATTCTGCTGCAAAACCTGCATTGGTAGTCCAAATAGTATTTCTATCATCAGAACTATGATTATAGCCTACATTAACACTCCCCCAAGTATCTTGACTAGAAGCTCCGGAAGAGGCCTGCCAAGGACTTCCAGTAACATTGGAGGTTTGGTTATTATTTCCACCATTATCATCGTCATCGTCATCATAATTACCGTTTGAGGCACCACTCGAATCAAATGGATCTAAATTACTGGATGAAGCCGATGTATAGGTAGAGATACCTGCATCTATAGTTAATACATCATCCGTATTTAAAGGAATAGCAACTACAAAAGTGGGAGTAATATCGGTTAGTGTTTCATCACCTATACCACCAGTTACAGAGGCATGATTGCCCTCTTGCCTGTAATAGCTCATTAAAAAATCAACTTCGGTAGTTTCTAAAACTCTTTTTTTATATGTATTTAAAGTATCTTTTAGCTTCGTTTGAGAAAAACCAAAAGACACATAAAAAAAGATTACTGTTAGAATGATATATTTCATGTAAACGTTTTATGGTTTAAAAACCCACCATAAATAGTGAGCTAGATTTTGGGCATTGTTTTAAAAGTTTCTACTATCCTCTGGATAAGTTCATTATTGGTTAAACCTAAATATTAGAGACCCTTCGACTGTGCTTAGGGTAAGTTCTGTCAACATTTTTTGCAAGCGTAGCAAAGCAAAAAATGGGCATCACTTAATTACAACCACAACCACCACCAGTTTTACCTCCATTGGCGCCCGATGCGGCTTCGCGGTATACTTGAAAATTAGTTTCAAAGCGTTCTACTGACATTGCAGATAGCTTCATATCCGGATCATTAATATTTACTTTTTCATATTCTTTTACTGCTACACATGAGCTTAAACTTGCCATTATGGCTATTAGAATTTCAATTTTTTTCATTTATTTAGTTTTATTATTTTCTGATGTAACCCCTTCAGAATAGTATATTTTTCCATTAGCATCCACGATGATACAGTCAATAGATTTTAACTGATTTATAAAGTCTAAGCCAACATCTTTACCCATTACAAAAATGGAAGTGGCAAGTGCATCTGCCAATTCTGCACTGGATGCAAAAACGCTCACACTTACCAAACCACTACTGGGGTAACCGTTTCTAGGATCTATAATATGGGAATAAGTTTTTCCATTAAAAGTGACGCGTTTTTCATAATTCCCTGAGGTTACAATGGCTTTTTCGTAAATGGGCAATAAGGCAAAAACCTTATTTTTATTTAATGGTTTTTTTATAGCGACATTCCAGTCCTCTCCATTTGGTTGTTTGTCCCAAGAATTCAAATCACCAGAAGCATTGATGATACCTGCAACAACACCCTCTTCTTTTAAAAGTACTTTTGCTTTATCGGCAGCATATCCTTTTCCTATAGCACCAAAGCCTATTTTCATGCCTTTGAGCTTTAAGAAAACTGTTTGTTCTTTTTTATTTAAGATGATGTTTTTGTAGCCTACTTTAATTACAGAATTTTTAATTTCTTCTTCAGAAGGTATTTTAGTCATGCTGCCATCAAACTTCCAAATGCGATCCATCGATGCATAACTAATATCGAAAGCGCCATCGGTAAGTTTTGAAATATGAATGGCTCTTTCAATTAGGCTAAATAATTCTAAATCTACTTTTACCGGTTGTATCCCTGCGTTTTTATTGATGAAGTGATTTAAACTTTTATAATTTTTCTTTTCTTAATTTTTTTAATAGCTATAACTAAGAAAGCGAGATAGTTAA